>NZ_JANIBJ010000013.1 GCF_024505185.1 Methylomonas subterranea
TACATAGTCTTGGGCTTGTTTAACATAAATATTTTGACCTTAATAACCCAAAAAGCCTAATGTTTCCAGATTTTAGAGCTTGCTCAAATCATCCAATTTTTAAAACTTAAAAATTTCTAAGGCATGGACTTGTAAATCAGTCATTATTATTCCCAGTCATGCCAAACCGGTCTCGGAATGGCTAAACCATTTACTCAATACAAAAGGTTTAGAAAATGACAGAAACATCAAGAATAGTAACATTTCCAACCATCAACCCCTTATATCGTCGCCCAACTGTCCAGCAGGTTACCGGCGACTCAAGATCAACCCTCTATAGAAAAATCAGCAAAGGTCTTTTCACTAAGCCTGTGAGTATTGGCGGCGAACGTGTTGCATGGCCCGCTAACGAAGTGCAAGCCATTATCAATGCCCGTATTGCTGGCAAGTCCGATGATCAAATCAAAGCGTTAGTTATTGAGCTGGAATCTGCCCGCAGCTATGCAAGCGCGGAGGTGTAAGCCGATGACAGAAATCAAAAAGCCGCAAGGGGTAGGCGAACCCCAAGCGGCTTCAAAATCAATCAACGCCAATAAGTTTAACTGGTTCGATTATCGAATCAAAGTGGTTATTCATCATTTAGCCCCCTGGTTTTTCATGGTAGGGGGCTTGCATGGTTAATGCTGTCGAGTCCGATATTAAAAATCACGAGGGAACCGGGGGAACTCGGGGAACCACCAGTAAAATCAAGGCTTGCAGTAGTTCCCCCACAAAAAAAGCACGGGGAACCAGGGGAACCGTTGTCGAGCTACCAGAAACGATTGAACGACTATCGTTTGATGATTTATCAATGCCCTGTTTCCTGATTAAGGAAAGTTGGTTCGACCTTGGCGGCAAGCGTAAGCCGGGCGTTTGGTACTGCTACATCACCGAAGGCAAAGGCGATAAACCGCCAGAACATCACGCCTTGTTTATCTGTTCACCGCTATACATTGAAGGGCTGACCAATACCGAAGACGGGCGTTACTTTGGCCGCTTGCTGAAATTCCGCGATACCTTGGGCCGCTGGCGCTTTTGGGCGATGCCTATGGAATTGTTGCGCGGTTCGTGTGAAGAATTACGCGGCGAACTGTTGGCCGCAGGCGTGGAGATCGATACACGCAATCGCCAAAAACTAGCTGACTATCTGCAATGGCGCACACCAGAAACGGTATGGACGGCAGCCACCAGAACCGGCTGGACAACCAAGGGCGGCGCGTTTGTTTTGCATGATCGAATCATTGGCGGCGAGCGTGTTCATTTTCAGAGTGAGAGCATTTCCGTTGATGGTGCGGCGCGTGTAGGCGGCGACTTTCAGCAATGGCAGCAAATAGCGGGGTACTGCGAAAAGAACCCGGTTTTAATGACTTCGGTTTGCGTGTCGTTATCGGGCGCATTGCTGGCAAAGGTTCACAGAGATAGCGGGGGCGTTCACTGGATAGGCGATAGTTCCACCGGCAAAACCACTGCCTTGATTGTCGGCGCTTCCGTATGGGGTGGCGAAGACTTCAAGCGCACATGGCGAGCGACCAGTAACGGTTTAGAGGGCGCGGCGGCGCTGCTGTCTGATACTTGCCTATGCCTGGATGAAATCAGCGAGGCAGAACCCAGGGAAGTCGGGGCGATTGTGTACAGTTTAGGCAATGGCACCGGCAAAACCCGAGCCAACAGAATCGGCTCAGCGCGGCATGTTCACCGCTGGCGCTTGTCGCTATTGTCTACCGGTGAGCGTTCCATATCGTCTGCCATGCAAGAAGGTGGTAAACAAACCAAAGCCGGGCAACTGGTGCGACTGTTGAACATTCCGGCCGCACGTCAATACGGCGTGTTTGATGATTTGCATCGTTTTGATGATGGGCGGGCAATGTCCGACTTTTTTAAAACGCAGTGCGCTAAACACTACGGCCACGCGGGTGTTAAATTTGTCGAGTACATTATCAAGCTGGAACAGAACGGTAGTTCCGACTTTGGCGGCAAGATTGCCGATATAGAAAAGCAATTCCAGCACACCGACAGTCAAGCAGCACGGGCGGCGTCAAGGTTTGCATTATATGCACTGGCTGGGGAATTGGCGACGGATGCAGGGGTATTGCCTTGGAGAGCTGGTGCGGCGCTGGAAGCCTGCAAAGTCATGTTTGAGCAATGGCAAACTCTACACGGCACGGGAGCCACCGAACACAATCAGATATTGCAATCGGTGCGTGATTACATTTTGAAACATGGTGACACACGCTTTACGGATAAGGCCAGCGACCATCCGCCAAAACTGGAACGGGCCGGATGGTACACAGAGCGCGACGGCGAGCGCGTTTATCTGTTTGCCAGTGCGGCGTTAAAAGAATCCGGCGGCAGCTACGACCTAAAGCGGGTACTGGATGCCTTGGAAAGTGCGGGCTGGATTGTTGAACGTGACCACGGCAAGCGCACCAAAAAAACCGTTATAAACGGGCAGCGATTCAATCTTTACTGGATTAAGCCAAGCGACGACAACGAAAGCAGTTCCCCCGGTTCCCCCGAGGAAAAAACACGGGGAACCGCTACAAGCCACGGAATACAAGGTAGTTCCCCCAGTTCCCCCAGTTCCCCCAAGAAAAACGAAACTGAAAACGATACGGAGTATTTTTAATGGCTGCCTTGTTAAAAATCCGTGAGGCTGGCTTTATGGTTGAATTAGCGGGCGATAAGCTGAGCATCAACCCGGCCAGTGCATTAACCAGCAATCAGCGCGACTTTTTGAAAGCACACCGGGCCGAGATCATCCTAGAGCTACAGGCCGAGACTTCCGGCTTATCAGCTTGTGAGCGTCAAAAACTCTTGGCATATCTGGATGCCATTGGCGAAACCGATCAGGACATAATCAACGAGTATCTGACGGAGTGCGGCAAGGATGCTGCTATTCTGGCAAGGGAGCTACAACAGGCGGATGATTGCTTACAGCTTAAAATCGGCAACACCACCGACTTTATACAATGCTCAAGCTGTCGGCATTTATCCGGCGATACTTGCCAATTTCACGACTGGCGCGTGGTCGTTGACAAGTGGCGGCGCTGTAATGACTTCGATGCACTCCAGAAAACTCCAGATTCGGCAGTCATTACCTGTAAGGCTTGTTCTCATTTCCAGAGCTTTAACACCCATGGCGGCGGCGCGGGTTCATGTAGTGCTGGCGTTCAACCCTTCGGCGCTTGCTGGTGGGCGGATACCTTGCACGATTGCAGCCAATGGAGTGCTAAACATGATTGAAGCTGAATTGAAGGCCCTCAGCGACTTGGCGGAAGATGTATTGATGGCTTGGCTTGCTGCTGAGAGTCCAACCGATAAGCAACGACAACAGGCTTTAGCACTATTGGCTGATGCCGGAATGTTGTTGTTCAATGCCCATAAAAACCTGATGCTTCACAATAAAAACCATAGGGAGTCAGCTCACTTTCAGCTATAGCAATCAACAACTTATCGAACTGACTTCAAATACTAACTTTTACTAACATCAAGGCTTAACTATGGGCGCATCGAGTTTTAAAACATCGGCAGAATATCAACGAGAGCGGCGGGAACAAAACCGGCAGCGTGGTGTTCGTCGGCTGGATATTGAAATCAATCCCAAGCTGATGGCACGGTTACAGCGAGAACTGGCAGATTATGGCGCATACACACACCCAGGCGCGGCGCTGGTGGAGTGGTTGGACGATGTGTTACCGGAATAAATAACCAACAAATAGAATGTGATTCGTATTGGTTCGTTTGAACCGTTTCTATAATACGTTGATATAGGTTGTGGCAAAGTGCGATAAGCGCCATGCATCAAACCATTTCACGATAGAGCCGGTTTCATCACCGGCTTTTTGTTGTCTGTTTACTGAAGTTTTATTAAGCGGCAAAATGACCAGAACTTATCAAATACTGTGTACACTCAAAAAAAGTGGGCACCAAGGCAGGCACCAAATGCAAAGCCACATTAACGGACTTGCATTTAATTCAATTACTTATGATGTCAATATATATTCAGATACTATCTGGGCTTTTTTATATCCGCGAGCTTGCCATTGAATCCAAAAAAGCGACCTAATATCCGGGCAAACATAAGAACACATGCAACAAAAAATACTGATTTTTTATGTGCGCCGACCTTGGAGGCTACAATGACCGAATTAATGGATATTCAGATTAAGACGTGGATTAAAAACGGTGGTGAACAGCATAACAAGGGTGGCGGCTTGTTTCCAAGACAGCCTCGATATATTAGGGCGAACAACGCAGTTTAGAGCGAGACCTCAGCACCCAATCCGGCAAACGCCTCAAGATTGACACCCCGAAGTACGCTCGATCAAGTTCCCAAGCAGCTGCCGTCACAATTTGGCCCCGGACTTTCAGTATAATGGCACATCTTACGATTCTAAATTAGGACTTTCACATGCTCGACGATCAATGGTTCAGCGAAGCTCAGGAGCCTTCCGGCACCGCCTTTTCATTAAAGATCAAACGTAAACTGCACGAGGAGCAATCCGAGTTTCAGTTTCTGGAAATCTACGAGACCGAGCAATTCGGCAATCTGATGGTGATCGACGGCTGTACCATGGTATCCACCCGCGACAACTTCTTCTACCACGAGATGATGAGCCATCCGGTGCTGTATACCCATCCCAATCCGAAACGGGTCTGGATCATCGGCGGCGGCGACTGCGGTACCTTGCGCGAGGTATTGAAACACCCCGGCGTCGAGCAAGCGGTGCAAATCGACATTGACGAGCGCGTCACCCGCTTGGCCGAGATTTATTTCCCGGAGTTGTGCGAATCCAACAACGATCCGCGCGCCGATCTTAAATTCATAGACGGCATCAAATGGGTGAAAGACGCCGCGCCCGCTAGCGTGGACATCATCATCGTTGACAGCACGGATCCGGTCGGTCCGGCGGAAGGTTTGTTCTGCGCCGATTTCTATAAAGATTGTTTCCGCGCATTGAGCGAGAACGGCATCGTGGTGCAGCAAAGCGAATCGGCTCTGCTGCATATGAAAATTTTGCGGGAAATGCGCGAGGAAATGCGCGCCGGCGGTTTTGCAAATTTTCAAACCCTGTTCTTCCCGCAATGCATTTATCCATCCGGTTGGTGGAGTGCCACCATGGCCGGCAAGGGGGATTTGACCCAATTCCGCGCAGCCGATGCCGCCAGCAAATCGTTCGATACGCTTTATTACAATAGCGATATCCACAACGCCAGCTTGGCTATGCCGGAATTTTTCAAAAAGGTCTTTGCCTAAAAATACGGTGCGTCAAGGCCGGATTCAATCTGACAGCACTGACAAATATGTCAGTGCTGTCATGCCTGACAGCCACTAAAACGCTTTCCCCTGTCATTTTCCTTGAGACTGTTTGCCAAAATTGGCCTTCCGGCGGGCCGGCCGGTTGCCGGAATATATCCGGCCAAATTCGAATCATGCCGTAAATACAGAAAGTTATGGCGTGGAGCTATTCCGCTTTAAAGGCGAGATCCTGGATTCAAATAGTCGGCAAGTAAAGGCTAACTGAATTGGCATGTTAATCGCTTAACGCCTTAAGTCAGCAGGTGGCTTTTGTTAACGGCATACTCCCGCATACAAAGCCTGACGCGATAAACAACAATGAAAATAATGGGATCAGGTAATGATAAAAATCAAAGCTTTCAATATCGTATTAACCGCGGCCGCATTTTCGGCCGTGTTTCTGTTGTTACCCGCTGATAAAGATAACGCCGGAGTTACCGAAAACCACTCTCAGAGTTATCCGGTAAATCATGGCGTCACTCAAAAAGCGAATCAACAAACTATCAGAGGACACTTTTTACATTCGGCTTAAGTAATTCCCCCATGCCGGCGGAATGCCGCCGCCAAGGACATCCGATCGGTTCGATCGTCAAAACCAAAGCTCCCGCGTTTCATAAACGCCGGGGCTTTGATGGTAAAGTTATTTGACCGCCCTGATCAGTTTAAGCATGTCGCTGCTGCTTGGGTCTATGAAGATGCTGCGAAACGGGCAGGCCTGGACATTTTTTACGGTTTGCCGGTTGATGTTGGCGCCCACCAAACGAACCACCAAGGGGTTCAGCAGATTCATCAGGGCGGCCATGAATTTATTGGAGCTGAGCACATGTTCCAGCAACAATAATTGACCACCCGGTTTCAACACCCGATAAATTTCTTTCAGCCCTTTTCTAGGTTGCGGCACAGAACAGAAGACGAAGCTGGCCACAACGGTATCGAAGCTGTTGTCCGCATAGCACAGCGATTGCACATCGATCAAATCCAAATGCACGTCCAACTGTTTACGCGCGCGCTTTCTTTTCGCCTGCTCCAACATTTTCGGGCTAAAGTCTATCGCGGTCATGCGGGCATCGGGCGGGTAAAAGTTAAAATTTTTGCCTGTCCCCACGCCCACTTCCAGGATGTGCCGGCCTTCGGCCAAGGCCCACAATTTTTTGCGTAAACGGCGAAAAATCAGGCCTTCCAGAAATCCTTCCAGACTATCGAACCAAGGCGCCAGCCTATCGTAGCGCCGGCGAATTTGATCCCCGCTGACCGACACGCTTAGATTTCCAGCTGCTGGATGCCGTCCAGAAACCACTTGGTCTGCTTGCTGCCAACCGGCTTGATGAAATGCCAAACTTCGCGCACCTGCTCGGTTTCGCCGTCATCCTCGCGCATAATGCAATCGAACAACACCACGGCTTCCAACTCGTTGTCGATTTCGCGTATTTCCAGCAACTCCGGCACTACTTTCAATACATCGGTCTTGTTGTTGGCACCGGAAGCTTTTAATTGCTCCTGAATTTCCGCAAACACCTTGTCGGTGGTCAAACCACGGATGGCGGCGAGATCGGCCTTGTCCCAAGCCGACTGCAAATAACGAAACGCGCTTTCGGCGCCGGCCAAAAATGCGGCTTGATCGAAATCAGTCGGCACATCAAGGGTAGCCGAATGAACGTCGGCCGCGGCTGCGGGGGCGTTTTTATCGAATAACAAGTCGGTATTGAAACCGGCCGACTGGGTGCCCACTTGCGGGGCGCTATCGTAATCGCCCGTGCCGCTTGGGTCGGAATAACTGCTTCTGCCGTAGGCGTTATCGGCCGCCGGTTGAGATTGACGGGCCTTGGAAGCAAACAGGCGCATCAGCAGAAACGCGATGCCCGCGAATACCAATATGTCCATAAAATTGATGTTTTCAAAGGCGCCGCCAAAAAACAGCGAGCCCAAAAGACCGCCCAGGGCCAAGCCGCCCAGCATGCCCATCAAACCGCCGCGACCAGCCCAATTCTGCCGGGCCGCCTGATTTTGGGCCGCCGCCTGTTGCTGGCTGGCGGAGCGGGTGGGTTGGCTGGCAGAGCTTGGCGCCGTGGAGCGTTTGTAAGGCGCGCTATAGCTTGGTCTGCTACCGAAGGAACCGCCGCCTCCCAAGCGTTTGGCTTGCGCTTCCTGAATGCCTGTCATCAGCAAAGTCAAGCTGATGAAAGTGATAGCCAAAATTCGGATTTTTCTGTTCATGGTGTCTGTTGTCCGGTGAAGAAAACGTAAAACGATTAGTTAGGGCACTAACAGCAATTTCAAGTAGAATAGCCTCTCACGCTTATCACTACAATACCGCCGTTTATTTAAACCCAAACCAAGACCAAGACATCCCGAATTCGCCAATGGTTGCATTGATGCGTCAATTTTTAGTTCTGATACTGATAGCTCTGCAATTTGCGGCGCCGTTGGTACATGCGCACATTGGGCAATCCGCGCCGGTTATGGGCTTGCACCTGCATGAGTTTGAAAATCTGCATTTGCATCATACCGACTCGTTTGTCCAGGCAACGCTCGAGCATGTCGCTTGCATGGATTCGGCCATTGTAAAACTGGGATCGGCGTTGAAATCACAAACGTCCACCGATGAGACGATGGCATATTACCACCCGGACGGTGACGGCCTGGGGCCGGTGGTCCAGCCACTGCTGCGGGTGATCAACTTTTCACCTCACGATGCCGCTCATCTCGCCGCCCCCTCGCGTAATCAACACCTAAGCCGCGCACCTCCCACCTAATTCTTCCGGGTATCCGCCGGATACCGCCTCTTTATCGGGCCGTCTACCGGTCCCACCTATCTGTTTCATTGTATTGGAGTTCAATATGACGGTATCCGGTCATATTAAAATTTGTCTGGCGTTGACTTGGCTGGCGGTTTTACCGTGCCGGGCGGACGATCGGTTGCGTATCCCCATGGCCAATCCGCTCGAGCCCAACATGGCCGACGGCCAAAAATTATTGGTCGAGCATCTCGATCCGGTGGAAGTCGATCCCGTCCTGACTCTGCCTCAGTTGCTGGAAGAAACCCTACAAAAATACCCGGACCGGCTGATCAACGAGGCTCTGATGCAACAAGCCGAGGCTTGGCAAACCCGAGGCGACAGCTGGTTGGCCGGCTCCACGGCGTTGGCGCTGGATTATGCCGACGACAGGATAGCCAACGATAACGGCTCCCGCGAAGCATCGGCCAATCTGGAATTTACCGTTTGGCTCTGGGGGCAGCGCGATGCGGCACAACAGGTGGCTCACGAATCCCAGCAAGCGGCCGGCAAGCATTCCGTGGCAGTACGCCTGGAAGTAGCCAAATTATTGCGGGAAGCTTTGTGGGATATGGCGCTGGCGGAAAACCGCCTGCAGCAGGCGCAGATCGGTCTGGATATTTCCTCCCAGTTGTTAGGTAAAGTCGGGCGGCGGGTGGAATTGGGCGATTTGCCGCGTGCGGATTTGCTGCTGGCCGAAAGCGAACATTTGCAGAACAAGACATTACTTACCCAAGCCGAAGCCGAAGTCATGCATAGCCGCAAGAGCTACGCCAGCCTGACTCAAACCACCCGTTTACCGGCTAATTATCTGGAACAGCAAAGCGGGCTGCAAGCCATCCAGCCGGACCATCCGTTTTTGGCCGCCATCAATGCCTTGGTGGCCAAACAGCAAGCTTCGGTCGAGTGGGCGAAGACTACCGATTCAATCAATCAACCCAAGGTAATCATAGGCGCAAAAACCAGCCGCGGTCAGCGCGGGGCGGAAGACATGCAAAGCGCTAATATCGGGGTTTTGATTCCGTTTGGCCACGGCACCTACGACGCACCGGAAATTGCCGCCGCCAATCTGGAACTCAATCACGTTCTGGCGCAGCGGGAGCATTTGACCCGGCAGTTGGAAAAAGGCCTGCACGAAGCAGAGCATGCCTTAGAAGTCAACCGGGCAGAACTGGCGATTGCGAGACAATTGAAGGATATCGCCGAACAGCATCTGAAGATGATGCAAACCAGCTTCGAAGCCGGGGAAATCAATTTACTGGATTTGCTGAAGGTACAGGCCCGCAGTCTGGAAGCGGTGCGTAACGCCAGGGAACAGGAAGTCAAATTGCAACGTAACATCGCCTTATATAATCAAGCCGTCGGAGTCATGCCATGAGGTCAATCGTATTCAGCGTGTTGATGGGCTGCGCATGTGCGGCCGGGGCCGCCGCCGAGGACATGAGTATCCGCATCAGCGCGGAACAAATCGATAATCTGGCCATAGAAGTCGGCGGCTTGCAGCCGAGTCGGCACTTGTCGGTATTTTATGCACCGGCCCGGGTGGCCGTGCCCGTCAACCGGGAGTTGCTGTTGACGGCATCGCAGCCCGGTTTGTTAACCCAGTTGCAAGCTAACCTGGGCGATAAAGTGGAAAAAGGCCAGATTTTGGCGCAAATGCATAGCCCCGGCTTGGTGGCCTTGCAACAGCAATATCTGACGGCGCGCGGCAATTTGCACTTGGCAAGCCTGGAACGGCGGCGGGACAAAACCTTGCTGGCTGAAGGCGTCATAGCCGAAAGGCGTTGGCAGGAAACCCAGGCCATGTATGGCAGCAAAGCGGCGCAGGCGGATGAAGCCAGACAGCTGTTATTGATGGCGGGCATGAGTTCTTCGGACATCGGCGTTTTAGAGAAAAGCCACAAGCTCGACAGCCTGTTGAACTTGCGGGCACCTATCAGCGGTGTGGTTTTGGAGCGCATGGCAACCTTGGGTTCGCGCCTGGACATACAGGCGCCTGTCTACCGGATAGGAGACTTGTCGGAGCTTTGGCTGGAAATCAATATTCCATCGGAACGCATGGCTAGCGTGCATATCGGCGATTGGGTGGAGGACGAAAACGGCCGGGTGCGAGCCAAAATCACCCTGTTGGGACAAAGCGTAAATCGGGAAAACCAAACCATGCAGGTTCGCGCGGTTGTGCAAGGCGGCGCGGATAGCTTGCGCGTGGGGCAAACACTCAACGTACAAATCCAACAAGCCGGCCGGCAAGCCGGGTTTAAAGTGCCCAATGCCGCCATTGCCCAAAACGGCGGCAAATCCTACCTTTTTGTGCGAAATACGGACGGTTTTGCCGTCATCGAAGTCGATGTCGTGGGCCGGCAGGATGGCGAAGCGTTAATCAGCGCCCCCCTGACGGGACAGGAGCGGATTGCCGTGCGCGGCGCGGTGGCGTTAAAGGCCAATTGGTTAGGCATGGGCGGAGATGAATGATGGCCGCCTTGATTCGTTTTGCGTTGTCGCAACGCCTGATGATGTGCCTTTTGGTGGTTTTACTGGCGGGCAGCGGTTATTCCGCCTTCAAAGATCTCCCTATCGACGCTTTTCCTGAAGTCTCGCCAACCCAGGTCAAAATCATCGTCAAAGCCAACGGCATGACACCGGAGGAAGTGGAAACCCGCATCACCGCGCCCATCGAGGTGGAATTATTGGGTATTCCGCACCAAACCATGCTGCGCTCCTTAGCCAAATATGCCATTACCGACATCACCCTGGATTTCGAGGAAGGCACCGATATTTATTGGGCCAGGCAACAGGTGGCCGAGCGCTTGAACGGCATTTGGGGTAATTTGCCCGAAGGCGTGCAGGGCGGTATCGCGCCGATGACCACGCCACTGGGCGAGATGTTTATGTTTGCCATTGAAGGCGGCGATTTGAGTCTGATGGAGCGCCGCTCTCTGCTGGATTGGGTACTGAGACCGGCTCTGCGCACCGTACCCGGCGTCGCCGACGTCAATCCCCTGGGCGGACTGGTACGCAGCTTTGAAGTGGTGCCCGACAACCTGCGCATGGCTGCGCGCAATATCGACATGGCTCGGTTGACCGCCGCGCTGCGGGCAAACAACCGCAACGACGGCGCCGGCCGCTTGACCGAGGGCGAGGAAGCGTTGATCGTGCGCGCCGAAGGGCGGATAAAAAACGAACAGGATGTCCGGGCCATCGTCATCGCACAAAAAGACGGTCAGCCGATTCGGGTGGACGATGTGGCCGAGGTGCGTATCGGTTCACTGACGCGCTACGGTGCGGTCAGCAAGGACGGTTTGAGCGAAGCAGTTACGGCCGTCATATTGAGTTTACGCGGTGCCAATGCTCGGCAAACCGTCGAGCTTATCGAGGCCAAGTTGGAAGAGATGAAGGCCAGCTTGCCGGAGGGCGTCAAAATCAATGTGTTCTACAACCGGGGCGTTCTGGTCGGCAAGGCGGTGCATACCGTCACCCAGGCCCTGCTGGAGGCCATCGTGCTGGTGGTGGTGTTGCTGATTCTGTTTCTCGGCGATTTGCGCGCCGCGTTGACAGTGGCACTGGCTCTGCCGATGGCGGCATTGTTTACCTTCATCATGATGAAGGCATTCGGCATGTCGGCCAATTTGATGAGTCTGGGCGGATTGGCGATAGCCATAGGCATGCTGGTGGATGGCGCGGTGGTGGTTGTGGAAAATATCATCACCCAGCTGGCCGATCATCAAAAAGCCGAACGCCTGCCGCGCTTGCACATGATTTACCGCGCCACCCGCGAAGTGGCGGCACCGGTTACTTCGGGCATTTTGATCATCGTCATCGTTTTTTTGCCCCTGCTGACCCTGCAAGGACTGGAAGGCAAGCTGTTCGGTCCGGTCGCCATGACCATCGTATTTGCCCTGAGCGGATCGTTGATATTGTCCCTGACCGTGATCCCGGTGCTGGCTTCGTATCTGCTCACCCGGGTATCCCACGAAGAGCCCTGGCTGCCCAGGCAGTTGCAACGACTGTACGAACCCTTGCTGGTTTGGTGCATGGACAACAGTAAAAAAATTTTTCTCACGGCCGGTGGCTTGCTGGCGTTAACGGTTTTGGTGTTCAGCCAAATCGGCAGCACCTTCATGCCAACCATGGACGAAGGCGACATCATCGTTCAATTGGAGAAATTGCCCTCGATTACCTTGCAGGACTCGGTCAAGCTGGACATGCGGGTGCAAAAAAATATCCTCGAACACATTCCGGAAGTTGAAACCGTGGTGTCGCGGGTGGGTACCGATGAGTTGGGCCTGGACCCCATGGGCCTGAACGAAACCGATACCTTTTTGGTGCTCAAGCCCAGAAATGAATGGCGCGTGGCCAATAAGGAAGCCCTGATCGAGTCCATCCGCCACATCATGCCGCATACCCCCGGCATCGCGTTCGGGTTTACTCAACCGATAGAAATGCGGGTATCGGAAATGTTGACCGGCACCCGCGGCGACGTGGCGATCAAATTGTTCGGGCCCGACCTGGAGGTATTGAACCGCAAGGGCGAGGAAATTGAAGCGCTATTGCGTACCATCGATGGCGCCAGCGACGTATTCATGCGTAAAAACGAGGGCATGCAATTTTTGCAATTGAGCATAGACAGACAGGCGGCCGGCCGTTTCGGTCTGGATGCGGACAGCATCGAAAACATGTTGCGAGCCCAGATCGAAGGCACCCAACTGGGCATCGTGCAGGAAGGCATCAAACGTACGCCGTTACTATTGCGGGGAGACAGCAACACCGCCAATTTTGCCAATTTGCAAATCACCTTGCCGGACGGCGACCATGTACCCATCACGGCTCTGGCCAAGATTCAGCAGGTCGAGGGCGTGGTGTCCATAGGCCGGGAAAAAGGTCAGCGATTCGTCGTGGTACGCAGCAATGTGGAGGGGCGCGATTTGGTCGGTTTCGTCGACGAAGCGCGCAAACTGGTGGCCGAAAAAGTCCAGCTGCCGGCCGGTTATCGGGTCGAATTCGGCGGCCAGTTCGAAAACCAGCAGCGCGCGGCGGCCCGCTTGTCGCTGGTGATTCCGGTGTCGTTGGGGCTAATATTTTTGCTGCTGTTTACCACCTTCGGTTCCGTCCGCCAGGCGATATTGGTGCTGGCCAACATACCCATGGCCATGATAGGCGGAGTCTTTGCCTTGTGGGCCTCCGGCGAATACTTGTCGGTGCCGGCCTCGGTCGGTTTTATCGCACTGCTGGGCATCGCGGTATTGAACGGCGTGGTGATGGTGAGCTATTTCAATCAGCTCTGCGCCGGCGGCATGGCGGTATCCAGGGCGGTCATCGTCGGTTCGGCGCGCCGCTTGCGGCCGGTATTGATGACCGCCAGCATTGCCGCCTTCGGCTTGATTCCGTTACTGTTCGCCAGCGGTCCCGGTTCGGAAATTCAGCGGCCGCTGGCAATCGTGGTAACCGGCGGCCTGGTTTCGTCGACTTTTTTGACGCTCATTCTGTTACCCATTCTGTATCAATTATTCGGGCAAGACCAGGAGCAAGCCGCATGACGCACGACACTTATCTGATTACCATCAATGTACCACCCGCCCTGGAGGAAGCCGTGGTCGACTGTTTGTTGACATTTGAAACGGCGCAGGGTTTTTCCAGTTTTCCGGTCAATGCGCACGATCACCGCAACCAGGATTTGTCGATTGCGGAGCAGGTCAGTGGCCGGCAGCGCAAAATCCGTTTTCAGATGTATATTGATAAGGATGATGTGTCGGCGTTTTTAACCAAAATAAAAGCCTGTTTTGCCGGTGCCGGTCTGCACTATTGGGTGGTGCCGGTACTGGAACACGGTGAAATTTAAACAAATCTTAAGCAGATTTTAATTTTGGATGCTAAGCTTTTTCAGGTGCCGTGATTTTAGCCAATAATTAACGGTGGATTGAGTTTATGCCAACATCCGATATGAATATTTTTTTGAGACGAATTCCCGCCAACACCCAGCATGTTGAAATATCCGAATTCATCAGCCCCGTATTGAAAAGCGGTTTTTTAAAAAAGGCCGGGCAGATACTCAATATCGAGATTTTGGCCTTGCGGGATAAGCGGCACGATACGATTGAATATCACGGTCTGGTGACCTTGGATTCGGAATGGTCGGTCAAGCGTGCGGTCAACGGCCTGAAAAACCGGCGTTTGAATGGCCGCTATGTGCTGGTCAGGCCCTACCATCATCGCAGTTGGGATAACGACCCCCGCCAGCAGCAAGCCCCTGTCGATGACACCATGTATCTAGAAAAACGCCACGGCGACCGGCGCCGGGGTAAGAATTTAGAAGTGATAAAAAACGTCTCCGATCAATTCAGCTCTCAAGACGAGTTTTGTAACGCCATGCATCACCAGCAATTTCAAGTGACCTTTATCGTGCCGGCCGAGATTGAAATGGCCTTGGCGGAATGTTTGGTGGGATTCGAATTCGAGCATACCGACTCACTGGGCGAGTTAGACTCCCCGGACCATCGTATAACCCGCTTTATGACCGAGCTGGAAGGGCCGGAAAGAAAATCCCGCCGCTTTCAGTTTTTTGCCACCAAGCTGGTAATCAGCGAAGTATTGGATAATATTAAAAGCCAGTTTTCCAGCAAGAACATTTATTATTGGATAACTCCCGTCGTCGAATTCGGGATTATCTAAACCGAAAAGCACGGAAACTCGGGGCGATCATTTTTCCGCCAGGAGACAAGTTAACCGCGCCCCGCCGTGGTTACTTTCCGAACGGTAACTCAGACCATGCATTCCTTGCGATTTGGCGTTCAGCCATTACGGAATTGGATTGCTTCGTCGGATATGCTTTCCGGAGGGATAAGTTTATATCGGCTGATTAGACGCGCTGGTGTCGAATTCCGCGCTCATCAAGCCGGGCTTAAGTAGTTCCGCATCCACGGGTTTGCTAAACATATAACCTTGCAGCGAATCGCATTGCTGGCTTTTTAAAAATGACAATTGCGCCGCGGTTTCCACCCCTTCGGCAACCACAAACAGCTTAAGTTCGTGTGCCAGCGCAATGATCGCCCTCACCAGGGTCTTGCTGCCTTCATCGTCGGGCAGGTCGATGACAAAGGAACGGTCTATCTTAACGCTCTGCACCGGAAAGCGGCGTAAATAGGTCAAACTGGAATAGCCGGTGCCGAAATCGTCTATGCTCAGCCGCACGCCCAGTTGTTGTAACTGATGCAACACCTGCAGGGTGTTCTCCGGATCCTGCATGACCGCCGACTCGGTGATTTCCAGTTCCAGCGCTCCAGGTGGCAAACCGGTTTCGGCCAGGGTTTGATTTATGGTTTGCAACAGGTTGGTTTCCATAAATTGGCGTGGAGAGACGTTGACCGCCACGCAATTGAACGGGCCATGGGTTTCCAGCCAGGCTTTTGCCTGCTGACAGGCAGTACGCAGCACCCAAGCGCCAATAGGCACGATGAGTCCGGTTTCCTCCGCCACGGAGATGAAACGGTCCGGATATACCAGGCCCCACTCCGGATGCTGCCAACGTACCAGGGCCTCGACTCCAACCACCCGACCGCTACCGCTATCGATCTGAGGTTGGTAGTGCAGCCTCAGTTCGTCGTGGGCCAGGGCGTGTCGCAAACCCCGTTCTATGGTCATGCGCTCCAGCGAGCGTTCTGTCATCGCCAACGTATAAAACTGATAGTTGTTTTTGCCGCGTTCCTTGGCCAGATACATGGCGCTGTCGGCGTTCATCAACAGCGTATGGCTGTCCTTGCCGTCGTTGGGGTAAACGCTGATACCGATGCTGGCCGTGATTACAATATCGTTACCTTCCAGCGTGAAGGGCTGGGTCAGAATGTCTATAGTCTTTTCCGCGATCCTGCCGGCATCGTCGGCATGCGCGATATCGGTCAGCAGCACTACGAATTCGTCGCGCCCAAGCGGGCCAGCAAATCGTGGCGACGAACCGAACTCCTCAAACGCTCGCTGACGGCCTGCAGCAATAAATCACCCAACCTGTGCCCCAAGGTGTCGTTGATCAATTTGAAGCGATCCAGATCCAGATATAGCAGAGCCAGTTTGGTGTCATGCCGATTTACCGAGGACACGGCCTGTGTCAGGCTGCTATGAAACTGGTCGCGGTTCAACAAGCCGGTCAAGGGGTCGTGGTTGGCCAAGTAAATCAATTGCTGTTCGGCGTATTTGCGATTGGTAATATTCTGGACTTGAATGATGAAATACTGCGGTTCGCCATCCGGGTCGCGTACCAGGGAGGCGCTCAGCATGATCCAGACCATTTTACCGACGGTTTTGTGAAAACATTCCACCTCGATTTGAAAGGTCGGGATTTGGTCCGCCAACAATTGCTTCATATGCCGGTCCAGTTCATGATTTTGCTGATCGCCGTGGGTCAGCATTTGTAAATTGGCGTTCAGCAGTTCATGGTTCGCATAGCCGAATATTTCGCATAGCGCTTGGTTGACTTGCAGGAAGTCGCCGTTCAGGGCCACCAATGCCATGCCGATGGCGGCCAGCTCGAATGCGCTGTGGAAACGCTCCTCGCTCTCGCGCAGTTGTTGTTCCATTTCCCTGCGGGCGCTGATGTCGCGAAATACCATTACCGCCCCCAGCAAACTGCCGTCATCGTCCAAAATAGGGGCAGCACCGTCGTCAACCGGAAACTGAACGCCGGATTGATTCACCAGCAGCGTGGCGCAATTCAAATGGGTGACTTCCAGGTTTTTCAGGGATATAAGCACTGGGTTTTCGATGATCGCGCGATCCGCTTCTCTCCGCAGCGTGATGACATCGCCTATGGATGCGCCTCTGACTTGTTCCAGTGTGTGTTCCGTGGCCGTCTCGGCGGCCGGATTCATGAAGCGAATCCGGCCCCGTTCATCCGTGGCGATCACGGCGTCGCTGATGCAATGCAGTGTCTTGCCGAACCACTGTTCGCTTTCCTTAAGCTTGCGTTCCAACTGGTGTTTATACAGCGCCACTTCTATGGAAGCATGCAGTTCGTCGGGACGAAACGGTTTGATCAAGTAACCGTAGGCGCCCGTGGCTTTTGCGCGTCTTAAGGTGTTGGGATCGCTGTAGGCCGTCAGGAATATCACCGGAATGTGTAGCGTATTGCTAATTGCCCGCGCGGCACTGATTCCGTCCATGTCGCCCTTGAGCACGATATCCATCATGACCAAATCCGGCTTGTGTTCGTGGGCCAGGGAAATGGCTTGTCCACCGGAAAATGCGGTCGCCACCACTTCATAGCCGAAATCCGTCAATTGTTTACGGATATCCATAGCGATGATGCCTTCGTCTTCGACTATCATGATTTTATTGCTTAGCATGGCGGGTTACTCCTGTTCAGGAAAGTTCGGCAAAGCGCAGGGTAAAACTGGTGCCGTCGGTCCTGTCCAGGCTCATTTGCCCCAGCAACTGCTTGGTCAGGGTGTCGACCAATTGCAGCCCCAGCGAGCTGGTGTTTTTGAAATCCAGTTCCGGCGGGAGGCCAACACCGTTATCGCTGATTGTCAGTTCAAACTCGGCTTCGCTTCGAATGAAGCCGATACGGATTTCCCCTGTCTTGTCGTCCGGAAACGCATATTTCAAGGCATTTGATACCAATTCGTTGATGATGAGTCCGCAAGGAATCGCGGTGTCCATATCCAGAAATACGTTGTCTATCCGCAGGCTAATCAGGACATTTCCGGCATGCGTGCCGTAACCGTACAGCAAATGATTGACCAAACTGCGAATGTATTCGTTGAAATCAATTCTGGCCAGATCCTTGGACTGGTAAAGTTTTTCATGCAACAAGGCCATGGCTTTGATGCGGTCGGCGCTTTGTTTTAACAGGTCAGCCGTATTTTGATTATTGACGCTGCCGGCTTGCAGATTGATCAGGCTGGATACCACCTGCAGGTTGTTCTTTACCCGATGGTAAACTTCCTTAAGCAACATTTCCTTTTCGTTGAGCGCTTGCCTCAATTTATCGTTGGCGTTCTTGCGTTCTGTGATATCGACAATGGAGCTGAGCACGATGTTGCCGTTTTCATCGTCTATCAGGCCCAGACCGATTTCCACCGGAAATTCGCTACCGTCCTTGCGCAGTCCGTAAAGATCGCGTCCGGCGCCCATGGGGCGCGAGACCGGTGCGGCCAGATAGGCTTGGCGGAAGGCGATATGGGCAGATCGGAAGCGTTCCGGCACCAGCAATTCTACTTCCCGACCAATCAACTCGTTGCGCTGGTAGCCGAATGACAACTCGGTTTGAGCATTGACCATGACAATCCGGCCTGACTCGTTGATCATGACGATGGCATTCGGCGCCGACTCCACGGCTTGACGGAACCGGCGCTCCATGCGCTTCCGGGCGGTGATATCGACAATCGAACTGAGCACCAGGGTTTCCGCATGGTTTTCTATCAGCCCGAGGCCGATCTCCACCGGGAATTCACTGCCGTCCTTGCGGCGTCCGTAGAGATCCCGCCCCGCGCCCATGGGCCGGGACTCCGGCTTAACCAAATAAGCTTGGCGAAAACCGATATGCGCATCCCTAAAGCGTTCCGGCACCAACATTTCCACGGTTTTTCCGAGCATTTCCTCGCGGCTGTACCCGAATGAATGTTCTGCTTGGGCATTCACCATCAGCATTGTTCCCGAGGCGTTTACCATTACAAAGGCTGTCGGAGCCGACTCCACGGCATGTCTAAGTCTATCCTCGAGCTGTTTATGCGCGGAAATATTCTCGTGGATGATGATGACGCTGCCCAGTTCCTGGTCTGGAAACGGCATGACTTTACCGCTAAACCACAACTGCCCGGATGGCGAGGGAAGAGAGTATTCCATTACAAATTGACTGCCGGCGCCGTTTAATACCGTGCGTATGCCGTTTGCAAAAGCCATGCCGCCTCTGGCGACGGCATGACCGGCTTCCAACAGTTCGAGATAGTTTTGACCGGTTTCGATTTGGAATTCAGCTCGGCCGACGCTGTGTTGCCGTTCGAAATCCAGCCAAGGCTTGTTGATCTGCAAGATATTGCCGGCCGCGTCCAGCACGCAAAAATGTCCGGACAACGCACCGAGCACCGCTCGGGCAAAGCGCTCGGTATGATTCGAATGGCTGACAGCATCAATACCCTGCAACATAGGCGCCCCCCTTGGTTTGGCCGTAGGTTACAGCATGGCAGTCCAGCTTTCAAACTCCGTCGTCTGTTTAGGCATTGCCTGGAGGGTGTTTGCCTATCCATGCGTTGTACTGGGGCTGGCCGAGGAAATTGTCCGAAACCCTCGGCATAGCGCGCGGCTAGCGACAGACCTTATACCAAGCGCTTTCGGCCTTAATCGACAGGAATGTGTTGCGGCCTATTTTGGGCCTGATTGGATTCGGAAAGGGTTGTATTCGATGTTTCCGGCAAATTCAAATAAATACGGCTAATCCCGCAAGACAAGGACAATTTCAGTCTTGAACTTCACGGCTCCAATTGGCACAGGCGTCAGGCTCAACTTCCGACTCGCTTTATAAGTTGGAGGCGGCGAACATGGAATTAGTGTGCCACCATGCCGCCTTGGTTGGGTGGGCGGAAGGTGGCACGGGTATTGGCCGAAATTACGGCTGCTGAATTTTATTTTTCACGATTTTTGGCGTTACAAAAATCAACAATTCGCTTTTGGTATCTTCCATATTTTTATTGGGCGTAAACAACCAACCGAAGCCGGGGATGTCTCCAAACCATGGCACGGAACGCTTTGTGTCATTGACATTGGATTCGTAGACTCCGCCCAACACCACGGTTTCGCCGTCTTCCACCTGTACCCGGGTGTGGACGTTTTTCTTTTCGATAGCCAGTGCGGTACCGCCTTGGGCTTGCGGAACCGGCAAGCCGGGAGCGTCCTTGCTGACTTCGATTTCCATGATGATACTGCCCGATGGTGTGATTTGCGGGGTGACGTCCATCACCAGGGTCGCATCAATGAATTCGGTATTGGTGCCCTGATTGGCCGACGCGGCCGTAAATGGAATTTGCTGACCCTGTTCGATATGGGCAAGTTGCCGGTCCGAGGTCAGTACCCTGGGGTTTGCCAGCTGTTCGCCCTTGCGTTCATTTTGCAAGGCATCGATTTCCAGGCTCAACAGATAATTCGCGCCGCTGGCCAGCGTCATGGCCAAGGCGCCCGGTGGACTGGCGGCGGCCAGGGTATAGCCCAGATCGGCCAACGCGCCCACGTCCGCCGTACTGCTGCTGCGAACGGTGCCGACACCAAATCGCATACCCAGGTCTCTGGCGAAGCCGGTATTTGCAATCACAATGCGGGCTTCTATCATCACTTGCCTGACCGGAATATCCAGTTTGGCAATCATCTTGTGAATTTCTTCCAGTTGAGTGGCGGTATCCTTGACGATCAAGATGTTCGTTCTGCCGTCGGCGATCACGGAACCGCGGGGCGAGAGTATGCGCATATTCGCCACCGTGCCCGCGGTACCGCCGGTACCGCCGGTTTGCACTTGCGCGCCTCCACCGGCACCGGCTCCCGTCGCGCCACAGACCCCTCCACCCCCTCCAGCCCCTCCAGCGCCGCCTGTACTCCTGCCGCCGCTTGCATTGGCCGCGGTGGCGGAAACACTGCGTCCGAGCAAAATCGCGCAAATATTTTCCGCCTTGGCGTAGTTGATTTGGATATTTTCAGTTTTTAAAGGCTCGAGCTCTTCTTGCACTCTTCTGGCTTCCAACTCCTTTTCTTCCAAAACCTTAATTTCTTCGGTAGGCCCAACCAAAATCACGTTACCGTTTTCTCGCTTGGACAAACCGCGCAGTTTCATGACCACATCCAAAACCTGATCCCATGGCACGTCGTTGACATGCAAGGCAATGGAGCCCGATACGGAATCGGTGGTGATAATATTGATTTCCTTTCCCTCTTCGGTTTTGACGTGATCGGCCAGGATCATCAAAACCGCTTTGACATCAATTTCCTGAAAATTCAAGGATAATTTACTGCCGATATAAGGCGTTTTTTCCCGCATTTGCGCTTCTTTTTCCGCCGGCGTCATCGGCCTGAATTCCACCGTCAATAAATTATCGGCCTGATAAGACGAATAATCGTAGTTGGGGTTGTTGGGCGTGATGGTAATTGCGACTCCCTCGCCGCGCGGCATGGCTTCGATTTTTTGCACGGGGGTGGCGAAGTCCGCCACGTCGTAACTTTTGATCAGTGACTCGGGAATTTTGGTGTTTAAAAAGTTCAACACCACTTTCCCTCCGGTCTGCTTGGCATCGACCACGGTATTGGGAGTGCTAAGTCCCAACAACAAACGACCTTCACCGTTGGGTCCGCGTCGAAAGTCTATGCTTTTGATGGATTGCTCGGGCAGAAAGCGGCTGAGGGCGGTTTGCTTGGCGGCGCTGGTTTGGACGATTTTGTTGACCGTGGCCAGAGATCCGGCCGATTTCAGCATGATGTAATATTTGTTGCCGTCGATTTTGGTTTCATAAGGCACTTTTTCCGTCAGGTTGATTACGATGCGTGTGCGGCCCGATGCCTCCACCACATATACCGTATTAGCCGCGCCTTGATTAATGGGAAAGCTTTTTTTGGCCAGATTGCTTTTGACGCCTTCAAAGTCCAATGCCAATCTTGAGGGATTATCGGTTTGAAATATTTTCGGCTCGAAGGCATTACCGCTCAGTTCCAGCTGGATTTGCAGCTGATTACCCGCCAAACTGGAAAACTCCAAATTGTTGATCGTCATTTCTTCGGCTGAAACCGAAAAAATCCATAGCGTCAAAGTCAGCATTAATAGCCATTGACGAGCAAGTCGGCTGTGTAAATTCCCCATCATCATATTCTGCTTAGTACTCATGTCTGTAACCTTAATTACTCAGTCAACGCTAATGTTGCTTGTTGTTCGCGCCAAGTTCCCGGTTTATCGGGCACGATTTCCATTAATTCGATTTTGTCTTCGAGGATACGGATAATCTTGCCGTAATTTTGACCCATATGATTACCCACCTGAACGCTATGTATTGTCCCGTCCTTGGCTTTTATTAAACCCCACAGGCCGCGTTCCGATTTCAGGGTTCCCATCATCCTCAATGTGTCGAGCGAAAAAGCCTCCAGTTCTTCCTTCCGGCGGTCGGTATCCGGCCGAATGCCGCTGACTCCCGAAAGGTCCAGCCCCCCGCTGTCCGTGCTTTTTTCTGCGGGTCGAAATGGGTCTCGCAAACCCTCGGGTTTGAATACAAAACTTTCGACTATCTTTTTTTCCGGCAATGGCGCTATGGTTTCCTTGGGTCTGGCCTTGACCTCGTTTATAAATTTGGTCAAATCACTCACATCGTCACCGCCACATGCTGTCATCAATCCGGACAAAACCACAAGGATCAGACTGAACGGGCGTTTTGGAGTTAACGACTGTGTTGCCAACATCATTTACCCCCTCGTTTTTTGGCCTTTGTCGGCGCCGCAACATTGGGATCGCCTTCATTGTAGGTCTTGATAACAGCCGACATGAGCATGGCGCCTTTTTTATCCTTATCGTCCTTGGCAAACGGCGTGATATTCACATTGTGTACGGTGACAATTCTGGGTAAGGATGCCAATCCGCTGACAAATAACCCAAGCTCTTCGTATTTACCCACTACCTGTATATTGATGGGCAATTCCGAATAAAACTCCTTGCGTACCTCTCCGCTGGGCTGGAACAGCTTAAACTCCAGGCCGCTGGCCAAACCGGTTTGGGAAATATCCACCAACAAATTGGCGACTTCCGCTTTGGTGGGCATCTGTTTCAGCATATCGCCCAGGGAGGATTCTATTTGTTCCAACTGCTCCCGATAGTCCTGCAAATTGATGGCTTTTTTCTGCTTGTTTTCAAAGGAACTTTTAAGACTTTCTTCTTCTTTTTCCAGCACCTCTAGCTCATCGAGCTGAGGAATACTGACGTAATAAACATCGGCGATAATTACCAGCAAGGATACGATGCAACCGGCGGCAATTTTTATCGGGGTGGGCCAGCCCCCCGCCGCATTGATATCCCAATTCACTTCCGATAGATTCATTTCGCGGCTCCCGTCTGATCATCAGCTGCGTTTCTGCCCTGTTTCGCGGTCATGGAAAAATCGTTCATCTGGCCGCTGCTTTTGCCTTCGCCCTTGATGACGCCCAATACCGGGCTATGCAACCATTCCGAATTGTCTATCGCCCGCATATAGGCCGAAATGCGGGCGTTGGACTCGGCCTTGCCGTCCAGGGTCAATGTGGTTTCAACCTGAACAAACTTGGTCAAATAAATGCCTTCCGGGGTAACCTTTGCCATTTCGTCGAACAAGTGCACAATTTCGGGCCGGCTTTCCTGGAGTTTTTGAATGACATCAATCTTGGTCAGCAACTTGTTTTTCTTGTCCTCGATATCTTTGATTTCCGCGATTTTTTTATCCAGTACGGCGATTTCATTCTTAAGCATTTGATTGCGGAAATTCTGGTGCTCTTTTAAGCCTTCGATGTACAGATACACCAAGCCCAGCACCACTATCGTCGCCACCACGGCGGCGCCAATGCCGGCCGCAAAATCCTGCTGTTGCTTCTTGCGTAACTCCTCGCGCCAGGGAAGTAAGTTGATTCTTGCCATTAATCGAAACTCCTTAGCGCCAGGCCGCAAGCAATCATCATGGCTGGCGTATCGTTGCTTAAACTTTGCGGCTTCACGCGATTCGAAAGCGCCATATTGATAAAGGGATTGGCGATGTAGGAAGGGATACCCAGGTCACGTTCGACCAATTTTTCCAGGCCGGCGATCGAAGCGCAGCCGCCAGCCAAAATTAATGCATCGACGCCTCTGTTCGCGCTGGATGAGACAAAAAATTGCAGCGATCGGGCAATCTGCTGCAGCATGGCTTTCTTGAAAGGCTCCAACACGTCCGGAATATAGTTATCCGGCAGTCCGCCATGCCGTTTGGCGAGCCCCGCCTCTTCATACGACAGTCCGTAGCGGCGCTGAATTTCTTCCGTGAGCTGCTTTCCGCCAAAGCCCTGCTCGCGGGTGTAAATGGTTTTGCCTTCGTGCAAGATATTCAATGATGTCATGGTGGCGCCGATATCGGCTATCGCCACGGTTTTGTGTTCCACTCTTTCGGGCAATTGGTCAACCAACAAGGTAAAGGCATTTTCCATGGCAAATGCCTCAACATCCACAATGGCGGCTTTTAAGCCGGCGTAAGCCAAGGCCTCAACCCGGTCTTCTATATTTTCCCGCCGCGAAGCGGCCAACAACACATCCAGCATTTCCGGGTTGCTTTTCGATACGCCCTGCACATCGAAGTCGAGGTTTACTTCATCCAGCGAATAAGGAATATATTGATCCGCCTCCACCATGATCTGTTCTTCCATCTCGGCGGTACTCAGCGACGCCGGCATGGATATGATTTTGGTCATCACCGAAGAGCCGGCCACGGCGACGCACGCGCGCTTGGCCTTGCTGCCGGATTGTTTGACCGCCGTTCTTATGGCATTGCCTATCAGTTCTACATTGGTAATGTTTTTATCAATAATCGCGTCCTGCGGAAGCGGCGCCACCGCATAGCTCTCAACCTTGAAGCGAGCGCCGGTTCGACTCAATTCCAATAATTTAACCGCTGCCGTGCTGATATCGATACCAAGCAATGCGGACTGATTCCTGTTAAACCAGCTCATGAATGAAACCTATTAAACGTAAATATATTAAAAGGATCCGTAATCTTTCTAAAAAAAATTGCAGAATCCAACTTTTGAGCAAGTATAGATAGGTTTTATAATTTTCACACCCCAAGCGCACGGTAATTTCCAACTTTCGGTTGTCCCCTTGCCCAAAAGCGGGTATTTTGCCCGCCATCATCAAACCCGATTAAATTCCGAACTCCGTGCCCTTAAGGAAAAAGCCCAAGCCAAAGCGTTTGCTAGCAACACTGTTCAAGTGGCTTTTTTTGGCTTTTTTGAGTTTTTTTGTCTGTTTTTTGGTGGCTTGTTATTTTTTCATTGTCGAGCTCAGCAAGGAGCTACCCGACATTGGTACATTGGAAAACGTTCAATACCAGACGCCGCTCAGCATTTATACCCAGGATAATTTGCTGATTGGACAATTCGGCGAAAAAAGACGCATTCCCGTCACGATCCAGGAAATCCCCCGCTTACAAATTCAAGCCTTTCTCGCCGCCGAAGACGAACGCTTTTACTCCCATCCCGGCGTGGACGTTAAGGGTTTGTTAAGAGCCGCCAATCAATTGCTGACCACCGGTAAAAAAACTCAGGGCGGCAGCACCATCACCATGCAGGTGGCACGGAATTTTTTGCTTGGTAAGGAAAAGACTTACTTGCGCAAGTTGAAGGAAATTTTACTCGCCATTCAAATCGAGCAACGCTACTCCAAAGACCAGATTCTTGAACTCTATTTGAACAAGATTTACATGGGGCAACGCGCCTATGGACTGGCCGCCGCCGCCCAGGCTTATTACGGCAGAAATCTGGATGAACTTAAACTTTACCAACAAGCCATGATAGCCGGACTGCCCAAGGCGCCATCGATTTACAATCCCATCGTGAATGCGGAAAGGGCTTTGGAAAGACGAAATTATGTTTTGAGGCGCATGCTGACCTTGAATGTTATCCAGCCCGCGGAATACCGGCAAGCCATCGATACGCCCGACGACTCGGCAATCCAGCCTAGCCCTATCCAATTCAGCGCCCCTTTTATCGCCGAAATGGCACGGCAGGAGTTGGTCGATCAATATGGCGAAGATGCTTATACCTTGGGCTTGAAAGTCTATACAACCGTTCCGTCCCGGTTGCAGCAAGCGTCGGACAAGGCGGTTCAAGGCGCGCTGCATCAATATGACGAACGCTACGGCTACCGGGGGTTACCGCATGCGAAGCTTGCACCTGGTAGATCCCTGTTGACCTTGAAATCCCTGGGCGCCTGCCGACAAGCCGTAGTGACAAGCGTGTCGACGGCGGGCATAGGGGTAATGGTGGCTGATGGCGCCACTATATTGATTGCTTGGGAAAATGTACCCTGGAAGGTACTTAAAAACCGTTCCAACGGCACGCAATCCATCAGGCCCAATGATCTGGTCTGGATTCGGCAACTGAGCGATCAAGATTGGGCTATCAGTCAAATACCCGCCGCGGAAGGCGCCTTTGCCGCCATAAATCCTAATACCGGCGCCATATTGGCCCTGAGCGGTAGTTATGATTTTTATCTCAGCCGCTTCAATCGCGCCACCCAATCCAAGCGGCAACCCGGCTCGGGATTCAAGCCCTTTATCTACGCCGCCGCGCTGGAAAAAGGTTTTACAGTCGCCAGTATTATTAATGATGCACCCATCGTTGTAGCGGATCCGTCGCTGGCGAACGACTGGCGGCCGGAAAATTATACGCGTAAATTTTTGGGGCCGATTCCGTTACGAACCGCCTTGCGTCAGTCCATCAATCTGGTTTCCATTCGGCTGCTTCAGGATGTCGGCATACCCAGTGCTTTGGAAACTGCCATGCGGTTTGGCTTTTCCCGCGAACAATTGCCCGCAACCTTGTCGCTGGCCTTGGGCAGCGGTCATGCTCCGCCGCTCAAAATGGCGGCCGCTTATGCCGTATTCGCCAATGGCGGCTTTTTGGTAAACCCCTATTTGATCGAGCGCATTGAAGATCACTCCGGGGCCATTCTTTTCAGGGCAAATCCGAAAGCGGTGTGCCGGGAGTGTGCGCTTGACTCGCAAAATGGAGCCAACGCCGCTCCGCGGGTCATTTCGCCACAAATCAATTTTTTAATGACCAGTCTGTTACGGGACGTTGTTGAACGAGGTACCGCAACCCAGGCAAAACAATTGGGCAGGGGCGACCTGGCTGGAAAAACCGGCACTACCAACGACCAGCGCGACGCTTGGTTCAACGGCTTTACCCCGGACGTTTCCGCGTCGGCATGGATAGGCTTTGATAATTCGCAATCCCTGGGCAAGGGCGAGACTGGCGGTAAAGCTGCGCTGCCTATGTGGATTGACTTTATGCAAACCGCTTTGCGGGACATTCCAGAAGCACCGCTGAGCGTGCCGGAAGGCATAGTTCAGGCCTACATCAATCCGGCCGACGGCTTATTGCTCGATCCAAGCAACAAAAATGGACAATGGGAATTTTTTATCGCCGATACGGCGCCGCAACGATATTCCCAGCCTAAACAGCAGGATGAGTATGAGATTGACGAGGAGTGGTTGAAGGAGTCGTTATTTTAGAAGTGTTAAATAACTGATAGCCGCTCGTTGTTACCAGCGGCTATGAGGGACAGCCGGCTGAACTTATTTACCGAATTTTTTACGGAATTTATCAACGCGGCCGGAAGTATCAACCACACGCTGTTTACCGGTATAAAATGGGTGGCAGGAAGAACACACCTCTATGTGCAAATCTTGCGACAAGACCGAGCCGGTTTGAAAGGTGTTACCGCAGCCGCAAGTGACAGTAATCTGTTTATATTCAGGGTGAATTTCTGGTTTCATATTGCTCACATACCCGTTTTGGGCTACATCATAATAGAGAACTGCTTATGATAAGGCCTGTCAAAAATTACCGCAATAAAAAATTCATCGCCCAGGGCCGCCGATTTAGTTTTTTAAGGCACGGCATCGCCAGCGGGAGGCATCCGCATCACCAAAAATGCCAAAATGATGGCCGGGATGCCGATGATAGCCGCGTAAATAAAAAAACCCTCATAGCCGTGTTCTGAAACTATTTGGCCGGAAAAGCCGCCGATCAACTTTGCCGGCAAAGTCATCAGCGAACTGAACAAAGCATATTGGGTCGCCGTGTAGGCAGTGTTGGTTAACCCGGACAGATACGCTATGAAAACGGCGGAGGCAATACCGCCGCAAAGGTTGTCGGCGCTCACCACGCCGGCCAGCAAATAAAGATTAGGCTCGACCACGGCCAGCACAGCAAACAGTAAATTGGTCAACGCCACGATAACGGCGCCGAACAGCAGAGGCCGCATTATGCCGTAACGCAAGACAAAAACACCGCCCAGCGAAGTACCCAGAATGGTCATAAAGAATCCGAACACCTTGGTTACGTCGGCGATTTCTTTTTTGCTGAACCCCAGATCCAGGTAAAACGGGTTTGCCATGACTCCCATGGCAATATCGCTCATTTTATACAACGCTATCAAGGCCAAAATCAGCAAGCCTCGGCGGCCGTTGCGGCGGAAGAATTCTATAAAGGGGCTGACAACCGCATCCAAAAACCAACGCAACAATACGGTATTGTTTTCCGCATTGAATGATTGTTCCAGTGTTTGTTCGACGGCTTGCGCTGCTTGATTGAGCTCGTGTCTGGGCTCATAAATCAACAGAGTTGAAACAATGCCCACCAGCATCAGCGCGGCCATTACCTGATAGGAAATTTGCCAATTGACGAATTCCGCGATATACAAGGCGCCGGCACCCGCCGCCAGCAACGCCAACCTATAGCCGAACACATAGGTGGCGGCCATGGCGCCCTGAAATTTAACGGCAAGCACTTCAATGCGATAGGCATCGATAACGATGTCCTGAGTGGCCGAACAAAACGCCACCCAAACGGCCAACCAAGCCAATTGCTCCAGTTGACTGTCAACCGAAAGCAAGCTCATGCCCCACAAGCCGGCCGCAATGCCTACTTGAGAAAGTATCATCCAGCCGCGCCTTTTGCCGAAAACCCTGGTTAACAGCGGAAGCGGCAAACGGTCTATGACCGGCGCCCAAAACACCTTGATTGAATAAGCGACGCCTACCAGACTGAAATAGCCGATAACGGCAAGACTGACCTGCTCATCCGCCAACCATGCGGACAAGGTCGAAGAAACCAGGATGAAGGGAAGGCCGGCGGAAAACCCCAAGAAGATCATACCCAGCACTTCCGGCTGGGTATAAACGGAGAAAGCCTGGCGCCAACCTTGCGGGTTCATTGCCAAGGGCTTTCTCTGTTGAACGGTAGGACTGCCAAAAACCGCTTTATCCGTTGATCAGATAATGCGTGACGATGCTGGCTATGTAGCCGCCCGCAATCACCGGCGTCCATTTCAAATGACTGAAAAAGGTGTACTTATGGTTGGATTGCCCCATCAAGGCCACGCCAGCAGCTGAACCGATTGACAGCATCGAGCCGCCGACACCCGCGGTCAGGGTTACCAGCAACCATTGATAAAGATCCATATCGACGCCCATGTTCAATACCGCAAACATTACCGGGATATTGTCGACAATCGCGGAAATGATGCCGACCAGAATATTGGCGGTTGTCGCGCCCAAACCGTCATACATGCCGACGGACATTAATTCCAGGTAGCCGATATAGCCCAAACCGCCGACCGCGAAAACCACGCCGAAGAAGAACAACAGCGTATCCCACTCGGCATTTTTAACCTTGTTGAAAATATCGAAGCCGTCGCCGCCTTCGACGCTATAACGCACGTGCAGCGCATGGCCATACAACATCAGTACAGACAAGCCCAACATCATGCCCATGAAAGGCGGCAAATGCAAAAATTGCTTAAAACTAACCGCGGACACGATAGTCAAGCCGAACAAGCCGCAAATGATCAATGCACCGGGCTTCATTTCGACCGCGGCTTCGTCGGTTGCCACGGGTTGTTCGTCCGGCACTGCTTGCCACATGAAGAAAGCCGGCACCGCGTAGTTCACAATTGAAGGAATAAACAATTTGAAGAAATCAAAAAATTCCGCATAGCCTGCCTGCCAAACCATCAGGGTAGTAATGTCGCCGAATGGGCAAAACGCGCCACCGGCGTTGGCCGCTATCACCAGATTGACAAAACCTATGGAAATGAATTTTTCGTTATCCGCGCCCACCGCCAAAACCACGGCGCCCACCAGCAAGGCGGAAGTCAGATTGTCGGCAACCGCCGACAGAAAGAAGGTAATAATGCCGGTAATCCAAAACAGTTGCTTATAACCGAACTGTTTTCTGATCATCCATGAGCGGAGCGCCTCGAATACGTTACGTTCCGCCATGGCATTGATATAAGTCATGGCCACCAGCAGGAACAGCATCAACTCCGCGTATTCTTTTAAGTCGTGCTCGAAAGCCTGATGCAACTGCTCGCCGGGTACGCCGGCTTCCTGCGCCAAAATGGCCACGTGAGCCCAGATCACGGCGGCCGCGAAAATGACCGGTTTCGATTTACGCAAATGCGTGAACTCTTCGGTCATTACGAAGCCGTATGCCACTATGAAAATCAGCACGGTGTAGACACCCCGTTCGGTTCCGGTAAGCCCGAGATTTTTAAGCTCTTCGGCCATGGCGATTTCCGGCAAAAACAGCAAGCCGGCCAAAATCAATAGTAAGCGCAACAAGATAACCCCCTATATCTAATAAATTATGGTCATAATTAACAGTGAAAAAATCAACTGGGCATGTTATCACCATACAATAATCTTTGTCATTTAATGCCTGCCGGTATATTATTCCGAGCCTTATCGAAATTCTCCCTACAGTAAAAATCATTTCTAAATGTATCAATATAACGAGCAAGATCAAACACTTATTGAGGAGCGCGTTACTCAGTTCCGAGGACAGACCCAACGTTTCCTGAATGGCGATCTCGGCCCCGACGAGTTCCGCGCCCTGCGCCTGATGAACGGGCTTTATGTCCAGACCCACGCCCCCATGCTCAGGGTAGCCGTACCCTACGGCCTGCTCGCTTCCAGGCAACTCAGAATGCTGGCCAAAGTGGCCCGCGACTACGACAAGGGCTATTGTCACTTCACCACTCGCCAAAACGTTCAATACAACTGGCCCGCCCTGGAACGCGTACCCGACCTGCTGGCCGAATTGGCCACGGTACAAATGCATGCCATTCAAACCAGCGGCAATTGCCTGCGCAACACCACCTCGGACCATTTGGCCGGCGTTTGCGTGGATGAGTTGGAAGATCCGCGCCCCTATTGCGAAATCATTCGCCAATGGACGACCTTGCACCCCGAGTTCGCCTACCTGCCGCGCAAGTTCAAAATTGCCGTCAGCGGCTCGGAACATGATCGCGCGGCCGTGCAATTACACGATATAGGCGTCTATCTGGTTCGCAATGATCAAGGTGAAATCGGCTTTAGAGTTTTGGCCGGTGGCGGTCTGGGCAGAACGCCCATCATCGGTCAAACCGTAAAGCCGTTCCTTGAGAAAAAATATCTGCTGTCTTACTTGGAAGCCATCCTGCGGGTTTACAATTTACTCGGCCGGCGCGACAACAAATACAAGGCCCGCATCAAGATTCTGGTCAAGGAGACCGGGCTGGAGAAATTTATCGCCCTGGTGGAAGCGGAATGGCTACAGATTCGAGACAGCATGCTATTGGAAGATGAGCGCATTGCCGCCATGCGGGCGCATTTCGCCCCACCCGCTTACGAATCCGCCGCCGGCAGCGATACCGAGCTGGCTCAGCGCTTGGCCGACGATGCCGGTTTCGCCAAATGGGTTAAATACAATAGCGCCGATCATCGGGTCCCCGGTTATCGGGCCGTGTTTGTTTCTCTAAAAGAGCCGGACTCTCCGCCGGGCGACATTACCGCCGAGCAACTGGATGCCTTGGCGAATCTAGCCGATGAATACAGCTTTGGCGAAGTCCGCAGCACTCATAGGCAAAATCTGGTATTGGCCGATGTAAAACAAACCGACCTTTACACTCTCTGGCAAAAACTTGACGCCTTGAAGCTGGCCACGCCGAACATAGGCACAGTGACCGATATGATTTGCTGCCCGGGACTGGATTTTTGTTCGCTTGCCAATGCCGGCTCGATCGGCATCGCCAGGGAAATCAACGAGGCGCTGGATGACATGGACTACATTCACGACATCGGCGACATCAAAATCAACATGTCCGGCTGCATGAACGGCTGCGCCCACCAAAGCGTCGGCCACATAGGCATTTTAGGCGTCGATAAAAAAGGCGAAGAGTGGTATCAAATTACCTTGGGCGGTTCCTCCGAAAATGAAGCGGCCATCGGCGAGCGCCTTGGACCGGCGGTAGCCAAGCAGCAGATTACCGAATCCATTACCCGTATTCTGGATGTCTACGTTCAGCAGCGCCTGGAAGACGAAACGTTTTTGCAAACCGTCAAGCGCGTGGGCCTGGAACCTTTTAGAGAAAAAGTTTATGCCAATCATTAAAGATCAACGGATTTTAGAGAATACCTGGACATTTGTGGCTGACGACGCCCCGCTGCCCGGCGGAGACATCACGGTGTCGGCTCAACGCTGGACGGAAGACAAGGCCGCCCTATCGCAACATGCCGGCAAGTTGGGAGTAAGACTGGCGCCGACCGATAACATCGCCGCGCTCGGCGAAGACTTGTCGCTTATTAAATTAATTGAACTGAATTTCCCGGCTTTTAATGACGGCCGCGCTTTTTCACAAGCCCGGTTGTTGAGAAGCCGATATGGCTATCAAGGCGAAATTCGCGCGGTCGGCAACTACATGGCCGATCAGGTTTTTTATTTGCACAGGGTTGGTGTCGATGCATTTGAAGTCAACCACCCCAAGGAACTGGAATTGGCGCTGTCTGCTTTTAAGGATTTTACGGTGCGCTACCAAGCCTCCACTTTGTAATCCCTCCGGTCGCAATAATCGGCCGGCATAAAAAAACCGGTCAACCTAATTGGTTGACCGGTTTTTTGTTGAGCAAAAATCCTTATCTGCCCTTGAGGATGCTGATCCCTTTTAATAAATTCAAGGCTTCGTGCAGCGGGTAATCGCGAATATCCGCATCTGATTCAATGTCATCCGAGTCTTTATCCTGTTTATCCTTGCCGTCCACTTTTTCGTTGTCTTCGGTTTTCTTTTTATCGCCGTTGCCGTTGGACAAATGACCCGATAAATCAGCTTCCTTGACTGAATCAAACTTGGCTTTTTCCAGCGCTTCCAGTTTGACGCGGGCCAAGGTCACGTCGGGCTCTATGCCCTCCGCTTGAATGGATCTACCCGACGGTGTGAAATAACGTGCCGTAGTCAGTTTGACCGCGCCGCCGTTGCTGGTTGGTAAAATGGTTTGTACCGAACCTTTACCGAACGATTTTTCGCCCATAATGATGGCGCGCTTGTGATCCTGCAACGCGCCGGCCACAATCTCGGAAGCCGAGGCCGAGCCGCCATTGATCAATACCACAATCGGCGCGCCATCAATCACATCATCAGGCGTAGCGTTAAAACGCATTTCCGAATTTTTGATGCGGCCCTCGGTATAGACGATCAAGCCGGACTCTATAAAGGCGTCACTGACATCAACGGCGGCATTCAACACGCCGCCCGGATTGTTGCGTAAATCCAGAATGACGCCCTTGAGCGGCGCTTCGTTTTCTTTTTTCAGTTCCTCTATGGCTTCAACCAAACTTTCGCCGGTGCCGGATTGAAAGCTGCTGATCCGTAAATAGCCGAAGTTTTTCTCCAGCATCCGGCTTTTAACGCTTTTGACTTTGATGATGTCGCGGGTAAGTTCGAATTTTAACGGAGCCTCCGCGCCTTCCCGAATCACGGTCAAGACGATTTTGCTACCCGGTTCGCCCCGCATGATTTTTACCGCGTCTCCGAGTGTCATGCCTTTGACCGGTTTGTCATCGAGCCGCACAATCAGATCTCCGGCTTTAATGCCTGCCTTTTGCGCGGGCGTGTCATCTATCGGCGACACCACTTTAACAAAACCGTTTTCCATTCCCACTTCAATTCCCAGGCCGCCGAATTGACCGGTAGTCCCTTCCTGCAACTCTTTGTATTCTTCATTGATCAGATAGGCGGAATGAGGATCCAGTCCGGACAGCATGCCGCGGATGGCATCTTCTAGCAGTTTCTTATCGGATACCGGCTCGACATAGTCTTGCTTGATGCGTCCGAAAATTTCGGTAAAGGTTCGCAACTCGTCGAAGGGCAAAGTTTGCATGTCTTCGGATTTTGAGGAAACGGCGGCCTCCCTTTCCGCCAGGACACTGCCGCATATACTGACCGTGGCTCCCAGGGTGAATCCAACCAATAAAATCAAAATGTTTGTTTTTTTCCGCATGTGTTTTAAAGCTCCAACAGCCTGTTTCCTAAAAAATTAACCCTTACCCGGCTTGCGACACCATTTTTCGGGATCGACAGCCCTGCCTTTGTGGCGTATGCCAAAATAAAGCGCAGCGCTGGAGCGCCCCCCGCTACGGCCGACCGATGCCACTATATCGCCCGTTTTAACATACTCGCCAACGCTTTTATGCAAACTCTGGTTAAACGCATATAAGCTCATATAGCCTTTCCCATGGTCGACTATCAGCATCAAGCCATAGCCTCGCAGCCAATCGGCATAAACCACCCTCCCCGCCGCCACCGCATGAATCGCGGCGCCCTCGCTGGCGCCGATGACCGTGCCATCCCACGTAGTTTCGAAGCGCCGGCCGCCGAATCGCTCAACAATGGCTCCCTGCACCGGCCAGGGCAATTGGCCTTGCAATTCCGCAAAGGCTTTGCCGGAAGGTATTGGCTCTGGAGGAAGTGGCGCGGTTTTTTTTGTCTGAACCTGCCGTGGCGGTTGCTCTGTGGGCGCCGGCTTCCGTTCGGCGGTCGCTTCCGATGACGACGACTGTGGTTCATTATCATGACTTTTCTGCAATGATGCCAGCAGCGCCGCCAATTTTTTCTCGTCATGAATCAAATTTGCGAGTTGATGCCGTTTGTCGGCTTGCTCGCGGCTGATTTGAGCCAACAGGTTTTCGCGTTGTCGCTTCAGGAGTTGCAGCGCATCGGCTTCCTGTTGTTTCTTTTGCAGAGCGACTTGCAATAATTGGCTTTCGGTATCTTTTCGTGCTTCCAACTGCCTCAAGGTTTTAAAATCATTCTCTATCAATTGCAGCTTTTGCAGCCGCGCCTTGCTGATGTAGTCGTAGTAAATCAGCATGCGTCCCGATACGGTCGGGTCGCGTTGGCTTAATAGTACATCGAAGCCTTCCTTGTTTCCCATGGCATGGGCGGATTTTACCAATCCCTCCAATTCGTGCTGTTGCGTGCGCAAATCCCTTTGTACACCGTCTATCTTGTTCCTTATATCTGTTAACGCCTGCTCTTGTTGGCGGATTTCCAATTTGATGGACTCCAGCGCATTGATTTGTTCGCCATATTGTTTTTCCAACTTGCGCAATTGTTCTATCTGGGCGTCTTTTTCCTCGCCCAGCTTTTTGACATCGCCGTCGACCTTTTGGATTTTGGCTTGTACGTCGGCCAATTCGCGTTCTTTTAGCGCATTGCTCTCCGCCCAAGCGGCTTGACCGATACTCGTCCAGGTCAGCCAAATCCAAAGCCAAATCCTCATAATTATGCGACCAGGGATGGCTTCATGGCTTCAAGCGCGGGTTGTTGTCCCCCGAAAACTGTCGGCATGGACTAGGATGAAGCGATGGTTTTTCTGTTGGGTTTGGTGCCGGGGCTGTAGCGGTAAACTGGGTATAAAACAATAGGTCTCGGATGATTTGCCACGGTCTTTACACTCCAATCGGTTTCCATGGGTTTGGGACTTGCGCCGCCAATATTCAGACAATCAAAAAACTCGGCTTGATCCAGCGCGTCACAGTCACAGCTATTGATCATTGCGGCCCACTCTGTTAGATTTGCTGACTTTTTGCGGCGACTCAAGCGATATTTCACTTGGTTTAACATTATTATACAGTAGGCGTATGTTGGCGTAGCGTGAAAATAGCCCGCCCCCCCGCGCAGCGAATTTAATTAGACGGCCCTATGGAAGATAACGACGACCACATACTCCATGACGACAGCGACATCAATCGAGCCGCGCGTTGCTTAAAAGCCATGTCTCACCCGTTGCGGCTGAAAATTTTATGCGTACTGGGCGATAAATCCATTAGCGTACAGGATATCGTCGAACAGGTCGGCACCAGTCAGAGTAATATCTCGCAACATTTGGCGATACTCAGGGATAAGGGGATTCTGGATTTCAAAAAGGATGCCAATCGGGTCTATTACTTTATAGACGATAAGCGGGTAATCCACCTGATCGAAATGATGCGCAAGGTTTTCTGCGAAAATTAATTTCCTTCTAAATCACCTCATAAAAATCCCGATGGATCAATATATAGAATTTATAACCAATCATTATTTGCTTTCGTTTTCGCTAGTCTGCGTTGTCTTTCTGCTGATTCAGGATTTGCTGTCGAATTCCTTTAACGCTTACGAGAGCATTTCTCCGCTGATTGCCGTCACTAAAATGAATGACGACAAAACCGTGATCATCGATGTCAGAGAACCTAACGAATTTGTCAAAAGTCATATCGAAAATGCCATCAATATTCCCCAGGGTAAAATAGACGAAAAGCTGCCCACGCTGGAAAAACACAAGACTCATCCCATTATTGTGGTTTGCCAGACCGGAGCCCGATCCGTACCCGCATGCAAAACCCTGACCAAGGCCGGTTTTGAGCTGGTATTCAATATGCAGGGCGGCATGCAATCCTGGGAAGAAAATAATTTACCGATCAAAATCAGCAAAAAAACGCACGACTAATATCAACCTAACCTGGCACTGAATCATGGCAGAATCCAACCAAGCCGGCGAAAAGCAATTCGCCATCCAGAAAATCTACACCAAGGATATTTCTTTTGAAACCCCAAATTCACCGAAAATATTCACCCTAAAATGGGAACCCGCGCTGGACTTGAATTTGGGCACTCACGTCGAATCGCTGGAAAACTCCATGTTTGAAGTGGCTCTCAGCATTACCGTGACGGTTAAACTAGCGGAAAGCATCGCCTATCTGGTCGAAATCAAACAAGCCGGTATTTTCACTATCTCCGGCTTCAGCGAACAGGAAATGGGGCCCATGCTGGGCAGCTTTTGTCCCAATGTGCTATTTCCCTACGCCAGGGAAGTGATATCGGATTTGGTCAACAAGGGCGGTTTTCCGCAATTGATTTTGGCTCCGGTCAACTTTGACGCCCTTTATATGCAGCACTTGCAACAAAACCAGCAAAATCAACAAGGCGCGGAAGCCAAAACCCTCAATTAAACAGCATGGCCCCATCAATTAGCGTTCTGGGCGCTGGCTCATGGGGCACCGCCCTTGCGATACAAGCCGCTCGGAACGGCTGCGACACTGTGCTATGGGGGCATGGCGCGCAACACGTTTCAGCGCTGCGGCTGGCCGGCGAAAATCAGCGCTATTTGCCGGGTTGCCCGTTCCCCCCCAACTTGACGGTAACGAACGACCTGCGGCAATGCGTTTTGTCTAGCTCAATGCTGCTATTATCGGTGCCTAGTCATGCTTTTAAATCCACTCTCCGGCAGATAAAGCCTTATCTGGGAGACCAGCCGCGTATCGCCTGGGCCACCAAGGGATTCGATAGCGACAATGGCGCCTTGTTAAGCGAAGTCGTGGTGGAAACCTTGGGTGCCAATGTCTTGACCGCCGCATTGTCCGGCCCCACTTTCGCAAAGGAAGTTGCGGACGGCCTGCCAACCGCCATTACCATTGCCTCGGCCTCGAGGGATTTTGCGGCGCGGGTGGCGGAAATCCTGCATAACCAGCATTTTAGAGTCTATACCAGCAGCGATATCATCGGCGTCCAGGTTGGCGGGGCTTGCAAGAATGTTCTGGCCATTGCGGCCGGCATAGCCGACGGACTAGGTCTGGGCGCGAATACGCGGGCGGCGCTGGTGACTCGCGGCCTCACCGAGATCATGCGGCTAGGCATAGAACTAGGCGGCCAATCGGACACCTTCATGGGCTTGGCAGGCTTGGGAGACCTGATTCTGACCTGCACCGATAACCAATCCAGAAACCGCCGCTTCGGCCTCGCGCTAGGCCAGGGCAAAAGTCGCGCGCAAGCCATCGGGGAAATCGATCAAGCCGTCGAAGGCATCTCGGCCGCGCGGGAGGCTTATCTTCTGGCGCAAAAGCACCGGGTCGAAATGCCCATCACCGAACAAGTCTACAACGTGTTATTCAACGATTTGCCGCCCATTCGGGCGGTACAAAATCTGTTGGCCCGCGAACAAAAGCCTGAAATTTAGAACACGCCGCGCGGTTTGTAGTTTGCGGCGCACTGAAATCCCTATCCTCCAAGCCCCTGCTCCCCCTCCAAAACCGAACTGACATTTTTGTCACACACGACATCAAGATGCCTTTTTAACCACCTGAAAAAAATAAACTTTATTTTCCCGACGAACAAGCCCGTGTTTGCATAATCAAATTCAGCGTAAGTCATTGTAGAAAAAGAAAGAATTTAATCCGCATGACTCTTGACTAACATCCTGTTGAAACTTATAGTGGTGCAAAAATGATGTAAAGTGGATAAAAAGGGATTTTTTTGACAATTTGAGGCCCATCTTGTTCCGAGGTATCAGTTCAATCAATCTGGATGCGAAAGGCCGCATCGCTATTCCTACCCGCTATCGGGAGGAATTACAGGATTGCTGCGAGCGCCAAATGGTTATCACTGTTGCCGTGGATGACAAATGTGTCGGCGAGTCCGGCTGCCTATGGCTATACCCCTTGCCAGAATGGGAACAACTGGAACAGACCATCAGCAAATTGCCCACGCTCAACAAAATGGCCGGCAAACTGCGCCGCTTTGTAATCGGCTACGCCACGGAATGTGAAATGGATACCCAAGGGCGTTTATTGATACCGGAAAAATTGCGCGAATATGCAGGCATGGATAAGCAACTGTATTTGGTGGGGCAATTGAAGAAGTTTGAAATCTGGAGCGACGCCGCCTGGCAGGCGAAAGAGCGGGAGTGGCTGGACGGCAGCGATACCGAGGGGCTTGACGAACTGGGCACTCTGTCGTTCTGACGCGCATGCCCATGCATCAATCCGTTTTATATGCAGAGGCTATCGATAGCTTAAGAATTAAAGCCGACGGCATTTATATCGACTGTACATTCGGGCGAGGTGGTCATAGTACCGGCATCCTGAAACAACTGGGTGACAACGGTAAATTGCTGGCCTTTGACCGGGATATCGAGGCCATAGGCAGTAGCGAGGCAATCTGCTTATCAACGGACAAACGCTTTACCCTGCATCACGGTTGCTTCGCGGATCTGGCTGAAGTATCCGCCCGTTGCGGCTATACCGGAAAAGTGGATGGTATTTTACTGGATCTGGGCGTGTCCTCGCCCCAACTGGATAACGCGGAGCGCGGTTTCAGCTTTCTGCGCGACGGCCCGCTGGATATGCGCATGGATATCAACCGGGGCCCAACGGCGGCAGAGTATTTGGAACAAGTGGAAGAACATGCTTTGGCGCGGGTACTGTTTGAATATGGCGAAGAGCGCTTTGCCAGACGCATTGCCAAAGCCATTGTGGAAAGGCGCCAGCAACAGCCGTTACGGACTACCCTGCAATTGGCCAAATTGATTGAAGACAGCGTGCCATTTAAAGATAAGCATAAACATCCGGCCACCCGAACTTTTCAGGCCATCCGGATTGAAATCAACCAGGAATTGGAACAGGTTAAAACGGTACTGCGGCAGGCGGTTCAAGTGTTGGCGCCCGGCGGAAGACTGGTGGTGATTGCCTTTCATTCACTGGAAGACCGCATTGTCAAGCGCTTTATTCGGGACGAGTCCGGGCTTAAACATAATCCGGGCAAATTGCCGGTCAAACAACAGGATATTGCCCGGGGGCAATTGAAAAAAGTGGGTAAATCGATACGCGCGGGCACTGAAGAGCTGCGAACAAATCCCAGGGCTCGTAGCGCCATCATGCGCGTGGCCGAGAAAATTTAATGGCCGCGATAAAGAATCTGTTGCTCGGCATTTTGATTGCAATGCTGATGTTGTCCGCTATCGCGGTGATATACAGCAAATACCAATCCAGGCAATTATTCATTGAAATCCAGGCCAAGGAAAAACAACTGGACGATTACGAGGTGGAATGGGGGCGCTTGCAATTGGAACTGACCACTCTGACCGAAGAAAACAGAATTGAAATCGAAGCCAGAAACCGTTTGATGCTGACTTTGCCGGCGCAAAACAAAATCGTGTACATAAGGCCGTAATGCGTATTTCCACCGGTACCAGAACCGTTAAACAGCATGCGTCGGATTTTCCCATCAGACGCAAATTGCTGCTCGGAACCATGTTGACGGCAATGCTGACATTGACCGGGCGGGCCATGCATTTACAAGTGTTCGACAAGGAATTTCTGCAGGACAAAGGCGATTTGCAGCACATCGGCATCGTCGACGTGCCGGCCTATCGCGGGCAGATCAAGGATAGAAACGGCGAACCGCTGGCCATCAGCACCCCGGTACAGTCGATCTGGATGAACATGCGCCAACTCAAGGACAGCGAAAAGGACAAATTGGCACAAATGGCCCAAATTTTGGGCATGACCGATAAGGACATGCTGGCATTTCTGAAAAAAGAGGCCGGTAAACGTTTCGTATACGTTAGAAGGCAGATCAATCCGGATCTTGCGGACAAGGTGAAAGCCTTGGAAATCAACGGTGTCTATTTCGAGCGCGCCTTCAAGCGTTATTACCCCGCCGGAGCCACCGCCGGGCACCTGCTGGGTTTTACCAATATCGACGACATCGGTCAGGAAGGGATTGAACACGGTTATGACTACATATTGCGCGGCAAACCCGGCAAAAAGCGGGTAATCAAGGATGGCAAGGGCCATATCATCAAGGATGTCGAGAATATTCAGGAAGCCGTGCCCGGGCAGGACGTAGTGTTAACCATCGACGAGCGCATACAGTATCTGGCCTATAGGGAATTACAGGCCGCCGTGCTTAAGCATAAGGCGCATTCGGCATCGCTGGTGGTTCTGGATGCGAAAAACGGCGATGTGTTGGCCTCGGTCAGTCAGCCGGCGTTCAATCCGAACAACAGAAAGGAGTTACGCAGCGACCGTTATCGAAACCGGGCCATGGTAGACAGTTTCGAGCCCGGATCCACCGTAAAACCCTTCGTGGTTGCGGCGGCGCTGGATGGCGGCTATGTCGACCCGAACGCGTTGATAGAAACGCACGGGGTTTATCACGTCGGACGCAACGTGGTAAAGGATATTCATAACTACGGCACCATGGACTTGACTTTGGTTTTGCAAAAATCCAGCAATATCGCGGTAACCAAACTGGCCATGAGCATGCCGCCGGAATATTTCTGGAGCATATACAGCAATCTGGGTTTCGGCACTTCGGCCGGCGTCGGCTTCCCCGGCGAAGCCAGCGGATCCTTGCTGGATTACCAGGGCTGGCACGAATTCGACCAAGCCATTTTGTCGTTCGGTTACGGGGTATCGACCTCTATCCTGCAACTGGCGCGAGCTTATACAGCGCTGGCCGACGACGGTATCGTGCACTCGGTGTCCTTGCTAAAACGCGATGAAGACCCGGACTCGAAACAGATTTTCAAACCAGCCACGGCCCGGAAGGTCAGAGACATGCTGGAGCACGTGATTAGCAAGGAAGGTACCGCCTATCAAGCCCGCGTGGAAGGCTACCGAGTGGCCGGTAAAACCGGTACCGTGAAAAAAACCGCGGCAACCGGCGGTTATACCAGCGACAAATACCTGTCGGTATTCGTGGGCATGGCGCCGGCCAGCAATCCGCGCTTCGTGATTGCGGTGGTCGTGGATGAGCCCAGCACCGGCCAATACTACGGTGGCTTGGTGTCCGCGCCGGCATTTTCCCGGGTCATGGCCGGCATTTTGCGTATTTACGGCGTGGAGCCGGATGGCGTGGATACCATGCCCTTATTGTTGACCAGACAATGAAATTAAGCCAATTACTGACATCCATTGCCGACATACGCCAAGATTGCGAGATCGCGGGTTTGTGCCTGGATAGCCGAAAAGTCTCCGCGGGCGACCTGTTTATCGCCGTGAACGGAGCCTTGCGGCATGGCTTGCAACACGCCCCGCAAGCGCTCGAGCGGGGTGCGGCTGCGGTCATTTACGACCCGGCGGGCATTGACGATGCCGGGTTGGCAAGAGCCGAATTCATCCCAATTGCCAACTTAAGCCGGCAATTGGGCGAGATAGCGGCACGCTTTTATGACCGGCCCTCGCAAAAACTGGATGTGATCGGCATCACCGGCACCAACGGTAAAACCACGTGCAGCCAATTGGTGGCCCAAGCCCTTGCAAACTGCGGCGTGATCGGCACCTTGGGCTGGGGTGAGCCCGGTCAATTGAACGACACCGTCAACACCACGCCGGACGCTCTGGCGGTGCAGCGGATCCTGGGGACCTTGGCGGGCCAGGGTAAAAAAACGGTGGTCATGGAAGTATCCTCGCACGGTCTGGAACAAGGTCGGGTCAACGCGGTTGAATTCAAGGGCGCCGTATTTACCAATCTGAGCCGCGATCATCTGGATTATCACGGCACCATGCAGGCTTATCTGCGAGCCAAACTGGCGCTGTTCAAATATCCGACTCTGCAATTCGCGGTGGTCAACCTGGACGACGATAGCAGCGAAGCCGTGCTGGAAACCTTGCCGCGTCACGTCAAATGCTGGGGTTTCAGCATAGCCGGGCGGCAAGTGGCGCGGGTGGAATGCATCGAATCCCTTAACGTACGGCATAGTGCCGCGGGCATCCAATTTGACGCGCACTGGGCCGGACAGTGCGCGCGGGCCACAACCGAAGTGGTTGGCGCTTTCAATCTGCAAAACGTGCTGACGGTGTTATGTGTGTTATTGGCGTTGGATTGGCCCTTCGACAAGGCTGTTGCGCAACTGGCGTGCTTAAAGGCCGTCAGCGGCCGAATGGAAGCGTTCGGTGGAGCCGGTAAACCGGCTGTGATTGTGGATTACGCTCATACGCCGGATGCGCTGGAAAAGCTACTGCGGGCGGCCAGGGGTCCCGGTGAATTATGGGCGGTATTCGGCTGCGGCGGCGATCGCGATAAAGGCAAACGCCCCTTAATGGGCAGGATTGCGGAAACCTACGCCGATCATGTGGTCGTCACCGACGACAATCCGCGCTCGGAAGATTCGGCGGCGATTGTCCGGGATATCGTATCCGGTTGTTCGAGCAACAAGATCAGTATTATTTACGACAGAAATACAGCGATAAACACAGTGATACAGCAAGCAAACCCGACCGACTGCGTGGTTATCGCCGGCAAGGGCCATGAAAATTATCAGGAGATCAAGGGCGTCAAAATTCCGTTTAGCGATCAGGCCGTGGTGACCCAAGCCCTGGCCGCGTGGAGTCCGACGGCATGAATTTAACCCTCGATGAAATTGCCCAAGCCGTGCAAGGCCAAGCCACGGCTGAAAATGTGTCCGTCGAAGGCGTCGGAATCGACACCCGCACGCTTAAATCGGGCGAACTGTATGTTGCCATCAAGGGCCGCCAATTCGACGGTCACGCGTTTTGTGACCAAGCCCATGACGCCGGCGCCCGCGCTTTATTGGTGAGCGAAGCCGTTGCCAGTCCGCTGCCGCAAATAAGGGTAGCCGATACACGACTGGCCCTGGCTAAACTGGCGGGTTACTGGCGCAACAAAATGCCGGTAAAGATCGCCGGCGTCACCGGCAGCAACGGCAAAACCAGCGTCAAGGAAATGCTGGCGGCCATCTTCGCCACGCAAGGCAATACCCTGTATACCCAGGGCAATTTGAACAACGACATCGGCGTACCCTTGACCTTGCTGCGCCTGAACGACAGCCACCGCTACGCCGTGATTGAAATGGGTGCCAATCATCCCGGCGAAATTGCCTTTAGCAGTCGCTACGCCCGGGCCGATGTCAGTGTCATCACCAATGTGGGACGGGCGCATATTGAAGGTTTCGGCGACACCCTCGGCGTTGCCAACACCAAGGCCGAAATCATCGAAAACCTGGGATCGCGCGGCGTGGCTGTCTTGCCTCGGGACGACGCATTTTACGATTTCTGGCTCAGCCAAAAGGTCGGCGGTCGCCGCAGCGTGAGTTTCGGCTTCTCCGCCGCCGCCGACCTACGGGCCGAAAACATCCAATCCAGCTTGACGGCCCAAGGCTTTAGCACGCAATTCGATTTGGTGACTCAGGCCAAAACCGAAACCATGCGTTTGAATCTGGCCGGCGCCCACAATGTTAAAAACGCCTTGGCCGCCGCCGCCGTGGCCATGCAATTCGGCATTGGCTTGTCCGATATTCGGCGTGGCCTGGAGCAAATGCGGCCCGTAACGGGGCGCATGCAGGCCTTGTTGGGGCGCAAGGGCAACATCGTCATCGACGATACCTATAACGCAAATCCGGATTCCTTGAAAGCGGCGTTGGACGCCAGCAGCCATGAGCATAAGCCGCTTTGGCTGGCCTTGGGCGCGTTCGGCGAACTCGGCCCGCAAAGTTCGGCCATTCATGCGGAATTGGGCGAACTGATCAGGACCGGCCGGGTTGAGCGATTGTTCGCGACCGGTGAATTGGCCAAGCATACCGTGAAGGCTTTCGGCGAGGGCGGCCGGTTTTTCGACAGCCGGACCGCATTGATTGACTGCCTGAGCCAGGAAGCGACCGGCAAGGAAATCATTATAATCAAAGGCTCGCGCGCGCAAAAAATGGAACAGGTAGTAGCGGCGCTGGTAGACAATTTCAGAGCGGCATAATGTTACTTTTACTGGCGGATTATTTGACGAATTTGGATAGCGGCTTCAGGGTTCTGCGCTATCTGACCTTTAGAGCCATTTTGGGCGTGCTGAGCGCGCTGACCATAGCATTGGTGATCGGCCCGGCCGTGATCGAAAAGCTGACCCGCAAAAAAATCGGTCAAAGCGTGCGCGATGACGGCCCGCAAAGCCACTTTTCCAAGTCCGGTACGCCCACCATGGGCGGCGCCATGATTTTGTTTTCGGTGGCAATCAGTACCTTGTTATGCGCGGATTTGAGCAACCGTTACATCTGGGTGGTCTTGCTGGTTACGCTGGCGCACGGCGTCATCGGTTTTATCGACGATTACAAAAAAGTGCTGCTAGGCAACAGCGACGGTTTGTCGGCCAAAGCCAAATACTTTTGGCAATCCGTTGTTGCGTTGGGAGCCGCCGTTTATCTGTATAACACTACCCAGGTGGCCGCGGAGACTCAGTTTATAGTGCCGTTTTTCAAAAACGTCTCCTTGGACATGGGTTGGGGTTATATCGTGCTGACCTATTTCGTCATCGTCGGCTCCAGTAACGCGGTCAATCTGACCGACGGTCTGGACGGACTGGCCATCATGCCGACGGTGATGATCGCGGCCGCGCTGGCCATTTTCGCCTATCTTTCCGGTCACGTTAATTTTTCGCAATATCTGGCCATTCCGCATATTCCCAAAGCCGGCGAGTTGGTGGTGTTCTGCGCCGCGCTGGTGGGTTCCGGACTGGGATTTTTATGGTTTAACACTTACCCGGCCATGGTATTCATGGGCGACGTCGGCGCGCTGGCCCTGGGAGCGGCGCTGGGTATCGTGGCTGTGCTGGTCCGGCAGGAAGTGGTTTTGGTCATCATGGGCGGTATTTTCGTGGTGGAAACCATTTCCGTGATCATTCAGGTCGGCTCCTACAAAACCCGTAAAAAACGGGTGTTTTTAATGGCGCCCATTCATCACCATTACGAGCTGAAAGGTTGGCCGGAGCCACGCATCATCGTGCGTTTCTGGATCATCTCGGTGATTTTGGTGCTGATCGGCCTGGCCACCCTGAAGTTGAGATAAGTATGACTAGCGACACCTTCCTCGGCGCGGTAAACACCCGTTTCAAGCTGGACCCGGCCAATGCCCGCCTGCTGATCGTAGGTCTGGGCGCGACCGGCTATTCGGCCGCGCAATTTTTACAGCAAACCCCGATCAAATTCGCCGTCATAGACAGCCGTAGCCATCCGCCCCAGATCGACTGCTTACGCGAGCAAATGCCGGATGTACCGGTGTTTTCCGGCGGCTTCGACCAGTCTGCGTTTGAAGTGGCCACCCATCTGTTGGTCAGCCCCGGCGTGTCCTTGAATGAGAAAGCCATTCTTAAAGCCATGCGCGCGGGCGTGACGGTGATCAGCGATATCGACTTGTTCGCCTGCGCCACGGATAAACCCATCATTGCCATCACCGGTTCCAACGGTAAAAGTACCGTCACCACCATGTTGGGCGAAATGGGTAATGCGGCTGGCTTGAGAACGGCCATTGGCGGCAACCTGGGTACGCCCGCGCTGGATTTGTTGCAGCAGGATGCGGACTTATATGTCCTGGAATTGTCAAGTTTTCAATTGGAGCGCACGTCCGCGCTGAACGCCGCCGCCGCTACCGTCCTGAATCTGAGCGCAGACCATCTGGACAGGCATGCAAACATGTCGGGCTATGCCCAAGAAAAGCAGCGTATATTCCGTGGCGACGGCGCCATGATCCTGAATGCCGACGACCCCATGGTTATGGCCATGCTGGAAGCGGACCGCACTCATTTCAGCTTTTCCGTGCGCCGGCCGGCCGATTTCTATCTGCGGCGCGGCGATAGCGATTGCTTGATGTTTAAGGATGAGGTAATGATGAGCGCCGACGAGCTGAATCTGGAAGGCAGCCATAACATCGCCAATGCCTTGGCCTCGCTGGCCTTGGGACACGCAGTCGGTCTTGATATGAACGCCATGTGCCGGGCACTGAGAAAATTCAAGGGCTTGCCGCACCGCATGCAAAAAGTCGCCGAAATTCGCGGCGTGCGCTGGGTCAACGATTCCAAGGCCACCAACATCGGCGCCTGTATAGCGGCCTTGCAGGGCTACGAACGCAAAGTCATCCTGTTGGCGGGCGGGGACGGCAAGGGCGCCGACATGGCCGAATTGCAAGCTATCGTGCGGGAGAAAACCAAGGCCGTGGTATTGATGGGCAAGGATGCGGGCTTGATTGATCGGGCATTGGCGCATTGTGTGCCCACCCATTTTGCCGCCAATATGCGGGAAGCCGTGGCCATTGCCGCCCGTCTGGCTGAACCGGGCGACAGCGTGTTGCTGTCGCCCGCCTGCGCCAGCCTGGATCAATACAAAAGTTATGTCGATCGCGGCAATCAATTCGCTCAAGCGGTGTTGGAGTTGTCCTAATGAGCGTCCCGGCCCCTAAACCGCGTCCAAATCAACGCTATCACATAGACGCCACCCTGCTGACCACGTGTTTGTGTTTGCTGGGTGTCGGTTTCGTGATGGTGGCGTCGTCATCCATGCACTTGGGGGTAAAAATGGCCGACGACGTGTCTTATTACCCTTTCAAGCAACTGGTGCACATCATCCTGGGCCTGATGTTTGCCGCCTTTGTGTTGGCTGTGCCAATGAAGCAATGGCAAAAGATAGGCCAGCCCCTGTTCATCGTCGGTTTGGTATTGCTATTGGTGGTGTTGATACCCGGCGTCGGCGTCAAGGTCAACGGCAGTACCCGTTGGCTGTCGTTGATGGGATTGCGGATACAGGTTTCGGAAGTGATGAAATTCATTTCCGTGATTTATATGGCCGGCTACATTACCCGCCATGGCGAACATGTGCGGCACTCCATCTTCGGCCTGCTGCGGCCGTTAATGCTGTTGTCGGTAGCCAGTGTGCTGCTGCTGCTGGAACCGGATTTCGGTTCCGCCGTGGTGATACTAATTATCGCCATGGGCATGATGTTTTTGGGCGGCGCGCGCCTGTCGCCGTTCGTGGCGCTGGTGGGATTGGTGTCCGCCGCCGCGGTGATACTGGCCTATGCCTCGCCTTACCGCTTGAAACGCATCACCGGCTTCATCAACCCCTGGGAGCATGCCAGGGACAGCGGCTACCAGCTGACACAGGCCTTGATTTCCTTCGGTCGCGGCGAAGTGTCCGGTGTCGGTCTGGGAAATGGATTGCAAAAACTGTTCTATCTGCCGGAGGCGCATACCGACTTTTTATTCTCGGTGTTGGGCGAAGAGTTGGGATTGATCGGCGTTGTCATGGTGATCGCCTTGTTCACGACCCTGGTGGTACGCGGCTTCAGTATCGGCGAACAAGCCGAGGCGGCGGGAGAGCGTTTTTCCGCCTTGGTCGCTTACGGACTGGTGATCTGGTTCGGTTTTCAGGCTTTTGTGAACATGGGCGTGAACATGGGCATACTGCCCACCAAGGGTCTGACCCTGCCGCTGATGAGTTATGGCGGCGGCAGCATGATCATCATGTGCGGCGCCATGGCCGTGTTGTTTCGCATTCATTACGAAGTGACGGAATTGCATAAAAGCAATGTCAAGGGCTTGCCGAGATGAGCGCGCGCATACCCGCAATCGTCATCATGGCCGGCGGCACCGGCGGTCACGTGTTTCCGGCCCTGGCGGTCGCCGAGGAAATGCGCGCGCGCGGCTGGCGAGTCAGCTGGCTGGGCACGCAAAAAGGCCTGGAGAGCAGAGTGGTGCCCGCCAACGGTTTCGACATCGACTGGCTGTCGGTGTCCGGCCTGCGCGGAAAAGGACTGTTCTCGAAACTGGGAGCGGTGCTTCGCCTGCTGCAAGCCTGCCTACAGGCCCGGCGTATTTTGCGGCAACGCCGGCCCGATGTGGTGCTGGGCATGGGCGGCTTCGTGGCCGGACCCGGCGGCTTGATGGCTAAATGGCTGGGGCTGCCGCTGGTGGTACACGAGCAAAACCGCATACCCGGCACCACCAACCGCTGGCTGGTCAAATTGGCCGCCAGCAAGGTTCTGGAAGCCTTTCCCGCCAGCTTTCCCGCCGAGGTGGGTGCAATTTGCACGGGCAATCCCCTGCGCCGGGCTTTTATGGACGCGCCGGAAAGAACCGCCTGGACGCCGAAAAGCGGGCGCGCCTTGCGAGTCTTGGTATTGGGCGGCAGCCAGGGCGCCAAAGTCCTGAACGATACGGTACCGGAAGCGCTGGCAGGCCCTAGCGGCTTAGAAATCAAGCACCAGACCGGCGATGCCATGCGGGCCGAAGTAAACGACCGCTACCAAAACTTAGGCGTAAACGCCGAGGTTTGCGCGTTTATCGACGATATGGCCTCGGCCTATCGCTGGGCGGATTTAATCGTTTGCCGCGCCGGAGCGATGACGGTCAGCGAGGTGGCCGCCAGCGGCTTGCCGGCCATTTTCGTCCCCCTGTTGCATGCCATAGACGATCACCAGACCGCCAACGCCCGCTTTCTGACCGAAGCCGGCGCAGCCTTGCTGTTACCGCAACCCGAATTGAATGTTAGCAATTTGCGCAAATTAATGACCCAAGCCATGACCTCATTACCCATGATGAGCCAAGCCGCCCAAAAACAGGCCAAGCTGCATGCATGCCAAACCGTAGCCGACATCTGCGCGGCCGAGGCGGCATTATGAACAGACCCGACATACATCCGGCCCACGCGCTCGGCAGCATCGATAAAATCCATTTCGTCGGCATTGGCGGCACCGGCATGAGCGGCATTGCCGAAGTGTTGTCCAATCTGGGTTACAGCGTTTCCGGCTCGGATATCAAGGCTTCCCCGGTGACCGACCGCTTGGAGGCCATGGGCGTAACCGTCTATTTCGGCCACACGGCCGCCAACGTGGCCGATGTGGACGTGGTGGTAACCTCCACCGCCGTGGACCGCAAAAATCCGGAAATCACCGCTGCTTATGCCAACCGAATTCCGGTGATTCCGCGCGCGGAAATGCTGGCCGAACTGATGCGTTTCCGTTTCGGCATCGCGGTGGCCGGTACTCACGGTAAAACCACCACCACCAGCCTGACCACCATGATGCTGGCGGAAGGCGGCCTGGATCCGACCTTCGTGATCGGCGGCCGCCTGAACAGCGCCGGCGCCAACGCCAAGCTGGGTTTGGGCAAATATCTGGTGGCCGAAGCCGACGAAAGCGACGCCTCCTTCCTGTTTCTGCAGCCCATGATGTCCGTCGTCACCAATATCGACCAGGACCATATGGAAACCTACGGCGGCAGTTACAGCAAGCTGAAGGACACCTTTCTGAAATTTCTGCACCAGCTGCCGTTTTACGGTTTGGCGGTGTTGTGCGTCGACGATCCCGGCATCAGGGAAATTTTGCCGCTGATTTCCAAACCGGTAAAAACCTACGGCGTCGGCGAAAATGCCGATGTGCGGGCCATCGACATTCATCAGGACGGATTGCAAACCCATTTCGGCGTTTTGCGTTGGGATGGCCTACCGCCGCTGAAAGTCACCTTGAACTTACCCGGCTGGCACAACATGCTCAACGCCTTGGCCGCCATTACCATCGCCACCAGCCTGGGCGTGGACGACTCCGCTATTATCAAAAGCCTGGCCGAATTTACCGGCGTCGGTCGTCGCTTTCAAATCAACGGCGACCTGGAACTGGAGGGCGGCAAGCTGACCCTGGTCGACGATTACGGTCACCATCCGCGCGAATTGGCCGCCACTCTGGAAGCCTTGCGCCAAGCTTGGCCGGCGCGGCGCAAGGTGGTGGTGTTTCAGCCGCACCGTTACACCCGCACACGCGATTTGTTCGAGGATTTCGTCGAGGTACTGTCCGGTGTCGACGTGTTGATTCTGTTGGATGTCTATCCGGCCGGCGAAGCGCCGATCAACGGCGCCGACGGCAAGGCTTTGAGCCGCTCGATCCGCGTGCGCGGTCAGGTGGATCCGGTATTCGTACAAAACCGCGACGACTTGCCGACCATTCTGGCCGGCATCGTGCAAAAAGACGACGTGATTTTGACCATGGGCGCCGGCAATGTCGGCCAGATAGCCGCCGAGCTGCCGCAAAAACTGCGGGACGCGCTGGCCTCGCTGAGGGTATCGGCATGATGGCGGAAGCGGCCTACAGAGGCACCCTGCTCAACAATGAGCCCTTGGCCAAATACACCAGCTGGCGGGTCGGCGGTCCGGCGCAACGGATGTATCTACCGGAAGACAAGGCCGACCTGATAGCGTTTATTGCCGGCCTGCCCGAGGACGAACCCTTGGTCTGGATAGGTCTGGGCAGCAATTTATTGGTCCGGGACGGCGGCATTCGCGGCACGGTTATCAATACCCGCGGACGCTTAAAAGACATGCGTTTGATCGATTCCGCGCGGGTTTACGTCGAAGCCGGCGTGCCTTGCGCCCATGTGGCGCGGTTTTGCAGCGATTTGGGCTTGACAGGCGCGGAATTTCTGGCCGGCATTCCCGGTACCATGGGCGGCGCGCTGAAAATGAACGCCGGCGCCTTCGGCGGCGAAACCTGGGGCATAGTCGACCGGGTGGAGATGATCAACCCGCGGGGCGAGGTGGTCGCCCGCGGCAAACAGGAATTCGACGTGGCTTACCGCTCGGTGAAAGGCCTGGAAAACGAATGGTTTCTGTCGGCCGAGTTGCAATTGCAAAAAGGCAACAGCGAAACCAGTCAGCAACATATCAAGGCCCTGCTGGAAAAACGCAACGCCAGCCAGCCGACCAATAAGCCAACCTGCGGCTCGGTGTTCAAGAATCCGCCCGGCGACTTCGCCGCCCGCCTGATCGAGGCTTGCGGCCTGAAGGGATACGCGGTCGGCGGCGCGGTGGTGTCGGAAAAACACGCCAATTTTATCGAGAATCGCGGCAACGCCACCGCCGTGGATATTGAAGCCTTGATCGAACATATTCAAACCCGGGTACACAATCAATTCGGGATAGCTTTACAAACCGAGGTTTGCCGGATGGGTGACAAAGCATGAAACCGTTAACGATTACCGACCCCGCCGAATTCGGCAAGGTTGCCGTACTGATGGGCGGTAGCGCCGCCGAACGGGAAATTTCCCTGAACAGCGGAAACGCCGTGTTTCAGGCCTTGCGGGAAAGCGGCATCGATACCGTGGCCGTGGATGTGACCGGCAGTCCAATAGACGCCTTGGCCGGATTAAAGGTCGACCGGGTATTCAATATCATGCATGGCAGGGGCGGCGAAGACGGGGTATTGCAGGGCGTTCTGCAAGTGATGGGCATACCTTATACCGGCTCCGGCGTGATGGCTTCGGCACTCAGCATGGACAAGCTGCGCACCAAATTGTGCTGGCGCGGCATGGGATTGAACACGCCGAAATGGTTTGTGCTGCAAAATCAACAGGACATCGATGCCTGCATGGCCGAACTCGGCTTTCCGGTAATCGTCAAGCCGGCCCAGGAAGGTTCCAGCATCGGCATGAGCAAGGCCAACACGCGCGAAGAATTGGTCGAGGCCTTACGCTTGGCGCAACAATATCGATGCGCCGTTTACGCCGAGCAATGGGTGCAAGGCAGGGAATATACGGTAGGCGTGCTGGCCGATGAAGCGCTGCCCGCCATCCGTCTGGAAACGCCCAACGCCTTTTACGATTTCGAAGCCAAATACCGCGCCAGCACCACGCAGTACCACTGCCCCTGCGGGCTGAGCCCCGAGCGCGAGCAACAATTGCGCGAGTTGGCGCTGACCGCCTGCCGCGGACTGGACGTGCGGGGCTGGGCCAGGGTAGACGTATTCATCGACGACAACGATGTCTCGCAATTGATAGAAGTGAACACCGTGCCCGGCATGACCGACCATAGTCTGGTGCCCATGGCCGCCAAGGCGGCCGGCGTGGACTTCCGGCAGTTGGCCTGGCGGATTCTGGAAACCAGTTTGGCGGGCTGAGGGTGTCGGGATTGAGGTTTATGGTCTTTGTGCTGTTGGTTTCGGCCGGGGCGTGGTTCGGCTGGAAACAGCTGCAAAGCCAGGATGCCGCCAGCAAGCCGATTCGTTATGTGAAGATAGAAGGTGCGTTTCAATACACCAGCAAGGACAAATTGAAACAGGTACTGACGCCGGAAATGAAGCGCGGTTTTTACCACGCGGACATGGATACGATTCATCATTTGATTCGGGATTTACCCTTGGTGGCGCAGGTGGATGTGAAGCGGGTGTGGCCGGATGCGGTGCATATCAAGATCATCGAGCAAAAACCCATCGTGCGTTGGGGCGACAAGGCGCTACTGAACAAGCAGGGCGAGGTGTTGATACCGGAAGATATCGGCGAATTCAAAAATTTGCCGCTGATTACCGGACCGAATGGACAGGAAAAGAAGCTGTTGGAAATCATGAAGGGCGTTTACATCGTGTTGAAGGACAAATCGATGCAATTGGCCGAGTTTCATGTCAACGACCGCCGGGCGTGGCGGATCAAGCTGGCCGACGGCCTGGAAATGCAGTTGGGCGGCAAGGCACCGCTGGAAAACATGCAGCGGTTTTTGAAGACCATGGATTTGCTGGGCGAGGAGCAAATCGCCAAGATGGCCAGCGTGGATACCCGTTATCCCAACGGCTACGCGGTAACCTGGAAGCCGGATACGCCTGAAATCGATTGGAAGGCAATCGCCGAGAACAACAAGAAGCAATTCAGGGAGCGCGGGCTTTAAGCCACGCCGACAAACCGATTTAAATCTTATTTACTTACGCCCCTAGGGGTAAACGCTTATCGAGCAAAAAAATGGCCAAAAAGACAGATCGAAATTTATTAGTGGGGCTGGACATAGGTACGTCCAAAGTGGCGGCCATTGTCGGCGAGTTTCGCGGCGGCGATGAAATAGAAGTCATCGGCATAGGCACCGCACCGTCCAAGGGCTTGAAAAAAGGCATAGTGGTCAATCTGGAATCGACCGTGCATTCCATTCAGCGAGCGATCGAGGAAGCCGAGCTGATGGCCGGCTGCCAGATCAAATCCGTGTTTGCCGGTATCGCCGGCAGCCACATCAAAAGCCTAAATTCCCACGGTATCGTGGCGATCAAGGAAAAGGAAGTCACTCAACACGACATCGACCGGGTGATCGACTCGGCGCGGGCGGTGGCGATTCCGGCCGATCAGAAAATTCTGCATATCCTGCCTCAGGAGTTTGTGATCGACCAGCAGGAAGGCATCAAGGAGCCCATCGGCATGTCCGGCATCCGCCTGGAAGCCAAGGTGCACATGGTAACCAGCAGCGTCAGCGCCGAGCAGAACATCGTCAAATGCATCCGCCGCTGCGGGCTGGATGTGGACGACATCGTGCTGGAACAGCTGGCCTCCTGTTCGGCGGTGTTGACGGATGACGAAAAAGATCTGGGCGTCTGTTTGATCGACATCGGCGGAGGTACCACGGACATCGCCATTTTTTCCGAGGGCGCCATCAAGCATACCGCGGTGATCCCGATTGCCGGCGATCAGGTCACCAACGACATCGCGGTAGCCTTGCGGACGCCGACCAAAAACGCGGAAGAGATCAAGCGTCAACATGCCTGTGCGTTGACGGATATGGCCGATCCGCAACATATGATCGATGTGCCGAGTATCGGCGACCGCGAGCCGCGCAAAATTTCCGCGCAGAATCTGGCGGAAATCGTAGAGCCGCGTTATGAGGAATTAATGTTGTTGGTACAGGCGGAATTAAGACGGAGTGGATATGAGGATCTGATTGCGGCCGGCATGGTCATCACCGGCGGCAGTTCGCAGATAAGAGGGTTGACCGAATTGGCGGAGGAAATCTTCCACATGCCGGTTCGCATGGGAACACCGCTGCATGTGTCGGGATTGACCGATGTGGCGCAAAATCCGATTTATTCGACCGCGGTGGGTTTGCTGATTTACGGCAAGGACCATCATGGCCGCGCAACGGGTTTGAACGACGGCGGAGATAATCTGTGGTCGACGATAAAGAGTTGGTTTCAAGGTAATTTTTAATTTGTGTGTCTGGAGGGTGTGAAAATGAAATATGAATTAATGGACAATAGTGGCAATGCCGTTATTAAAGTCATCGGTGTCGGCGGCGGCGGCGGCAACGCGGTCAACCATATGATAGAAACCGGCATCGACGGCGTGCAATTTATTTGCGCCAACACCGATGCGCAGGCGTTGCGACAAATGCATGTCGATACCATCGTGCAACTGGGCGTGGAATTGACCAAGGGCCTGGGTGCCGGCACCCGTCCGGAAGTAGGCCGAGCCGCCGCGGAAGAGAACCGCGAGCGCATCCGCGAAGTGATAGAGGGCGCGGACATGGTGTTTTTGACGGCCGGCATGGGCGGCGGCACCGGTACCGGCGCAATTACCGTGTTTGCCGAGGAAGCCAAGGAAATGGGAGTGCTGACCGTTGCCGTGGTTTCGAAACCCTTCGATTTCGAAGGCACCAAGAAAAAAGCCGTGGCCGAGAACGGTTTGCGCGAACTGGAAAAACTGGTCGACTCCCTGATCATCATTCCCAACCAAAAACTGCTGCCGACCCTGGGCAACAACCGTTCCCTGGTCGATTCGTTTCGGGTGGCAAACGACGTATTGCTGGACGCGGTGCAGGGCATTACCGAGCTGATCACCCACCCCGGCCTGATGAACGTCGACTTCGCCGACGTCCGTACCGTGATGTCCAACATGGGTAGCGCAATTATGGGTACCGGCGTCGCCAGCGGCGAAAACCGCGCCCGCCTGGCGGCCGAAAAAGCCATCGCCTGCCCGCTATTGGAGGACATCAACCTGCAAGGCGCGCGCGGCATTCTGGTCAACGTCACCTCCAACGGCGACTTGGGTCTGAACGAGTTCGACGAAATCGGCAGCATCATGCATGCCTTCGCCTCCGATGACGCCGACATCAAAATCGGCATGGCGGTCAATCCCGCCATGGGTACCGAAGTCAAAGTCACGGTGGTGGCGACCGGCATGGGCGAAAAAGTCAAGGCCGCCGCGCCGATCAAATTGGTACCCAAGGTCGCCGCCGGCGAAGTCAGCTACGATCAGCTGGACAAGCCGACCGTGATCCGGAATCAAAGACCGGATGCGACCCGGGAAACCCGTTTCGGCGCCCAGCCGCGTTCCGATGCCGACCTGGAGTATCTGGACGTTCCGGCCTTTTTGAGGCGTCAGGCGGACTAAATGCCCGTCTAAGCTTATGGGGAGCTGCCATACGAAATATGGTAGACTTCCCCGCTTTGTTTTATTTATCTGCCGGCATTTCATGATCAAACAACGCACTCTCAAAAACACCATTCGGGCCACTGGCGTTGGCTTGCACACGGGCGACAAAGTCTATTTGACCCTGCACCCGGCCGAAGCCAACAGCGGTATCCGCTTCCGGCGCGTCGATCTGGAAACCCCGGTGACCATAGAAGCCCGTCCGGAAAATGTGGGCGAAACCAAGCTCTCCACCACCCTGACCAGCGGCAGTGTCAAAGTCTCCACGGTGGAACATTTGCTGTCCGCCATGGCCGGCCTAGGCATAGACAACGCGGTCATCGACGTCAGCGCCCCGGAAGTCCCCATCATGGACGGCAGCGCCGGGCCTTTTGTGTTTTTGCTGCAATCGGCGGGCGTGGTGGAACAGGACGCTCCCAAGCGCTACATTCGCATCAAGCGGCCGATTCGGGTGGAAGACGCGGACAAATGGGCGGCATTCGAGCCTTTTGACGGCTTCAAGGTCACATTTACCATCGATTTCGAACATCCGGCCTTTTCCGAGCATCTGAAAACGGCGGTGATGGATTTTTCCTCCACCACCTTCGTCAAGGAAGTCAGCCGCGCCCGCACCTTCGGCTTTATGCGCGACATTGAGTTTTTGCGGGAAAACAATCTGGCCCTGGGAGGCAGCCTGGACAACGCCATCGTGGTCGACGACGATAAGGTTTTGAACGAAGACGGCCTGCGTTATGCCGACGAGTTCGTCAAACACAAAATACTCGACGCCATCGGTGACCTGTATCTATTGGGTCATAGCCTGATCGGCGAATATCAGGGCTTCAAATCCGGCCATGCCCTGAACAACAAACTGCTGCTGACCTTGCTGGAAAACAAAGATGCCTGGGAAATGGTCAGCTTCGAAAATGCCGGCGATGCGCCGATTTCCTACATGCGTTCCGCTCAGTCGGCCGCTCCGACAGCCGGATAAGCCCTCCTCCCCGCGCCTGCGTTTAAAACCGCGCCCGGTCAAGCGGTTTTAGACCTCAGGCGCTTCCTCAGCGTGCGGCCCAATTTGGCCAGGGCGCCGTCCAGCGCGTCGGCGCTATTTTCCTCCAGCTTGCCGAAAAGCCCATCCACGGTTGCGGCGGAAGGCAGACGGCAGCCGCGATGACTTGCAGCCGGCGCGGGCGGCAAGGATAGCTTGACCTGAACCCTTTCAACCCGCCTTCCCGTGGCCCGCAAATTCTTGAGTATTTCCTCTGCAAAAAAACGGATTTGCGAAGCCCAAACGGCGGAATCGGTATACACTAGTAAGCGAGTGGTAGCCAGTACGCAATGCGTGGCGTGCGTGGCAATGTCCGCGGGCAAACTGTGCCGTACTTCGTTTAGCAATTGCGCTTGTTCGGTTATTTTCCGCAGACACATTGCCAACGGTTTGCCATTTAAGTCCATAACAGACTTAAACAGTGGTTTTTCTGAGTGATTCATAATCGTCCTAGCAACTTAAGCAACCGGTAACTTTACAATGAAAACTTTTTTGAAGACCATTTTGATAGACGCCGACTATCAACCGGTCAGGCTGTTGGCCCTGCTTAGAAAAGTTCAGGCCCAATACCGGCACATCCCGGCCGCGGCGATAGACATTCTGGCCGAGGCATTGCAAATTCCCCGGGCGCAAATCATCGCGGTGGTGGAATTTTACAGTTTTCTGCACTTAACACCACAAGGCCGCTACGACATCCTGATCAGCGACTCGATCACCGATCATATGCTGGACAAGGAAAATATTCTGGGCTATCTGTCCAGCATGCTGAAAGTCGACGTCGGCGAAGTACGCGCCGATGGTTTGGTCAGCCTGAACAACACTTCCTGTACCGGCATGTGCGATCAAGGTCCGGCGGGATTGGTCAACGGCTTGCCGCTAACCCGCCTGGACCGGCCCAGAATCGACGAAATTGCCGCCTTGATCGAACAGCAGCGCGATATTTCCGATTGGCCGGCTTATTTGTTTGCCGTCGAAGACAATTTACACAAGGCAGGCTTGTTGCTCAACGCGCCCATTGAAAAAGGAGCCGCCATTCAAGCCGCCCTTGACCGGGGCCTTGAGGCCACGCTGGCGGAATTGGATCGCTCGGGTCTGCGGGGCAGGGGCGGAGCGGGCTTTAAAACCGCCGCAAAATGGCGTTTTTGCGCGGAAGAATCGGCGGAAAGGCATTATGTGGTGTGCAACGCCGACGAAGGCGAACCCGGTACATTTAAGGATAGGGTGTTGCTAAACATGCATGCCGACCAGGTTTTCGAAGGCATGACGCTGGCAGCCGCCATCATCGGCGCCAAACAAGGTTTTTTATATCTGCGCGGCGAATATCTGCATCTGTACGACAAATTGCAAGCCGTTCTCGAACAGCGCCGCGCCACGGGGCTGTTGGGCGACAATATTCTGGGCCGCGGGCTGGAATTCGATATCGAAATTTGCCTGGGCGCCGGCGCCTATATCTGCGGTGAGGAATCGGCTCTGATCGAATCCCTGGAAGGCAAACCCGGCATTCCGCGCAATCGCCCGCCTTATCCGGTCACTAGCGGTTATTTGAACCAACCCACCATCGTCAATAACGTGGAAACCTTTCTGGCCGCCGCCAAAATCGCCGTGTTGGGCGGCGACTGGTTTGCCGGCTTCGGCACCGAAAAATCTGCCGGCAGCAAGATTTTAAGTATCTGCGGAGACTGCGCCCGTCCCGGTATTTACGAATACCCGTTCGGTATCGCCATCGAACAAATCCTGCACGACTGCGGTGCCACGGATGTACTGGGCGTGCAAATCGGCGGCCCTTCCGGCACTTTTATTTCCAACCAGGAATTCAAGCGCCAACTCGCTTTCGAAGATTTGGCCACCGGCGGCTCGTTCATCGTCTTCAACAACAGCCGCAACGTGTTGGACATCGCGCAAAATTTCACCCACTTTTTTGCGCACGAAAGCTGCGGATTCTGCACACCCTGCCGGGTCGGCACCTCGCTGTTGAAAAAGCAGTTGGATAAAATCATCGATGGTCACGGCTCGGCCGGCGATGTCGCGGAACTGGAAAGCTTGTGTCAACTGGTCAAAAACTACAGCCATTGCGGTCTGGGGCAGACCGCCGCCAATCCGATTCTGACCACCTTGCAGCGTTATCCGGATCTGTATCAAAATCGCTTGAAAAATATCAGCTACGAGCCCGGTTTCGATTTGGACGGCGCACTGGAAATCGCCCGGCGCATGGCGCGACGCAACGACGCCGGCGCGCACTTATCGCAAGTGGAGGAATGACATGACAGGCACTATCGACATAGACGGTCAAAGCATACCGTTCGAGGACGGCCAAACCATCATCGAAGCCGCCACGGCGGCCGGGGTGTATATCCCGCATTTGTGCCACCGGCCCGGCTATACGCCGCACGGCAGCTGCAAACTATGCACGGTCAAGGTCAACGGCCGTAATTGCTCGGCCTGCACCTTTCCGGCCACGGACGGACAAACCGTCATCAACAATAGCGATGAGTTGGAACAGGACCGACGCCGCATCACTCAGATGTTGTTCGTGGAAGGCAATCATATGTGTCCCTCCTGCGAAAAATCCGGCAATTGCCAATTGCAGGGCGTGGCTTATCACTTGAACATGCTGGACAACCACTACCCGCATTTTTATCCGCGCCGGGAAATGGACGCTTCACATCCGGATATTCTGATCGACCACAACCGCTGCATTTTCTGCAACCTTTGCGTGCGCGCCAGCAAGGAAAAAGACGGCAAAAACGTGTTCGGTATCGCCGGCCGCGGCATCAACAAACGTTTGATCGTCAATTCGCCCAGCGGGCAATTGAAGGACAGCAACATGAGCATCGAAGATTGCGCGGCCCACATCTGCCCGACCGGCGCCATATTGATCAAGCGCACCGGTTACCAAGTACCCATAGGCCAGCGCATTTACGACCAAAAGCACATCAGCGAAGTGGCATTAGCCCAGGAGAATGCTCATGGCCAAGATTAAAGTTGCCACGACCTCGCTGGCCGGCTGCTTCGGCTGCCACATGTCATTCCTGGATCTGGATGAACGACTAGTGACGCTGGCCGAGGTAGCCGAATTCGATCGCTCGCCCATTACCGACATAGAACATTGCGGCCCGTGCGACATCGGCCTGATCGAAGGCGGGGTGTGTAATTCCGAAAACGTGCACGTGCTGCGCGAATTTCGCAAGAATTGTAAAATTCTGGTTGCCGTGGGCGCCTGCGCCATCAACGGCGGACTTCCGGCCATGCGCAACCATATTGCCTTGGAAGATTGTTTGCTGGAAGCCTACCGCGACGGCATCGGGGTCGAGAACGCCCAGATTCCCAGCGACCCTGAACTGCCGTTGCTGCTAGACAAGGTGCGCCCCATTCACGAAGTCGTCAAAGTCGATTATTTCCTGCCGGGTTGTCCGCCTTCCGCCGACGTATTCTGGAGTTTTCTGACCGCGCTGCTGGAAGGCCGTCAACCGGCTTTGCCTTATGAATTAGTCCATTACGACTGATAAGGAACCGTTATGTACGAACATCTGGAAACCGCCCAAAACCCCGCCAACCTGAAACGCGTGGTTGTCGATCCTGTCTCCCGCGTCGAAGGCCACGGCAAGGTCACCTTATTGCTGGACGAAAACGACAAAGTGCAACAGGCTCGCCTGCATATCGTCGAATTTCGCGGCTTCGAGAAGTTCATTCAGGGCCGACCCTACTGGGAATTGCCGGTACTGGTACAGCGTTTGTGCGGCATTTGCCCGGTCAGCCACCATCTGGCCGCCGCCAAGGCCATCGATCAATTGGTCGGCGTCGATCCCGCCAACCTGCCGCCCGCGGCCGACAAACTGCGCCGCTTGCTGCATTTCGGCCAAGTGCTGCAATCGCATGCGCTGCACTTTTTCCATCTGTCCAGCCCTGACTTACTGTTCGGTTTCGAAAGCGATATCGGCAAACGCAACATCATCGCCGTATTGGGCGACTATCCGGACATAGGACTGCAAGGCGTCAAGTTGCGCAAATACGGCCAGGAAGTGATCCGCATGGTGTCCGGTAAGCGGGTGCACGGTACCGGTGCGGTTGCCGGCGGCATGAATAAAGCCTTGAGCAAGGAGGAACGCGATTACCTGTTGCGGGACATCGAGCAAATTATCGCCTGGGCCGACGCTTCGGTGGCCTTGATCAAAAAAGTCCACACCGCTAATCTACCGTATTACGACGATTTCGCCACCATACGCAGCAATTATCTCGGTTTGGTCAAGCCCAACGGCGCGCTGGAACTGTATCACGGCGGCATCCGGGCCAAAAACGATAAGGGCGAAACCATTGTCGATCACTTCGATTATTGCAACTATACCGATTTGATCCGCGAAGAAGTGCGTTCCTGGAGCTACATGAAATTCCCCTACCTGACGTCCATCGGCAAGGCGGACGGTTGGTATCGTGTCGGCCCCTTGGCGCGGGTGAACAACTGCGACTTTATCGATACGCCGTTGGCGGAAGCCGCCCGCGTGGACTTTAAACAACACAGCCCGGAAGTCATGGTACACAGTACGCTGGCCTTCCATTGGGCTCGCCTGATCGAATTACTGCATTGCGCCGAAAGCATCAATACCCTGCTGCACGATCCGGATGTGATGAGCAGCGATCTGATAGCCAAGGGCGAAAAACGCTACGAGGGCATAGGTGTCATCGAAGCGCCGCGCGGTACACTGTTTCATCATTACCAGGTCGACGAAAACGACATCGTCACCAAGGCCAACCTGATCGTATCGACCACCAGCAACAACATGGGCATGAACGAATCGGTGCGGCAAGTGGCGGCGGAATATCTATCCGGCCGGGAATTGACCGAGCCGCTGCTGAACAATCTGGAAGTGGCGATTCGGGCTTACGACCCTTGTCTGTCCTGCGCCACGCACGCGGTGGGTAAAATGCCGCTGCAACTGGAATTGCTCGATGCCCAAGGCGACATGATAGGGCGCCTGGTGCGGCACAGTGACGGCAGTTTCGAACATTAAGCCGCCGGCATGAACAAACCCATCCTGGTGTTCGGTTACGGCAACCTGAGCCGCGGCGACGATGCCGTCGGCCCGTTGTTGCTGATTCACCTGGAGCAACAGGCGAATTTGAACCGCGTGGAGTTGCTGAACGACTTTCAACTGCAGATCGAGCATGCACTGGATTTGCAGGAGCGGGAATTGGTTATATTTGTCGATGCGGCGGCCAGCGGCGACAGTCCGTTCGGCTTCAGTAAGTTGACACCTTGTCGGGACAACAGTTACACCAGTCACGCCATGAGTCCGGCGGCATTGTTGCAGGTTTTTGAAAGCGTGACGGGTCGGCGCGCCCCTCCCGGGTTTTTGCTGAGTGTCAAGGCTAAATCATTCGAATTGGGCGAGGGCTTAAGCGAACCCGCCGAATACAATCTGCGGCAGGCTAGTCGTTTCGCCGAACATATCCTCACCCTGCCGACGGCCGAAATCGTTGAACTTGCCCGGCAAAATCGTCATACCGCTTGTTATGGTTAAGCAATGCAGTTGGCTGGCGGGTTGCGTATAGGGTTTTAATTGTTGTTTGCCGCACTAATCGACTCTGAAATTTCCGGTCATGCGTCTGATAAGGCGTAGAATTACTAGGCAAACCAAGCCCACCCTTACATTCCCGCCCGTTAATTTCCAACCCATGAATCTCGACCTCCGCACAATGATGGTGATGATAGCGGCGCTGAGCCTGCTATTTTCCGGCTTACTGGCGCTCGCCGGTTTACATGCGGGCAGTATCCGCGGCGTTCGGCAATGGGCGACAGGCAGTTTATTGCTTGGACTGGGCTTGGCGTTTTCATACACACAGTTGGGCCCTCCGGCTAATCCGTGGATTTTGGTTTTGGGCGCCACGTTGGCGCTAGCGGGAACCGGTTTTCAATATTACGGCACTCGGCTTTTCAAGACCGGGTACTGCAATGCTTACCTTCCTTGGCTGGTGGCCGGGGCGGCGTTTGCGGTCAATAGTTGGTTCGTGGTCTTGCACCCCGATATCCATGCGCGGGTGATAGCCAATTCATTGCTGTTTTTTCTGATCAACGCAATCTGCGCTCACGAGCTATTCATTAGAATGGAGCAACCCTTGCGGACCGCCTATTGGTTCACCGGAGCCTCTTTCTCGGTGCTTGCGGCTATGTTCCTGTTCAGGGCGGTGGTGATTTTTTTGTCACCCGACAATACTTACGGGCTTTATACGCAAATCCCGCTTAATCCCATCTCTTTTTTCATCGGCGGCATGGCGCAAATGGCGATAGTTTTCGGCTTTGTGTTGATGTTGAATTACCGTTTGAGCGCGGATCATCAGCGACTGGCATCAACCGATGCCCTGACCGGGGTGATGAACAGGCGCAGCCTGGAACTGGAAGCTAGCCGACTGCTGGCCCGGTACGTTCGTAGCGGTGAAACCCTTGCGGTCATGATGATAGATGTGGACCACTTCAAGACCATCAATGACCGTTATGGGCATATGGTGGGCGATGAGGTTCTTAGACACTTGACCGCGGTCGCGCAAAAATCCATTCGTACCGGCGATTATCTGGCCCGTTACGGCGGAGAAGAGTTTTGTATTTTGTTACCCGCCAGTGTAGAGCGCGATGCCTGGACCTTGGCGGAGCGTTTAAGACAAGTCTTTGCCGGCAGTGAAATCGAATATTGCGGTGAGATGCTGCGCAGCACGGTCAGTATCGGTATTGCCGATTCTACCCACGCTGGTCTGAATTTCGTCTCCCTGTTGGTTGCCGCCGACAAGGCCATGTACCAAGCCAAACTGGCCGGCCGAAATCGGGTAAGCAGGCATTCAAACAGTGTCGACGCTTAAATGCTTATAGCCCCCCAATAATCAGAGATAAAAAAAGGCCGGCATGACATGCATCATGCCGGCCCATTAAAATTTTATAATTTATCAGGCTTCGTAGTTCGCGCTGGCAAACTCCCAGTTAACCAGGGACCAAAAAGCTTCCAGATATTTCGGACGCGCGTTGCGGAAATCAATGTAATAGGCGTGTTCCCAAACGTCGCAAGTCAAAATAGGGGTTTGGCCGGCGGTCAATGGACAACCCGCATTGCTGGTACTGACCAGTTCCAGGGTGCCATTGGCATTTTTCACCAGCCATGCCCAGCCGGAGCCGAACGTGGTCACCGCGCATTTGCTGAATGCTTCCTTGAATTCGTCGAATGAACCGAAAGTTCTTTCGATAGCGTTGGCCAATCCGCCGGTAGGCGCGCCGCCGCCGTTCGGAGACAGGCAGTTCCAGTAGAACGTATGGTTCCAAACTTGCGCGGCATTGTTGAAAATACCGCCGGAGGATTTTTTCACGATATCTTCCAGAGACAGGCCTTCAAACTCGGTGCCGGGAACCAGATTGTTCAGGTTGGTGACATAGGTTTGGTGATGTTTGCCGTAGTGGTACTCGATGGTTTCGGCGGAAATGTGCGGTGCCAATGCGTCATTTGCGTAGGGTAATGCGGGTAATTCGAAAGTCATCTTTATTCTCCAGAGTGAATGAACAGCATGAGTTAGCGCCTGGGGCTAAGACCATAACACTAATAACCCAGCATTATAATAAAGAATTAAGCGGTGTGGCGATATCTTGCCGATTCTACTGGTTATCAGTTTTTTTCCTTAAGCGCGGATGACTCTGAAACAGCAGGCCTATAAAAATTTAAAGTTATAAATCTCCTTCCGCTGAAGGGTATTAGAAGTCGATTTCAGACCTGGGTGCGATTTGGTTCGCCGGACAAAGCGGAGAGCTGTCTTTGAAAGCCAGCGCGTGGATATGCATGTAAATACCAAGCTGTTTTGGAGGATGGCGGAAAAATCCGGAATGTCAGCGCTCGCGCTCGATTTCAGCAGCCAAAGCTGTATGCAACAACCATTTTTGGCCAAGTTATGGTCTCGGATCCGACAAATGCTGCAATGTTTTCAAAATTGTGTCGCCGAGAAACAGATATCCCACCGTACCAACGTGAGAATTGTTAGGCAAGTAAAAATCCTGGGTAATTTGGGCTTGCCGCTTAAACATTTCGGCATAATTCAGAGCATTCAATTCCGGGTGTTTACCGAGTTCATTCCAGATGTTGACATACGGATTCTTGCGGAAGGCGCCATAATCCATATACACAGTGGATTTATCGGGAACCACCACCCAGATTGCTTGTATGCCGTTTTTTTCAAAGTTTTTATTGATTTCCAAAACTCTGTCCAATGATCTGAATGATTCCGTTGCAAAGTCCTCGCTCCAAAATAGGCCGAGTTGGCAAAGTTTGTTACTGAATAACCGGCAGTCGCCCAAATTATATAGTCTTACTTTGTCTATGGAAATCAGCTCCGGTGTTGGGCTTTTCGACTTCGCGTAAAGAAAAAGGTCATAAAAAAAGGCTTTCAGATTCCAACCCACGCCAAAATTCGTTCCCGAATCCAGAAGCGAATGTTTTATTTCCCTGTTAACGGGCGGTACAGCCGATAAACCAATATTCAAAGTTTTGTATGTCGGGCTTTTTTGGCATTGATTATTCAGATTATGCTGAAACAAGCGCTCGACGGCTTCAATGACGACATATTTTCCAGTAAAACCCGATTGACGCAATAAATCTCCCAAATCGCTACACCAGGGTACGTCAACATTATAGGCGGTATTGACTTTGTATCCCGCCTGCACCAGCCTGGTTTGCCAGACGAAAGTGGCGGAAAATGAATCCCCTATCACCGCCACATCTGCATCCGCCAGAGGGGAGTTATTCAACAACTCAGCTGCCAGGGCAGGCTGGCTCTTTGTCCAGCCGAAACTGTTCTCGGAGAGCCCGCCAATTCTTGTCAAGTCGCCCTCTATGGGGTCAAGGTAGATGGACATGCCCCAAAAAACAATGGTTATCAGGACACAAAAGCCGATGAGAATCTGGCTATATGTTTTGGTGCTTATAATAAAAGGATGCTTGATCATTTGCGGCTTAATTTCACCGACACCAACTCAGAACTGAAAGTAAAGAAATGGCGAGGGTTTGTAAATGTTGTCGACTGCGCTAAGAAAGATAATCATCAATGCCAGTAAATATATCCAGGAAGGTCGCCAGAACAGCCACTGCCGCTGGTTACCGTATGACTCGTATGCGTCGATAACCGGCTTGACTCTTCCCGCAAATTGCGTGACATTGGGTAGAAACCAAACAATTAAACATACCAAGACCAGTTCGATGACATGAATGGGTTTTGTCATGACGTGATCCTTGTTAAACACGATCCAGTCATAATGTGCATGTAAAAATTGGCCGAATTTGGAGTCCAGGGTTTTTGCCGACAGTGAAATTCCGTTCATGCCTATCAAACCGCGAAGAACGTTGAATGCTGATGACATGCTGTCGGCGCGAAAAAACACCCAACTGACAAGCACGGATAGAAATGTTAACAGCCAAGCAAAAAAATTCCCAAATCCGCCGCCATCGCTCCAATTTAGTTTTTGTTTTACGCTTCGCCAAGCGTGGTTCGTCACCAAATAAAACCCGTGCAGGCCACCCCAAAAAATGAAAGTCCAGCCCGCGCCGTGCCAGAGCCCTCCCAGAAGCATGGTGATCATCAGGTTTCTAAATTGTTGAAAGGCTCCACAGCGACTGCCTCCCAACGGGATATATAAATAATCGCGTAAGAAGCGCGATAACGTCATATGCCATCTGCGCCAGAAGTCAATTATGCTGGTGGCTTTATAAGGCGAGTTGAAATTCAGCGGCATGCGGACGTTGAAAAGCAGCGACAAACCTATCGCCATGTCGCAATAGCCCGAAAAGTCAAAATACAATTGGAAGGTATAAGCAAGGGCGCCTATCCAGGCGTCTATCAACATGGGTTGGACGCCAGCCTTGACGCCGTCAAAAAACGGCATGGCATATTCCGCCAATTCGTCGGCCAGCAACTCCTTCTTGGCCAGACCCAACACGAAAATGCTTAAACCCACCGCCATATTGGACCAATCGATCTTGCAAACATGCTCTTGATCGAACTGAGACATCATTTCCTTGTGATGCAGGATGGGGCCGGCAATGAGATGCGGGAAATACGTCACGAATAACGTGTAGTGAATAAAGCTGTATTCTTTTACTTTATTCTGGTAGGCGTCCAATAGGAAAGCAATTTGAGTAAAGGTAAAAAATGAGATGCCCAGTGGCAGTATTATTTCGCTCAAGGAATACTGCCAGCCCAAAATATTACCTAGGTTTTCCAGAAAGAAGTTGGCGTATTTAAAATACCCCAATAATAGCAAATTCATGGATACGGCAAATATAGTCAGCCATTTTGCCCGATTTTTATTCCGGTAATTTCTGGCTATAGAGCTGCCGGCGACATAATTAAATGCGATTGAACCCAGCAACAAGCCGACGAAATGCGCATCCCACCAGCCATAGAAAAAAAGAGACGCAATTGCCAGCCACGAAATAGCCATTTTATGGCTGTACTTGCCAATAAGATAAAAGCCGGAAACTATTATGGGCAAATATAAGAAAATGAAAATTACAGAGTTAAACAGCATGCAGTTCCGAGCTGGATTGTGCGGATTAATGTAAGGATAAGTATGATTTTTGGAATATCATTTGTCGTATTGAGAACCGCTTTCAATTATATCTCAATGGAGTCAAAAACATCAAGCCCGAGCCAGGGACTGTCAGGTCGCAGGAAAAGTTAATGTATATTTCAGCCATAATTTACCTCCAATTTCACTAACAATCTGATCACTCGCTCAGCATAAGCGTATACAAGCGCGGTCATTCATATTCCTTTCCCACAACAGATATTCGATACGATTCCACTTGCATGCGGAGTGGCGCTGCAAATAAAGCCGCAAGCTAGTTGCCGCCAACAACCAGCGCCGATTTGACAGGGCGAATGGTGAAGCCAAAACATGGTTACGCCCAGCCGATTTTTGTGCAATGAACTTGCGAAATGGGTGCAGTCGTCATGTTTGTCGGGCGATAATCAGGAATTGTCCAAAATCACTACCAAACGGAGAAAAACCCATGGCTTTAGAGGTGGAGCATAAGTTCCTGCTGACTAACAACAGCTGGCGCGACGAAGTCGAGCATAGCGTGCATTATAAACAAGGCTATCTCGGCGGCAGTGCGTTGAATTCGGTGCGGGTGCGTATTTCCGACAGCCATGCCTGGCTGAACATCAAAAGCGCCACAGTGGGCACGTCCAGACAGGAGTTCGAGTACGAAATCCCGTTAAGCGACGCCAATACCATCCTGGACGATTTGTGCCGAAAACCGCTGATCGAAAAAATGCGCCATTTCGTACATTACCGGGGACACGTTTGGGAAATCGACGAATTTATGGGAGATAACGCCGGCTTGATTGTCGCCGAAGTGGAGTTGTCGCAAATTGGCGAATCCTTTGCAAAACCGGCTTGGCTCGGCGCGGAAGTGACGGATGATTTGCGCTACTACAACAACAATCTCGGCCAAAACCCCTATAAGAATTGGAATAAATAACAATAATTTAAGACGCATATTGAAAAGCAAGCAACAATGCTCTATATTTTATGTATGAATAGAGCCACTGTTGTTGTTTTTTTGTTACTTTTTAGCGCGCGCTTGCTGGCGTCGGATATGAATACGTCTATCGCCCATCTGGAAAGCGCCTGGGCGGCCGCGTATTATCAAAACGATGAGGCGCAACAAAGACAGGCTTACCCTGAGCTGTTGGAAAAAGCCAAGGAACTGGTGCATCGCTATCCCAACGCCGCCGAACCCAAAATTTGGCAAGCCACCATCATGTCCACCAATGCCGCTTTTGAATCGTCGTTGACGGCGCTTTCCACCCTGGAAAAAGCCAAAAGACTACTGGAGCAAGCCATCCGCATCGACCCGAATGCCCTGGATGGAGCCGCCTATGTCACCTTGGGAACTTTATATTATATGGTGCCGGGCTGGCCGGTTTCGTTCGGCGACGACGAGATGGCGGAACAACTGCTGAAAGCCAGCCTACAAATCAATCCGAACGGCATAGACGCCAACTATTTTTATGCCGATTTCCTGCTGCGCCAGGATAGGGCGGCGGAGGCGGAAGCGTTTTTCCATAAAGCCAGCCAAGCCCCAGTCAGAACGCAACAGGTTTTCGCCGATACACAGTTGCAAAATGAAGCCAAGCTGGCCCTGGCTCACGCACAACAGCGCAAATCCAATACCGGCAAAAACAGATTTCAGTCCCTGTTTACCACTGCCGCGGTTAACGCCGACTGATTGCCCCTTTCGATCGGTCGGACGCCATTTTCATTCAACTGAAATCGTCCCCGACACCCGCGCCAGTTGTCTGTAAAATGCATGTCGATGAAGCCAACCTGAATATGCAATATTCGACGGGCATTGATGACCAACAAACTCTGTTTTTTTCTGACGGCGCTCTCATTATTGTCCGTTCCCCTCCTGCCGGCGGCTAAAGCCAACGACCAAGCCCTCGAGCGCGTAAATCTGCAGCTCAAATATTTTCATCAATTTCAGTTTGCCGGTTATTACGCGGCCAAGGCGCAAGGTTATTACGCCGCGGAAGGCCTGGATGTGGAAATACATGAACGCCGCCCCGACCAGGATTACATCCGCCTAATTCTGGACCATAAAATCGAATACGGCGTGGGAGATTCCGGCATCATTGCGCATTACGCCAAGGGAGAAGCCCTGGTAGCATTGGCGGCGGTTTTTCAACACGATGCCCTAGTGTTATTCAGCAAACAGTCCTCCGGCATCATCAGCCCCTATGAAATGGCCGGCAAACGGATCATGTACGATGCCGTCGGCGAAAATAATGCACCTGTTCGCGCCCTGCTGGCGGAAGCCGGCCTGGATGAAAACCGTTACATATTGGTTGCCGAGACATTCGACATTGAAGACCTGATGCAAGACAAGGTGGATGCGATGTCGGGCTACATAACCGACAAGCCGCTGCAGTTTCAACAACACGGCATAGACGTCAACATCATCAACCCGCAAAGCTACGGCATCGATTTTTACGGCGACTTGCTGTTTACCAGCCAAAGAGAACTGCTGCAACACCCCGGCCGAGCGGATCGATTCAGACGCGCTTCGCTGAAAGGCTGGCAATACGCGTTGGATCATCCCGACGAAATCATCCGGCTGATAATTGATCAGTATCATAGCCGCCTGACAGAGGAACAATTGCGTTTCGAAGCCGCGGAAACCCGCAAGCTGATCATGCCGGACATGGTGCCGTTGGGACAAATCGATGCCAAGCGCCTGCGCCGGGTTGCGGAAACCTATGCCAACCTGAAACTGGCTCCCACATTATCGGATGAGCAATTGGCGGGCTTTATTTACAGCAACGGCCCAAGCATCGATTTATCGATACCGGAGCAAAACTGGTTGAGCCGCCACCCCAATATTCGGCTGGGCATAGACCGTGATTTCCCGCCTTACGAATGGATAGACGGGCATGGTAATTACGTCGGCATGGTGGCCGAACTGCTGGGGCTAATCGAGAAAAAACTGGGCGTAAAATTCGAACTTGTCGGGGACAAGTCCCGAGAGCAAATTCTGGCGCTTGCAGAGCGGGGCGAACTGGATATGATAGCCGCCATATCGGAAACGCCGCAGCGACGGCAATACCTGGATTTTAGTCCACCCTATGTCGGCGCGCCCGCCATCATCATCGGCGACGACAGGCTAGGTTACGTCGGTTCCTTGCATTTGCTGGCCGGCCGGACGGTTTCAGTGGTAAAGGGATATTTCATCCAGGAACTGTTGAGCGCTCAATATCCCGCTATCAACACCATTGCCACTGATTCCGTGGCAGAGGCGTTGGCATTGCTTGAGCGTGGCGCGGTGGATGCCTACATCGGCGACGCCGCTTCCGCCAGTTTTGTCATCAGGCAGCAGGGATTTGTCGGCCTGCGTTTTGCCGGCCAAAGCGGCTATCAAAATCAGCTGCAGTTTGCCGTCGGTAAGGCTCACCCCGAGTTGTCTGGCATTCTGCAAAAAGCGCTAGCCTCCATTCCGCCAATTCAACGGGAAAGTCTTATCAACCGCTGGCTGGGGTTAACGATCAGTTCTGGCATCGGCATGGAAACCCTGCGAAAATACGCCGGCATAAGCCTGCTGATCTTGCTCGTTTTCAGTTACTGGGTATTCAGATTGCGCCGGGAAATCAGGGCCCGCCGCCGTAGCGAAGCCGATCTTGCCATGTTATATCGCAATATGTCGCTGGGTTTTGCGCTGCACGAGACGCTACGCGATACCAGCGGACGTATCGTGGATTTCCGTTATGTCATGATAAACCCCGCCTTCGAAGCCATCATGGGCATCAAGGCCGCTCAATACACGGGCCAACGCGCCAGTCGCTTGGCGTCACCCCTGTTCGGCGAATGCCTCAGGCAGTTTGTCGCGATTGAATCCCGGCACGAACCCGCTCATTTCGAAATACATTGCCAGACTACACAGCGCTGGTTGGCGGTCGACGGTTATCGAGCCGGACGCAATCGTTTCGTGGTGCTTCTGCAGGACATCAGTCGGCGAAAGCAGGACGAACTGGCCTTAAAATCCAGCGAAGAACGTTTGCGGGTCAGCCAATGCTACGGTGGAGTAGCCACCTGGGAATTCGATTTGGTAAACAACCGGCAAATCTGGTCCGAGATCGTCACCAACGGCCTGGGCTTTCCCAAAGCCGAAAAACCGAAATGGGCGCATTTTCTAGCCACCATCTACAAACAGGATAGACCGCTAGTGGTCGACGCCTTGCGCAAACACCTTAAATACGGCGCCAAATACGATGTGGAATACCGCATCAAGGTCAGCGGCAATCAGTGCTGGATGCGCTCGATCGGGCAGGTGGAACGCGATGATAACGGCAAACCTGTGCGCATGCTGGGCATCGTGCAGGACATCAGCGAACGCAAGCGCGCCGAGGAAAAGCTCAAATTATCGGCCCGGGTATTCTCCGACGCCCACGAAGGCATCATGATTACCGATGCCGAGGCGGTTATCCTGGATATCAATGCGGCTTTTACCGAGTTGACCGGGTACAGCCGCGACGAATTAATCGGCAAGAAACCCAGTCTGCTGAAATCCGCCAGGCAGACCGCCGAATTTTATAGCGCCATGTGGGAGGAATTGGCGCACACCGGGCATTGGCGGGGGGAAATCTGGAATCGACATAAAAATGACGAAGTCTACGCGCAACTGTTGACCATCTCCGCCCTGCGAGACGAAAGCGGCGCGGTCATCAACTATATCGGCCTGTTTTCGGATATCACCGAGAGAAAGCAGCAACAGGAATTGCTGGAACACATGGCACACTTCGACCCATTAACCGGTCTGCCGAATCGGACCCTGTTCTCGGACCGCTTCAATCAGGCCATCGCCCACACCAAACGTTCCGGCGGCTTACTGGCGATATGCTATCTGGACCTGGACGGCTTCAAACCGGTAAACGATACCTTCGGCCATGCCGTCGGAGATGAACTGTTGATTGAAGTGGCCAAGCGTATCAAAAGCAATCTGCGCGAGTGCGATACGGTGTGCCGGCTAGGCGGCGACGAGTTCGCCCTGTTGTTGCAGGATTTACACTCTCGTCGGCAATGCGAGGATACTCTGGATAGAATACACGCCGCCCTGGCCGAGCCGTTTACCTTGACCGCGCATCCGATCTGGATAGGCGCCAGTTGCGGGGTTACCCTCTACCCGCTGGACGACGTGGCTCCCTATACGCTGTTGCGTCACGCCGATCAAGCCATGTACCAAGCCAAGCGCGCCGGCCGCAATTGTTACCGGATTTATCCGGATTTGCTGGATCAGGGCATACTCTCCGAGGATGTCGAGCATCCGGCGGAAATCGAATGAGGATATCGGCATGAAATTCTTGCCGGAATTGGCGTGATTCCGCATCGCCCGACGAGCGCCCGCCTTGTCAAGGACGAGATATTTGATACTCTGAAAGTCATGCTGGCGGCGAGGCTTGGTGGCAATTTGCCAGACCATTATCGCGACTACGCTTCCTCCCGCCAGACGGCCTTTCGTTTGCCGGGGCGAAACCCGACCTTCATCAGCGTTAGCGGACCTTCCACGCCGCGGCCGTCAGCAACAGTCGGCATAAAACCGCGCCAACGCCTTCTCGAGTTTGGCCTCATCGCAATGCGCGGCCCAACTGTCCGCGATCCGGTCAATGCCGGCTTCGCGCATGGCATTGAAATCCACTGCCCGCCGTTGTTGATAGCCGGCCCAGGCCAGCAGGGCATTGCAGGCTTCCGGCAGATCGAACAGTCCGTGCAGATAACTGCCGGCAATTTGACCGTCCGCCGAGACGGCCCCGTCATCGATGCCGTCCAGTGTGAACAAGGGCCGTCTCAGCGCCGGACCGCCGCTGGTCCCCATATGAATTTCATAGCCGGCAACCGCTACGGCCTGTTCGGCGAACACGCCGTCGACCCGGCGCAGGCATTTCTGCGCGCGCAAGGTGGTTTCCATGTCCAGCAAGCCCAAGCCAGCCGCGCTGCCGGCCTCGCCTTCCAAACCGAGCGGGTCGTGGATGGCTTGGCCCAACATCTGAAAACCGCCGCAAATGCCCAGCAACTTGCCGCCGTAGCGCAAATGCCTGCGGATAAAATCCTCCCAGCCCTGCTGCCTGAGGCGGGCCAAGTCGCGGTGCACCGATTTGCTGCCGGGCAACACGATTAAATCCGCTCCCCGTAGCGCATCGGGACGCCTCTCGAACCGCACCAGCACGCCGGGATGCAGTTGCAGCGGGTCGAAATCCGTGTGATTGCTGAAACCGGGCAGGTGCGGCACCACCACGGTAAACGGTTGCCCGTCCTCGTTAAGGGCATGCCGGCTGGACAGGGCGTCTTCCGCTTCCAGATACAAGTCGTGCAAATAGGGCAACACCGCCAGCACCGGTTTGCCTGTTTCGGCTTCCAGCCAGTCCAGGCCGGCTTGCAGCAAAGCGATATCGCCCCTGAAGCGGTTGATCACGAAGCCGATGACCCGATTTTGCTCGGATGCCGACAGCAGGGCCAAGGTGCCGACGATATGCGCGAATACGCCGCCGCGATCGATGTCGGCAATCAATATCACCGGGCAGTTGACGGCTTCGGCGAAACCCATGTTGGCGATATCGCCGGACCGCAAGTTGATTTCCGCCGGACTGCCGGCACCCTCGACCACCACGGTTTGGTATTGCCCGGTCAGGCGTTGCCAGGATTCCAGCACCGCCCGTTTGGCGACTTGTTTATAATCGTGGTACTCGCCGGCGGACTGATTTTGCAGAACCCGGCCGTGAATGATGACCTGGGCGCGGGTATCCGTGGTGGGTTTCAATAGCACCGGATTCATGTCGCTATGGGCAGGCAAGCCGCAGGCGGCGGCCTGTACCGCCTGAGCCCGGCCTATTTCGCCGCCGTCGACCGTCACCGCGCTGTTGAGCGCCATGTTTTGCGGCTTGAAGGGCGCCACCCGCGCGCCCTGGCGTCGATAATGCCGACACAGGGCGGTTACCAGCGTGCTTTTGCCGGCGTCGGAGGTGGTGCCCTGCACCATCAGCGCTTTAGGTATCAAACGCCCCAGCCGTTTTCCGACACCATGGCGGACAAGGGTTGCGGGCTAATCCAGTTTTCCAGCTCCAGCATGGGTTTGGGGTAAAACTCGTCCACGTGGCCCAGGCATAAAATGGCGATGGGCCGGCTGCCGGCTGGCATGTTCAATAATGCCGCCAGCTCGGCCGGATCGAACAAGGATACCCAGCCCATGCCCAGGCCTTCCGCGCGCGCCGCCAGCCACAGGTTTTGAATGGCGCAGGCGGCCGAGGCCAAATCCATTTCAGGCAGGGTGCGGCGGCCAAAGATATGTTTTTCGCGCTGATCGGGCAGCGCCACCACCAGCAATTCGCCGCATTCGCGGATGCCTTCCACTTTCAAACGCATGAACTCGTCCTGCCGTTGCCGCAGAGCCTCGGCGGTCAATCGGCGTTCGTTTTCCACCAGTTGATGAATCCGGCCGCGCAATTGACAGTCGGTAATGCGGATGAAGCGCCAGGGTTGCATCAAGCCGACGCTGCCGGCTTGATGGGCGGCCCGCAGAATCCGCGTCAGTAATTCGGGCGCCACCGGGTCCGGCAAAAAATGCCGCATGTCGCGGCGTTCGGCGATGGCGCGGTAAACGCCGGACCGTTCCTCCGGACTGAAGCGATGCCTGTTCATAGCAGGATCACGGCCAACAATCCGGCGGTCTCGATCAATTCCACCGCCGCACCGTAAACGTCGCCGGTGGCGCCGCCCAGTCGGGTCAGGGCGGCGTACCGCACCCAGAGCAGCAGGCCGCAGGCCAGCAATACATTGGCCCAACCCATGAATAAGCCGGCAAACGCCAATGAAATCACCACCACCGTGCGCGCTTCGCCAAAGGGCAGGTTGGCCAACAGCTTTTCCGCCATGCCTTCGGGACTGACGTACGGCATGGAAAGCATCAGCAACAAAATTGCACAGCGTCCCAGCAAGGGGGCCAGCATTAACGGGATCAAATCGTTTTGCTGGATCAATACGAACAGCGCGGTAAATTTCACTAGCATGACCAACAACAACACCAACACCGCGATCGGCCCGGCCGCCGGGTCCTTCATGATCCGCAAGCTGCGTTGTTCGTCGCCCAGACCGCCAACCCAGGCGTCGGCGCAGTCGGCCAAGCCGTCCAGATGCAAACCGCCGGTCAGCAAAACCCAGGCGCTCAATACCACGGCCGCGGTCACCATGTCGGGCGCGCCCGACAGGATCAGGGCCAGAAAACTCAGCGACACACCAATCAAAAAACCCACCAAGGGGTAATACAATACCGACCGGCCCAGCACGGCATCGTTGGCCGGAAGCTGGTAATTGACCGGGATTCGGGTCAAAAATTGCAGGGCGATCAGTAAAGAGTCCATGGCTGTAATAATTGAATTGGCTAAGTGGTGAATGCCGCCTCGCGGGCGTCTCGATCGGAATTATTTCAAATGCCGGCCCTTGGCGTCCTTGCTGATATGGCCGGTAAAAATCAAAACTCCTTCTATAAAGCCCCACACCACGCCGAAACCGCCGGTCAAATAGGTCACCAGAATTTGGGTGATACCCAATCCCCAGAAACCCAAGTAAATACGGTGCAAGCCTATGGCGCCGAACACGATGCCCAACAGCGCGGCCACTATGTGGTTTTTGACCGGCTGACTGTCGAGCAAATAGGCGCCGACCGGACCAATTTCAGTGACTTCGCCATGTTCATGGTCAAAATCCACATCGTCGCCTTGCTTGGGCGGTTCCGTGGCGGTCCACTGGTCGATATGAAATTCGTAAAATTTACCGTCGTGTTTCACTACCCCGGTTTGGCAACGTTCGTCGTAACTTTCTATATGTCCTAGCATGCCTGCTTATCCTGTTGTTATCTGTCATCCGGGCGGCTAAGTCCGGACAAGCTTTATTATTCAAGGAGTCGAAATCGGATTTAAAATCGCCGTCCGGCCGTGCCGAAATAGCCGCGGCATTTCTGCCGAATCCAGGCGCATTCTACCCAAACCCGGCAAATGAAATCCAAATGTTCGTAGCTTGGCCGCCGGACTCGTTTGGCAATGTAAACGACTTGATTGCCGGCGTAAATATCGGACTCAAGCTTTTTAGAGGCCGGCGGACACCCGTGCCTGGGCAAAGGTGGCCATTTCATTGTGCAGCAGGCAGGCGGTTTGCAGCACGGGAACCGCCATGAGCGCGCCGCTGGCTTCGCCCAGCCGCATGCCCAACTGCAAAATAGGTTCGGCCGCCAACGCATCCAGCACCCGCCCATGGCCTTTTTCCCCGGAACGGTGGCCGAAAAAAAACCAGGCCTGGCAATCCGGATTGATCCCGACGGCCACCAGGGCAGCCACGCTGCTGATAAAGCCGTCCACCAAGACCGGCAGTGCCTGTTGGGCGGCACCGATATAGGCTCCGGCCAGAGCGGCGATTTCGAAACCTCCCAGCCTTTGCAACACCGCCAACGGCGCGGTCAGCTGTTGGCGGTGCCTGTGCAAAGCCTGCCGTATCACCGCCGCCTTGTGGAGGATTTGTTCGCGGTTCAGACCGGTGCCGGCGCCGGTAATATCTTCGGCCGGCAGCGCCAGCAGGGCGGCCGCCACGGCGCTGGCGCTGCAGGTGTTGGCTATGCCCATTTCGCCGCCGATAAAAATATCGGCCCGGCCAGCCAACGCACGGTCGACGGCGGCCATTCCCGCCCGCAGGGCAATGTCGAGTTGGGCCGACGTCATGGCCTGGCCGATTTTGAAATTTTCCGTACCGGCGCCGGCCCGCTGGCTGATCACACCGGGTAGTTCCACCGGATTGAGCAAGCCGACATCCACCACTTCAAAGCGGGCGTCGATCCGTCTGGCCAACACGTTCGCCGCCGCGCCGCCGGCGGCGAAATTTTTCACCATCTCCGTTGTCACGGCTTGCGGAAATGCCGACACGCCTTCGGCGGCAATGCCGTGGTCGGCGGCAAAGATACTGATGTGTATGCGTTCCAGCCGCGGATCGTCCCGCCGCTGCATGGCAGCCAGCCTAACCGCCAGATTCTCCAGCATGCCCAGCGAACCGGGCGGCTTGGTGAGTTGCGCTTGCCTGTCCAGCGCTCGCCGATGAAACCCCGCATCGGGCGGGGCAATGGGGAGAAAAAGCCTTTGCATTTATTTGAGTCGTTGCGGCAAACCGGCCGTGACCAGCACCACTTGGTCGCAGATTTGCGCCAGTTCCTGATGCAGGAACCCGGCTTCGTCGACGAAACGGCGGGTCATGGCATCGGCCGCCACCACGCCCAGCCCGACTTCGTTACCAACCATGATCACCCGGCCCTTGCAATCCCTCAGCGCCGCCAGAAAGGCGGCACGCTGGGCCGCAAACAGCTGCTCCTGGATATTGCCGTGGCGGTCGAACAACACATTGCTCAGCCACAAGGTCAGGCAATCGATCAGCAGGCAGCGGTCGGGCTTGGCGTGGGTTTGAATGGCCGAGGCCAGTTGGACAGGCACCTCCAGCGTTTGCCATTCGGCCGGACGTCTTAGCCGGTGATGGGCGATACGGGCATGCATTTCCTCATCGCCGGCTTCCGCCGTGGCCAGATACAGCACAGGCAAGCCGCAATCGATGGCCCGCCGCTCGGCGTAGCGGCTCTTGCCCGAGCGAGCGCCGCCCAATACCAATTCAATCATCGGTCAGACGCACCGCCAGTACATCGCATTTGGCGTGATGCAACACGCCGTTGGCGGTGGAGCCCAGCAACAAGGCCAAACCGTGGCGGCCATGCGAACCCACCACGATCAAATCCACGCCGTTATCCTCGGCCACCCGGACGATTTCCATCTTGGCGCTGCCCATTTCCAGCCATTGTTGTTGTTCGGGTACGCCCAGGTCGGCGCCCAGCTTGGCCAGCCTTTCCTTGGAAGCTTCCAGCCATTCCTGGGTCAGGTCGACGTCGAACGGAATCGGCCCGTAAGCCGCATCGGTGATGGGCAGATTTTCCACCACATGCACCAGACTCAATTTCGCCTGATTCAGCTTGGCCACATTCAGTGCCTTGTCCGAGACCTGTTTGCCGTGCTCCGAAAAATCCACGGCCAATAAAATATGTTGATAGCGATTCATAGCAACCTCATTGCGTGGAGCCGGTAAGTTCGGGAAACAGCGCCGCCATTATTTGGGAAGACAGCATGATATACAAAAGCGCCAGCCCCAGGCCGAAAAACAGGGACTGATCCAGCGCATGCCGCATGATATGCCCGCTAACCAGCCAATGCCACAACACCAGCGCCAACATGGCGAAGTAGGCCAGATCGTTGGCATTCGCATTCAGGGTAGCAATGGCCGGCAGGGCGAAGAAGCTCAGCACCACGCTGGTGCCCACCATGGCGGCCAAGGTTTGCGGAAAACGGGCTATTTTGCCGGACGAGTACAACAAGGGCCAACAAAACAGCACGATCAGGCCGAAATCCACGCCTATCTGCAACAAAGCCGTGGCCTGGGTGCCGTTTAAAAACAAAATCAGATAATTGATCGCCACATACACCGGCAACAACAGGCGCAGCACCAGCGGCGAAGCCGGAACATCTTGCGGGCCTTTTTGAAAAATGGCGATCTGGAAAAACAACAGGCTCAATTCATACATGCATTACTCCGCTTGGGACAGGTTTTCTTCGGCAGTCATCCAGTCGAGCTCCGCCTGCTCCAGTGCGTCATCGACCCTGGCCTTCCTGCTCAACAGTTGTTTCAAGGCGTCCTTATTCTCGTCGTTATAAATCGTGGGATCGGCCAATTGTTGTTCCAGTTCCTGCTGCTCCCCGTGGAATTTTTCCACCGCCGCTTCGGCCTTTTTCACTTCATCCAGCAAGGGTTTCAGGCGTTGGCGACGTTCGGCATCCTGCTTGCGCTGATCCTTGCGAGAGACATTATTGCCGATTGCGGCCGGGTTATCCGCTTCTTCGCCGGCTTTCTTTTGTTCCGCCAACCATTGCTTGTAGTCGTCCAGATCGCCGTCAAACGGCCGCACCCTGCCCTCGGCAACCAACAATAGCTGATCCGTCACGGAGCGCAGCAAATGCCTGTCGTGCGACACCACCACGATGGCGCCCTGGTATTCCTGCAAGGCCACGCTCAAGGCGTGGCGCATTTCCAGGTCCAGATGGTTGGTCGGTTCGTCCAGCAGCAGCAGGTTGGGGTTCTGATACACCAATATCGCCAGCACCAGCCGGGCTTTTTCACCGCCGGAAAACGGCCCCATGGGCTCGTTGACCTTGTCGCCGCGAAAATCAAAACCGCCCAGAAAATTGCGTAAATCCCGTTCCAGCGCCTGCTTATCCAGCTGCTGCAAGTGCCACAACGGCGATTGGTCCAGCCGCAGCTGTTCCAGCTGGTGCTGGGCGAAATAGCCGATATGCAAATCCTGGGCGTTGGTTAACTTACCACGCAATGCCGGCATTTGCCCGGATAACACCTTGATCAGGCTGGACTTGCCGGCGCCGTTCGGCCCCAGCAAACCGATGCGGTCGCCGGGAGAAATCGACAACGAGGCCTCATGCACCACCACCTTGTCGCCGTAACCGATGTCGGCCTGTTCCAGTTTGATTAAGGGATTGGGCATTTTTTTCGGCGGCGGAAAACTGAAACCGAACGGCGAATCCACATGGGCCTGGGCAATCAACTCCATCCGCTCCAGCGCCTTGATGCGGCTTTGCGCCTGGCGGGCCTTGGTGGCCTGGGCCTTAAAGCGGTCGACAAAGCTTTGAATATGGGCAATTTCGCGTTGCTGCTTTTCATACGCGGTTTGCTGCTGGGCCAGCTTTTCGGCGCGCATGCGTTCGAAGTCGGAATAATTACCGGTGTAAATCTCGGCCCTATTCTGCTCGATGTGCACGATGTGGTCGGTGATAGCATCCAGAAAATCGCGGTCATGGGAAATCAACAGCAGGGTGCCGGGATATTTGACCAGCCAGTCCTGCAGATAAATCACCGCATCCAAATCCAAATGGTTGGTGGGTTCGTCCAGCAATAACACATCGGAACGGCACATCAAGGCCTGAGCCAGATTCAAGCGCATGCGCCAGCCGCCGGAAAACGAACTGACCGGCCGGCTTTCCTGTTCGGTGCTAAAGCCCAAGCCGTTCAACAGCCGCGAGGCGCGGGCCTGTGCGGTGTAGCCGCCGGCATGCTCCAGCGCCGCGTGCAGCTCGGCCAGCTTGATGCCGTCGTGGGCCTGTTCTGCTGCCTGTAATTGCTGTTGCAAGGCCCGCAACTCGCGATCGCCGTCCAAAACATAATCGATGGCCGAACATGACAGCGCCGGGGTTTCCTGCGCCACATGCGCCACTTCCAGATTCGGCGGCATGGAAAACTCGCCCTCGTCGGCATGCAATTCGCCGCGCAGCATCGCAAACAGACTGGACTTGCCGGTACCGTTGGCCCCGGTCAAGCCGATCTTCTGACCCTTATGAATCGTGAATGAAGCCTCGCTAAACAGCAAGCGGCTGCCGCGGCGGATGGCGATGTTTTTAAAATTGAGCATGATGTCGGTAAAAAACGATGAAATCGGACCAAGGCAAATGGCTCGGCGTTATGGAATTTTAACGCGGCGTGGTTTTTCGGGCGCGATGAATTTTATGGGGTTGGTGATCCTGGATTCAGACTGCCCGGAACTAACGCGGCGCACTTTGCATGTAAGCCCGGGACTTTATAACTTGGCACATTTTTGTGGTTTTATGCTATAAAAACCGCTTAAGCATGCAAATTAGATTTTTATTATTGCTTGCCGCTCCAAAACATATTGCGAGCCTAATGGATACAAATAATTGCCGCCTCAATTATTTGTTTCAAAAACCCGGCTCGGGTTGAATTAAATTAAATTATCTTCATTCGCCACCGTCCACCCGTAATTTCAGTCTCATAAGTCCGCCAACACCCAATAAGGCATTATAAAATGCTATTCAACTCATATTTGTTTGTCTTTGCCTTTTTGCCCATCACGCTGGCATTATTTTTTATTATCGCCCTTAAAAGCCATAGATACGCCCTCTACTGGCTGGCGGCCGCCTCTTTAGTGTTTTACGCAACATGGAATCCGGCATATTCGATTTTGCTAATAACGTCGATAACTTTTAACTTTATTGTTGGAAAGCATATTGCAATATTAAACAAAACCAATGCGGAACGAGCAAAACATCTAACCGTGCTCGGGGTGGGCGCCAACGTCATCTTATTGGTTTATTACAAGTATTTGGAGTTTATAATAGACAATCTCAATACATTATTTAACTTTAACATACAAAACTCTCATATTGTATTGCCGCTAGGCATTTCTTTTTTTACATTCACCCAAATAGCCTTTCTTGTTGACACTCACCAAAAATCCGCGAAAGAATTTAACGCATCCCATTATGCTTTATTTGTAACCTATTTTCCACATTTGATCGCGGGACCGATATTACATCATAAGGAAATGATGACACAATTCGCCGACCCTAAAATATACAAGCCTAATTGGCGAAACATGTCCGTAGGCTTATCTATTTTCTTTATGGGATTATTCAAAAAGCTGATTATTGCCGACGATATGGCCGGTTATGTCAAACCGGTCTTCGATGAGGTTGCAAGCGGCAAATCCGTTTCATTTTTGGATGCCTGGGGCGGCGCATTGGCCTATACTTTTCAATTATATTTTGATTTTTCCGCGTATTCGGAAATGGCGATCGGCCTTTCTTTACTATTTGGCATTAAGTTACCGCTTAACTTTGCATCGCCCTATAAAGCCACCAGCATTATAGAATTTTGGCGGCGCTGGCATATGACCTTATCCCGGTTTTTAAAGGACTATATCTACATACCCTTGGGAGGAAATCGAAAAGGACGCTTTCGTAGACATTTCAATTTAATTCTTACCATGCTGGTTGGCGGAATATGGCACGGTGCCAATTGGACCTTTATCCTTTGGGGCGGACTGCATGGCGGCTACTTATTGATAAACCATTTATGGAGGGATATCAGGTCAAAACTTCCAATGCCATTCTTATTTAATAATATTATTTACGACAAAATATCCTTGCTTGTTACTTTTTCCGCGGTAGTTGTCGGTTGGACCATATTTAGAGCCGACAATGTCATGGCCGCCAAACTTATGCTCGAGGGAATGACGGGCATGCACGGTTTACAAATCCCGGTCAAATGGGGCGAACAGCTTGGACAGACAAGAGAATGGCTGATAACAAGGGGCGCCAGGTTTGAAAACACGGCAACTTTTAATTCAGGAAAGCTGCCAATACGACTTTTGCTTTGCTTTGTCATCGCCTGGTGCCTGCCGAATGTCCAGGAGTTTTTTTCAAGATTTAACCCGGCCCTATATATGCAAGCCCAAGAGGACTTCAGATGGTGGCACTGGCGGCCGAATTACATTTGGCTAATTATTTTTTCAATACTCGCCGCATCCGGAATACTCTCCCTGGGCGAGTTAAGCGAATTTATATATTTTCAGTTTTAAATGACTCACCAAAAATACACCACCTATCTTTTATGCTTTGTCATTTTTGTCTTGCTTGTGGTTGGCGTCATTAACAGGCTGGTTGACCCATTTTGGTATTATCAGGATTTTGAGATTTCCGGCTTTAACGAAGTCAAGCCGAAATTTAGAAAGTATGAGCGGTATATCAAGCCCAAACTGGTCGCAAGAAGCAGGCCCAACGCGCTTATTTTCGGCAGCTCCTATTCCGAGATAGGATTCGACCCGTCCAACCCGTCTTTTACAGATAATGGAAAGTTAAAGGGATATAACTTCGGCATAGCGGGCGCCGGCTGGGAACGCGTGCAGTGCTATATTGATTATGCATTAAAAGTCGCCGAAGTAAATCGCATGGTAATCGGTATTGCTCCCGACGCCTTGCCGTTGTCCAACTGTATCGGCGTTTTGCCGGAGATTGAAAATTTCTCGGAATTTAATCTGCTTTTTTCCATGAAGGCAATTGACGCCTCGGTAGGCACCATGCTGTCCCAGCACGCCAGACCAAGCCATAAAAAAGACGGTATGTATTATTATATTCGCGGCCATGCGGGAATAGACAACCAATTTAGAGAGTTTTATAGAAACCATGAAAAGCGTACTAACTGCGATTTAAATGATCTGATAAAGCTTGATGGCAATGCGGCTGTTGCAGAGCGGATACCGACAGAGCATTCGGGTATCGACATTAGCGGACTTTTAAACGTTGTTAAACAAACCAATTCGAAAAACATTAAACTGCGTATATACATATATCCGTCGCACGCCCTTTGGCAAGAAATACAAATAATGTGCGGCAACTATAAACGCTATTGGTCGAACTTGATTTATATCGTTCAGGAAGTTGAAAAACTTGGCGGCGACGTGCAGATTTGGGATTTTAATCAATTCAATCAATATACTACCGAAGAGATTACAAACCAAAGTGCCGTATATTGGCAAGACCCCGAGCATTTTAATTATGAATATGGCGAATTAATGTTAGATTCCATGTTCGGACAAAACCCTAAACTCGCATTCGGCTCCCGCTTGACCTCAGACAATATACAGAATGCCTATCAAGAATATATGACATCTCGCAATAACTACCTGAAGACGCACCAGGAGTTCATGCCATCCTTGAAAAGGCTAATAGAATAAGCCCATGCATATTCGATTATAAGAGCAGGCGCCTGGAAAATGTCCGGCGCAAAAAATTCGGATAAGCCATTAGACACACCAAGTCTGGGCCGGAAGCTCCATTAGCTACATGCCTTGGTAGCCTGACGCAACAGCTGCAGGCAGGCGCGGTTGGCGGCCAAATCCAGTGCGCTGAAATCGTCCTGGGTGGTCAGCAAGGGATTGGCTCCGGCCAGTAGCAACTGGGCCACCACCGCGTGCTTGCCGCTGGAAGACGCATAAGTCAAGGCCGTGGCACCGCTGGGATTTTGATAATCGATATCGATTCCGGCCTCTATCAGTAACGCCATGCAAGCGTCGGATTCGGCGAAACAGGCCGCCCACAGGGCGTTGTTGCCGTAAAGATCCAGCACGCTTAAGTCCGCGCCCATCCGCAAAAGATAAGCCACCATGTCCGCTCTGGCTTGCTGAGCGGCCACGATCAGCGCATGCCGCCCTTGGCCGTCGACCGTCAGCGGCGCGCGGGCGTCGAACCCGTTAGCGGAAAACCAGCCGGCAATTTCCTCGGATAATTTCATCTTGGCCGACCCGTTCAAATCACCGAGGGCCGGTGCAGTAGGGATAAATGGCCGACGCCGGCGGCGTAAAGCTTGTCCGCCAATTCCATGCGCCCGGCGGCCCCCTTGCCGCGCAGGAATTTCAATTCGGCCACCGTCAGCACGGTGGCGGCGATCAGACTGACCGTGCCGCCGGGCATGCTCAGGCCGGAAGTATCCTGCCGCGGTTTACTCAGCAAGGCACCCACCCGGCCGCGGCCGTCCTTGATATGGTCGATATTGAATTCCAGCGAAAGCAATTCGCCAGCCAACAGCTTTTCGCACAATTTGGCATAGCCGGCCAGAGTGTGGCTGACCTCGGCGACCAGCGGAAACAACCAGGTATCGGCCAGTTTGGTCAACGGCGCATCGGCGGCGAGACCGGCATCCGGCGTTTCGATAAACACCTCCACACCCAAACCGGTTTCCGGCCGGTCGCGCTCGACCCATGGGTCGGACAAGCCGTCGGAGATAATGCAGGCGTTACGCTCGTGCCGTGCCGCCAGCCAGGCAGCGCCGGCCGGCCATTCAGGGCCGTCGCTCATCGGACCCATCAAGGAGGTAAGCGCGGCCACTTCGGAGTTGAAGCGGGCTTTTATGGCGTCGTGGCGGGCTCGGGTGGCCAGATTCAAACGGTCGGCGTAGGTAAGGCCGACTATAAATTCAGTCGTCATGGGCACAGGTTTGGCTGAGAGTTTCCAGGCGTTGGCGGGCGGTTTGGTTGACGTCTGGCTCGGGGTCGGCCAGCATTTGCCGCAGCAGGTCGGCATCGGCGCGCAAGGCCACTTCGTAACGCACGGTCCAGTCCGGGTCCTGACTCAGCATGGCCAAATCATCGACTTCCATACGCTGGGCCACGATGCGGCGAATCTCGACTTCGGCGTCATGCGCCATCAAGCCCAGGCTGACGCGGGGAATGCGGGTGGCGACGATGCGCCGCACTTCGCTATCCGGGTCGGCCGCCAAGCGAAACAAGCGGCCCCGCGGCAAGCGCCGGGCCACATAGACCCTTACCAGATAGTCCGGATCGTCCGCCATCAGCTCCAGTTCGTGTTCCGGCATGCGGTCGGCGACGGTGATTCTGACTTCGCGGTCGCTGTCCTTGCGCAACAAGGCCAGCCACTCCAGCGGCACCCGGTAGGCCAGTACCCGGCGCACCGCTTCGTCGGGATCGCTTAACAGCGGTTCCAGCTTATTGGTCGGTAAATAACGGGCCGCGATGGCGCGGCGCTCCCAGAACGGGTCCTGGCTGAATTCTGGGGCGATGCCGGGGTTGGTTTTAAAAAAGCGGTCGATCTGCCTACCGCTGTCGGCGGCCACGCAACGGTCGCCGGGTTTGCAATGGCCGGTCGCCAGCAAACTGACTTGAAATTGGCAGCGACCGCAGTCCGCCAGCGGGGTCAGATCGACTTCGGAATCGGCGGGCAACATGCTCAAGCCGCCTCTGCCAGGGCCGGCAACAATTGCGGCTTGATTTGCGCCAGCCAGATCTTGAGCCGCTCGTCGGTCAAATGCGGCTGGCCGCGTTGATCCAATACCAAGCCGACGAACTGGTTGTCGATGATGGAAGCCGAATGTTCGAATTGGTAACCCTCCGTGCTCCAGCGGCCGACCATTTTGGCGCCGTTGCCGTAAAACACCTGATACAGCTTGATCAAGGAACTGGCGAAGCGCGAGGCGTAACGTTCCTGATGGCCCAGGCCGAACAAGGCCACCCGTTTGCCGCTCAGGTCGGTATCGTCCAGATAGGGCACGAACTCCGCCCAGTTGGCTTCCTGGCAACCCGCCGCCAGCCCCGGCAAATCGCCGACTCCGTAACTGGGCGTACCCAGGATCAGGGCGTCGTATTGCAGAAACTCGGCGGGACTGGTGCGGTTGATGTTTTTGGGCTTGTCGGCCAATTCATCGCCCAACAGACTATAAATCTTCTTGGCCACCAAGCGGGTACTGCCGGTATCCGTGCCGAAAAAAATGCCGATTTTGCTCATAAGTCACCTGTCATCGAATTCGCGGGCTTGGGCTGTGCGCCCTTATTCTAAGCCTAGCAAAATGCGATCCAGATTAACGCCGTTGCGGCATGCTATTTTTCTATTTTATATCAATAAGATACAAAAGCTCTTGCGTTATGTTGATTGAATTACCTGAAGGTATGGCTACAATTGCAGCCGAACACAACAATTTGTATTCATTGCGAGTAACGGTTGATACTAGACAAACGGTCCTTTTTATTGGCAAGGTCTCGGCAACTCAGCGACCCGCGTTCATGTGACAAGCCAGTTAATATTTACGTGATTAGCAAGATGCTTCGGATTAGCGTCTCTAAATCACGTATTGCTTGTCTATTAATATCGATTACACTGCTTCAAAATTAATTCGCAAAGTCTCTACGCTTTATTCCCATGGCCATCGCTAATCAAATCAAAGCCTTGCTTAAATCGCACGTCGATGGCGACGAGGCTATGTTTTTGTCGGTTGCCATGCAAATGGCGGCGCAAGAAGCCAAAAAGGGGCATGGCAGCCTAGCCAAAGAAATTCGCGATCTGATCGATAGCGCAAAGAGCAAACCTCGACTCGCTGAATCCAAGGCGATCCCGTTAGCCAAACCAAAAGGCGAACTCAGCCAGTTACTGAACGTTTCCTATCCCCAGCTACGATTGGCTGACATGGTGCTTTCTGAAAACATTCAGACAAAATTAGATCGTCTAATCAAAGAACACAAACACGTACAGCGCTTGCGTGCTCATGGCTTGGCTCCTCGTAAAAAGCTGTTGTTGGTCGGGCCACCTGGGACAGGTAAAACCATGACAGCGTCGGTACTGGCCGGTGAACTGGGTTTACCGCTCTTTATCGTAAGACTTGAAAGCCTGATGACCAAATACATGGGCGAGACCGCAGCTAAATTACGCCTGATCTTCGACGCAATCGAGCAAACTCGTGGCGTCTACCTGTTTGACGAATTCGACAGCATTGGCTCGCAACGCGGCGGCTCCAACGATGTCGGGGAAATCCGCCGTGTATTAAATAGCTTCTTACAAATGATCGAGCAGGACAGCTCTGATAGCTTGTTGATTGCTGCTACCAATCACCATGAGCTACTGGATCACGCTTTATTCCGCCGCTTTGACGATCTGATCGAGTATGAATTGCCAACCAAGGAAGAGATCGTCGCTGCCCTGAAATCCAAATTGGCCTCGTTCAAAACCACTCGCATCCTTTGGGTCAAAGCAGCAGAAGCAGCGAATACATTGAGTTTTGGTGACATTAACCGCGTCTGTGAAGATGCGATTAAAGACGTGATCATTCACAACAAAGATGCCGTTACCCATGCCGATATCATGCACTCGATCAAAGAACGGCAACTTGTCCGACAAAAACAAACCTGCCGATAAATGTCCGAACAACGCAAGGAACGCCTTCCGCATTTACTGATAAAGGATTCGGTAACTACCGAAAGTTACTCCAGACCGACACAAGCAATGGGCGGCGCTGGCTTAAAAACACCTTCAAGAGATCGTCAGGCACACTCTCAACAACTGATTGAGCAAGTTCAGCATATCCAGTCTCAGGAAGCTGGCATCATCGAACAACAAAAGGCATTCGGCTTGGATGTCGGTAATGGACTTTATCTGGCCTTTGAAAGCGAACCTGATTTCGAGCTCAAGTTTGCCAGCCTGTAATTTCAGCCTAGTGGGATTGAACTTTGTAACGTTAAGCTTGTTGATGGTAAAAGCATCGCCACCGTTTTCGTACCGGAAGGCAAGCTTGCCCATTTTCTAACCAAAATCACCCAATATCAGTACGAAAACACGAATAAAAACCAGCCCAAAAATAGAGACTTGGTTGAAAGCATTAGCGCGATCAAGCTTGCCGCAATCGATGCGCTTTGGACTGACGAGCGAGAATTGCTGCCCAATGCAGAGCAAGCAATCTGGTGGGAAGTTTGGCTAAGATATTCGGAAAAATTCGATTGTGAAGCTTTTGTTCGCGAGCATGCCCCGCATCTTAATCTCAGGGTAAGCGCTGAATCGATCCGCTTTCTCGATAGAACCATCATTCTGGTTTTCGGTACCCGCGAACAGATCAGCCATTCCATTCATCTGCTGGGCGCCATCGCCGAACTTAGAAAAGCCAAGGATACCGCCGATTTTTTCACCGGCATGGGTCGTCAAGATCAGCGTGCCTGGATCGAACAAACCTTAGAAAATTTGACGCCGCCACCCAATGACGCGCCGACGATTTGTATTTTGGATACCGGTATCAATCATGAGCATCCGCTATTGCAGCCAGTCGCCGAAATGACCGATATGCATACCTATATTCCCGGCTGGGGTACCGATGATCGAAACGGCCATGGCACCAATATGGCGGGTGTATCAATCTATGGCGACTTAACCGAGGCAGTGGCTAATCCACTGCCGCTAAAACTTACCCATCGCTTGGAATCAGTCAAAATCACGCCCAATCCTGATTTTCATACTGACAAAAAACTATACGGCGCTATCACCCGCGACAGTATCGCCAGAGTAGAAATTGAAGCAGACCGTCAACGGTTATTCTGCATGGCAGTATCCACCACAGACAACAGAGATCGCGGTCGTCCCTCGTCGTGGTCTGCGACTATTGATGCCATTTCCTCAGGCGCGGAAGATGAGCAACAGCGGTTGGTTATCTTGTCGGCGGGCAACACTGATCCACAACACAGACACCTATATCCAAACAATAACCTGACCGATGAAGTCCACGACCCAGGCCAATCTTGGAATGCGCTTACGGTAGGCGGCTATACCGAAAAAGTGTGGCTGGATACTGCAACTAATCCAGATTGGATACCATTAGCGCCCGCAGGTGGATTGGCTCCAGCCAGTTGTACATCTATGACATGGCAGAAAACCTGGCCAATCAAATCAGACATTGTCATGGAAGCCGGGAACATGGCGACGAATCCGGCAAATGAGGGAGCCGATTATATCGACGACGCTTTGCAATTGCTCACCACCGGCCATCAATTTGCGCTGGGTAAGCAATTGGTGTCGTTTGGCGATACCAGTGCTGCGACAGCCTTGGCTGCAAATTTAGCGGCAAAAGTACAAGCCTTATACCCAGACTATTGGCCGGAAACCATCAGGGCGTTATTGATACATTCGGCTAAATGGACGCCAGCAATGAAAGCCGTGTTCGAGCCATTGAACAGCCAGGCGAAATACCAGCAACTCATGCGTTATTGCGGCTACGGCGTACCGGATCAAGATGCCCTGTTTTGGAGTGCTCGTAACGAATTGACCCTGATTGCTCAGGACGTGATTTATCCGTACACCAAGAAAGGCAGTAATGTTAAAACCCGCGACATCAATTTGCACACGCTTCCTTGGCCTGCCGATGTACTTCGCGACTTGCCGCCTAAAACTCAAGTCGAAATGAAAGTGACCTGGTCGTATTTCATCGAACCCAACCCAGGGGAGCGCGGTTGGGTCAATAAATATCGCTATGCATCGCATGGTCTACGCTTCGACGTGCGTCGTCCATTAGAGACCCTTACAGATTTTAAACAACGCATCAATCAAAAAGCCAGAGACGAGGAACATGCCTACAACGGCGCTACGCCCGATAGCGGCCAATGGCTGTTAGGTGAAAAATTGCGCAGTCTGGGTTCGGTACATTCCGATACCTGGACTGGAACAGCGGCAGAACTAGCCGAGCGCGGCTATATTGCCGTTTATCCGGTTTTGGGTTGGTGGAAAGAGCGAGCGAATTTGGAGCGGTGGGGAAAATCGGCGCGATACGCTTTGATTGTCGGTATTAAAACTCCAAGTGTGGCGACGGATATTTATACAGCAATCGAAAAGCAAATTTTTTTGCCCGTTGCTATCGAATGATGCGGTGTTCAGTGCGATCTAGCTTCATCCGTTGGCAATTTGATCCAGCCAAGCTCGGTTAACTGTTGCCAAGCAGCTTCGATGTGGGCGGGTTTCATTAGATGACGTTTACGACTATTCCAAACTTGGATAAGCTCTAAAGCCGATTCGGGACTCTCCGCTTGCTCCCGGGTCGCCACCCAGTGTACGGTAGAAAGTAACTCCATGCCGTAAGGTGATTGAAAGCCTTGAATCAGCTCATCAACTTTGGCGATATGTTCCAGTAATGTTCGCTGTTGCGATTGATGGATAAAACGCTCGGCTTCCTGCAAAGCCTCCTGATCAGGCGCAATTTCCGCTTCCACGACGCCATCGCCTAAACCGTGAATAAAATGGCCATCCATACGATCTAACGCATGGCGCAAAGCATCCGCATAAGGACCGTAATGATGTTTAACGAACTGCAAACGCAAATTTTCGCCCGCTTCCTGTAAAAAATAGGCAAGCTTTTGCACCTCGATTTTGGACAAGCCGTAATTCAGTTCGCGATAGGTTTCCAACACTTTCAGAATGGCGGCTCTACCAGGTGTCATTTTGGGCCTGGCGCTATTGACCTGCATCTCGATTGCTTTCGGCGAGCCGGCAGGCTCGAATAACCGCACGTCGACATCTGGTAGTTTGGCGAACGCTTTTTCTATCAACGGCTTTACATCGCTCCAATTCAAACCACCGTTCCCGCATCCTAGCGGCGGAATGGCAATCGAAGTAATTTGCCGAGCTTCGATTTGTGCAATCAAATCAACGAGGCCGTCTTGAATAAATTCAATATGCGAACGTCTCCGCCAGTGGTCTTTAGTTGGAAAATTGATAATAAATTTAGGTGTTGCTAACAAACCGGCATCGTAAATAAACATTTGACCTGGCTTAACTAAACCCGCTTTACACGCTTCTGCATACAACTTGAAATTGTCCGGCCATTTTTTCTTGAATTGCAATGCAATGCCTTTGCCCATCACGCCAACGCAATTGACGGTGTTGACGATCGCATCTACATCTAGTTGTTTTAATAAGTCACCTTGAACGGTGCTAACACTCATCTTTTAATGTCCTAAAAATACCAATCGGTTTTTACTTCTACCGGTAAGTCTATACCAGTTTCTACTAATATCTCACGCACCAATTCGGCTTTCGATCTATTAATAACGCCTATACGCGTCATGGAAGGTAAATCGACACGATGTTTGACCAGAAATTCCGCCTGACGGCGCTCCATACGATCAATGTATCTTTCATTGTTGAAATTGTTATGAAAATACTTGCAATAGCCATCCAGTCGCGGCGACTCGGTGATCAGATCCCACGCAACCTTGCTTGGAAGTAAAGAAAGGTCGGTAAATGCCTCGCTGTAACGCAACGTTGCATTGCGGTCATAGAAAACGAAATCGGGATTCGTTGAGGTAACCCGATCAATTGTGGTTTCAAAATGCAATATATCCGCCTGCCTGAAATCGCAGCCTGCAACATTACCGCTATTGATGCTAAACAACATAGGAGACCGCGGAGCGAAGTAAAACGGCACAAAATCGTGAACACTGCCGCCTGGGGGATCAATGACATTGCGCCCGGACCGTGCCGATTGGGCGCCGGAATGAGCGATATTCTGGTAATTGATCCCCAAAGAAGCTCCGGCGTTCTTACTCAACAACGCACCGCTTCGACAAATATCAGCCAGATTGTCGATTGCAGTAATGTGAAACAGTCGCACCGGGTTTGGCATCATGCTTTTAGTTTCTTCTTAAGCTTAGGCTTAGGCTTTTCCTTCACACGTCCCGCTTGAATTCGAGCCAACAACGCTTCGGCACCGTTTTCACCATTGATTAGGTCGGGATTTTGCGAGCGCCAGTCGGCGGTGAGTTCGCCGCGAAAGGCTTTGGCGAGAATGGATTGGGTCAGGTGCTTGACGCGCGACTGGGAGTCTTTGACACGTTGTTCGATATGATCGGCGTATGTGAATAGTTGTTCGACGCGGTGGACAATTTCGGTTTGTTCTAATAAAGAAGGAAGCCTGAATTGCAATGCATTAATGGACTTCTGATTTATGGTATTCTGACCTGCGCTTGTTGAAAGAGAATTTCTTAAATATTTTCGACCTTCTCCTTCATTAGTTATATACGTAATAAATTTTGACAAAGCCTTGTTGTGGTCAATAGAAAATCGTATGAAATGATCGCAATAGGCCTCTGTATCATTGCCATCATAAACAATAAAAAGCCCTGCAATTTCCACACTTCCATTTACCCTAACTACTAACAAATCTCCATTCTCAAGCCGGTATTTTTGAATTTCTTTTTCAGTAAGGGTTATCTTTCTTTCATTTCCATGAACTCTCATGGCATTTTTAAAATCAGCTAAACGTAACACAGTAACGTCTCGACCTTGGTTACCGCTACGTTTTGAAATACCGTTTCCTGAATCAAGAATTAAATTTCCAAAATTTATGGCCTTCCATTCACCGAATTCACTATGATCATTTCTCCAATCCTCAGTTAACTTCCCACTTACCGCCGCAGCCAGCACGGATTGGCGGAAACGTTTGAGGATGTTGGGGATGGCGTCGAGGCGGGTTTTGATGCTGTCTACCTGTGCCAGCAGTTCGTCCAGTTTGGCGGCGATTTGGTGTTGTTCGGCCAACGGAGCTACTTTGATTGGAGCTTTCGAAAACTTTCCCTTGTTTATAATGGCCACTGTTGTAGCAGACGCTTCTTGTTCCAACCACGGCTTTAATGTAGCCAGGTAATGATAAAGAAATTTGTAGTTCAAATGTCGACTGGGAACTACTGAATTTATTTGCTGATTGGTTGCTGATTCTGTTGTGGTAATACCAATTTTTCCTAAATTACCAATGCAGGTAACCGTAATAGAGTGCGGGGGTAACTTAGGAACGGACTTCAAACCTAACTCCGTTAAGGTATCGGCAGTAAAATGTATATATCCGCCATGATCTAGGTCACCTGGCTTAATAAATGGAATACTTCCGCCAAAATTCTCAGGGACTTTTGTACTTGGCGTTTTTCCAGTAATAATTTCTCCAAGCTCACCAATTTCGCTTAATGCCCACCCTTCTGGTAAGTTCATATCAAACACCTGCATCCATTACAGATATTCCTAATACCTCTGCGAGTAGCTCTTTTTGAATTTGCGCCTGATCACTAGCGCCCAACGCCTGCATCAACCCATCCAACTCCCGCAAAGCCTCAGTCAATTCGCTCATCGCTTCGGCAGCCAATACGTCCGGTTCCGACAGGCTGGCGGCATCGACACTGTCCTGATCTTTCAGCCAGGCAATGTCCAGTGAGTCACCCTTTTGGGTTTTGATCCAGTCGCGACTGAAGCAACGCCAGCGGGATTCCGTTTCCCCCTCGGCAACTGTTCCCGACGTTGCTCTACCTCCTGCATCCATGCAGTCGTCACCACGACCCTCTCCCTCAAGGGCGAGGGAGATTTGGCCATCGCTTTCCTGTCGGTTTTCGGCATGAAAACAGGCTTCAAACGGTTTTAAATGCTGTTCGCCAAATGGCGTGCGTTTGCCGAAGCTGGGCATGTTGCTGCGCAGATCATAGACCCACACCTGTTGGGTGCAGTTTTCTTCCTGCCGTGGATTGGCGACGGTGCCTTTGGTAAAAAACAGCACGTTGGTTTTAACGCCTTGGGCGTAAAAAATGCCAGTCGGTAAACGCAGGATGGTGTGCAGATTGCACTTGTTCATCAGGTCGCGGCGGATGTCGCTGCCGACACCGGCCTCGAACAACACGTTATCCGGCAATACCACGGCGGCGCGGCCACCTGGTTTCAAGCTGCGGTAAATATGCTGCAAAAACACCAATTGCTTATTACTGGTTTTGTAAGTGAAGTCATCACGGGTGACGCTGGCTTCGCCACCTTTGGCGGTGCCGAATGGTGGATTAGTTAAAATTACATCTGCTTTGGGTAAATGAGTTCCAGGTTGACCCAAGGTATTGCCCAGATGCACTACGCCTTCATCATCGCCTTCCATGCCGTGTAACAAACAATTCATCAGCGCCAGGCGGCGAGTGCCGGGCACCAGTTCCATACCGACAAAGGCCTGATTGCGCTGGTAGCGCTGGGCTTTTTCGTCCAGATCGTACAGGTCGTCGGTCTGTTGTTTGATATAGGCGTCGGCGGCAATCAGGAATCCGGCGGTACCGGCGGCGGGGTCTTGAATCAGTTCACCGGCTTGCGGTTTGGTACAGCGGATGATGCTGTCGATCAATGGACGCGGGGTAAAGTATTGACCGGCACCGGATTTGGTTTCGCTGGCGTTTTTCTCCAATAGGCCTTCGTACAAATCGCCCAGGCCGTCGCGTTTGGCGCTAAACCAGTCGATGGCATCCAGACTTTTGATCAGTTGTTCCAAATGGCGCGGTTCGCGCAAACGGGTTTGCGCATCGGCATAGATGGCCGCGATCAAATGATCGTCGCTTTTGGATAAGTCCAACAGCAATTGCCGGTAATGGTTGAGCAAGTTCAAGCCGGACAGCTTGGTCAAATCCGGCCAGCGGCAGCCTTCTGGCAGTTTGTGTTTTTGCAGGATACCGGCTTCGGTGTTTTCGTATTCCATTTTGATAAACAGCAGCAACACCAGTTCGGTGACGTAATCCGAATAGTTGATGCCGTCATCGCGCAGCACGTCGCACAGGTTCCAAAGTTTTTGGACTATTTCGTTATTGCTCATTAGGTTTTAGTGATTATTTATGCGGCTGACCAGATGGAGTCGGCCAGGGTGTCTAAGACGTTATCGAGTTGCTGATCCAGCACATTATTCAAGGTCTTGGCTCCGCCGTCTTTGGCAAATACGCGGTTGACGAATTGCTGATCGATGACCACTTCGTGGCTGAGTTGTTTAGCTAGCCGATCCAACCATTTGCGTTGCACCTGTGTCCATGAATGCAAGCCGTAGATTTTTTGCATGGCTTGAGTAACTCTTTGTTCGAACGGAATCAGCGCTTCGCCAATGGCAGCTCGGCGTATATAGCCGATTATACTGGCTGCGATGTCCTGATTGGTTTGATTGCGCCAGGCACTTTGCAATTTGGCTTCGCTGTAACCGTTTTGATCCAGCAATAAACGGATTTCACGTAGCTGTTCACGCGTCAGGTCTTTGGGCTTATTGACGACGACCGCCAACGCTGCCGATTGGTTGATTTGGTTTTTGATGAAGTCATTAAAACTTTCCAGGTAATCGGCTGGCTTGTCGTATTTACCGTAGCTTTGCTCGCGCACTTTCAGTTCGTCTTCATGCTCGGCAATCAGTGGGTAGTATTCGGAACCCAACAGTTTTTTGACCTGCTCCAATTGATTAATCAGATTCGCGTTGCTTTGCATGAACTGCATGGCTTTTTGCGGGCCGAGTTGATGCAGATGTTGATGCAGTTTTTCCGGCGCGACGCCCCACAGTCCTTCCAATTCGGTGAGCTTTTGCTGTAATGCCGGTTTAGTGGCGGCTTTGGTTTTGGCTTTGCGCAAAATACGCATGATGCGTTGGCTTAAGGCATCCAAAACATCATGGGCGTGACTGGTGTCCGGTTTACTTCCGGCAACGGTCAAACTATCAGGATTGTTGAGTTCTTGAATCAATTGCTCGATCGACACGTTGGGGTCTTTGACCAGCGGTTTCATATCGCTGACATCTTTTAGCGCGGCGTAAATATCCACCGGATCGTAAATCTTGAACACGGTTTTACCGATTTCATCGCAACGGCGGGTGGCGCGGCCCAGCATTTGCTCGTACAGAATCCGTGAACGCACGCGGCGGAAAAATACCAGATGACAAATTTTCGGTACGTCGATGCCGGTAGTCAGCAAATCAACGGTGATGGCAATACTGGGGTAACGCTCGTTTTTGTATTGGCGGATAAGCTGACCGACTTTATCGCTTTGACCGGTGATTTTCTTGACCGCCGCTTCGTTATATTCGTCGCCGTACATTTTTTTATACAGCCGATCGAGGATACGCTTGACCATATCAGCATGCCGATCCGACGCGCAGAAAATCATGGTTTTCTCGTCGCCGAACGGATCGAGTTCCTTAACCAATTCCTTGCAGATGATCTTATTGAATGACGGACTAATCACGCGACGGTTAAAGTCATCGACATCGAAATTCATGTCGTCATCCAAGGTGGCCAGCTCGACTGCGCCAGTTTGGGTATTGATGACATCCACCTGACTACCCTTGGCGAATTGGATGCCTTTTTGCGTCAGCAGGGTTTCGTAACGAATCGGCGGTTCATGGTCGATCAGCCAGTCGTCGGCCACAGCTTCGCGGTAAGAATAGGAGTACACCGGTTTACCGAAGATATCAGTGGTGTGTTTGGCGGGCGTGGCGGTCAGGCCGATTTTGACTGCATCGAAATAATCCAACACGCGGCGATAACTAGATAAATATTGCGCGACATCGCGCATCGCCATTTCGCCTTCGGTCATGTCCTGATCCAAGGCATAACCACGGTGGGCTTCATCGACGATCAGGCAATCGTAGGCATCAATACAGGGTGGCGTGTCGGACTGGAAAATGCGTTTGACCATGGCCTGTACTGTAGAAACCTGAATGCGGGTTTCCGCTTCAGCAGCCATGTCACCCAATTCGGCCACGTTATAGATTTTGGATAACGTCTGGTTTTGTTCCAGCGGCGCATCGTTGAACGAGTCGATGGCTTGCTGACCCAACGCGGTGCGATCAACCAAGAACAGAATGCGCTTAAAGCGTTCGGCTTTCAAGAAACGATACATCAAACCGATTATGGTGCGGGTTTTACCGGTTCCAGTAGCCATAGCAAGCAGGCAATTGGTTTGGTTGGCTGCCAATACCAACTCGACGGCTTGCACCGCGTTTTGCTGATAATCCCGCAAACGCAAATAGGCAAAGCCTTCTTGCTTGAGTTTTTCTTCGGCTGCGGTCTTGCTGCGTTGCAGCTTATCCAGCAGACCTTCGGGACTGTGAAAATCGGGTAAGGGTTTAGCCAAATTGGACGGCTCGCGCACGTCGCGGAACCAGGTGCCGGATTGTTCGGCGAGTTGTTTGACAAACGGCCTGCCGTTACAGGAATAGACGAACGGAATCTGGTAATGGCCGTCTTTATGATCAGGCCAAGCAATGGTGCGGCCTTGCAACTGCCACGCAGGTAACATTGTGACAGTTGGCGTAAAACCGCGAGAATAACGTTCCGCTTGTGAAATTTTTCCGGCTACATTGATGTTTTCTCGCTTGGCTTCGACCACGGCAATCGGGATTAGTCCGGCAAACAATATGTAATCGGCGCTTTGTTTGCCTTGAGTGGGCCATTCGGCGATGGCTTTGTTTTTGCCTTTTTCGGGTCTAGCGCCTTTTTGGTAAGTCAGTTCTTCGGTATCGGCTTCCCAACCGGCTGCGATCAATTGCTGATCGATGAGGATACGGGTGAGCTCTTCATTGAGTGATGGTTCAACGCTCCCAGCCTGCTTAATGGTCGCTTCGATTTGTTGGCTGGCTTGAGTTTGGTTTTCCAATTCGGATTGCATGGCCTGCAAGCGCGCTTCGAAAGCTTGCCGCTCCTGCTGTAAGCGTTGCTCCTGCTCTTGAGCCATTTGTTCGAAGATACGGGCTTCGGCATCCATTTGTTCAGCCAGAACCGCGTACTGTTCTTTTTCACGGGCAATCAAATCGACTAACTGCTGATTCGACTCGGCTTGCTGGTTGGCGTCTTGCAGTTGGGCTTTGAGTTGTTCGATTTGAATCGTCAACTCGCGCAATTCTTGGCTGGGATCGGTGGGCGGAATAAAAGGGCCAGGTTTGAAACCGCTGCCTTGCTTACTAAAAGATTGATGAAACCAGACGGCCAAGGCACGAGCGATACGTAAACCGTCCAAGGCTTCCTTGTGTTGGGTTTTGAACTGGTGTGTTGCGCGATTACCTTCTATGCGTAAGGTGTGGAATAGATCAGCAACCTTAGAATCGAATCGGATTTCTCGATTCAATTTGAACAATAAATCGGCTTGGCTGGTTTTGTCGTCGAATTGAATGCCGCAACGTGCCGCCAAGTCTTGAGCAAGCGCCTCGCCCAGCTGGCGTAATTTGATGAGCGTAGTGTTGGGATCACTGGCGAAAACACGTTCGGCAGCCGAGGCGAGCTGCAAAAATAAGGGGTCATGCTCTTTGAGGAATTCGAAGTTGCTCATTTCGGCCATTATTCCCTAAAACCTTCATTCCCCATGTGGCGGGCCTAATGCCGAAATAATCAACCGGCCATTTTGCGGCCCGCCAGCAGGCTTTTTTGTAAGGCATTGTCGTCGACCCACAAATCGCCGGACAGCAGTCTGGCAATCTGGCCTTTCAAGTCCGGATCGCGGTCGGCTTCGAAAAACAGATTGTGCACGATGCCGGATTGGTAGAAGCGCTCGACGAACAGGCGCATGGTGTTGAAACCCAGCAGATAGGCTTCGTCGTCTTCGGCATGCAGTAAGGGATCGGCTTCGCGGCCTTCGCTCAAGCCCTGGTGGATGCGGTCGGCGATGCGGGCGGCGCTGGTAAAGGCCAGGAACACGCCGGAGGAAAATACCGGATCCAGAAAGCCGGCGGCGTCACCGCAGCAGGCGTAGCGCAGGCCGTAACGCTGCCGGTTGCTGTAACTGAAATCGGCTTCCACCCGTACCGGCGCCGATTGCCTTGCGCCGGCCAACAAGCGGTTCAGGATCGGCGAAGCGGCCAGATAACGTTGCAGCAGTTCTTCCACCGGGCAATCCTTGGGCCGTTCCTTTTGCACCACCAAGCCCACGCTCAAGCGCCGGCCCGATAGAGGAATGATCCAGATCCAGCCGATATCCACCACCGGTACATAAATGCTGCCGGATTCGAACAGTTCGTCGGCTTCCGCGCCGGGTTGTATATCTTCGTAATGGGTAAAGACGGCAAATTTGCCCAGATTTTCTATCTTGTCTATGCCCTTGTGTTGTTTGCCCAGCAAGGCGGCGCGGCCGCTGGCGTCCACCAGATAGCGGCAGCGGTAGCCGCCCTTGTCGGAGACGATATTCACGCCATCGGCCCGGCAGTCCACTTCCAGCACCTTTTCTTCCTGACGGGTTTCCGCGCCGTGCTTGGCGGCGTTTTCGAACAATAACTGATCGAAAGGCGCCCGCTCCAATTGATAGGTTTTGCGATAGACGCTGAGCGGAAAATACATACGCTGGTCGGTGCGCTCGTCTATGAACACCGCGCCGCTTTTGAATTGATTGCCCACGCTCCAGTCTATGCCCAAACGCTGTACCACCGGTTCGCTGAACGGCAGCATGGATTCGCCGATATGGAAACGCGGGTGTTTGTCTCGCTCCAGCAGCAAGGTCTTGCGGCCGTGCTGGGCCAGCAAGGTTGCGGCGGTACTGCCGGCCGGGCCGCCGCCGATTACCACTACGTCGTAGTCAAAACCGTTTTGCATGCTGTCGGGCATCTATAACACCTATGGGCTGTCGATTAGTTGGCAAAGCCGTCTTCGGCGGGATTGTAAACGGCGCGAAACACTTTCCAGTGCACGCCGCCGACGCCGGCGCCGGCATAGGTGACCGAGCCGACACCTTTATAAAACTCGTCGGTGCGCATGGTGTCCGGGCCGAAATAAAACGGGATCCAAGCCTTGCCGGTTTGGTAGACCTTGGTATCGGTGGGCTGGCCGAGGATTTCATGTACCTGCCCCTGGGTCATGCCGATCTGGATTTTGGCGAACGGGCTGCCAGCCGGGATATCACCCTCGATAACCGACTCGGAGGTGCGGCTGGCTTTGGCGACTTGGGTCGAGCCCGCCGCCGTCTGTGCCGCCGGTTTCGGCGTAGAGGCGCAGCCCGCCGCCAGAATCAATGCCATGGAAATGCCCAGCAATTTCAGTTGTTTCATCGGTTACCGCCTTTTATGCGAATTGAGGTTGATCAAAGGTAGTGCATTGTAAAAGTTTTTTCAGCGCTTATGCACATCGACCAGCCAATTCCGCCCGACGGGCAAACTCGGTTGCACCGAAGCGCCGCCGGCCGCCCGCGCCAACAAAGGCAAGACCGCCAGTACCGGATCGGAGCCCGCCGGCGGAGAGAATTCGTCGACGGCCGAAGTCGCGTAAACTGGCCGGCCAAGCTGCATGACTGCATCCGGCCAGCCGCCGGCCGCCAGCAGCAGCGCGCTGGCAAACTCGACTTGGCCGCGGCCCGGCGCCAGATAGGCAGGCCAGCGTTCGTCATAGCAAACCAGCAACAGTTCGCCGCCGAGGCAGGCCAGTTGGCACCAGGCTTCCAACAGCCCCATCGCAAAAGTGTCGTCTCCGGCCGCCAGCGCCGTGGCCGGCTGGGTGCATCGTTGGGCGATACTCCAATAACCGGCCACGGTGTTTTGCACCGAATTATGAAAAGCGGCCGGCGAAACCATGGGCTCCGCCCGAGTCAGTTCCAGGCACAGCTGATCGGTGATCTGTATTTCGCCGGCCGCGCTGGCGAATACCGCCGGCAAGCCGGCCGGCGAGCGCCCGGCTTGCGAGCAGGCCCGCAGGGCGGCGCTGAAGGCCATTTGCGTGGACCGGCTGGCGCGCCGGCGTAGCATGGCCGGCATGGCTTCTCGAGTTATGTCGTCGGCCGGAAACGGCAGGCCGGCGCGAAAACCGGCGTCCGGGGCGCAGGCGCCGAAGCCCAGCAGACTCATGCAATCCATCAAGCCGCCTCCAATAACACGCTGGCGTTATTGCCGCCGAAGCCGAAGGCATTGCTCAAAATCAAGCGGGGCCGGCTGTTCAGGCGCGGTTCGGCGACAATAGGCAGATCGCACAGTGGATCGACCCGCCGCAAACCGCAATTGCCTGGCAAAAAGCCTTGTTCCAGCGCCAGCAGGCTGACGACCGCTTCGACCGCCCCGGCCGCGCCCAAGGTATGGCCCAGCAGGCCTTTTACCCCGGCGCAGGGCGGCGGCCGGCGAAACACCCGGTGCACGGCCTTGGCTTCCGACAAATCGTTCAGCTGACTGGCGGTGGCGTGCAGATTGATGTAATCGACCTGCTCCGGCCGGCGGCCGGCCAGTTGCAGCGCTTGCGTCATTGCCGCCGCCGCGCCCAGGCCCTCCGGATGCGGCGAACTCATGTGATGGGCGTCCGAGGCTTCGCCCACCGCCAGCAGACGCGGGCATGCGGCATTGCCCGGATCGGGGCGTTCCAACAACAACAGGGCGGCAGCCTCGCCAATGTTAATGCCGCGGCGGCCGCTATCCATCGGTCGGCAAGCTTCCGGCGAGATCAGTTGCAGACTGTTAAAGCCGAACAAGGTCAAGCGGCACAGACTGTCCACGCCGGCCACCAGCACCGCGTCGCAGATATCGGCCGCCAGCAGGCGTTGCGCCGCGCCCAGCGCCTTGGCGCTGGAGGAACAGGCGGTGGAAATGCCGTAACAGGGGCCTTGCAAGGCCAGTTCCCGCCATAAAAATTCGGCGCTGGCCTGCGCGGTGTGGGTGTGGAGAAAACTGAAATCGTCCGGCATGGCGCCCGCGCCCGCCAGAACGCGATAGGCATTTTCGGTTTCGTAAATACCCGAGGTGCTGGTGCCAAGCACCACGCCCACCCGCCCGGCGCCGTAACGGGCCGTGGCGGCATCCACGGCGGCGCGCATGCCGTCTTGCCCCAAGGCATGCAAGGCCAAGCCGGCGTTGCGGCAGGCATAACTTTGCAGATTGGGCCCGATGTCCGGCAGGCGGGAGACCACTTCGCCCACTACCGTCGCAAAGGGCGGCGGAAATAAACTCAATGGCCGTAAGCAAGCGCGGTTGGCGAGCAAGGCGGCGAGTAACTCATGCAAGCTGTCTCCGGCCGTGCTGACGCATTGATAGCCGGTGATACTTGCGGGGGCGATGCAGGGCAGTTGCTTCATGCGGGGTCGGTTTTGGGAATCAACAGGGGACACAGCAAAAACCCCAGCACCACGCCCAGACTGACCGACAGGGATAGAATCGGCAGAGTCGGGGTTTTACCCAGCCCCAGGGCGCCGAAAGACGCCAGGGTAGTCAGCGTCGATGCGGCGATGGCATGATAGGTGACCTCGCTATCCCCGCCGCGATTTTCGATGAAAAAGATGCCGTAATCCACGCACAAGGAGATGGACAACAAAAGCCCGATGACATGCACGAAACTCAATTCCTCGCCCAATAAGGCCCAACTGGCGAAAATGAAAAGCACCGCCGCCAGCGACGGCAGCAGGGTCAGCAGCGTATTTCGCAGCCCCCGGATTTGCAGCCAGATCAAAAAACCCATCACGGCGATACCGATTGCCAGCATCCGCAACGAGCGGTCCCGGTATTGGCCGGCCAGCTGATTCAACTGCTCGCGCTGGCTGAAGTAGCGGGTGCCGGCCAAGCCTTGCAAACCGGCGGCCAGTCCGGCCGGATCGTGATCCCCCAACCACAGGGCCAGCGCCACGCCTTGTCGTTCCGCCAGCAACTGGCCGGACAATACATGGCGCACCGGCGTTTCCAGCACCGCTTCGGGCGCCAGTTCCCCGCTGCCGGCCGGCGTCAAGCGACCGAGTTTGTCCGCCGACAGTCCGGCCAGATCGAGAGCGGCGCGCCAGGCGTCCTGAAATTCGGCTGTCAGCGCGGCATTGTAAACGCGGGCATTTTCGGCTTGCAGAGCTTGGGATGCCAGCCAGGGAAACAGGCCGTGATAGCTTTTGACGACGCCGGCCCGTTGCAAGTCTTGCAAACGCCGCTCGGCGGCTTCGGCGCGTTGCAGGGCGGTTTCGAAATCGTCGGCCCGGATCAACACGAAGCGCCCCGGTTCCATGCTGGAAAAATGCGCGCGCACCGTGGCGTCCTGTTGTTTGATGGCATCCATGTTCATGGTCAGTTTTTGCATGTCGTCCATCCAGCCCAGTCGCGGCAGGGAAAAAACCGCCAGCACGGCGGCGCAGGCTATCAGGCTCAGCAACGCTTTACGGCGCCGGCCGCAAAAAGCCACCCAGCCGGCAATGCCGGGCAAATCCGCAATGTGCAAGGACCCATGCCGCAACAGGGCGGGCAGCAACCAACGGGTCAAGCCCAAGGAAGCGGCGATGCTGAACAAGGCGAACACGGCAATCTGTTCGAAACCCGGAAAACCGCTAAAGCCCATGGCGGCATAACCGATCACCGTGGTCAGGCCGCCCAGCCACAGGCTGGGCCATAACAGGCGCGCATTGTGCAAAGGACTGCTGCGGTGTTTGGCGCTGTGCGCCATGACGTGTATGGGGTAATCGACGCAGATGCCGATCAGGCTGGCGCCCAGGGCCAGCGTCAGGCTGTGTACCTGCCCAAAAATCAGCTGGGTGGCCAGTATGCCGATCAAAAAGGCGCAGCCCTGCAGCAGCAGCAGCCAATGCAGGGCGGAGAAAGAGCGAAACAACAGCAAGAACACCAGCACCACGCACAGGCTGGAGGCCGTCGAAACCAGCGTGACGTCGCGGCTGATTTCGTCGCGCGCCGCCACGCTGAACACCGGCACCCCGGCTATGGACAAACGGAACGCCCGGCCGGCGGCTTGGTTCAAGTCGTCGAAGCGGGCGTCGATGGCGGCCCGCAGTTTTGCATGGGCGGCGGAATCCAGCGCCGGCGGTCGGCTTTGCAATATCAAGGCGCCATCGTCCCTGGTTTGTTGAAACCCGGCTTGCAGGGTCTTGAAACCGTTCAGAGACAGCAGCAAGGGGTCCTGCTTGGCGATGGATTTGACGAAGCCGCCCTGGGGCGACAGCAGAGCCTGCCTCAAGCCATCGGCCCGGCCCGGCAACGCTTGCGGATCGAATAAACTGGCGGCGTCCCGAGCGGGATTCAGGCTGTAGATGCGGGCGTGATAGGGGGCGTAAAATTGGGTGGCGTCCAGCCAGTCGCGCGGCGGCCGTGCCGCCGGCCAGACTTGCTCAACCTGGTCCAGTTGCGCCAGCTGTTGGATCAGCTTGGCGCTGAATGCCGCCAAGCTGGGCGCATCCCTGGCGTTGGCGGCGGATTCTTCCACCACCAGCAGGTAGCGGCGCGACAGTTCGCCGGATTGCAACAGGCCGGACAGCAGTTCGGCATCGGCATCGTTGGTATGGGTGAAAAAGGCGTTAAGGTCGGACTCGACGCGGATTTGCCAAAGCGTAACGGCCAGCAACACGGGCAGCAACAGCAAAAAGCAGCGTTTCCTCCAGGCGAAACGCACGCATTATTCTCCGCCGGCTTCCCGCAACAATTGCGGGATGCTGTAATTTTCGGCGTGTGGCGCGGCGACTTTTTCGATGCGGTATTCGGTGGTTTCGCCGTCGGCCCGACGGAGCAAAATCCGTCTCTTGTCCGGGTCGGCGTCGCCCGAGATGTCGATAGTCGGCGTATTATCCCCGGCCTGGGCATTTTTGGGTTGCATGTGCAAGGACCAGTCGGGATTGCGGACATCCGCCGCCAGATCGTAGCCGGCCGTCAGCTCTTCGGCGCGGCCTAGCAGAATGCCGCGAAAGATCAGGATTTGCGCCGCCGTCTCGTCGGCATAAGCGATAGGCATGCTGTGGCGCCGGTTTTGCGCGGCATCCCAGTAGTACAAACTGTCGCCGCTGATCGCCATGATGACGCGGCTGGGTTGCAATTGCAGCTTGACCAGACTGCCGGCCTCATCGGTCAGCATGATGCCGCTGGCACGCCAGGGCGATGCGGCCAGCTCCAGCGTTTGGATTTCGTGGTACTGAAAGCTGGCCTGTCCGACTTGGCGCAGTTTGCCCAGCACTTCGGATAGCGCGCCATCGTCGGCCGGGCAGGGCAAGGCGAGGCATAACAGTAACACGGCCCAAAAGCGTTTCACGACCAGATGTCCTTGAAGGCCTTGTGGCCGTGCAGCGCAAAATAGCGGGCGGTTTCCAGCATGGGTGGAATTTCCAGGTCGGGGAAGCGCCGGTGGCGGTACAGCCATTCGCCGGTGACCAGCAACCCCATCAGCAGGTAAACCAGCAAACCGGTATACAGCGACCATATTTGCGGACCGGCCAGCCAGGGCAGCAAGGCGCATACCGGCACATTGACGGCAAAAAACAGCGTCCAGATCCAGGTCACTTCACGCAAATACTCGGCAATACCGGGTTTGAATTCCGGAAACTGCAGCCGAACCAGCCGTTCGCAAATCGAGGGCGGGCAACGCAAGGTATGGCCAAATAAAGCGGCCAGCCAGGCGTAGACGAAGGCGGGAATCAGCCAGATCGCGTAAACATTGGACAAATAGGCGCCCGCCAATAACACGGCGGCGAAGGCCAGAACGGCAAAGCGCCAGCCGGCTTTTTGAATATGCACGCCGCGCCAGACGGTCAGGGCGGCAAACAGCAGCAAAATAAGTCCGGCGAAGCCATGGCGGGCCAGATAAGCGCTGAGGAAGGGATAGCCGAGAATTAAACCGGTAATGCCCGTCGCCTTGAGTGCTGTTCCCATGCTTAACGGGTGCGATTTTCAGCCACGAAGTCCGCCAGTGCGCGCAGGGAAGCAAAAATTTGAGTGTTGCGTTCGTCGCCGGAAGTGATTTTGACACCGTATTGCCTGTCCAGCATCACGCCTATTTCCAGGGCATCAATGGAATCCAGACCCAGGCCGCCGCCGAACAAGGCCGTATCGGCGGAAAGATCGTCGGGAACGATGTCTTCCAGACGCAAGCCTTCGATGAGCAGAGTTTTCAATTGACCGATCAAGTCGTCTGACATAGCGTTCTACATTCCTTTTATAAAGCCGAGATTCTACACAAAATTCGGATTAGCGCGCAAAATCACTTGGATTGGCGGGCAATGAGTGCCAAAATTGCCCGCGCCCGTCGATCCGCCCCGGCCTTGGCCCGGGCTTCCTCGTCTTTTACATATCGACTATTCAAGCCCATGAAGGAACAACTCAAAGCGTTTATTTTCTCCGAACTGATTTATCACGAGGATCCGGCTGCATTCGGCGACGACGACGACTTGCTGGAAGCCGGCCTGGACAGCATGGGCATCATGCGTTTGATCATGTTCGCCGAGAAGGAATTCGGCGTAATTCTGCCGGACACCGAAATCGAACCCGACAATGTGCAGAGCCTGAATGCGCTGGAAAACTGGATCAAACAGGCACCGCAAAACGCATGAGCCGGTTCGCACCGATTTTTTTCAATCCGGCCGACTACTTCACCTACGTTCTGGACCAGGAAATCCGCGCCGCCGGCATGCCCGGCGGCTACTGCGGTTTTGCCCTGCACTTATCCGCCGAACCCGACCGTGACCGCTTGCAACAGCGCCTGGACTTATTGGTGGAACGCTTCCCGATAGCCTCGGCCCGCATCGAGCGCCTGGGCAAGCGCCACGCCTGGCAGCCGACCGGCCAATCCATTCCGCTGGAGCTTCATCGCTGCGAATCCGCCGGCGATGACGACACAGAGGCCCAAGGCATCCTGTTGCGGATTTTCAATCGGCCGGAAACCCGTGCCTTGACGCTGCATTGGATAGCCCGCGCCAGCGGCGGTATTTTGCTGCTGAACTGGAACCATCCCTTGCTGGATGCGCGGGGCGCGAAAATTTTGCTGGATTTTTTGGGTTCGGAACGGCCGGACAGTTTCAAGGAGTCGGCCTCGCTGATAGAAGCCAAGCTGGCGCAGTGGAGCCCGTGGAGAAAGTTTTGGCTGCTGATGAAAGCCAAGCGCCACAACAACCAAGCCAACAGCCTGGATAGTTGTCTGCCCACGCTGGCCGAACAAGGCCCGCAAACCCTGGCATTGCAAGTACGCCGTTACGATACCGAACAATCCCGACGCATCGCCAAGCTGGCGCAACAGCACACCGGCATGGCCGGCCGTACATTATATTATCTGGGTTGTTTAATGCGGGCCATGGAAAGCCTGGGACCGCCCGCCGCCAAGGCCGGTTACTGCATACCTTACGCCTTCAACCTGCGGCGGCAGAATGCGCCGACGCCGGTTTTCGGCAATCATGTCGGCTGTCTGTTCGCCCAGGCCACCCGGGAAAAGGTCAGGGACCGCAAAGCCCTGTTCGAACACCTGCTGGCCCAGCATATACGGGTGGTGCGGGACGAGCTTGATTTCGCCTACCTGCCGCTGATGTGGCTGGGGCAATGGCTGCCACCGGCCAAGTACGCCAAATTTCTGCGCAAACAGCACAGCGGCGGCGAGTTGAGTTCGCTGTGGTTTTCCGATGTCGGCGATTTGGCCTGGGCAAAAAACGGCTTTCTCGGCGTTCCGGTTACCGATATGTCCATGATGTGCTGGATGACGCTGCCGCCCGGTCTGGCCTTGCTGGTTGGACAGGTCAACGGCAGCCTGACCCTGTCTTACAATTATTTGTCCCCGGCCGTCGATAAAGTCTGGCTGGACGCCCTGATGGCGAAAATGGACAACGAATTGCTGGAAAGCGAAACGGAATAAAGCATGTTGCTGGACGGCTTCATGCGGCAATGCCGGCTAAGGCCCGATGCGCCCGCGCTGGCGGAAGACGACAGGATGATCGCTTATGCCGAGTTGTTGCGGCGAGCGCAAGCGGTGGCGGCGGCTTTGTTGGCTCGCGGCATTCAGCCCGCACAGCCGGTGGCGATTCATATCGATAGGAGCATGGATGCGGTCATTGCCGTATTCGGCACCCTGCTTGCCGGCGCCTGTTATGTTCCGCTGGACTTGAAAAACCCCAGTTCGCGCCTGCTGTTTATCGTCGGCGACGCCCACGCCAAGGCGGTATTGGGCCTGGGCGAGGCACCAATCTGGCTGGATACCGATTTATGGCTCGACATTGCCGACTGCCCCGACAATCAGCCCGAGGCGGTCGAGATTTCAACCGCCGGCTTGGCGGCCATTCTGTACACCTCCGGCTCCACCGGGCAGCCGCGCGGCGTGGCCTTGAGCCATACCGCAATTGCGGCCTTTGCCGGCTGGGCCGCCGATCTGCTGGCCTTGACACCGCAAGACCATATCGCCAGCAGTTCCCCGCTGTTCTTCGACTTGTCCACCTTCGATCTATACGCGGTACTGGGAGCCGGCGCCTGCCTGCATTTCGTGCCCGCCAGACTGACCTTGGCCCCCGCCCGCCTTAGCGCCTGGCTCGGCGAAAAGGCCATCAGCGGCTGGTATACCGTACCTTCCTTGCTGGCCTTCCTGGCTTACAAAGGCAATCTGGCCCAAACGCCGCTGGCGTCCTTGCGTTTTCTGATTTTCGCCGGCGAAGTGTTTCCGACTCCAGCCCTGATCGATCTGGCGGCCGCCTTGCCGCGCGCGGCCTTGTATAATTTCTTCGGCCCCACCGAAACCAACGTTTGCTGTTATTGGCCGGTACGCCGCGAACGCTTGCAAGCCGATCAAAACATCCCGATAGGCCGACCCGCCGCCGGCTGCGAAACGCATATTGACGCCGACAGCGGCGAGCTGTGGGTGCGCGGGCCAAGCTTGGCCAGCGGTTATTGGCGGGCGGGAATTTTACGGACATTTTTAAATCCGCAAGGCTGGTATGCCACCGGTGACCGCGTCAGCCTCGAGCAAGGCGAATACCTTTTCCACGGCCGCTTGGGGCGCATGTTGAAATGTTCCGGTTACCGGGTCGAGCCGGCGGAAATCGAGGCGGTGGTTAATGCCATCGACGGCGTGCGCGACTGCGCGGTACAAGGGGTGGACGATCCGACGGCCGGTCAACGGCCCGCCTTGGCCGTGGTGCTGAAGCCCGAAATGGACATCGGCGAAATCCGCAAGGTCCTGCTGCGCCAGTTACCGCCCTACATGCAACCCAGCCGTTACCTGGCGCTGGATGCCCTACCGCGACTACCCAACGGCAAACTGGATTATCGGCGCCTGAAAGAACTTCTGGAAACATAAGGATATGATCACGAACACCATTCCGAAATTCAGCTTGTTCCGAATTCCACCGTGCGAAGCGAGATAGCCAATTCGGCGGCGATTTCCGCATAGCTTTTGCCTTCCACCCTGCACAGCCCTGAATCAATTGAAGTCCGTCCAATTTGGTCGAATTAACTCAACTTTAGACATTCAGCCGCCGAGCCCGATAGGGCCGGCG
>NZ_JANIBJ010000014.1 GCF_024505185.1 Methylomonas subterranea
GCCGGCATTCCCTTGCCGGCGGCCCTGTCTCTGGCATCCGCCAACGCCGGACCTTACATGCTCAGACGTATGCCTACCCAGGCGGCCCGCGGCGCGCCGACACCGACGAAGCGAGCATTCTCGTTTTCGTTCAACCCAAGCCCCTGCAGTACCTCTCCGGTTTCACCGATAGCGCCGAAGTTGGCATATTCGCGATCGAACAAGTTGTTGACCCGGCCGAACAAGGCCACATGTTCGTTGAAGCGGTATTCGCTACGCAGGTTGAACACCACGAAAGCGGGAATTTTCGGCAGTAGATTGGCCTCGTCGCCGCGCAGATACTGCCCGCTGTTGTAGCTCATGTCGAAACCCAAGGTCCATTGCGGCAAAATATCCACATCGGTGCTGAATTTGGCGATGTGTGCCGGAATACCGGGAATCCGGTCGCCCGGACGGACCTGAGTGACGCCGTCGACCGCATCGGGATGAGCGCCGTTCGGACTGCCGAAGGGGCTTTGATAGGTGGCGTCGATATAGGTGTAATTGGCCGACCAGCGCCAGCGATTGTCGAAAAACAAGCCCGACAAGCCGGCCTCGGCGCCCTGCCGTTGGGTTTTGCCGACATTCTCGAAATATCCCATGCCGTTGACGGCGCCGTTACCCTGCCACAGAATATCGTTGTTGTTGATGACGTGGAAAAAACCGGCATTCCAATGCACTCGCCCCTCGAAAGGCAGTTTTTTCAGATCGCCGCGCAAACCGGCTTCCCAGGTATTGGCCACCACTTGCGCCAAGGGCGGGTCGGCCACGAAGGCATTGGGCAATTTGCAAGGGTTATCCGGATCGGCGCAACTCAACTCCATGGGCGTCGGCACCCGGGATGATTCGCTGTAATTGCCGTAAAAAGTCAGCTCAGGCATAAACGCATAGGTCAGGCCGGCGGCCGGGTTTATGCGGTTGAAAGTATGAAAGCCGGTCAGATTTTCATCGGGGTCGTCGCCCGGAAAATGGTCTTTTAATTCCAGATGGGTAATGTTGTAGCGACCGGAAACCGTCACATCCAGTTTGTCGGTCACCGACAGGGTGTCGGTCAGAAACACGCCGTAATTGTTGGTTTCGGTATTCAGGCGCACCCGCGAGTCCAATAAAAATACGCCACCGGCCGCCACGCCGCGATTGGCGGTCAGGCTGCCCAATTCGGTATCGGCGCGGTAATGCGCGGTACTGTGGTCGTAACTGGCGCCGGCAATCAATTGATTGTTCATGCCGAACACTTTGTGATGAAAGGCGTTTTGCAGGGCAAAGCCGAAAGATTGCTGGGTGGTTTCGGAAGTATTGACCGTACCGCCCTCCAAGGCCGGGTTTTCGGGAATCAGGCTTCCATCCAGGGCCTGCAAAGGCTCGTCGCCGTCGCATAAATAATCGACCCCGCCCACCTCGCAGTCCCCGAATTCGCTACCGTCGCCGTTGTAGGTACTCATCTTGTTACGCCGGTAATAGGCGGTCGCGGACAGCTGGTTGCGCTCGTTCAGCCAAGTTTCGCCGTCCAGGGACACCATGAACAAGCGGTTGCGGGTCAGATCGGGATGGGTAAAGACTTTTTCCCGGCCGTAAGCCAACAATTCTTCCGGTACCGCGCCGTTACCGCGCAGCGCATTTTCGGTGCCGGCGAAGTGCAGATCCAGGCTGGATTCGTTGCCGCGCCAGCTCAAGGTACCGAATCCGCGCTTGGCTTCGGTGCGCGAGTGGTCGCGCCAACCGGCCTCGGAAAAATTGCTGAAATCGGCAAAATAACCCCAGGTGCCATTGTTCCAGCCGCTACTAAGCTCTTCGGTATGCCGGTCCCAGGAACCACCCTGCACTTCCAGCACATGTTTGGGCGCCGAGAAACCGGTCTTGGTCTTGATATTGATGGAGCCGCCCAGCGCATTCAAACCGAAGGCCGGGTTGGATGCGGGCTGTAAACTCATGCTTTCTATGGCGCCTTGCGGAATCAGATCCCAGTTGACCATGTCGCCGAAAGGTTCGTTGAAACGCACGCCGTTCACATAAGCCGCAATACCTTGCGGCACCCCCATCAAGGGCGAAGCGCTATAACCCCGGTATTGTAAGTCCGGCTGCAGTGGGTTGTTTTGAGCGTCGTTGATATTGACGCTGCCCAGATAGCGGTTCATGTAATCGGCCAACGACACGGCCTGCCCGGCCTGTAACTGTTCCGCCGACACGGTCTGCACGTTGGCCGGAATTTTGTTGATATCGATAGCGCCGAACTGCAACGGCGATACGTCGACCACTTCCACTTGTTCCAGTGTCTCGGCTTTTTTATCGGTTACTTCGGCCGCAATCGCCGCCGCCAGCGGCTGCAATGCAAACCAGGGCAACAGGCCCAGGGCAACTTTGTTCATGGGTTTACCTTAAAGCGTTAAAACCCGGGCATGATAAACAGGCCCCGCGCCGACGGCCACGGCCTCGCCCATAAAAGGAATTTTTCCCTTGCCGTTTTGTTTGGCGGCATGCCGCCAAAGCGGAATATTTACCGACGGATTACCCCCCGGCGGAGTAAAATAGCCGGCCAATCGATTAAAAAGCCCTTTCCCTATCTGGCCTCATGACTATTCAATATATAGACCGCCCCGAACAACTACCCCTTTTATGCGAACAAATCCGACAAGAGCCCTGGATTGCCCTGGACACCGAATTTCTGCGCGAAAAAACCTATTACCCTAAATTTTGTTTGCTGCAAATTGCCGCGCCCGGCTGGGTGGCCTGCGTCGACCCGCTGGCTATCGCCGATCTGTCGCCATTATTCGCGGCCATTTACGATCCGGCCATCGTCAAGGTGCTGCATTCCTGCCGCCAGGACCTGGAAATTTTCTTTCAAATCACCGGCCGCGTTCCCGAACCGGTTTTCGATACCCAAATCGCCGCGCCCCTGCTGGGTTTTCAGGAAAATCCCGGCTACGCCATGCTGGTCTCCAGCTTTTTGAACATCAATCTGAACAAGGCTCACACCCGTACCGACTGGACCCAGCGCCCGCTCAGCGAGGATCAGATTCAATACGCCGCCGACGACGTCATTTATTTGTGCAAAATCTACACAATGATGTGCGAACAGCTGGAAAAACTGGGACGCCTGGATTGGCTGAAAAGCGACTTCGCCCTGTTGAACGATCAGGAACTTTATCAACTGTCGCCGGAAAACGCCTGGCTGAAAGTTCGCGGTAAAAACAAACTCACCGGTCGGCAACTGTCGATTCTGCAAAGCCTATGCGAGTGGCGCGAATATACCGCGCAATCCGAGAACAAACCGCGCAACTGGCTGTTCCCCGACGATATGCTGCTGGAACTGGCCAAACTGCAGCCGGTGAATTTGACCGATCTGGGCAAAATCAGAAACATCAATGAGCGTAGCGTCAACCGTTACGGCAAAGTGCTGTGCGAGTTGATCAACGCCGCCCGTCAACGCCCGCCCAAACCCTTGATCGAAAAAGACCGGCCGGGCAAAAAAACCCAGCAGCATGAAGCCGTGATGGACGTTTTAAGCGCCGTGGTGCGGATACGGGCCGAACAAAACTCGCTTAATCCGGTGATTCTGGCCACCCGCAAGGAACTGGAACAACTGCTGTTCGGCGACTCGGATTGTCCGCTGCTGCACGGCTGGCGTTACAACATGGCCGGACAGGAACTGCAGGGCTTGCTGCAAGGACAGTACAGTTTGAGCCTGACTCCCGATTCGGTGGCCATAGTGCCGCTCGCCCCTTGAAAATAGCTTGGCGGCAGGGGCAGGGGCGCCGCATAGGCTTTACTCCCCCCTTATTCCGCCCCTGATAACTTCCCTACTTATATCCCTCACCCTAACCGGGGAGGGGGGGGGACAGTATGCGGACGTTACTTTGGCCGGAATCCTAAACGCTGTTTATCTTGAAGCTCTGCTCGAAATCCGCCGCCGCCATGGGCCTGGAAAACAGGTAGCCCTGTCCGAAATCGCAGCCGATTGAGGTCAACAAATCGCATTGCGCCTGAGTTTCCACGCCTTCGGCGATGACTTTCAAACCCAGTTTATGCGCCATCACTATCATGGCCTCGCACAACACGAAATCATTGGACTCGGCGCTCAGATTACGCACGAAGGACTGGTCGATTTTCAAATAATCGATATCGAATTTCTGCAAATACGACAGCGAAGAATAGCCGGTGCCGAAATCGTCTATGGCCACTTGAATCCCGGCATCCCGGAACACCAATAAATGCTCGGCCGTTTTATTATTGGCTTCCAGCAACAAGCCTTCGGTAATCTCCACCACCACCGACTGGCCGGGCGCATCGTGAGCCCGCAAATAAGCAATCCATTCGGCGGGATCATGGCGGGCGTCCAAAAACTGCATCGGCGACTTGTTGATGCTGACCTGAAAGTCCGGATGCAATATTTGCCGCCAACGGCTGGCCTGCGCCACGGCCACATGAAACACCCAGTCGCCGATTTCGTTGATCAGGCCTGTTTGTTCGGCCAAGGGCACGAACTCGGACGGACTGATCAATCCGCGCAACGGGTGCCGCCAACGCAACAAGGCCTCGGCCTTATAAATACGTTGCGTGGACAGTTCCACTATGGGTTGATAAAACAGGGTCAACTCCTGTCTGGCCAGGGCGCCGCGCAAATCGTTCAGCATTGCCGCCCGCGCGTTCAGCTCGGCCTGCATGGAGTGGGTAAAAAAACTGTAACCGTTGCGGCCCTTGGCCTTGGCGGCGAACATGGCCTGATCGGCATTTTTCAGTAGCTGACTCACTTCCAAACCGTCGTCCGGGTACAGGGTAATGCCGACGCTGGCGGAAACATAGACTTGTTCCGTCCGCAAGGTAAATGGCTGGCTCAATTGCTCAAGCAGTTTCTTAGCCACCTGCTCCGGACTTTCCGCATTGTCCAAGCCGCTCAAAATAACCACGAATTCGTCGCCGCCCAGACGGCCGACGGTATCCGACTCGCGCACGGACGCCACCAGACGCTTGGCGGCCTGCTGCAACAGCAGATCACCCGCTTCATGACCCAAGGTGTCATTGACCTCCTTGAACCTATCCAGATCTATCATCAGCAAAGCCAGCTTCCGCCGCGCGCGGTGGACTTTTTTGATTTCCTCGCCCAATTGGGCGCGGGCAAAATGTCGGTTCGGAATGCCGGTCAACTGATCGAAATTGGCCTGCCACCAGATTTGTTCTTCCGAACGCTTGCGCTGGGTTATATCGGAAAACAAGGCCACGCGCCTGTGGGGCTTGCCTTCATGATCGAAAATCGTATTGATGACCATTTCGGCAATATAGTATTCGCCGTTTTTACGGCGGTTTTTGATGACGCCTTGCCAGTTTCCGGTCGCTTCGATGCTTTGCCGCATCGCTTGGGCAAGCGAGGCATCTTGCTCTCCGGCGGCCAAAATGACCGGCTCCCTACCCAATACCTCGTCGCAGCCAAACCCGGTTATCTCGGTAAATGCGCTATTGACATTCAGCACCTTGTTGTCGACATCGATAACCATCATGGCCTCGCTGCAATTTTCAAATACCAGCGCCGCCAACTTCAAATTCTCTTCGGCCGCCTTGCGATGATTGATGTCGCGGGCATATCCGACCGTACCCAACACATTGCCGTCCTTATCCAGCAACGGCGCCTTGTATACTTCGAACCATGTGGCGGGTTTCAGTATTTTGCCGATTTCCTCGGTATATCTATGCTGGCGGCTGCGCATGATTTCCAGATCCTCGGCCCGAAAACGCCGAGCCAACTTGGCCGGAAAAATCTCGAAGTCGGTTTTGCCTATCACCGCGTCCATACTGACGGCGTAGGATTCCGTAAACACCTTGCTCACCACTTGATAGCGGCTTTCCGCGTCCTTGATCCAGAGGATAAAGGGGAAATTATCCATCAGGGCTCGCTGGTAATAATCCTTTAACTGCAACTCCCTCTGCGCGCGCCGAATTTGGGTAACGTCGGTAAATTGCCAGATACGGCCATGGTATCTACCCAGCCTATCCTTGACCGGCGCGGAATATCGCTCCAGGATCACGCCGTCCGTGAGCTCGATTTCATCGCGGCAGCTGACATCCGGATGCGCATACAAATAAGTCACTTTCTCCAAAAACTCGGCCGGATTGCTGAGTTTGTTTTTAACGAATGCTACCTGTGCGGCGTCGTCGGGGTCGCCCGCAATCTCGGCGGGAATGCTCCACAAATCCGCTACCCGCTGATTTTGCAGTAACTTGCAGCCATCCTTATCCACCGCCAGGATACCGTCCGGAGAGGCCTCCAATAAAGCCTCCAAAAAGGTCGTGCGCCATAACAATTGATCTTCTATGCGCTTGCGCATGCTGATGTCTTCATACGCGCCCACCACGCCGATAATCTGATCTTCGCTGTTGCGCAACGGCAGTTTGTAAGTACTCAACCACGCCGTCTCGCCGCTGGCCATGGTCAATGGCTCTTCCACATTCAATTTGCCTTGCCCGGACTGCATGACCTGCCGGTCATCCTGCTGATAAGCGGCGGCCTGCTCCCACCAAGCCAAGTCATGGTCGTTTTTACCCAACAGTTCCGCCACCGACTCCAATCCGGCATCTCGGGCAAACAGACTGTTGCCACCCATGTAACGCGACTTGGTATCCTTCCAGAACACCCGCAGCGGCAAGGTTTCCAGAATGGATTGCAATAAAATATTGGAATTCGACAATGCCCGGCTGGCTCTGGTTTGTGCGGTCATGTCCAAAAGAGTGATTAACTGCTCGCCCGCATGCACCCCTTCCAACAGGCCGGCGCCGATCAACACATGTTTGACTTGGTCGTCCCGGCAGCGCACATCCACCTCAAAGGCTTGAAAGGGGCGGCCGCTTTGCCTGGCCTGTTCCGAACGTTGCCGCCAAGTCGCTTCCACCCATGCCCGGTACTTGGGATCGGGATAGGCTTTGAGGCTCCAGTCGGACAAGGAAGGAACTTCAACCGGCGCGTATCCGAAGGTTGCGACGAACGCCGGGTTCAACAGCGTGATGTTACCGCGGTCGTCGTTCAAAACATAAGCCACGGGAGAAGCATCGATAATGGCTTGCAAACGCTGTTCGCTGTCCGACAATTTGGCGCGGATTTCGCGCTCATTATTCAAGGTTAGGGTCAGTACCGTGCCTATCCAACAGAGCAGGGTCTGGAACAGCCAATAATTCCACATCCCGTGCAATTCAAAGTCGCGGGCGAAATAACCCAGCCCCTGGGCCGCCCCCATCAATGCCGTGACGGCGGTAAGCACCGCCACCAGTTGCACGCCGTGGCGGCCGAAACGAATTCCGCCCCAAAACATGACCGCGTACATCCAATACCCATGCGGAAGTTCGCCCAATTGCGCCTGAAAAACATCCAGAAACACCACCAGCGCCGTCAACACGCAGACCGTGATAAAACCAAGCGTTTCCGCCAAACGGGTTCTATCGAACCAGTCGCTCGGCCAACGTCGCCAGATCAAGATAAATGGGGTGGTGGAAATAATGCCGAAGACATCCGACATCCACCAATGAAATATCACGCCGGGCAGGGCTTGGGCGGGGAAAGCCCCGTCCAGCCATAACGCGGCGGGCCCCATGGCGGCGCTGACCAGTGCGCAAACCACGCCTACGCCGGTCAGCCACGCCAAATCGCGCGGACGTTTCAACCGCGGGGAAAAACTGGAATGGCGATTCAGCAGCCAGGCAGCGCTTAGCGACTCCAAGGTATTGCCCAAGGCAATCACGAAACACTGCGCATAAGCATTTTCGACCAACAGGCCGGCGGCAAAGGCACCGGCAAACACGCCGGGCCAAAGTTTCAAGCCTTTCGCCAGCAATATCGCCAGCGCCATACCGCCGGGAAACCAGACCAGGGTAACGTTGCCGGCGGCGGAAAAGTAATTCAGCACCAACTTTCCCAGCAAGGCGTAGCCGGCGGCTATCACCAACATGCCCAAAACATCCCGCCTCGTATAGTGTGGAATAAGCATACCGATGGCCCCGGCGCTCTGACAGTTAAAACAGCGACGGCCAGTCGGGCGGCCAAGCGGCGGTATAGGCTTGATAAGCGGCCGCCATCGCCAACAGGAGAAAAATCATCCCGCTGATTTTATGCAGAAAACCCAAGGGCATGCGCTGCAGCACGGTTCGGCCGGCCCAGACTCCCAGCCCCGAGGTAAAGGCAAGCGCCAGAGTGGCTCCCAACCACACCGCCGCGGGGACGGCGGTGCTGCTCATGGCCACTACCGCCAATTGGGTTTTATCACCGAATTCAGCCATGGTAATCAACAGAAAGGTGGTAAAGAAGATGCCGTGTCCGCTTTTCTCCACCACGTCCTCCGTTTCCTCGTCCTCGGCATGATTCAACAAGGCATGCAGGCCGAACCCGGCAAACAGCAGCGCCACGATGGCCGCCACCAGAACATCCGGCAACCAACTGGCTATGGCAACACCAAACACCACGGCCAAGCTGTTCAACAAGGCAAATGCCGCCACGGCGCCCCAGATAACCGGCGATGCGCGGTGCCGCGATGCCAGTGTCATGCACACCAACTGGCTTTTATCGCCTATCTCGGCCGCCGCTATCAAGACAAAACTGGTCGCGGAAGTCGTGGCGAGTTGGGCAAAATTCAGATTTAGCAGTTTGCTTATTAGTTGATATGAAACGTCCATGGGCAATACGAGGCAGCAGGAAACCTTAAAGTAGTCGCGATTGGCGTTTTGTCCGCACCTTCTTGCATATTATGCGGACCTCATCCCAAGATTTTGTCCAGCACCATCATGATGATAAAACCGGCCATCAGGGAAAACGTGGCAACGCGCGAACGCCCCTGGGCATGGGTTTCGGGAATGATTTCCTCGCTGATCACAAACAACATGGCACCGGCGGCAAAACCCATGGCGATAGGCAACACCGACGAAAAAACGGTGACCATGGTAATGCCGAGCAAACCGCCCACCGGCTCAACCAGACCGGTCAGGGTAGCCAGCGCAACCGCCTTCCATTTGTTGTAACCCAAGCCCACCAAGGGTAAAGCGACAGCCAGACCTTCCGGCAAATTTTGCAAGGCGATTGCCACAGCCAAAATCACCCCGTTTTTCATGTCGCCGGAACCGAAGCTCACCCCGACCGACATGCCCTCCGGAAAGTTATGAATGGTGATGGCAATGATGAAGAGGGAAATTTTTTGCAGCGAATCCAAACTCTCATCCGCCACAGTATCGAAGTGCAGATGCGGCAACTTTTGGTCGGCGAAATGTAAAAATAAGGCGCCTATCACCATACCCACCGACACCACCAGCAATCCCTTGCCGGGCCACACCTGCTCGCCGTAATCCATGCCTGGTACCAACAGGGAAAACGCGGTAGCCGCCAGCATCACGCCGGCCGCCGCGCCCAACATGCCGTTAAACAGACGCGCCGAAATATCCTTGAAAAACAAGGCGGGTAGCGCACCCACTCCTGTCGCCAAGCCGGCCAGAATGCTGGCAAAAAAACCCACCACCACTACCTTGTCGAAAATGATGTACAAACCGCCGAATACCACAATCTGACTCAGGAGGAACAGCCCGGCAATCGCCCCCCAACGTTGCGGGTTTGGCAGCGCCATGAGTTGCATGTATCGAGGATGGGCTTGCAAGCGTGAATATTGGTTTTCAAAAAAGCTGTCGATACCGTACATGAGGTTCCCCCATTTATTATTGTTGTGGTAAGCGGCGATTATACTGAAGACCTCATCAAAGGCAGCGATTTGTGCGCCCGCCCGCACATGGATGGGGCGAGTGGCGAACATCGCGGGTGAAAATCAAACGCGCCGGTCGAGGCACTCAGTCGAACAAACGCTTACAGCCTCTTTGGCATTCAGGCATTGCCGATTGGAAAAGCCAGAACTTCGGCTATCGCCCCGCGGCCCTCGGCTATCATTAACAATCTGTCCAAACCGATCGCCACTCCGCTGCATTCCGGCAGGCCCGATCGCAACGCGTCCAGAAACAAACGGTCTTTCGCCACCTCCGGCAGCGCTTGCCGGCGGCGCAGAGCTATTTCCCGATCAAAACGGGCCTCTTGCTCGTCCGCGTCGGACAGTTCGAAAAAACCGTTGCCCAGTTCAATGCCGTTGACAAACACCTCGAATCGCTGAGCCACCCTGGTATCCTCGGGATGCAGGCAAGCTAGGGAAGACTGAACGGCGGGATAGTCATGCAGCAGACAAATCGTATCCGCCGGCATGCTGCGCTGTACACAATGACTGAACAAAAAATCCAGCCACAAGGCATGGTCGCCGCCGCATAGGGCATCGGCCTCCGGATACCCCCGACTCTCGGCATGTTGCCGGTAAGCCGGCCGGTCGAAAACCAACGCGTCCAGCCCGGTGTGCCGCTCGAACAACCGCCTGTAATCCGTCCGCACTACCTGCAACGCCGGACCCAAAAGGCCGAGCAGCAATTCGGCGACTTCGTCCATCAATTGCGGCAGCGTGAAACCGACCCGATACCATTCCAAAATGGTAAATTCAGGATTGTGCATGCGGCCGGCCTCGCCGTTGCGAAAGGCCTTGCAGATCTGGTAAATGCTGCCGCTGCCGGCGGCCAACAGGCGTTTCATGGCGAACTCCGGAGAGGTTTGCAGAAACAGCGTGGGGTTTTGCGGCGGGCTATGAAACTGGCTGGAAAAAAAATCCAGATTGGGATCGGTACCGGTAGCGCGACAGAGCAAAGGGGTTTCCACCTCCAGAACCTCGCGCTTGGCAAAAAATTCGCGAATGGCGGCCAGCAACCGCGCGCGCTGGCGCAATTGCCGCAAGTCCGCCCTGGGCCGCCAATCGGCAGTCACTATTCTTTGACGCGGGACACGTACTCGCCGGTACGGGTATCGACCCGGATCATTTCGCCTATTTGCACGAACAGCGGCACGCGCACCACGGCTCCGGTTTCCAATGTAGCCGGTTTGCCGCCGCCGCCGGAGGTATCGCCCTTCAGGCCCGGGTCGGTTTCGGTAATGCTCAACTCCACGAAGTTGGGCGGCGTGACGGACAGCGGGGAATCGTTCCACAGAGTCAGGATGCACATATCCTGCTCCTTCAGCCATTTGATGGTTTCGCCAACGGCATTCTTATCGGCTTGATATTGCTCGAAAGTATCCGGCACCATGAAATGCCAAAATTCGCCATCGTTATACAAATATTGCATATCCTTGTCGACAACATCGGCACCTTCGACGGTATCGCCGGACTTGAAAGTGCGTTCAATGACGCGGCCGGTTTTCAGGTTGCGGATTTTGACCCGATTAAAGGCCTGACCCTTGCCGGGCTTGACGAACTCATTCTCGATAATCGAACAAGGATCGTTGTCCAGCATGATTTTCAAACCACCTTTAAACTCGTTGGTGCTGTAAGTCGCCATTTTTTCCTCATGAAACAAAAATAAATCGGGCGATTATAATGGATAAGGCGAATCCCACGAACAAATATAGCCCCTTGGCCGGATTTTAATCCCACCATGCGCCGCGGCGGCGAGTTTGCGGCACGCCCAATCCATTGGCTTGCCGGATAGTTTTCGGACGATTCACCCACCTAATTATTAAAAACGGAGCCGTATTGAACACCCTGCCCCTCCCCTGGCAACGCCAACTTGCCGAGGCATTTTCCAACGTAACGGACTTATGCCGGTATCTTGAACTTGATCCGGCCCAATTACCTTTATTACCCGATTACAAGGAGTTTCCATTACGGGTACCCAGGGGGTTTGTCGATTGCATGGAAAAGGCCAATCCGTGCGACCCCTTGCTGAGGCAAGTGCTGCCCGTGCGGGACGAACTAGTGCTTTACCCGGGTTATAGTCACGATCCGGTGGGCGATTTAAACGCCATGACCGCAACCGGCGTGATACATAAATATCACGGCCGGGTATTATTGATCTGCACCGGCGGCTGCGCCGTCAATTGCCGCTACTGTTTCCGCAAGCATTTTCCCTATGGCGACCAACAACTATCCCGGCAAAAGTTGCAACAGGCATTGGCTTACATAAGCGCCCGTCCGGAAATCACCGAGGTGATACTCAGTGGCGGCGACCCGTTATTGTTGAACGACGACAAACTTGGCCTGCTGCTGGACGCCGTTTCGGCGATTCCGCACGTCCGGCGCATCCGTATCCACAGCCGCATACCGGTGGTTTTACCGGCCCGCATCACTGCCGAACTATTACAAATCTTCAGCGATACGCCGCAAAAAGTGGTGCTGGTGCTACACGCCAATCACGCCAACGAACTGAGTCAAGAAGTCGCCAAGGCCTGCGCGGATTTGACCCGACACACCGTCACATTGTTGAACCAAAGCGTATTATTAAAAGGCGTTAACGACGACAGCCAAAGCTTGCTTCAATTACATGAAAAACTGTTTGATTGCGGCATTTTGCCCTATTATTTGCATTGCCTGGATCGAGCCAGCGGGTTGGGGCATTTTGAGGTGCCCGAAGCGCAAGCTCTGTCATTGATGCAATCCCTGCGGGAACAGTTACCCGGCTATCTGGTGCCCAAACTGGTCAAGGAACAAGCCGGAGCCGCGCATAAAATCCGTTTGGGCTGACAAATCCGTCTCGGGTTGCATTGTTCGAGGTATATTTAAGTCGCTACCCTCATATTAGGAATATGGATGGACTCCGAATCCGCCCCGGCCCGCCCTGCTCACTCAAGCTTACCGTTAATCGCCGCGGCCATCCTGTTGGTTGCGGGCATCGGGGTCGGTGCTTACCAAAAACTCCATGGCATGCCTGAAATCCCCTGGTTGGATCTGGCTTTATCGGCTACCGGACTCGGATTTCTGCTCGGCGGGCTGATACGCCTATCCAGCCGGAGTCTCCCCGGCAAAATCGAAACCGGCATTTGTTTTACCCGTTTGCCGCAACCGGCCCTGCTGGTCGACCGGCGGGGCCTGATCCGCGACATCAATCCGGCGGCCGCCCAGTTGCTCAACCGAACCCCCGCCAGCCTTATCATGCAACCCGTGCACGACTTGTTCCACCCTACCCAAACACCGGCCCAAGACTGCTTGCTTTGCCAACACATCGCCGCCGGCCGGGAATTGGCCGCGACCGATTTCGCCTTTCCCCAACAAAGATGGCAGCAGATTTCCTTGAGCAAGCTGTCGGCCAACGCCCCGGACCGCGTATTGCAATTGCATTTCGATATCACCGCCGGCAAAAAAATTGAACGACAATTGGCGCTGGTCATAGACGGCGCGGAACTGGGCTATTGGGACTGGGATTATGTAAGCGGCAAGCACGAAGTCAATCAGCGCTGGCTGGATATGTTGGGCTTGCGGCAGGATGAGCTGGATAACTATATCCACGATTGGCACCACCGCATACATCCCGAAGACCATGACCGGGTAAGGGATCTGATATCGGCCCATATCGCATCCGGCACCCCCTACGTCGTCGAATTCCGCATGCGGCACAAGGCCGGCCATTGGGTCTGGATACAGGGCTCCGGCTCGGTAGTGGAAAGCGACCCGCTGAGCGGCCAGCCAACCCGTTTATGCGGCACGCATCAGGACATAAGCGCCCGCAAACGCTTTGAAAAGAATTTGCAGGCCACCTATCAGGTCATCAGCCAAAGTCCCTCCGTGGTTTTAAAATGGCGTGCCGCCGAGGGCTTGCCGATAGAATTTGCCACCGAAAATCTGGCCGATTGCCTGGGCTACCCCATAGAAGAGTTGCTAAACGGCGAATGGGCCTATCTGAATGCGATTCATCCCGACGATCTGCCCACCTTCCGGACGGAACTGGCCGAGAGCCTCAACGACCCGGCTTGCCAGGAAATCGCGCATTTGCCTTACCGGATACAAACCCAAAACGGCGGCGGCAAATGGATACAGGATCATAAAATCGTCATCCGTGACGAACAGGGCCAAATCATCGGTTATCAGGGCCTGATCACCGACATTACCCGACAACACACGCAAAACCGGGCCATTCACAAAATTGCCTCCCACACCCTGGACACCTCCGCCAAAATCACCTTGGACAAACTGACTTTATTGGCTTCCGAGGCGCTGGGCACCGACTTCACTCTGATAGGAAAGCTGCAACAAGGTAGCCAGCTGTGTAAAACCCTGTCGCTTTGCGCGCATGGCGCCATTGTCGACAATATCGAATTCGATATAAGCACTACCCCTTGCGCGCATGCCGCCGATGGCAAGATTTGCACTTATCCTTGCGGTGTAAGCCAACAATTTCCCAACGATACCTGGTTGAAGGAACAGGGCATAGAAGCCTACATCGGCGTACCCTTGCTGAACGAACAACAGCAGGTCATCGGTTTTGTGTCCGCCCTCTATCGCCGCCCGCCGGCGGACCCCCAATTTGCCGAGGACATGCTCAAACTGTATGCGGCGCTGATTTTCGCGGAACTGGAGCGAAGCCAGGCCTTGCGGGCTCTGAACATTCAAAAGCAACGCCTGATAGACGCGCAAAGCATTTCCCATATCGGCGATTGGCGCTGGTACTGGGCAGACAATCATTTCAGCTGGTCGGAGGAAATGTATCGCATTACCGATACGCAGCGAAGCAGCTTTATTCCTTCATTTGCCAGTTTCCTGACCCAATTGGTGCATCCGGACGATAGAAACATTTTCAAAACCGCCCTGCAAAATACCCACAATAACGACATCGTTGATTTCAAGCACCGCATCGTTTTGCATAATGGCGAAATCCGCCACGTGCACCAGAGCGGCAAGGTCATTCGGGACGACAACCAACGCGCCGTCGGCATTCAAGGCACCATGCAGGACATCACCGACCGTCTGAAAACCGAACAGCGACTGCTGGAGGCCAAGTTGGAGGCGGAAAAGGCCACCCAAGTGAAATCCGAATTTTTAGCCAACATGAGCCACGAAATTCGCACGCCGATGAACGCCATTGTCGGACTGGTGGAGCTATGTTTGAACAGCGATATTAGTTCCAAGCAACGCGATTACCTGGAACGCGTCGAAACGGCGGCCAACGGCTTGACCACCCTGATAGACGACATTCTGGATTTCTCCAAAATGGAGTCCGGCAAACTCCACCTCGAGTCCGCGCCCTTCATTCTGGAGGAAATGCTGGATCAGGTGTTTTCAACCATGACCGACTTATGCCGCCGCAAGCAACTGAAACTGATTCGGCCGCAAATCGAGCAAAACTATCATGCGGTGGTGGGCGACCCGCAACGCTTGCGGCAGGTTCTGATCAACCTGATAGGCAACGCCATCAAATTCACCGAACACGGGCAAATCGAAGTTTCCTTTAGGGAAATCGCGCGCGCAAACCAACATATCACGCTGGAATTCGACATCTCCGACACCGGCATCGGCATGACCGAACAACAACAAACCCGCTTGTTCAAGGCATTCAGCCAGGGCGATAGCAGTGTAACCCGCACATACGGCGGCACGGGTTTGGGCTTGGTGATCAGCAAGCAATTGGTGGAACAGATGGGCGGCGATATCAGCGTTAAAAGTCAGGCGGGGATGGGTTCCCGCTTCAGTTTTACCGTCACCCTGGGCTTAAGCGATATCGACAGCCCGCGCCATTCAGGCCACCGCGCCAACATCGATACCCGGCAACTAAATTGTATTCGCGGCGCCCGGATTTTGTTGGTCGAAGACAACGAAGTCAACCGCATAGTCGCCATCGAATTGTTGACGCAAGCACACTTGCAAGTGGATACGGCCGAGAACGGCGAGATCGCCCTGCTGAAACTTAAACAAACAAAATACCACTGCGTCTTGATGGATGTACAAATGCCGGTCATGGACGGCTATGAAGCCACCCGCATGCTGCGCCGACAACCGGACTGCGCAACGTTGCCGGTAATCGCCATGACGGCCAATGTGATGAGCGTCGACCGAAACAAGTGCCTGGAAGCGGGCATGGACGATTTTATCGGCAAGCCGATTTTACCGGCCACTCTGTATGCCGCATTGACAAAATGGATCAAGCCGCAAAACCTTGGGGATGAGCCCGCGGCGGATTCGCCCGAGTCCGCAGAGAACATTCCCTTTCTTTACGGAATAAACAGCGATTTGGGTTTGCAACATACCGCGGGCGACAAAACCGTCTATCGCAAAATATTACGCAAATTCGCGGAAAATCACGCCGACAGCATGCATGAAGTAGCGCGGGCCCTGACCACAGAGGGGAATCTGTCGTCGGCGCGGCATTCGGTCCACACCCTTAAAGGGTTGGCAGGCTCGCTGGGTGCCACCTCGCTACGGGGCCATTTGCAACGGCTGGAAGAATTGCTTGCCGGGCGGGATTCTAACATTCAGAATACACCCAGCATGAGCAAACTCATCAGCCTGACCACGCAAGAGCTGGAACGCATCGTCAACAGCATACAAAGCACCATTCCGCCTCTTGAGCCTGAATTCAAACACATCCGGGGGTTTTCCCAAAACGAAACCCGACACCATCTGACGGTCTTGCTGGAGAAGTTGCAAGCCTTTGATTCGGACGCCGATAAACAACTGGATTTTCTGTTGGCCGGCGTTCAAGACAAAATCCTGACGGATGAGTTAATTTCGATCCGAAAACAAATAGCGAACTATCATTTTATCGATGCCGCTTCAGCCATAAAATCACTGTTGGATTCCCCGGATAGGTAAGCATGGAAAAAAAAGCCGATCACACCATACTCGCGGTTGACGACAGCCCGGAAAATCTTGATCTGATCAAAAACATACTCGAACCCCATTACGCCGTAAAGGTGGCGCCGAGCGGTCAACTGGCTTTACATATCGCCCGCAATCAACGGCCTGATCTGATCTTGCTGGATATCATGCTGGACGACATCAACGGCTACGACATATGTCATCAACTCAAATCGGACGATAGCACGCGCAATATCCCGGTGATTTTTTTGACAGCCAAGCGCTCGGAAGCGGACGAGGTGCTGGGCTTTAAAATAGGCGGCTGCGACTACATTACCAAGCCCTTTTCGCCGGCCATTGTGCTGGCCCGCGTCAAAACCCAGATACAATTGAAAGCCAAAACCGATTTACTGGAAAAGCTCGCATCCCTGGATGGCTTGACCGAAATCCCCAACCGTCGCGCCTTTGACGCCGCCCTGGAACGGCAATTCAATCAAGCCAAGCGCAGCGCCAGCCCGCTCTCGTTGATGATGATCGATATCGATAACTTCAAGCTGTTTAACGACCAGTACGGCCATCCGGTCGGAGATGATTGCCTACGGCGGGTGGCCAATGCCTTTACCAGGCACACCCACCGTCCGGAAGATTTGGTCGCTCGGCTGGGCGGCGAGGAGTTTTCCATTCTGCTGCCGAATACCGACAACATGGGCGCCGTGATGCGGGCGGAACAATACCGGCTGGCAGTGGAAAACCTTAAGATCGATCATGCCAACAGCAGCGATATTGCTTATATTACCGTCTCCATCGGCGTAAGTACCATCATTGCCACTGCCGGCGATCGGGTTGACGGCTTGCTGCAAGCAGCGGACGACGCTTTGTATCGCGCCAAGAAACAGGGCCGCAACCGGGTTTGTTGCGAAAATCTGTCGCCCCGCTAGCATCAACAAACCAATGCCCCGCTTTAAAACGATTATGCGTCTATAATCCGGCGCATGACTGACGCCCTTTTCGAGTTTTCCAGGCCATGCACCTTTATTTAGACTTCAATGCCTCTTACCTTGCCGCATTTTTTATAGGTTTATTCAGCAGCCTGCATTGCATAGGCATGTGCGGTTCAATCATAGGCACTTTGACCTACAGCCTGAGCCAGGAGCTTAGAAGCAACAAGCGCATATTGTTCAGCATAGTCCTCAGTTATAACCTGGGCCGCATTGCCAGCTATGCCATTGCCGGTGCCGTGGTCGGCTTTCTCAGCCTACCCTTCACGGAAGGCCACGCCCACCGTATTTTACAGCTGGCCTCCGGAGCCATCATGGCCAGCGCGGGCCTATATATCGGCGGCTGGTTTCCGCGTTTCGCTTATATCGAAAAAATAGGCTCGCGGTTTTGGAAGCTGATTGAACCCTTTGGCCGCAAATTGATTCCGGTCAAAACCCGCACACAGGCCATATTGTTCGGCATGGTTTGGGGCTGGTTGCCCTGCGGCTTGATCTATACCGCGCTGGCTCTGGCCGCCACCACCGGCAACGTCATGCACAGTTCCATGACCATGCTGTCTTTTGGACTGGGCACTTTACCTGCCGTGGCCGGAGTCGGTATAATGACCTCATTATTGGCGCGGCTTTCCAAGGCCCGGCGTTTCAAGCAGGTGGTAGGCATCCTGTTTATTATTTTTGCCCTACTGGCCGTATTCCCATGGCTTAACCCGATGCGTGTTGAACACATCATGACGTTTTGAGAGGTTTTTACAGTGGATAATTTCAGTTCTATCATTGGTCAATCCCCTGCTCTGGAAGCATTGATTCGTAGCGCCCGCGTGGTTGCGGCGACCGATGTGACTGTCTTGATCAAAGGTGAAACCGGTACCGGAAAGGAAGTCCTGGCCAGCGCCATTCAAAAAGACAGCCCCAGAGCCAACAAGCCCTTCGTCACCCTAAACTGCGCCGCCCTGCCCGAAGGCTTGGTGGAATCGGAAATTTTCGGCCATAAAAAAGGCGCATTCACCGGCGCCACCGCCGATAAACAAGGCCTGTTTCAAGCCGCCGACGGCGGCACCCTGTTCTTGGACGAAATCAATTCCTTACCGTTAACCATACAATCCAAATTGTTGCGGTTCCTGGAATCCGGCGAATGCCTGCCGGTCGGCGGCACCAAACCCTACCGGGTCAACGTGCGCGTGATTGCCGCCACCAACTCCGACTTGACCAACCAGATCGAAGCGGGCGAATTCCGCCGCGACCTGTATTTCCGCTTGAATGTGGTACCTCTGGAACTACCTACCCTGCACGAACGTAGCGAAGACATCGAAATGCTGGCCAAACATTTCTTCGCTCATTTTTCCGAAACTCATTCGCTGCAATCGCCCACCTTCAGCAAACACGCGCTAAAAGTGCTGCGCAACCACAAATGGCCCGGCAATGTGCGCGAATTGCGCAATCTGTGCGAACGTCTGAGCATCTTGCTGGCCGGCAGAGTGATAGAGCCGGAAAACTTGCCGCATGAATTTACCCATGGCAAGGAAATCAGCGCGACGGTTACCGATTTCAGACTACCCGAAACAGGACTGCAATTGGACGCGCTGGAAGCCAATATGATTCATCAAGCCTTGGCCCGCACCAACGGCAATCGCAGCAAATCGGCCCGCCTGCTGGGAATTTCCCGAGACACCCTGCTCTACCGCATCCAAAAACACGGCTTGGCAACCCATTAAGTTAAGCACATCGCGAGGTTGCGGGCTTTACAGCCCATGCAACCTCGATCAAGCAATTAGCGTTTTCTCACCCATTGCACCGTGCAATTGTCGCTTTTGCCGTGAGCCCGCAAGATAGCCATCTGAGCCATTTTGGTCAGCTCGCCCTTGCCGCTGGCCGGCTGTGACAAGCGTAAAAACTCTTGTTCTTTTATGGATTCCCAAAAGCCGTCGCTGCAAAGAATAAAGGTTTCCCCGCTTTGCATGGCGGGGAACAGCTGAATGTCGACCACCGGCGCGGCCAGTACATTGACGCTACGGGTCAGCTTGTTTTGCTCGGGATGCACACCCATCTCCCATTCGCTGATGGCACCTTCATCGAATAGCTGCTGAATCAGGGAATGGTCCTTGGTGCGCCATACCACCCGCTCCGGGTTAAGGCGATAAATGCGCGAATCGCCGCAGTGCGCGGTAATGACCCGACCTGGCTCCAGATACAAAATCGCGCAAGTGGTGTGCGCATTGGCGGCAAACGGATCGTCGCCGAACAATTCCCGCATGCGCTCGACCGCGGCGGCTATCCAGTCCCGCATGCCCCGTTCCGGCTGAAGCTGAATGTTTGCCTGAAAAGACTGAGCCTTTTCAATCAACCCGCGACAAAAAAACCGCGAGGCCTTCTCGCCCGCCTGATGCCCACCCAAACCGTCCGCCACCACGAATAAGGCATAATCGGCACAGACCCGATGCGCCATGCAATCCTGGTTGATTTCCCTATCCCCCACCGAGGACAATTGATAGAACTCCAACGCGTTTTGCATATGCTTAACTGTGCAGGCGCGCTTCCCGCATGAGTTGTTTCAAATCCCGGACCGCCCGGTCCAGGCCGGAGAAAACAGCTTGGGCGATGATGGAATGGCCGATATTCAATTCCGTAATTTGCCCGATCCGGCATATCGCCGCCACGTTATGCATATTCAAGCCATGGCCGGCGTTGACCTGCAATCCGGCCCGATGAGCATAATCGGCGGCGACCCGAATGCGCTGCAATTCCCGCATTTGTTGCTCCGGCGTTTGCGCATCGGCATATCGGCCGGTATGCAACTCGACCACCGGCGCTCCGGCCTGGACAGCGGCATCGATCTGAGCGAGTTCTGGATCGATAAACAACGACACCTCCACGCCAGCCGCCGCCAAGGCGCCACAGGCATCGCGCATTTTTTGCGGCGCGGCCGCTACATCCAGGCCGCCTTCGGTGGTCAATTCCTCTCTACGTTCCGGCACCAGACAACACGCCCGAGGCCCGACCTTGAGCGCGACTTCTATCATGGCATCGGTAACCGCCATTTCCAGATTCAATCGGCTATGCAGCATATCCTGCAATAGATAGATATCTCTATCCTGGATATGCCGACGATCTTCCCGCAAATGCGCGGTAATACTGTCGGCACCGGCCTGTTCAGCCACCAATGCCGCCTGTATCGGCTCTGGATAGCGAGTGCCGCGCGCCTGACGCAAGGTGGCGACATGATCGATATTCACGCCCAATAAAATAATCTGTTTTTCCATGGTGGTTTGGCTTGTCCCCGGCCGGCTAAATAATGAATCCAGTTTGGTAATTATTCAGTCAACACAGCGTAAAACAAACGTAGACCGGATAAGCGAAGCGCATCCGGCTGTCATGCTGGATGCGTTTCGCTTATCCACATCCACGCTTCACAATCGCTGAATAGTTACCCAATTATTTCTTCTACAAATACTTAAGCATTTTTGCCAGCACATCCCGGCTTTGCAAGGGCCTGCCCTGTAAATGGCCATCCAGCATGGCCCTCAAGAGTTGCTTGCTCTCGGGTAGCGCCGCGCCGATCAACGGCGCCTTGGCACTTAATCGCAGCAGGCTGGCTCCGCTGACATAGCCCTCGGCATCCTCGAACAAGCCGGCATTCGCTTCAAAGCGATAACGCCTCCGGCTATCGATCCGCCGCCGGTTATGCTCGACATCCAGTTCCAAGCCATAGCCGCAAGCCTCCAGCAGCGCCAACTCGAAATAACGCAAAGTCTGTTCGATATGCAGCCCCGCGAGCAACTCCTCCAGACTGCTTTGATAGCCGGCGAACAATTCGGGATGCGGGTCGTTTCGATACAAAAACCGTTGCAGCAACTCATTGAGATAAAAACCGCAATACAGCGCCAAGCGCTGTAATGAATAAGCTCGGACAAACTCGGCCTGGGTGAGCGTTTTTAGCTCGCTCTTATCGAGATAGGACAGTTGCAACAAGGTAAAAGGCAGCAACACGCCGGCCAGCCTGGACTTTTCCTTGCGCACGCCCTTGGCCAACACGGACACTATGCCGAAATCGCGGGTATAAACCTCCAAAAGCTGGCTGGTTTCGCGATAGGGCCGGTGTTGTAGGATGAATGCCGGCTGCAGATAAACCGCGGACTCGGCCATGTGCTTATTCCGTATCGATAAAGCCCAGGCCTTGTAGGGCGCGTTCGTTGTCCGACCAACCTTTTTTCACTTTCACCCACAACTGCAGATAAACTTTTTGACCTATCAGTTTTTCAATGTCCAAACGCGCCTCGGTACCGATTTTCTTCAGCATCTCGCCCTGCTTGCCGATCACGATACTTTTTTGGCTGCCGCGTTCCACCCAGATATTGGCATAAATCTTACTGAGCTCCGGATGCTCTTCGTATAACTCGATCTCCACCGTCAAGGCATAAGGCAACTCATCGCCCAAGCGGCGGGTAAGTTTCTCCCGCACGATTTCCGCCACAAAAAACCGTTCCGGCCGATCGGTGAGTTGATCTTCGGGATAAATCGGCTCGGCTTCCGGCAGCAAAGCCATGATGTGCTGTTCCAGTACGTCCAGATTGGTATTTTTCAAGGCCGAAACCGGCACGATTTGTTCGAAGGGATATTTTTGTTTGGCTTCGGCGAAAAAGGCCATCACTGCCTGCTTGTCCTTGATCTTGTCGACCTTGTTGACCGCCAAAATCACCGGCAGACCGGCCGCCTCCAGCTTTTTGAAAATCCGCTCGTCGTACTCGTGCCAATACAGGCCATCCAACAGCCACACTACCACATCCACGCCCAGCAAGGTGCTGTCGGCGGTTTTGTTCAGATAACGGTTCAAAACTTTTTTTTCGTCGCCATGCATGCCCGGCGTATCCATGAAGATAGCCTGACCCGCCTCGGTGGTTTTGATACCCAGTATCCGATGCCGGGTCGTTTGGGGCTTTCTGGACGTAATGCTGAGCTTCTGGCCCAGCAAATGATTCATCAAGGTCGACTTGCCGACATTCGGCCTACCGATCAACGCGACGTATCCGCAGTTCATTAGTCCCTATCTTCCAAAAGAATTAACATGTTTTCCGCGGCGGCCTGCTCGGCCTTCTTGCGGGAAATGCCGACACCGCGCGTGGACTCGAGCATAATAGGCACGCTGCATTTGACTTCAAAGGTTTGCGCATGATCGACGCCGTTCATACTGACCAATTCGTATAGGGGCAGCTCTTTTTTACGGGCCTGCATCAGCTCCTGCAAACGGGTTTTTGGATCTTTGTTCCAGCTATCCAGCTTGATCTGGGCGAATTTATCCGCAAACAGATTCAGTATCCAATGTCGGCAAACGTCTACTCCGCTATCGAGCAAGATCGCGCCCATGATGGCTTCCAGGGCATCGGACAAAATCGAGTCGCGGCGGAATCCGCCGCTTTTCAATTCCCCGGAGCCCAAAATCAGGTAATCGCCCAAGCAGAGCTGTCTGGCCAACTCGGCCAGGGAGGTCTGATTGACCAGACTGGCGCGCAAACGGCTCAATACGCCTTCGCCGACGCCCGGGAATTGGGAATACAGGCGCTCGGCCACCACGAATCCCAGCACGGAGTCACCGAGATATTCCAGTCTTTCGTTGTTATGAGATCCTGCGCTACGGTGGGTTAATGCGGTTTTAAACAACTGGGGTTGGCTAAAGGTCAAGCCCAGCTTTTTAGCCAGTTCTTCCGGTTTTTTAATCACTTCCCACCAGCTTCGAATCCTTCATGAAACTCAACCAATACACTTAAATTACCCACCATATGCTCGACGCGCTCGTAATCGATATCCACCTTGACATAACCGGGCTGGGCCTGAATGTGAATATCATCCTTCGTTACATAATCGACATAGTTCATATCGAAGCGCTTCTGCAGGCTGCTCATAATCTCCGATCTGGTCATAGTGGTGATATCGGTGGTATTTTCCACCGCTTCCAAGGCATTCACCACCTTGCTATGGTTGAAATAGATGGGAGCGATTTTCAGCACCAGCATGGTAAAAAAAGCGATCACGCCCAGCAGCAAAACCAGCGTGATGAAGGTCAAACCTTGTTGTTTGTAAGGTGAAGTCCGCATAGCTGTCCCCCGGCTGAATATCATTTGTTTATTCCAGAATAGTGCCGATTCGCTCAAAAGCAATCCCCTTGTTTTCCCAGTCCCAATTCATCCAGATGAAAAAGGCCTTGCCCACCAGATTGGCTTCCGGCACGGTCCCCCAATAACGGCTATCGTTGCTGTTATCGCGGTTATCACCCATCACAAAATACTGGCCTTGCGGCACCACAAACACATCTTCCACGCTGGGCACGCCGGGACTGATCAAAATGGAATGGCCGACCCCGGTCAAATCCTCCCGCAGATGTTCGGCGCCGGTCATGTTCATGCCCTGCCCCACGCCTTGATAACGACCCAGGGAAGTATTGGCAATCGGCTGACCGTTCACATAGAGTTTTTTATCGAAGTAAGCGATTCTGTCGCCCGGCAGGCCGATCACGCGCTTGATGTAATCCACGCTGGGCTGTTTGGGAAAACGGAACACCACAATGTCGCCGCGCTTGGGTTCGCCCATCTCGACGATTTTATTGTTCAACACCGGCAGACGCACGCCGTAGGTGAATTTGTTCACCAAAATAAAATCGCCGATCAACAAGGTCGGCATCATGGAGCCGGACGGTATCCGGAACGGTTCGAACAAAAACGACCGCAATATCAGAACTATCAGCACCACCGGAAAGAAGGAACGGGCATACTCCACCAACAGCGGCTCCCTGTCGGCCGGATAAGGCAGTCGCGCGTATTTGAGATACAGACAATAAGCGCCCCAGACCACGCCCGTCACAAACGTGGCCACCACCAGAAAAAAAGAAAAATCGTAATCCATATGCCTTACTGCCGTTATTCTTTGTTAACCTGCAACACCGCCAGAAACGCTTCCTGCGGAATCTCGATACTGCCCACCTGTTTCATGCGTTTTTTGCCGGCTTTTTGTTTTTCCAGCAATTTTTTCTTCCGGGTGATATCGCCACCGTAACACTTGGCCGTGACATTTTTACGCATGGCTTTTACCGTCGAGCGGGCAATCACTTTCGAGCCTATCGCCGCCTGAATCGCCACTTCATACATCTGCCTGGGTATCAGGTCCTTCATTTTTTCAACCAGGTCACGACCGCGACTCTGACTCAAATCCCGGTGCACGATAATCGACAAGGCGTCGACTTTATCGCCGTTGATCAACACATCCAGCTTCACCAATGGCGCCGGATCGAAACGCAAAAATTCGTAATCGAAGGAGGCGTAGCCGCGACTGACCGACTTCAAGCGATCGAAGAAATCCAACACCACTTCGCTCATCGGCAACTCATAATTCAGCGATACCTGGGCGCCGGCATATTGCATGTTTTTCTGCACGCCGCGTTTTTCGATACACAGATTGATCACATTACCCAGATAAGCCTGCGGTACCAGGATATTCGCCAAAATGATGGGTTCGCGGATTTCCACGATGGTACCTACATCCGGCAATTTGGCCGGGTTGTCCACCATCACCACTTCGCCGCCATGGGTTTCCACTTCGTAAACCACCGTCGGTGCCGTGGTGATCAGGTCTATATTGTATTCGCGCTCCAGCCGCTCCTGGACGATTTCCATGTGCAGCATGCCCAAAAAGCCGCAGCGAAAACCGAAACCCAGAGCCTGGGAAGTTTCAGCCTCGTAATTCAAGGCGGAATCGTTTAAACGCAATTTATCCAGCGCTTCGCGCATATCGCCGAAATCGTCGGAACTGACCGGATACAAGCCGGCAAACACCCGCGGCTGTACTTTCTCGAAACCAGGCAAGGCCGAGGCGGCAGGGTTGTCGGTGGCGGTAATGGTGTCGCCGACCGGCGCACCGAAGATATCCTTGATGCCGGCCACCATAAAACCGACTTCGCCGGTGTTCAACTGCTGTTTCTCGAGTTGCTTGGGCGTATATACGCCCAACTTTTCCACCAAAAACGATTTGCCGGTCGACATTACGCTAATCTTCTGTTTGCGACGCAAGCTGCCGTTGACGATGCGTATCAGCGACACCACGCCCAGATAATTATCGAACCAGGAATCGATGATCAGTGCTTGTAAGGGCGCATTTTCATCCCCGGCCGGCGGCGGGATTTTCTCGATCAATTGATCCAACACCAGTTCGACGCCGATACCGGTCTTGGCGCTGATTTTCAGCGCTTCGTCGGCCGGAATGCCGATGACGTTTTCGATTTCCTCCATCACCCGCTCCGGTTCGGCCGACGGCAGGTCTATCTTGTTTAAAACCGGCACCACTTCCAAGCCCTGCTCGATGGCGGTATAGCAATTGGCCACGCTTTGCGCTTCCACGCCCTGGGCGGCGTCGACCACCAGCAGAGCCCCTTCGCAGGCCGCCAGCGAACGCGAAACCTCGTAGGAGAAGTCCACGTGACCCGGAGTATCGATGAAATTGAGCTGATATGTTTCGCCGTCGCCGGCCTTGTAATCCAGCGTGACGCTTTGCGCCTTGATGGTAATGCCGCGTTCGCGTTCCAGATCCATGGAATCCAGTACCTGGGCTTCCATTTCCCTGTCGCTTAAGCCCCCGCAAATTTGAATGAACCGATCCGCCAATGTCGATTTGCCATGATCGATGTGGGCGATGATGGAGAAATTTCTGATATGTTTTTGATCCACTTACTGACTACTAAAGTTAAACTGAAAAGAGGGCGATGCGCCCTCGCCGGGAATAGTTTGAAGATTATCGGGCTAGCATTTGCCGGAATTGCGCGATGGTTTCGGCGGTTAACGGCTGCCGCTGATTGTCCCAGACCACGCCGTCCAGCTCCACCGCCAGCGTATCGATGGTTTCGATAAAGTCGTCGAATACCGCCAAGGGCTTGTCCACCTCGCGCGGCTGCATGTAAAACACGATACCCGGACAATAGAAATCCTCCAAGCCGGTATCGGGAAAGGTGCCTGGATCGATCATGCTGGCAACGGCAAAATCCACCAAGCGGTTTTTATCGATACGCTCGAACACTTTTACGCTACCGTATTCCAAACCGACGCGTTCGAAGGCTTCGAACAGGTCTTCGCCGTTGAAGCCTTCATCGGCGCGGGCCACCAGACTGAATTCGATCAACGCCGGCAGGGCGGTTTTGGGCTGCTCCTTGACGACATCCGCTTTGGCGCTTGCCCTGGGAACGGGGTTGATGGATTCGTCGTCGAGCAAGCCGTCGCCATCGACCGCATCGGGTATTGGAAAAATGTCCATTTCATCGTCGTCTTCGTCGACTTCAAATTCATCGACCAAGCTATCGCTGTATTCGGTATCGTCAAAATAATCGTCGGCGTCCCGGCGCTCGCGCAACGATTTGAAAAAATGCCACAACAGCATGCCTATCATCACCAGCATGCCGATCAAAATAATCACGACTCTCAATAATTCTTTATCCATCAGCTTTCCGCCATGCTCACTGCTTCTTCGATATCGACCGCCACCATTCTGGACACCCCAGGCTCCCTCATGGTAACACCTGCCAAATGTTTTGCAATTTCCATTGTGACTTTGTTATGTGAAATGTATAAAAACTGTACGCTGGCTGACATGTCCTCCACCATCTTGGAAAATCGCACCACATTGGCATCGTCCAGCGGCGCATCCACTTCGTCCAGCAGACAAAACGGCGCCGGATTCAGTTCGAAAATCGAAAACACCAAGGCCACCGCCGTCAGGGCTTTTTCGCCGCCGGACAGCAAATGAATCGAACTGTTACGCTTGCCCGGCGGCCGGGCGATGATGTTGACGCCGGCTTCCAGCACATCCTGTTCGGTCAGCTCCAGATAAGCCTGGCCACCGCCGAACAAACGCGGAAACTTTTCCTGCAAGCCGCTATTGATTTTGTCGAAGGTTTCCTTAAAGCGCTGGCGGCTTTCCCTGTCGATTTTGCTAATAGCCTGATCCAACGAGTTTAACGCCTCCATCAAATCATCATGCTGTTCGGTTAAAAACTTCATGCGCTCGGACTGGGTTTTGTACTCCTCGATTGCGGTCAAATTGATGGAACCCAGTCTTTCGATCTGCTCCGCCAGTTCATCCACCCGGCTTTTCCAGCTAGATTCCCTGGCGTCGGCCGGCAGCTTCGCCAATATCTGTTGCGGGTCGGCATCCGCTTCGCTCAATTGCTCGGCCACCGTTTGCTGGCGAACCCGGCTATCCTGCTGCTCGAAGCGTACCTTATCCAGGGCTTCCTTCTGCTTTTCCAAATCGCGCTGGGTTTGGGAATAAAGCTCAGCCAGCTGACTGACGCTTTGTTCGCTGGCCTGTTGCGCCTGGCGTTCGGCCGCCAGCCCGGTTTCGAAGCCTACCTTTTTCTCCAGCAACTGCTCCAGCAGCATTTTCTCGTCGTCCAGCGGCGTCAGGCTGAAAGCCAGTTTATGTTCCAGCTCGGCGATGCGATCGGCGGACTGTCGATGCTGCACCAACAGCCGTTCGATCTGCTTGGCTGTCAAGCCCTCGGAGGCCTTTAACGATTCGATTTGCGCGTGCAGACGCTGCAAATGCCGGCGGGCTTCATCCACCGAGGTGTCGGTATCCTGTTGTTGCGACTGAATTTGCCGGCTCAATTGTTCCAATTGCAGTTTTTTGTCGCCCAGTTCGCCCAAGGCCAGCTCGGCATCCTGTTTGATCAATTCGGCTTCGGAAATACTCTCGGCGTTTTCGGCCAAATGTTGGCCGATTTCCTCGATCTCGTGATCCAGCTGTTCCAGGCGGCGCTTTTGCTGCTCGAAGCGGGCGGACTGGGCGCTGAACTCCGCGCTCTTGGCGGAATATTCGGCGCTCAATAGTTTCTCTTGCCGCTGGTATTGCTCGCGATTAGCCTCGGCGGTTTTCAAGGCCTGTTCGCTGTCCGCCAGATGTTGCTCGTCTTCTACTATCGCCGACTGCAATTCGGACTGCAACAGCTTCAATTCGCGCAATTCCTTTTCCCGGTGCAGCACACCGGCCTTGCTATCGCTGCCCCGGCTGATTTTGATCCAATCCCTGCCCATCCATGTGCCGTCCGCCAAAACCACCGACTCGCTCCCCCGCAACTCCATTTGTCTGGCTTGCGCCAGCGTATCGGCGCAATAAATTCCGCTCAACAGACTGGACAAATCCCAACGGCCGCGCAGTTTTCCGGCCAAGCCGGCAGCCGCCGCCGAGACGTCTGTATCCGCGGGATGCGTTTCGAATACAATCAACGATTGCTTGCTGAGTTCCTGTAGCTCCGCAAGGATACTGTCGGCATTGTCGACGCATATCGCTTCCAGGTAGCTACCCAATACGGTCTCGACGGCGGTTTCCCAACCCTCTTCCGCCTCCAGAAATTCGGCCAATCGCGGTTGCCGTTCCAAACCGACCTGCTCCAACCACGCCGCCAGCTCTTTTTTATCCTTGCCCATGGCGTGCTGTTGCAATAATTCCAGCGAACTGATCTTACCGTTCACTTTTTGCAATTGGGCGCGGCGCTCATGCAAACGCTCGTGCAACTCTTTGATCTCCGGACGCAAGCCGGCAATCCGTTGCAATACATCCTCTAACTGCTGCTGCAGCAGGGCGCGTTCGGTTTCGATCAGCTCGATACCGCTTTCCAGGCTTTCCAGTTCGAATTGCAACTGGGCATCGGCCAAGCCTTCCCGTTCGCCTTGCAATTTATCCAGGCGGGCCTGTAACTGGCGACTTTGGTTTTCCAGTTGAATCAACTTGGTGCGCTGCACCTCGGCCTGCTCCCTATAAGCGGCGTTTTCGGCCAAGAAAGCCTCCCATTGCCGTTGCCACTGTTGTTTTCTGGCCTGCGCGTCCTGCTGTATACCCAACAGTTCTTCCTCGCGTTCCTTGGCGACAATCAGCGTTTCTTCCGCTTCCATCAAGGTCTGGCGGATTTCTTCCAACTGCAACCTATCCTGTTCGCATTCGCCTTGCGCCCGCTCCGCCTGCTGTTGCAGGCGTTCGATTTCGAGCAGGGTTTCTTCATGACTCTTTTCGCTATGCTTGATGGCCTGCTCCAGCCGGCCGATTTCGCCGACCACGGCGTAATATTCCGCCTGGGTGCCGTCCAACTGCTTCTGCTGGGCTTTTTGCTCGCCGCGCTTCAACTCCATGGTTTTTTCGGTATCGCGCAACAACACAAACAAACGGTTGTGCTCGGCGGCGATGCCTTGCAGCTTGTCTTCCAGCTGCTGGGCATGTTGCTGAAAGTTTTGCCAGCGCATGGCCAGCAATTCTTGTTTGTACTGGCGTTCCTGTTTTTTCAGTTCGGTATATTTCTCGGCCTTTTCCGCCTGCTTGGCCAGATTTTTAATCTGCTTTTCCACTTCGTCGCGCAAATCCTCCAAGCGTTCCAGATTCTCGCGGGTATGCCGCATGCGGGTCTCGGTCTCCGAACGGCGCTCTTTATATTTGGAAATGCCGGCGGCTTCCTCGATATGCACCCGCAAGTCTTCGGGTTTGGCTTCCACCATGCGGGATATGGTGCCCTGTTCGATGATGGCGTAACTGCGCGAACCCAAACCGGTACCCAAAAACAGGTCGGTAATGTCCTTGCGCCGACATTTGGAACCGTTCAACATAAACAGGGATTGACCGTCGCGGCTGACCTGGCGCTTGATGGAGATACTGGCGTATTTGGCATATTCGCCGCCGGCCTTGCCCTCGCTGTTGTCGAATACCAACTCCACCGAAGCCATGCCGACCGGCTTGCGTCCCGACGAGCCGTTGAAAATCACGTCGGCCATGTTGCCGCCGCGCAGATGCTTGGCGGAACTTTCCCCCATCACCCAGCGTACCGCGTCGATGATGTTGGATTTGCCGCAACCGTTCGGCCCGACGATGGCGGTCAAATTGCCGCTAATCGGTATGCTGGTGGGATCGACAAAGGATTTAAAACCCGAAAGTTTGATTTTCTCCAGTTTCATGACTGGCGGGGTACGCTCAAGACGGTTTACAAAGCCGGCTATTATCGTCGATAAGCAGGCTTTTTTGGAATGGAATTTGATTTGCGCATTCAAATCACCGGCATCAACAGGCGGGAATCGCATGCGCGGCGCAATTTTACCGAACAAATCGAAATCGACTTCAAATTCACGCACTTTTAGTATGGCAAGCGCTGGCGAACTTGGTATATTTGTAAGCTAAATCTTACACGAGGTTGAGCCATGGCCCAGCGTATATGAACAAAATTACCAGGCAATTGCTACTCGCTTGGACGCTGCTGAGCCTCGGATTGCTGACCACCGTTTACGGTAGCTGGTGGGCAAAACAGGCGATCGACGCCGACGTCCTGCGCCAGTTTGCCTTTGCCTGCGATCACGTAACCTTAAAAATTCGCGAGCGGCTGGGCGCCTATGCCATGACGCTGCGTAGCGGCGCCGCCTTGTTCGATGCATCCACCTTGGTGACTCGCCAGGACTGGAAAATTTTCACCGAAGCCCTGCGCGCCCAGGACAGTATTCCGGGCGTACAAGGCATTGGTTTTGCCGAGGCGATAGCACCGGAGCGCCTGGCTGGCCATATTGCCCGCGTTCGCGGCGAAGGTTTCCCGGAATACCGGGTCCATCCCGCCGGCGAGCGCGCATTCTATAGCGCCATCGTTTATCTGGAGCCATTCCGCGACCGCAATTTGCGCGCCTTCGGTTACGACATGTTTTCCGAGCCGGTAAGACGAAGCGCGATGGAACAGGCTCGCGATAGCGGCCAAGCCGCTTTGTCGGGCAAGGTCAGACTGATACAGGAGACGGACAAGGAAGTCCAGCCGGGCACCTTGATGTATGTGCCGGTTTATAGCCAAGACCTGCCGCGCAACAATGTGGCGCAACGCCGCCAAGCCCTGGTTGGCTGGGTATACAGTCCCTACCGCATGAACGATCTGATGTCCGGCATCCTGGGCGACTGGCGGCAACGCGGGGATCAAGTTATCGGCCTGCGTATCCATGACGGCGGCGTGGACTCGCCGGACACGCTGTTGTTCGCCAGCCAGCAAACGGCCGCGGAGGACGCGACATGGTTGCAACAGCGCCGCCTGATCAATTTCAACGGCCGGCCGTGGCTGTTGGTATTCGACCGGTTCGGCGGCCCATTTCATATCAGTCATGCACCGGCATGGGCCATACTGCTGGGCGGCATCGCGCTTAGCGGCCTGCTGTTTAACCTGATGCGGGCCAGGATTTTCAGCCAGATTACCGCCACCCGCATGGCCGACGACTTGACCCGCGAAATCCGCCATCGGGAACAATTGCTGAAGGATAGCGAATACCGTTGGCATACTGCCCTGGAGGGATTGGGCGACGGAGTCTGGGATTGGAATATGGCCGAAAACCGGGTGTTTTTTTCCAGACGTTGGAAGGAAATGCTCGGCTTCGCTGAAGACGAAATTCAGGACAGCTTCATCGAATGGGAAAGCCGCATACATCCGGACGACAAGACCGACATTCTGGCGGCGGTACGGGCCTACCTGGAAGGTGCCTCCCCATCCTATGCCGAGGAACATAGATTGCTGCATAAGGACGGCGGCTGGCGCTGGATCTTGACCCGCGGCGTGGTGGTTGCCCGCGACGACAACGGCAGGCCCTTGCGCATGATAGGCACGCATCTGGACATCACCGAACGCAAACGCATGGAACAGTCCCTGAGTTTTCGCCAGTTCAGTCTGGATCATGCGGGGGAGGAATTGTTTTGGCTGGACCGAAATGCCCGCATCCTGGACGCCAATAAAACCGCTTGCCAAAAACTCGGCTACAGCCACCAGGAATTATGCCAGCTGACCATTGCCGACCTCGACCCCTATTACCCGATGGAGCGGTGGCCGGAGCATTGGCGGGAGTTGAAACTCAACAAGAGCCTGCGTTTCGAATCCGCTCACAAGCGTAGCGACGGCACGATAATCCCGGTCGAAATAGTCGCCAACTACTTCGAGTACGACGGCAAGGAGTTCAATTGCGCATTGGCACACGATATCAGCGAGCGCAAACAGGCGGAAGAAACCTTAAAAGCGCTGCAATCCCGGCTGCAATTTCTGCTTGAATCCACACCCGCCATCATTTATGCCCGCCGGGCCTCGGGCAGTTTCGACACCACCTTTATCAGCGAGAATATCATTGCTCAATTGGGTTATCGGCCGGAGGATTTTATCGGCGAAAGCGGTTTCTGGCTTAACCGCATTCATCCGGAAGATCGCGCCCGGGTGTTGGCGGAACTGCCGCAAGCCTTTCACGGCGGCCCGCATAAACAGGAGTACCGTTTTTTGCATAAAGACGGCGAATACCGCTGGATGCATGACGAACTGGTGCTGATTCGGGACAGCGAAGGCAAGCCCTTGGAACTGGTCGGCTACTGGTCCGATATCAGCGACCGCAAAAAAGCCGAGGATGAGTTGCGCATTGCCGCCGCCACTTTCGAAACCCACGAAGCCATCATGATTACCGATGCAATGGCTAATATTCTGCGGGTCAACCAGGCTTTCGAGCACATTACCGGTTTTTCCGCCGCCGAAGTGATAGGCCGGAATCCGCGCATTTTGAGTTCCGGGCGCCACGATAAGAGCTTCTATCAGGCCATGTGGGCACAATTGCTCACCGCGGGAACCTGGGAAGGCGAGATCTGGGACAGACGCAAGAACGGCCAAATCTACCCGAAATGGCTGACCATTACCGCCTTGAAGGACATCCGCAACCAACCCACCGAGTACGTGGCCATCTTTACCGACATCACCGAACGCAAACAGGCGGAAGAGGAAATCCGTCATCTGGCGTTTTACGACCCCCTGACCAAATTGCCCAATCGCCGCCTGCTGCTCGACCGTTTGCATCTGGCCCTGCTGGCATCCGAACGCAGCAGGCAATACGGTGCCCTGCTGTTCCTGGACATGGACAAATTCAAATCCCTCAACGATACCCTGGGACATAACATCGGCGACTTAATGCTGATCGAAGTAGCCGAACGCATCAAAACCAGCATCCGCGAAGTGGATACCGTGGCGCGGTTCGGCGGCGACGAATTCGTGGTGCTGTTCGAAAATATCGGCGATGCGGCCGAGGAAGCCTCCCAACGCGTCAGCCTGATTGCGGAAAAAATCCGCGCCTGCCTGACCCTGCCGTTCCACTTTCAACCGCATATTCATATCAGCTCGCCCAGCATAGGCGTGTGTTTATTCCAGGGCCACGCGCTGGCGGCTGACGACGTGATCAAACAAGCCGACATTGCCATGTATCACGCCAAAAACAGCGGCCGCAACCGGGTGCATTTCTTCGACCCGGCTTTACAGCATACCGTGGAATGGCGCGCCGCCATGGAGTCGGATTTACGCAAGGCATTAGCCCAACGGCAACTGCAACTGTATTATCAAATTCAATACGATAACCGGGACCGGCCTTTCGGCGCGGAGGCCTTGCTGCGCTGGACCCACCCGGAGCGGGGCATGATTTCGCCGGCCCAATTCATCCCGATCGCCGAGGAAACCGGCTTGATACTGGACATAGGCCTTTGGGTAGTCGAAACCGCCTGCCGGCAACTGGAGGCATGGCGCAACAGCGAGCGCACCCGCAACCTGATACTGGCCATCAATGTCAGCGCCCACCAATTCATGATGCCGGACTTTGTCGAGTCGATAGCGAACATCGTGCGGACGCACGCCATCGTCCCCGAAAGCCTGAAGCTGGAACTAACCGAAAGCGTGATTTTGCACGATATCGACGATGTGGTGAACAAAATGCTCGCCTTGCGGGCACTGGGCGTCCGCTTGTCCCTGGACGATTTCGGCACGGGTTACTCATCCTTGTCTTACCTGAAACGGCTGCCTATCGATCAAGTCAAAATCGACCAAAGCTTTGTACGGGATATCGCGACCGACGCCAACGACGCGATGATGGTGAAAAACATCATCGACATTGCCTTGAATTTTCAGCTGAATGTTATCGCAGAAGGGGTTGAAACCGAACAACAGTTTCAATTTTTGAAACAAAACGGCTGCATGGCCTACCAGGGTTACTTTTTCGGCAAGCCCTTGCCCATCGACGAGTTTGAAGCGCAATTGCTGTCGCAATCCCCGCTTACATTGCAAACCTAGACCCGCCGCGTCACCAAGGGCTAATCGAGCGCAAAACCAACTTCCAGCAGTTCCAGTGTTTGCCGCCTGATCTGCTCCGAGACAGCCGAATCCAGTCGCGCCAGCCAACGCGGGGGAATTTGCCCCAAGCCATGCAAAGCACCGGCCAGCATGCCGGCCAAGGCTCCGGTGGTGTCGGCATCGCCGCCTTGATTGACGGTGGCGACAACACAGGCTTCGAAACCCTCGGTATTAAAAAAATGGTGCAGCACCGTTTGCACTGTGTCGACGATATAAGCACTGGCCTTGCCCGGATAGGGCTGATAGGCGAATTCGCCGAATTGGCCTATCAGGCTATCGATTTCCGTTTTGCAGTCCGCCAAGGCCTCGCCTTTTATCAGCCGGCCGGTCAACCGGCCCAGCGCCAGCGTGGCGGCGTCGGATAACGGGTGATTATGGGTAATATGCGCTTGCTGCAAGCTCCAGGCAGGGAAATCCTCCGACCTGCGCAAGGTTGCCAGCACCACCGGCAGATTGCGCATGCAGGCACCGTTACCGGCCTCGTCGTCGCGCGGCTCGCCCCGCAAAACACCGCTGTCGCGGTAGCGCAAAATACCGCGTCGGCAGGTGTTGCCTATGTCCGGCGGCTCGCTTTCCAGCCAGGCGACGAAATTATCGGCGACGACACTCAACGTCCAACCCCGCCGCCGAAGAATCGCGTCCCCAAGCGCCAGCGACATCTGGGTATCGTCGGTGACCTGCCCGGCCGCCAAACCCAGCCAGCCGCCGCCCGTGATTTCGCTGTGCACGCCGTGGCGCTTTTGAATCTGTCGGGGCGTCATAAACTCCACCGTCGCCCCCAGCGCGTCGCCGCAGGCAAAGCCCAAATAAGCGCCCAGCGCCCTATCCAATAACTGCCGCTCCATCATATATCCCCGTTTAACGCTGTACCTTGACCCGATAATCCCCGCCTATCGCCAAATATTCGGCTTCGCCGTGCAAGGCATGATGCGGCAGTAATTCGTTGAAAAAGATCAGCTTCACTACCGGCACTTGCACCTCCAGTATATATGCGCCAAATTCGCCGGCAATGCCACGCCTATCGGTAAACGACACCAGACTGTTGAAACGCACGACTTTTTGAGTTTTATCCGCCCCCACCACGCCGTGCTCATCCAGGGTATCGACGCCGCGATACAGGGTGATATGGCGATCGGCCGGTATCTGAAAGCGTTCTATCACCCATTGGCAATATTCGTACAGCAAATCCAACTGCATATAAATACAGTTGTTATGGTAGCGGCTGTTCATCTTTTCCTCGATATAAACCAACCAATCCTTATCCATAAAACCGATCAGCGGCTGTTTGTGAAAACTCGGGAACAAACCGAAACGGCTTTCCACCCAACCTTTAAAAACCGCGCCCTGGGCATTGTTGGAATCCAAGCCCCAATCCTGTATCAGACGCAAATAGCTGTTCCGAAAGCGCCGCCGGCCTTGTTTATCCACGCCCAGGCGCTGCTCCGTTTCAAAACCGAATACCACGCACATGTAATCCTGAAATACCCGCCCGCAAGTCGCCAAATCCTGCTGTTGAGCCAGTTTGTCAAACAAGCCCGCCGCCGCTTCGCGGGTACCGGCGATATGCAGGGCTTGCGGATTGTCATTGAAAAGCGGGCTGGCCATGCATTCGGTGGCAATGCCGATCAGGTTGGTGCTGTGACCGTGGAGAGAAATTGCGGACATCAATTCATGCAAATAGCCAAGTAAAAGCGCAATCTTCACATCAAATTCATGATTAAACCAGTCCTCGCCGCTAGACTGGCATTTTTGCGTTTGCACGGCACACTATGCGCAAGCCATCGGCCCGGAAACCGGCCATGACCACGCGTTTTGCGCCCGCTTCGCCGCGATGATCGGCTTTTGGTCATTTAACTGTTACATTAGCTGCCAATTTCAACGTTTAAGCACCCGGACGGATCGTTTAATCTCCCATGCCTCAATCCAAACACATTATCATCGTCGGCGCCGGCCCCGGCGGCCTATGCGCCGGCATGCTGCTGAGCCAGCGCGGTTTCAAAGTCTCGATTTACGACAAAAACAGCGAAGTCGGCGGCCGTAATCGCGCCATACGCATGAACGGCTTTACCTTCGATACCGGGCCTACCTTTTTGTTGATGAAAGGCGTGCTGGATGAAATGTTCGCCTTGTGCGAGCGCCGCAGCGAGGATTATCTGCAATTTCTGCCCTTGAACCCCATGTACCGGTTGGTGTACGACGACCGGGAACTGAATGTGTTTTCCGACCGCGACAACATGCGCGCCGAGTTGCTGCGGGTATTCGACGAAGGCGCCGACGGCTACGGGCGCTTTATCGAAAACGAGCGTAACCGCTTCAATGCGCTGTATCCCTGTATAACCCGGGATTATTCTTCGCTGGCTTCTTTTTTCTCCTGGGATTTGCTCAAGGCCCTGCCCTGGCTGGCCTTCCCGAAAAGCGTCTTCAACAATCTGGGGCAATATTTCAATCAGGAAAAAATGCGCCTGGCGTTTTGTTTCCAATCCAAGTATTTGGGCATGTCGCCGTGGGATTGCCCGGCCCTGTTCACCATGCTGCCTTATCTGGAACACGACTACGGCATCTACCATGTAGCCGGCGGCTTGAACCGTATCGCCCAGGCCATGGCCGCCGTGATTCTGGAAAATGGCGGCGAAATCCATACCGACAGCCCGGTGCAATCCTTGTTGATCGAAAACGGCGCGACCAAGGGCGTCAAGTTGCAAACCGGCGCGACAGTGCGCGGCGATGAAGTGATCGTCAACGCCGACTTTGCCCATGCCATGACCCGGTTGGTTGCGCCGGGAGAGCTGCGCAAATACGGCCACGAGGCCATGGAAAAGCGCGAGTATTCCTGCTCCACTTTCATGCTGTATCTGGGATTGGACAAACAATACGACCTGCCGCACCACACCATCGTCTTCGCCAAGGATTACACCAGCAATATACGCAACATCTTTCGGAATAAAACCCTGACGGAAGATTTTTCGTTTTATGTGCAAAATGCTTCCGTCAGCGATGCCAGTCTGGCGCCGGCCGGCAAATCGGCTTTGTATGTCTTGGTGCCCATGCCCAACAATGACAGCGGCCTGGACTGGCCGGCGCACTGCCAAAACGTTCGCGAGCAGGTGCTGGACACGCTGGGCGCTCGGCTCGGCTTGAGCGACATTCGCGCGCATATCGAATGCGAAAAAATCATTACCCCGCAAAACTGGGAAACCGACGAGCACGTATACAAGGGCGCCACCTTCAGCCTGTCGCACAAATTCAGCCAGATGCTGTACTGGCGACCGCATAACCGCTTCGAGGAACTGGACAATTGCTATCTGGTTGGTGGCGGCACCCATCCCGGCAGCGGCCTGCCCACCATTTACGAATCGGCGCGGATTTCCTCCAACCTGATTTCCAGAAAACACCGGGTGGCATTCAAGGACATTCAACACAGTACTTGGCTGAAAAAAGCGTGAGCATGGCGATGTTGCAGGCGATTTCGCCGCTAGACGGCAAACTGCTGGGCGAATATACGCCCAGCTCCGGAACAGACATTCAACGGCAGTTGCTAGCCGCGCGCAATGCCGCCGATATTTGGCGCCAAGTGCCGATCAAAACCCGTTGCAAAATTTTGGGGCGACTGCTGCCCTTGCTGCTGGCGGATTTGGACCATCTATGCGACCGCATCGTACAAACCACCGGCAAAGTCCGCACCGAAGCCCTGCTGGGCGAGATTTACCCCATTCTGGATTTAACCCGCTATTATCAAAAACATGCCGCCGCGATTTTGCGCCCGCAAAGCATAGCGACTTCGCCGTTCGCGTTTCCGGGCGCCACGGCCGGCATCGAGCGCCGCCCTTATGGGGTGGTGGCGGTCATTTCCCCCTGGAATTACCCGTTTCAACTTAGTCTGGCGCCCTTGTTGACGGCCTTGTTTGCCGGCAACGCGGTGCTGCTGAAAACCTCCGAATTCAGTTTGCCGATCGGCCGCTTAATCATGGATTTGTGCCAAAAACTGGAATTGCCCGATGGTTTGGTGCAATGGATAATCGGCGATGCCGGCGCCGGCGAACAACTGCTGGATGCCGGCCCGGACTTGGTATTTTTCACCGGCGGCCTGAACAGCGGCCGGGCGGTCATGCAACGCGCCGCGCAACACCCCATCCCGGTACTACTGGAACTGGGCGGCAAGGACCCGATGCTGGTATTCGCCGATGCCGATCTGCCACGCGCTTGCGCCGCGGCCTTGTATGGCGCCTTCTGCAATAGTGGCCAGGCTTGCGTTTCGGTGGAACGCTTATACGTGCAGCAAGCCTGCCATGCGGAATTTTTACAGCTTTTACGGACAGGCCTGGCCGATATCAATGTCGGCCACGGCCCGCAAGGCGATTTGGGCGCCATGACCAGCGAACGGCAGTTCGATATCGTAAAAGCGCATTACGTCGATGCCATCGCCCAAGGCGCGCAAGCATCCGGCCCGCTGGAACGGCAAGGCAATTATGTCAAACCCGTGCTGCTGTGGAATGTACACCACGGCATGCGGCTGATGCGCGAGGAAACCTTCGGCCCGCTGTTGCCGCTGATGGCTTTTCAAGATGAAGCCGCAGCCCTGCAACTGGCCAATGACAGCGAGTTCGGCTTGAATGCCAGCGTCTGGAGCAAGGACATCGGCAAGGCCGAACGCATCGCCGGCCAATTGCATACCGGTAACTGGGTGATTAACGACGTGTTGAAAAATATCGGTCATCCCGGCCTGCCCTTCGGCGGCGCAAAAAAAAGCGGTTTCGGCCGCTATCACGGCGCCGAAGGCCTGCGACAGTTTACTTATCCGGTGTCCGGCCTTACCAGCCGCAGCCATTTGCCCCGCGAACCCAACTGGTTCCCGTATTCCGAGCTGCGCTATCAACACTTCAAGGGCTACATCGATTTTGTCTACGGCTCCGGCTCGCTGCCGCAACGCATCAAACGCAACTGGCCAGCGCTGGAAGCCTTCAAGGAATACTCGGCGTTCGATTTAACCCAGCGCTGGCAAAATTTAAAATTATGGCTGTCATGGCAACGGGATTACTGATGCAACAAATCAACAACAAAAATGTCGTGGTGATTGGCGCCGGCTTGGGAGGCCTGTCCGCCGCCATTTCCTTGGCATCCGAGGGTTTTAGCGTCGAATTGGTGGAAAAAAACGACAAGGTTGGCGGCAAACTCAACATCATGAGCAAAGACGGTTTCACCTTCGATTTGGGGCCGTCAATTTTGACCATGCCGCACATCTTCGAAGCGCTGTTTAGCCGAGTCGGCAAAAACATGGCTGACTATGTTGGCATCGAAAAAGTCGAACCGCACTGGCGCAATTTTTTTGAGGACGGCACCACTATCGATTTATGCGCGGATGCAGACGCGCAGCGCCGCGAATTGAACAAATTGGGCCCCGATACCGCCGCCGAATTCGAACGTTTCATGGCTTATTCGCGCAAGCTCGGCAAGGAAACCGAAGCCGGCTATTTCGCCAAGGGTCTGGATAGCTTCGGGGAATTGCTGAAATTTTACGGCCCGCTGCGCAGCCTGAATTTCGATGTATTCCGCAACATGGATCAGGGCGTACGCCGGTTTATATCCAATCCCAAACTGGTCGACATTCTGAATTACTTCATCAAATACGTCGGCTCCTCGCCTTACGATGCACCGGCCCTGATGAATCTGATGCCCTACATCCAATATGAATACGGCCTGTGGTATGTCAAGGGCGGCATGTACGGTCTGGCGCAGGCCATGGAGAAACTGGCACTGGAACTGGGCGTCAACATCCGCTTGAACAGTGAAGTGCTGGAAATTCAACACGACGGCGCCCGCGCCAGCGGAGTGGCCTTGCAACATGGCGAGGTGCTGGCGGCCGACATCGTGGTATCCAACATGGAGGTGATTCCGGCCATGCAAAAACTGCTGCATAGCCCGGCCGCCGCGCTGAAGAAAATGCAGCGCTTCGAACCCAGTTGTTCCGGCTTGGTGTTGCATCTGGGCATTGACACAATTTACCCGCAACTGGCCCACCACAACTTCTTTTATTCTGATCACCCGCGCGAGCATTTCGATGCGGTGTTCAAAAGCCACTGTCTGTCCGACGACCCGACCATCTACCTGGTTGCGCCCTGTAAAACCGACCCGAGTCAGGCACCGGCGGGCCACGAGATCATCAAAATCCTACCGCATATTCCGCATATCGATCCGGCAAAGCCTTTGACCGCCGACGATTATTGGGCCTTGCGGGAACGGGTGCTGCTGAAGCTGGAACGCATGGGTTTGACGGATTTACGCAAGCACATCGTTACCGAAGAGTATTGGACCCCGCTGGATATTCAGGCCAAGTATTATTCCAATCTCGGCTCCATTTACGGCGTGGTGGCTGATCGCTGGAAAAACCTGGGTTTCAAGGCTCCGCAACGTAGCGGGGAATTACGGAACCTTTATTTCGTCGGTGGCAGCGTGAACCCCGGCGGCGGCATGCCGATGGTGACGCTTTCCGGACAACTGGCGCGCGATAAGATTTTGGCGGACATGCAAGCTTAATAAATTTTCGCCGCGATTGATGGCATGCTTGTCAAAACACGGACGGTGCGGGGTTTGTTACCGCCAAACGTAAGCATTTTTTTAAAGGCCCGGCCGGAGTCGTTTTGCGATTTTCGCATCCCGGCCTTGCGCAAAGCCTAACGCTTATGTGGCGCGGACTAGCGATCTGCAGACCACTTTAATCGTTAATATGCTCACCACAGTTAATGCATGCACTCATACCAAGCCCATAAGCCGTTAAAAACATTAAATAACAGTAAATTGGCAAAAAGTCCGCTTAACCTGGACTCATATTAAAATTAGATTAAAGTCACATTTTTCTTAGCAGCAATACTCCGTTTGCATATACTTGGGTCGGGGGAGAGCATCCAATTCTATTTTTTTTAAGGTGATAATCATGATTAGATTCAAAAATATTGTGACTTGTTTAATGGTGATGCTGCTTGCATATGCACCATTAAGCAATGCTTCACAGCTCAGCTTACCCGGTATACCGGAATCGGGAACGCCCAACTTTACCAATTCCGCGGAAATCAATCTGTTTAGTCTCGGCAATGACAATTACCTGTTTGCCGCCACCAACGCCGGCTCGCCGATAACCTTTAACCTGGGGTCCTCCAGTGTTACCTCTACCGCATCCAATCCCGGCGAATTCTTTTTGACGGCACTGTTTTCCGGCAACGGCACCTTCAAGTCCGGCACATTGTCGATTTTCGGTTCGATACCCTATCCGTTCGCCAGTCTTCCCGGCGTTTACATAAGCGGCGACTTGTTGACCGCAAAACTGGAAAATTTCGCCTATGACGGCGATAACCTCGGCTTTGCAACCAACCAACTTAGCGGCTTCGGCACCTTGTTCGGAACCTACGAGAGCGTGTATCTGTCCGCAGCAGGCATCGCCAGCGCCCTTGGCTTCGGCAGCGGAGCGTTGATTCCCACCAGCGGCCCCCTCAGTGCCAGCGCCATCACCACCGTACCCGTGCCGGGAGCCGGCTGGTTGATCGGTTCCGCATTCGGCCTGTTTACGCTGCTGCGCAAAAACAGATCAACCGGCGAAACGCTGGTCGGCGCATAAAAGATTTGTTTCAAATCGTCATAAATTACAAAGCTTTGTACCTTATTCCAAAGGGCCGATCAGGCCCTTTTTTTCGCTCCTTCGATTAAGCGCGCCTATCATTAACGGGCCGTTTTAGCGTCAACCGCTTGCCCCGGGTACAGCTATCGGCAACCTAAATCCGCCGTATTCCCGCGCTAAAAACTCGACCATTATCCCGTTCCATCCGGCATTCAGCCCAAGTTGGGCTTGGTTTTATGTCCGTAAAAACTCGACCCGGCTTTACCTGTATTTCCGACATTTTCCAGCCCGGCAGATAAATTTACACCCGCACACTTGTTCTTTTTTTGTTTTCATATATGCTTTAGAAAACAAAAGAAAAACATTTTGACAGGCCGCCGCTTCCCGGCACACAAGCCCGTCTGAATGCCTAATTCGTGCCTAAGCAACAAACCCTCGGGAGTAACCGTCATGATGAGTCAGTCCGTGCATATGAAAGATCAAAAAGCCAATCAAAACGCCATGCGCAGCCGGCTATACCGGCAATTCACCATCAATCGGCTGGAAGACCTGACCGTGGTGGTAGTGTTATGGGGTGTATTTCTGCTGGCCGGCGCCGGTTAAAATACCGGCATGTATCAACTAACTTTTTATGTTCCCGCCAGCCATCTGGATCAGGTAAAAAATGCCTTGTTCGAGGCTGGAGCCGGGCGTTTTAACGATTACGACCAATGCGCCTGGCAAACCTTGGGCCAAGGCCAGTTCCGCCCGCTGGCGGACAGCCGGCCCTTTTTGGGGCAGATAGGCAAACTGGAACGGCTGGCGGAATATAAAGTGGAAATGATTTGTGCCGACGCGCAAATAAAAGCCGCCATTAGCGCCTTGCTGGCCGCTCACCCCTATCAACAACCGGCCTATGCGGTTTACAAAATACTCGATGCAAGCGATCTATAGTGGCCCACCATGCGCCGGTGGCGCTATCGCTCAACCAAGACGGGCGGGACAATTCAAGCTTCCGCAACCGTTGCGGCGCGGTCTTTACGGCAGTTTTATCCGCCGACCTTGAACAGCAAAACTCACGGCAAGGGTTTATATGCCAACAACTTGGCCAATGTCTCGAGAATCGCGCCACGAGGATGGGACCGCAGCCAAACCAAAGCAATAGTCCGGCTAGGCCGCTGGCTGATATTGATGTAGCGAATGTCGCTATCCTCGGCCTGAACGGCAACGGACGGCATCAAGGTGACCCCGACGCCGTTCTTGACCATGAAACGCAAGGTTTCCAGGCTGGAAGCCCGAAAATCGTGTTCCACGAATCGGGATGGGTCGCACAACTTCAAGGCCTGATCGCGCAGGCAGTGCCCCTCATCGAGTAACAACAGATGCTCCCTGGCCGCCATGTTCAGGTCGACTTCCTCCAGATTGGCCAGCGGGTGGTCGGCACACACGGCCAAGGTAAAAGGGTCTTCGAACAGCGTCCGGCATGTCAGTTGCTCATGCTCGACCGGCAGGGCCAGCATGGCCGCATCCAGTTTTTTGCCCAGCAGCAAGGCAATCAGCGCATGGGTTTTTTCCTCGACCAATTGTAATTTAAGCTCCGGGTAGTGCTGCTTAATGCGGAAGACATACTCCGGCAGCACATAACTGGCCAGCGAAGGAAACGCCCCCAGCGACAGCATGTTGCGATGCCTGTCGCTGGCATGGACGGCGATTTGCCTGATGCCCTGAACGTCCGCCAGAATTCTTTTCGCAATCGGCAAAATTTCCTGACAGGTATCGGTCACTTCCACGCTGTTTTTCTCGCGCACGAACAATTCCACGCCCAAATACTCCTCGAGCTTTTTGATTTGCGTGCTCAAGGTCGGTTGGCCGATCGAGCATTGCTCGGCGGCCTGACTGAAGTTTTTTAATTCAGCTACCGCCACCAGATAGCTTAAATCGCGCAGGTTCATAGCTGCTTAATCCCTTAACATGAGTTATTTGGCCGAAATAGGACTTTTCCAATCATACCATCTTGCAAGCGCCGCCCATTGATTTGAAAAATGGGCCTATCGATGAAATGAATTTCAAACGAGAGGCATAATCAGGTTGAATACACCCGCCGAAACGATCAATTTACGGGCTTTTATTTCGCTGCTTCGCCTATTAAAAATACAAATTATGCGTATCCAATCAGCGAAGCCGTATTGACCGCTTCATTTATCTGCAACGACATCGTCGCTATTTTTAGCATTCACCCACAATCTGAAATAGAGGTGCACCATGAAAACCAAACAACTATTCCTGGCTTCCGCGTTAGCGGTAGCCATTTGCTCGGCATTGCATACCCCACCGGCCTTTGCCGATATGCAACCCACGACCAACAGCTTTTGGTGGCCGGAACAATTGGATTTAAAGCCGTTGCGCCAGAATGCGGCCGAATCCAATCCGCTGGGCAAGACCTTCAATTACGCCGAACAATTCAAGACCCTGGATCTGAAAGCGGTAAAAAAAGACATCGCCGGCGTGCTGCATACCTCCCAACCCTGGTGGCCGGCGGATTACGGCAACTACGGCCCGTTCTTCATCCGCATGGCCTGGCATAGCGCCGGCGTGTATCGCATCTTCGACGGCCGCGGCGGCGCCTCCGGCGGTCAGCAACGCTTCGAACCGCTGAACAGTTGGCCGGATAACGTCAATCTGGATAAAGCCCGCCGCTTGCTGTGGCCGGTCAAGCAAAAATACGGTGCCAAATTGTCCTGGGCCGACCTGATGGTATTGGCCGGCAACGTGGCGTTGGAAGAGATGGGTTTCAAAACCCTGGGCTTCGCCGGCGGCCGAGCCGACGACTGGGAAGCCGAACTCGTCAACTGGGGTTCGGAAAAGCAATTTCTGGCCGACCAGCGCCACAACGATAAAGGCGAACTGGCCAAGCCCTTGGGGGCCACGCAAATGGGCCTGATCTACGTCAATCCGGAAGGCCCCGGCGGTAATCCCGACCCGTTGGCGGCAGCCAAACACATCCGCGAAGCCTTCGGCCGCATGGCGATGAACGACGAAGAAACCGTGGCATTGATCGCCGGCGGCCATACCTTCGGCAAGGCCCACGGCGCGCATAAACCCGACGAATGCGTCGGCAGGGAACCGGCCGCCGCCGGTATCGAGGAGCAAGGTTTGGGCTGGGCCAACCAATGCGGTGCCGGCCACGGCGCCGACACGGTCAGCAGCGGCCTGGAAGGCGCTTGGTCGACCAACCCGACTCGCTGGACCCACGATTACCTGACCTGGCTGTACACCTTCGACTGGCAGCAAAGCAAGAGCCCGGCCGGCGCGACGCAATGGATTCCCAAGGACAACAAGGGCGAAAACTTCGTACCCGACGCCCACGATTCGACTAAACGCCATCCGCCCATCATGTTCACCACCGATCTGGCCTTGAAAATGGATCCGGATTACCAAAAAATCTCCAAGCGTTTTCTGGATAACCCCAAGGAATTCGAAGCCGCCTTCGCCAGGGCCTGGTTCAAGCTGACCCACCGCGACATGGGGCCGAAAGCGCGCTACGTCGGCGCCGAAGTGCCGGCCGAAGACTTTGTCTGGCAAGACCCGATTCCCAAAGTCGACCACAAACTGATTGACGCCAAGGATGTCGGCAAATTGAAATCGGCCATCCTGGCTACCGATCTGACGATACCGGAATTGGTCAGAACCGCTTGGGCTTCGGCGGCCACTTTCCGGGGCACCGATATGCGCGGCGGCGCTAATGGCGCGCGGATTCGGTTGGCGCCGCAGAAGGATTGGGAAGCCAACGATCCGGCCGAACTGGCTAAGGTGCTGGCGCGCCTTGAAACCATTCAGACCGACTTTAACCGCGGCTTGAAAGGCGGCAAGAAAGTCTCGTTGGCCGACGTGATCGTGCTGGGCGGTTCCGCTGCGGTGGAAGAAGCGGCTAAGAAGGCCGGCGTCAAACTGCAAGTACCTTTTAAACCGGGCAGGATGGATGCGACGCAAGAACAAACCGACGTGCATTCAGCGGCGGTGCTGGAACCGAAAGCCGACGGCTTTCGCAATTACTTCGGCCAGGATAACAGCCTGTCGCCGACCGAAATGCTGGTCGAACGCGCCAACTTCCTGACCTTGAGCGTACCGGAAATGACCGTGCTGGTGGGTGGCATGCGGGCGCTGGATGCCAACGCCGGCCATTCCCAACACGGCGTGTTCACCAGCCGGCCGGGGACCTTGAGCAACGACTTTTTCGTCAACTTGCTGGATATGGGCACGCAATGGAGCAAGTCGGCTAACGAAGGCATCTATGAGGGCAAGGACCGCGCAAGCGGCCAAGTCAAATGGACCGCGACGCCGGTGGATTTGATCTTCGGTTCCCATTCCGAGTTGCGGGCGGTGGCGGAAGTTTATGCGTCCGACGATGCCAAGGAAAAATTCGCGCTGGACTTTGCCAAGGCCTGGGCCAAGGTAATGGAATTGGATCGGTTCGACAACTGATTGGCTGGCCCGAAACCCAACTCGACCGTATCCGGTCGAGTTGGGCGTCCCGTCAGCCGTTGGCTGAATGCCAGCCGCGGAATTCCCTGCAAACGTCCGCAACCCATGCTTAATGAAGGAACATGAATTAGGCATCGGCTTTCGAATAATTTTTCCCCTGGCTACTTCAAGCTAATGCCATTACCATGCGCTTTCCCGGAAAGCGCCCATTGCTCGGCGCGTTTAAATACAAGCCGGCTCTATTCATTTTTCCCGCCCAATGCCGGCAATCAAGCGGATGACGGCGCTAACATTTATATCGGGAGTGCCTCGAATGGCCTTGGTTTCATTACGACAAGTTTTGGATTATGCGGCGGAGCACGGTTTTGCCGTTCCGGCTTTCAATATCAGCAACATGGAACAGGTACAAGCCATCATGGCGGCGGCGGACGCCTGCGATAGCCCGGTGATCATGCAAGGTTCGGCCGGCGCCAATCGCTACGCCGGCGAGATTTTTTTACGCCATCTGATTCTGGCCGCCGTCGAACAATACCCCCATATTCCGGTGGTCATGCACCGCGATCACGGACCCTCGCCGGAAATTTGCGCGCAAGCGATTCAAGCCGGCTTTAGCTCGGTGATGATGGACGGCTCCCTGCTGGAGGACATGAAAACCCCGGCTTCTTTCGAATATAACGTCGACGCCACCCGCGCGGTGGTGCGGATGGCGCATGCTTGCGGAGTTTCCGTTGAAGGCGAAATAGGCTGCCTGGGCGCATTGGCCGGCGAACAAGATCATCAGCGTTTGTTGACCGATCCCGATGAAGCGGTGGCGTTTGTCGAACAGACCGGCGTCGATGCCCTGGCCGTCGCCATCGGCACCAGCCATGGCGCCTATAAATTCAGCAAGCCACCCACCGGCGAGGTTTTGGTGATCGACCGTCTAAAAGCCTTGCAACAGCGCCTGCCGAATATGCACTTCGTGATGCACGGTTCCAGTTCGATACCGCCAGAGTGGCTGGAAATCATCAACGCATACGGCGGCGCCATCCCGGAGACCTATGGGGTACCGCTGGCCGAAATCGTCGAGGGGATCCGATACGGTGTCCGCAAGGTCAATATAGACACCGATTTGCGCATGGCTTCGACCGGCGCCATGCGCCGCTTTTTGGCGCAACCTGAAAATGCAACCGAATTGGACGCCCGAAAAACCTATCAAGCCGCCAGGGACGCCATGCGGGCGCTTTGCCAGTCGCGTTATGAAGCCTTCGGCAGTGCCGGGCACGCGGACAAAATCAAGGCCATCCCGCTTGGCGAAATGGCCAAACGCTATCGCTAGCCTATCGATGCCGCAATGCCTATCATCGCTCCCAACGCCGGCACGAACGGGGGCGGGGAGTCCGCGCTTAATGCCCTTCTTCGCCCTCATCCTCGTTTTTGCTGATTTCTTCCAGGGCCAGGCTGTCCAGCATGCGTTTGCCGTTGTCCGCCTTGGGCGCCGTTGCCGAACCCAGCCCTTCGCTGAGATTGATCTTCAATTTTAAATTGTTGGGCGAATCCGAATTTCGCAAAGCCTCTTCCAGCGAAATCACGCCGCTTTTGTACAACTTCATCAAGTGACTGTCGAAGGTCTGCATGCCGATGTTTTCGGATTTTTCCATGGCCTCCTTGATGGCGTGTACCTCGCCCTTGTGTATCAAATCGCTGACCAGCTTGCTGCCGAGCAAAATTTCTATCGCCGCCACCCGCTTGCCGTCCACCGTCGGCACCAGACGTTGCGAAACGAAGGCCTGCAAATTCAGCGACAAATCCAGTAATAATTGCCCGCGCCGCTCTTCCGGGAAAAAATTGATGATCCGGTCCAAGGCTTGGTTGGCGTTATTGGCATGTAGCGTGGATAGGCACAAGTGGCCGGTCTCGGCAAAGGCCAGCGCGTGTTCCATGGTCTCCTGGCTGCGGATTTCGCCGATCAGGATCACGTCCGGCGCCTGTCTCAGGGTGTTTTTCAACGCGTCTTCGTAGCTCAAGGTATCCACCCCTACTTCGCGTTGATTGACCAGGGATTTTTTATGCGGATGCACGAACTCAATGGGATCTTCGATAGTGATGATATGTCCGGACGAGTTGCTGTTACGATGATCGATCAAGGCCGCCAAGGAGGTGGATTTTCCCGAACCCGTGCCACCGACAAATAAAATCAGCCCGCGTTTTTCCATGATTTTGTCTTTCAGGATTTGCGGCAGGCCCAGGCTGTCGGCATTGGGGATGTCGACCTTGATATTGCGGATCACCAGCGCGTGGCTGTTGCGCTGCCGGAAAATATTCACCCGGAAACGACCTATGCCGGGTTCGGCTATGGCCAGATTCATCTCCGGCACATGCTCGAAGGCGGCGCGCTGGTCGGCGTCCATGATGCTGTCGGCTATTTCCTTCAGGCGCTCATTCGTCAGCTTGACATTCTCTATGGGTTTCAAGGCACCGTGAAATTTCGCCGCCGGCGGCGCCCCCACGGTCAAATAAAGATCCGAGCCGTCGTGTTGTACCAATACCTTCAAATAGTCTTTAAATTCCATTGCCTTGCCACGGTAATCGTTAAAATCGGCTTTAAGTGTAGAGTAATACCCGCTTAAGTGAAGCCGGAAACAGTGTCTCGGCTATCGCGTATAATGGCGGGTTTTTCAAAATACCCGTAGTAGTGCAGTCATGAATCAACAACGAAAAGCCGTGGCGCTGATTTCCGGCGGCCTGGACTCCATGCTGGCCACCCAGGCCATCCTGGATCAGGGCATACACGTCGAAGGCATCAATTTTTTTACCGGCTTCTGCGTGGAAGGCCACACTCACGCCATTCGCAAGCAGGATGCGGATAAACCCAAGCGCAACAACTCCCTGTGGGTTGCCGAGCAACTCGGCATTAAGTTGCACATCATCGATGTGATCGAAGAATACAAGCAGGTGCTATTGAACCCCAAGCACGGTTATGGCGCCAACATGAATCCTTGCCTGGACTGCAAGATCTTCATGGTCAACAAAGCCAAACAATGGATGGCGGAAAACGGTTTCGACTTCATCATTACCGGCGAAGTGGTCGGCCAGCGGCCGATGTCGCAGCGCAAGCAAACCATGCCCATCGTCGCCGCGGAATCGGGCGCCGACGATTTGCTGGTGCGCCCCTTGTCGGCGCAAAATTTGCCGGCCACGCTGCCGGAACGGGAAGGCTGGATCAACCGGGAAAAAATGTTCGGCTTCAGCGGCCGCTCCCGCAAACCGCAAATGGCCCTGGCCAAGCAATTCGGTTTTACCGATTACGCCCAGCCGGCCGGCGGCTGTTGCTTTTTAACCGACGCCGCCTATTCGAACAAACTGGTCGATTTGTGGAAAGCGCGCGGCAACCGCGAATACGAACTGGACGACGTGATGCTGTTGAAAGTCGGCCGCCACATCCGCCCCAAGCCGAACTTCAAGCTTATCGTTGCCCGCGAAGACGGCGAATCCCGCTTCATGAGCGGTTATAAAAAAGACTTTATGAGCATGAACTGCGCCAGCCACCGCGGCCCGCTGGTTTTGATCGACGGCGCGCCGACCGAAGAGGACCTGTATCTGGCCGGCCAGATTACCGCCCGTTACGGCCAGGGCCGCGATGCGGCAACGGTGGACGTGACCATTCGCGGCCGGGATGGCGAAGAACACAACATCCAGGTCATTCCCCTGCCGGCGGAACATATCCCCGAAGAGTGGTTCGTATGAACCGGCAAACCTTGAACGCCCGCCGCTTGTTGTGCCCGCTGCCGGTTATCCGCACCCAAGACAAAGTCAAAACCCTGCAAAGCGGCGACATTTTGACTGTCGAGTGCACAGACCCCGGCGTGATGCAGGATATACCGGCCTGGTGCCGCATCAACGGCCACAAGGTGCTGGAAACCCGGGCCGATAACGGCGAATATATAATCGTTTTGGAAGTGGTTTAATTTTTTCGACAGGTAAGGGCATGGCAGTAGGACAATGTGATTTCCCCACGATGCACCCGGTTAAGGGCATCAAACTCGGCACCTGCAACGCGGGCATCAAACAAAACGTACGCGATGATGTGCTGGTTATCGAAATGGCCGAAACCGGCAGCTGCGCGGCGGTGTTCACCCAAAACGCCTTTTGCGCCGCTCCGGTCTTGATCGCTCGCGAACATCTGGCGCAAGAGCCGCGCTGGCTGTTGATCAACTCCGGCAACGCCAATGCCGGCACCGGCAAACAAGGCCTGCAGGATGCCTTTGCCAGCTGCGCCGCGCTGGCCGGCGAAGTGGATGGCATTGCCCAGCAGGTATTGCCGTTTTCCACCGGCGTGATCGGCGAACCCTTGCCGGTCGCCAAACTCACCGCCGCCCTGCCCGCCGCCGTGGCGAATTTGCACGAAGATCATTGGGACCGGGCGGCCCGCGCCATCATGACCACCGACACCTTCGCCAAGGGCGCGTCGACCGTCATCGATATCGCCGGCCGGCCGGTCACCATTACCGGTATTTCCAAGGGGGCCGGCATGATTCAGCCCAACATGGCCACCATGCTGGGCTTTATCGCCACCGACGCCAACATCGAACAAGACTTGCTGCAAACCTGTTTGTCGCGCGCGGCAGAACTGTCTTTCAACCGCATCACGGTAGACGGCGACACCTCCACCAACGATGCTTGCGTGTTGTTGGCCAGCGGCCGCGGCGATGCGCCGGAAATCACGGCGGACAGCCCCGAATACGCCGTTTTCGCGGCAGCGGTGACCCGCGTCTGCAAGCGCTTGGCCGAATTGATCGTCCGCGACGGCGAAGGCGCCACCAAATTGATCCGGATCGTGGTGGAACAAGCCTTGGATAACGCGGAAGCCACGCGGGTGGCCAAAACCATCGCTCATTCGCCGCTGGTGAAAACCGCCTTTTTCGCCAGCGACCCGAACTGGGGCCGCATCCTGGCGGCGGTGGGCAGGGCCGGCCTAACCGACATGGCATTGGATAAAGTCGAAATTTATCTGGGCACCGTCTGCATCGTCGAAAATGGCGCCCGCTCGCCCGCTTATACCGAGCAGGACGGACAACGCGTGATGGACCAGGCCGAAATCACCGTGACGGTGCGCTTGGGCCGGGGCAACGCGCATGAAGAAGTGCTGACCTGCGACTTTTCCTACGATTACGTGCGCATCAATGCCGAATATCGTACCTGAATGAGCGCGACCCCGGCCGTACATGTCGCCGTTGGCGTGATTCGCGACGGCGACGGCAATATTTTGCTGACCCGGCGCGCCAGACACGCCCATCAGGGCGGCTTGTGGGAATTTCCCGGCGGCAAGCTGGAAGCGGATGAAAGCGTGGCGCAAGCCCTGCGGCGCGAGCTGCGGGAAGAAGTGGGTATCACGGTAAAAAACGCCCATCCGCTGATCAAAATCAATCACCGCTACCCGGAGCTGCGGGTGCTGCTGGATGTCTGGCAGGTAACCGATTTCTCCGGCACGGCCGATGCGCGCGAAGGCCAGGCCATGCGCTGGGTTGCGCCGCAACGCTTGAGCGCTTACACATTTCCCGCCGCCAATTTGCCCATCATTACCGCCGCTCGCCTGCCCGACCGCTACGCCATTCTGGAAGGGCAAAACGCCGAGCAGGTGCTGAGCAACCTGGAACGCATCGTCGACAAACAAATTCAGTTGCTGCAATTGCGGCTTAAAACGCTGCCCACGGCGGCGGTATCCGCGGTTTGCGAGGCCGTCCTGGAAAAATGCCAACGGCGCGGCATACGGGTGTTGTTGAACTCCGATCTGGCCTTGAGCCATCGGAACGCCGACGGCATCCATCTCAGCAGCCGGGCCTTGCTGGCTTGTCGGTCCAGACCGCCACATTATCAGTGGGTGGCGGCCTCCTGCCATAATCTGTCGGAATTGCGGCATGCCGAACAGATAGGCGCGGATTTTGCGGTATTGGCGCCGATTTTACCGACCCCGACCCATCCCGGTGCCCGGACATTGGGATGGGAGGCCGCGGCAAACCTGATAACCCGGGTCAATCTGCCGGTATTTTTCCTGGGCGGCCTGGAACTGGCCGACATGGACAGAGCTCGGCATGCCGGCGCTCGGGGTATTGCCGGTATCAGCGCTTTTTTGACCTGAGGCACCTCGGTGCTTATAGCGGGTCCCGCCCCAATCATGAACCAGGGGATACGCTGGCTTGCGGGCTTATTCCTCGGGGCCGCGCCAATCGATATCGCTCTCCGGCGAAACCGGCTGGCCGGGAATTTTATGCGCCTCGGTGGCCCAGTCGCCCAAATCGATCAGTTTGCAGCGCTGGCTGCAAAACGGCTTGTAGGGCTGCTCGGCCGTCCAGGGCACCGGGGCTTTGCAAGTCGGGCAGGCGACAGTGGCGATGGCGCGTTCGCCCATTACACCGCGCAACGCGACAAGGAGAAAGAAATATCCGCTGGCGTTTGAGTCGGCCGATTTTCGTCGCTCGACGGCATCATAAATCGGATACTGAAGCGGTGTTTGCCGCCGCTGATCTCGGCAAAACACCCCACCGACGCCGACACACCCACCCTTAACAGTTGTACCGGATGGCTTTTATCCAGAGCCAGTTGAAAGAAACCGGCTTGGGCGATTTCCTGTTTCGGCGCGCTGCTTTGGCGGATGAAACCCAAAATCAGGTCGATGGCATTGCGGATGTCGGCAAACGGCTGTGTCCATTGTTGAAAATCCCTTTGCTGGTCGGCCCGGTCTTGCTCCAGCCAATAATGAAACGCCGGCAAATCGAACGAGCAGGTACCGCCGGGAATCGTGCTGCGCTGCGAAATACTCTGAAACAACCCGCTTTCCATCACGCTGGCGCCGACTTTTCCGCTGGCGTTGTAAAGATTACGGCTGGCCTGGGTCAGCTCCGACAGTATCTCCTGTAATTTTTGCGTATCGACATCCTGGCTGCCGCTCAACATCCCCAGCACTTTGGCGTGTCTATCCAACTCCTTGATCAATTCCGACTTCAAATCGGCGCGGCCGAATATGACCAATATATCCAGCAAGGTATCGACAGCCGCCCGCTTATCGAATACGGAATCTCCGGCCATGAAGTGGCTGAGCTGTTGAAATAATTGCTCCAGGCGCATAAACACCCGAATTCGTTCGTTAAGAGGGAATTCGTAGGTCGTTTGTCTGTTCAAGCCGATGTCGTCCCAGCGGTGGCTAATAAAAGGTAGGAATTGTGCAGTCTTTTAACCTGTTCCGCAAGGCGATCTGCTGTCACGGCATTGTCTATCACATCGTGTGCCAGCGCCAAACGTTGCCGGCGGCTGGCTTGGGCGGCGATGACCGCCATGGCCTGCTCTCGGCCCACCCCATCCCGGTCCATGACGCGTTGTATTTGCATCGACTCCGGACAATCGACCAGCAGCACCCTGTCCAGGATATAGTCATTTTGCGTTTCCACCAGCAAAGGAATCACCACCAGACAGTAAATCGCCGTCAAGCCGGCAATTTGTGCAACCACTTCCTTGAAAATCAAGGGATGCATGATGGCGTCCAATTGCCGCTTTTGCCGAAGATCGGAAAAAGCCAATTGCCTGAGCCTTGCCCGGTCGAGCGATCCGTCCGCCTTGATAATCTCCTTGCCGAAAACCTCCGCGAGCAGCGACAAGGCAGGCTGTCCGGGCTCCACCAACTGGCGGGCAATGACATCCGTATCTATGATCGGCACGTGCAAGCCGGCAAACAAGCGGCAGACGGTCGATTTTCCGCTGCCTATGCCGCCGGTCAACCCCACTCTCAGCATTGGCTAAAACCCGGCGAAACTCAGGTACAGGCGGTTTAAATCGCTGCCCCAAATCAACGCCAGCCAACCGGCCGCGGCCAGATAGGGGCCAAACGGGATTGGCTTTGCGGCGTCGCGACGTCCGAACATGACCATGGCAATACCAACGACGGCGCCCACCAAAGAGGACAGGATGATGATCAAGGGCAAATACTGCCAGCCCAACCAAGCGCCCAGCATGGCTAAAAGCTTAAAATCGCCAAAACCCATGCCTTCCTTGCCGGTCAACAATTTAAACAGATGGTAAACGCTCCAAAGACTCAAATACCCGGCGGCGGCGCCGATAATACTGGCATGCGCGTCGGTATAAATTGAAAACAGGCTCAACAGCAAACCCAACCACAATACCGGCAAGGTGATCGAATCCGGCAACAGTTGATGGTCTATGTCGATGAAACTCAGCACGATCAGGCTCCAGGTCAACACCAATCCGAATAGCATGGGCAGTCCATAGCCGAAATGCCAAGCCACCAACGCCGAGCATAGGCCGGTAAAGGCTTCAATCAGCGGGTAACGTGGAGAAATGGGCGCGGAACAATGGCCGCACTTGCCGCGTAACCAGACGTAACTGAATACCGGTATATTTTGATAGGGCTTGATCTCGGTTTTGCAGGCCGGACAGCGGGACGCCGGCCACATCAAATCAAACCGCTCGCCCTTGGGCTCGGCAGGCATTTGTAAATATTCCAGACAATCCCGCCGCCAACCCGATTGCATCATGCCGGGCAGGCGATAAATCACCACATTCAGAAAACTGCCGACCATCAGACCGACAACCAGCACAAGGCCGATCAATAGCGACGGGGATTGTTGCAAGCTTGTCAAAAACATACGCTACCAAGCAAAAAAGGGGGCATGAGCCGCGACCAAGGCAATCGATTAGCCGACCGCGGCGCCGAGTTTAAAGATGGGCAGGTACATCGCCACGATCAAGCCGCCCACCAGTATCCCCAACACCGCCATGATGATGGGTTCCATCAGGCTGCTGAGATTATCGACCAGGTTGTCTACCTCTTCTTCGAAAAAATCGGCGACTTTGTCCAGCATGCTGTCGATGGAACCCGATTCTTCGCCGATAGCCACCATTTGCACCACCATGTTGGGAAACAAACCGGTCTGTATCATCGAAAACTGCAGTTGCTGGCCGGTGGAAACGTCATCGCGCATTTTCATCACCCCGTCGTAAAACAGGATGTTGCCGCAAGCCCCCGCCACGGACACCAGCGCCTCAACCAGCGGCACGCCGGCGGCCGACATGGTGGAGAGGGTGCGGGCAAAACGGGCAATGGCCGATTTCTCCAAAATCATGCCGACAACCGGAATTTTCAATAAGGCCCGGTCAAGAAAATGATTGAAGGGTCGAGAGCGTTTTTTGAAATAACTGAAGGTATAGCCGACACCGCCGATCACGCCGACCACGGCCCACCACCATTCCTGTACCCATTCCGACAAACCAATGACGAACTTGGTGAAAGCCGGCAAGTCGGCGCCGAAACTTTTAAATAAATCCTCAAACACCGGCACCACGAAGATCAGCAAAATCGCCGTGACAATGAAAGCCACCACCAAAACCGCGATCGGGTAAGTCAGGGCTTTTTTGACCTTTTTCCGAATGGATTCGGTTTTTTCCTTGTAGGTGGCAATTTTGTCCAGCAAACCTTCCAGCACCCCGGCCTGCTCGCCGGCGTGGACCAGATTGCAGAATAAGTCATCGAAATAAAGCGGTCGCTTGCCCATGGCTTGGGCCAGGGTATCGCCGCCCTCGATATCGGCTTTGATCCCCAGCAGCAATTCCGACATGCTGGCATTGTCGTGGCCCTTGCCTATGATGTCGAAGGATTGCACCAAAGGTACGCCCGCCTCCAGCATGGTGGCCAACTGTCTGGCGAACACGGCAATATCGCCGGTGGTGATCTTTTGTACTTTATTCCCGAACAAGGGCTTGGGCTTGGGTTTTATTTTTACCACCCTGATCCCCATTTTCCGCAACTCGGAACGGGCGATGGCCTCGCTTTTGGCGCTGATCAAGCCGCCGGCTTTTTTACTGTGCTTATCGAGACCTTCCCAAAGAAAGTCGATTTGGTCTGTTTGTTTAGCCATGCTTTATTCCTTGGTGACGCGATCAATTTCTTCCAGCGAAGTAATACCCTGCCGCACTTTTAACAAGCCGGAAGCCCGCAGATCGTTGATGCCCTCGCTCTTGGCCAACTCGGCCATTTGCATGGCATTGCCGCCGCTAAGAATCAAGGCCCGCATTTTTTCGCTGATAGGCAATACCTGATAGATGCCTACCCGACCTTTATAACCATTGTTACAGTGCTCGCAACCCACCGGCTCGTAAACCTTGAAGCTGCCGATATCTTCTTTCGCATAGCCGGCCGACAGCAGCACGCTTTCCGGAAAATCAGCCTCTTTTTTACAGTATTCGCACAGCCGCCGCGCCAAGCGTTGCGCCATGATCAAATTCACCGCCGAAACGATATTGAACGGCTCTATGCCCATTTGCATCAAGCGGTTGATGGTTTGCGGCGCATCGTTGGTATGTAGGGTGGAAAGCACCAAGTGACCGGTTTGCGCGGCCTTGACCGCGATGCTGGCGGTTTCCAAATCCCGTATCTCGCCCACCATGATGATGTCGGGATCCTGCCGCAAAAAAGCCCGCAGAGCTTCGGCAAAGGTCAGACCGGCCTTGGGGTTGACGTTGACCTGATTGATACCCTCCACGGTGATCTCCACCGGGTCTTCCGCCGTGGAAATGTTCCGCTCTATGCTGTTCAGAATGTTCAAGCCGGTGTAGAGGGATACGGTTTTACCGCTACCGGTCGGCCCGGTCACCAGCACCATGCCGTAAGGCCTGTGTATGGCGGTTAAAAACAGTTTTTGCTGTACTTCCTCGAAGCCCAGTTTTTCGATGCCGATCTGGGCGCTGCTGGGGTCGAGTATCCGCATGACCACCTTTTCGCCGAACAAGGTCGGACAGGTGTTTACCCGGAAGTCGATGGCGCGGCTTTTGGACAACTGCATCTTGATCCGACCGTCCTGAGGTACCCGGCGCTCGGCGATGTCCATTTTCGACATGACCTTGATCCGGGAAATGATACGGTTGGAAATACTGACCGGCGGACTGGCCACCTCCGATAAAATCCCGTCGGAACGAAAACGGATGCGGAATTTTTTTTCGAACGGTTCCAAGTGAATATCCGAAACGCCTTTTTTGATCGAGTCCAACAAAATCTTGTTTACAAAACGGACGATGGGCGCGTCATCGATATCCGAACTGACCTCTTCAACGGGCTGATCATCCCCACCGGAGATGTTGATGTTATCCAGATCGGCGTCCAGCATGCTGGACATGGAGGTATCGACAGCTTCCAATGCCGCATCGATGGCCTTGATGAGTTTTTCTTCCTCGACCAGGATATTTTCGGTATTCAGCCGGGTATGAAATTTGATCTCATCCAGGGCCTGAAAATTGGTGGGGTCGGCCGTGGCGACAAACAAGCGGTTGCCGCGCTTGAATAAGGGCAAGGCATGATGCTGGCGCACCAACTTTTCGCTGACCAACTTGATCGGCACGCCGCTCAAGTCGATGGCATCCAGATCCAGGAAAGGCACCCCGAATTCCGCCGAGGCCAAATTTGCCACGGTGCGGCTATCCACTTGCTTGTTTTTGACCAGGTAGCTGACAAAAGGCAGTTTATTTTTTTGAGCCTCTTCCACGGCGGCGGCGGCGGCTTCTTCGGTCAGCACGCCTTGTTGAATAAGGCATTTTGCCAAACCGCTGAAATGAATATTGGAAGGAGCTGTGGCCATGTAAAGTAATTTCTTTTAGTTATGCTGCAACTATAGATGACTTAAGGATTTTGTCCACACCTTTACCGCGCGCAACGGCAGGAAATCAAACTACTTAACTCAACAATTGCATAATGAGTCTTTTGATCGACCGCGGCTCGAAAGGCTTGTCCAATACAGCCGAAACCCCCGCTTTTTCGATGGCCGCCAAGCGGTTTTGATTTTGCTCGCTGGTCACCATCAAGATGGGCACGGTCGCTATTTGCTCCGCGTCGCCGCGTATCGCATTGACCAACTGCAAACCGTCCATCTCCGGCATATTCAGGTCGGTAACGATCAGATCGAAGAAATGTTCCTGAAACATTCCCAAGGCCTGTTTGCCGTCGCTGGCGCAAGTAATACGCTCTATCCCGACATTATTCAATACGCGCTGTATGTATTTGCGTGAAAATTCACTATCGTCAACCAATAAAACCTGCAAATCCTCCACATCGATGTGCTCTAAATCAGCCTTTTCCGGATGCAAATAATCCAGCGCCGCGCACAGGGCCGTATCCAGCTCCCGCTGGGTGAACGGTTTCGGCAGGATGGCTATCGCGCCGGCCTGCCGGATCGGTTCGAGGTATTGAATATTGGTTTCACTGGAAATCAATAAAAAAGCCATGTCGTAGGATTCGCTGTCCTTGCGAATGGCATGAATCAGGTCCACGCCCGTCATGTCGGGTAAATACATGCTGCTGATGATCAGGTCCGGTTTGACCGATTTGAGTTGCGCCAGCATTTCCCCGCCGCTGGAAACACAGGTAACGGCGTGAATACCACTGGCCTGTAAATGCTGACTGATGATGATACGTTGAGTGTGAGAGGGTTCTACCAAAAACACCTCCAGAGTGGCCATTTCGTTCTCGTTCATAGGTCAATGATGTTTCATCCTGTATAGGGTCAAGCCGATCTGCGCCTGTTTGGCAAAATGCTTGGTTGCGGAAAAGTCTTCGGCGGTCAAAGCCTTATGCCCTATCCCGCGGTCGCAGTAGATCAAACCGATGGGTTTGTTCTCCACCTGAATCGGGAACACAAAACATTCGTGCCGGCCAAACCGCGATTCAATTTGTCGGCTATAAAGCGCGCCATGCTGATCGGGCTTTAACCACAACCCATCGTCTTCGCGCAAGGCGTGAAACAGCAGATTGCCTTGAGCGTCGGTATTGTTTACGCGAATTTTTTCGTTGACGGCTTGCTTTTGCCAGCCCAAGGCAATTTTTTCATTCAACGATTTTTTATCCGGGCCCAACAACATGAATATGGTTCTGTCCATTTCCACCCCGCGATAAACGCCTTCCATCACCATCTCAAACAACACGTTCAAATCAATATTGCCACTGATATGCGCGGTAATATCCTGCAGCACCTGGAACCGTATCTGCTTTTTATCGAATTGCGCCTCATCCTGCACGACCACCGTCCCATGCTCGCGCTCAGGACTGATATATCGCGACGCGTCGTGCGCACCGAATTGCTGCGCTATCTCAATAGCCTTCAAGGTGTTGGCTTGAATTTTGGATTTGATGCCTTCGGTAGCGCCGCCGCCCAACTTTTGCAAGGTTTCCAGACAAGCCGCCATCTCGTCCGACTCCATGCCCCGGTCGAGCGCTTGACAAATCCGCGCTCCCATACAGACGATCCGGACTCGCGTATCCGGTGACTGCGGATGACTGATGGCCTCCTGAATCAGGCCGCCCAAATGCCAGGATTTGCCGAGCTTTTTACCCAAATCCTGCAGATGAAAACCCAGCACCTCTTTTTCAGCCGCTTCGCCGTCAGCCCCGCTCAACGCCAAGCGCTCATGCACGCGGGCAATTTTCGGGTGATTGGAGCACCAGAATGCCACATGGCCGACATTGTGCAGCAATGCCGCGACAAACACCTCTTCGGGCGACGGGTCCCCCAACGCGACGGCTAGTTCCCTGGCCTGCACGGCGGCATGTATAGCCAGGGCAATCTCCTTGTTGGCCCGCTCCTTGTTGGCCGGCGACAAAATCGATTCGAAGAAAGAACAGGCCAGCGTCAGTTCCCGAATCATATGCATGCCCAAAATCACTATGGCGCGGGAAACGGTGCTGATTTTTTGCCGGGAAGGATTGTAATACGTGCAGTTGCCGATTTTTAACAGTTTGGCGGTTAGGCTGGGATCCTGCAAAATAATGGAAGACAGTTCCATGGCCCCCTTCTTTTTGTCATCCATGGCGGAATAAATCTTTTGCGCCGTGTTGCTAAAGATGGGCATTTCTTCATCACGCAGGATTTCGACCCACTCGTCCAAACCTTGGGGTTGTTTATCGTTTAAATCGCCCGCGTTCATTTACAGCGCTTGAATTTTGCCGTATTGCTCGTTGAGATTTTTCAACGATGACCGCAAACCCGTCAGCTTCTCGCGTTCCTTGGCAATCACTTCTGGCGGAGCCTTATCGACGAACGCGGCATTCTCTAGTTTGCCTTCGATGCGCGGCAGTTCTTTTTCGATGCGCTGAATTTCTTTTTCCAGCCGCGCTAATTCCGCATCCTTGTCTATCAGGCCGGCCATCGGTATGAGGATTTTCATGTCGCTGACCAGGGCAATCGCCGATTCCGGCGCGTTGTCGTCCGCCGCCAGCCAGGTAATGCTTTCCAGTCTGCCCAGTTTCAACAGATAACTTTCGCCTTCTTTCAAATAGGCTTGGTCGGCGTTGCTGCCGTTTTGCAGCAGCACGTTCAACGGTTTACCTGGTGCAATATTCATTTCGCCGCGGATGCGGCGTATGCCGAGGATGAAATCCATGATCCATTGCACCTGGGTTTCGGCCGTTGCATCGATTGCGGTATCGTCGCTTTCAGGATAAGGCTGCAGCATGATGGTCGCGGCAGTCACGCCGGCCAGCGGCGCAACGCGCTGCCAGATTTCCTCGGTGATGAATGGCATGATCGGATGCGCCAAACGCAGCACGGTTTCCAGCACTCTCAATAAGGTCTGGCGGGTGCCGCGTTGCAACAAGGCGTCGTCACTTTGCAGCGAGATTTTCGCCAGCTCCAGATACCAGTCGCAGTATTCGTTCCAGGTGAATTCATAGATCGCTTGCGCGGCCAAGTCGAAACGGTAGCTGTCGATGGCGTTGCGTGTCTCGGCGATGGTGCGGTTCAGCCTGGACAAAATCCATAAGTCAGCCGGACTGTAGTGGCAGTCGGCACAATCAATGCCGTTATCTTGACCCTCAGTGTTCATCAACACGTAACGCGCCGCATTCCACAATTTGTTGCAGAAGTTACGGTAGCCTTCGGTACGTTGCAAATCGAAACGAATATCCCGGCCGGTCGATGCCAGCGAAGCGAAGGTAAAGCGCAGCGCGTCGGTGCCGAACGATTGAATGCCGTCCGGGAACTGCTTGCGGGTGGCTTTTTCGATCTTTGGCGCATCCTGTGGTTGCATTAACCCGGTGGTGCGTTTTGCGACTAGAGGCTCCAAATCGATGCCGTCGATGATGTCGATAGGGTCGAGCACGTTGCCCTTGGATTTGGACATCTTCTGGCCTTCGGCGTCGCGCACCAGGCCATGGATGTAGACTTCCTTGAACGGCACGTCGCCCATGAACTTCAGGCCCATCATGATCATCCGCGCCACCCAGAAGAAAATGATGTCGAAGCCCGTGACCAGCACGCTGGTCGAGTAATGCGCGGCCAGTTCCGGGGTTTTATCCGGCCAGCCCAGGGTCGAGAAAGGCCACAGCGCCGACGAGAACCAAGTGTCCAGCACGTCTTCATCCTGGAACAGCGGGTAATCGGCTGCTAAACCGTGTTTTTCGCGGATTTCCGCTTCGTTGCGGCCGACATAGGTGTTGCCCTGGTCGTCGTACCAGGCGGGAATGCGGTGGCCCCACCAGATTTGCCGGGAGATGCACCAGTCCTGAATGTTGCGCATCCATTCGAAATAAGTGTTCTTCCAGTTGTCCGGCACGAATTTGATCGCGCCGGTTTCCACCGCTTCGATGGCCGGTTTGGCTAGCGGAGCGATTTTCACGTACCACTGATTGGTCAGTAAGGGCTCAATCACCGCACCGGTGCGGTCGCCGCGCGGCACCATCAATTTGTGGTCGGCGATTTTTTCCAGCAGGCCGTGGGCGTCCAGATCGGCGACGATTTTTTTCCGTGCATCGAAGCGGTCCAGGCCGATATAGGCTTCCGGAATGATCTCGAAACCATCATCATTCGCGCGTATCGCCGCATCGACGGTAAAGATATTGATCAAGCCTCCGTGCGGCTGATCGGCGATCACCGACATTTGTTTATGGCGAGTCCAAACTTCGTAGTCATTAAAATCGTGGGCCGGGGTGATTTTGACGACACCGGTACCGAATTCCGGATCAACATACTCGTCGGCTATGACCGGAATCCGGCGGCCGGTCAATGGCAATTCGACGAATTCGCCGAGCAGATGCTTGTAACGCTCGTCGTCGGGATGTATCGCCACCGCCGCGTCGCCCAGCATGGTTTCCGGGCGAGTGGTCGCCACCAATAAATGGCCGGTGCCGTTGGTCAGCGGATAGCGCATATACCACATCGAACCGTTTTCTTCCTCCGACAACACTTCCAGGTCGGAAACAGCGGTATGCAACACCGGGTCCCAGTTCACCAGCCGCTTGCCTCGATAAATCAGGCCTTCTTCATACAACTTGATGAAGACTTCCCGCACCGCGTCCGACATACCGTCGTCCATCGTGAAGCGCTCTTTTTGCCAATCCAGCGACGAACCCATGCGCCGCAACTGGCGGGTGATGGTGCCGCCGGACTCTTCTTTCCATTCCCAGACTTTCTCGATAAACGCTTCGCGGCCCAAGTCGTGGCGGGTTTTGCCGTCGGCGTTGATGATGCGCTCCACCACCATTTGCGTGGCGATACCGGCATGGTCGGTGCCCGGTTGCCACAAGGTGTTATAGCCCTTCATACGGTGGTAGCGGGTCAGCGCATCCATGATGGTGTCCTGAAAGGCATGGCCCATATGCAAACTGCCGGTCACGTTGGGCGGCGGAATCATGATGCAATAGGAGTCGCCATCTTGCTTGGCGGCAAAGTAGCCGCTGTCTTCCCAAAGTTGATACCAGCGTTGTTCGATAGCGTGCGGGGAATAGGTTTTTTCCATGTTTTGTGTCGGATGCGCTTGGGTTTAAATTAAGGCTATTTTAACCGTAAATTGGTCGGGGGCTGGAATTTAACAGCCCATGCCCACCACGGATTAGGACTGACGCAGCCGATTGGCGTAACGCAATTAGCCTGACCGTTGTGTATCGGTACGGTTAAACTACGCCAACCGCATCTGCCCTCACGACCGCCCGTCATGACGCTCCGCGAACTCACCCACCAATTCGCTTCCGAAGGCCGGCTGGAGACCATCATTCTGCGCCACTCGCGCGACGAGCTGGCCGTTTCGGTTGATGCGGCTCACGCCGAACCGGGGCGCGGGTTGATCGGTGATAGACGGGCGAATACTCTCCGCTCCGGCAGGCAATCCGCCAAACGCGAACTGACTTTGTTTCAGGCCGAACATTTGCCGCTTATTGCCAATTGGTGCGGAATCGCCGAGTTGCAGCCAATCCGCTTGCGGCGCAATCTGGTCGTTTCGGGACTTAATTTGATTGCGATGCGCTCGCCGTTTGCGGATGTGGTGTTGCAATGGTCGGTGGGCGATGAAGTGATTATTCAAATCACCGGACCATGCGATCCGTGTTCGAAGATGCCCGCCGAATTGGGCTTGGGAAGCTATAACGCCTTGCGCGGTCACGGCGGCATGACGGCGCGCATTGTATCCGGCGGTTTGATTCGTGTCGGTGACAGTGTGCGGTTAAATGCCATTCGGCAACTGGAGCCCAAAATCGAATCATCCTGAACACAACGGAAAAACAATCAAGCCCTTTGTCTTTGCAATATCAGAGCGGTTTTATTGAAGACCTGTAACACCGGGCCGGCGCCGGCAATGGCCACCGCATCCACCAGACAATACCAGGCAGCCACGCCGCTAGGCGGGTTGCCTTGCGGTAAACTGGACGCGGGGTCAATCACGGCCCAGGCCCATGTGCCGGCGCTGGTGCCGACAATCTCCAGCCAGGAGGTGATGAAAAATGCACCGAGATACACCATGGGCGAGCGCCCCTTGAACAAATAGATCAAAAACACACAGAACAACACGGCACCGATGATATCTTGCCGCTGTGCCCAGACACTGATTCCCCATAAAGCCCAGAGCCCGCAAACACCCACCACAAATACCGCAATCCGCCGGGCATGGCGCATAAAAAACCCGGAACGCCCCAATGCCACCGCCGTCAGATAGACCAAGCCATGCCCGGCGGGCACGTAGGCCGGTACATTCTCAAACCTATATACGTAGCCTTTCATGTAAATCGACGCAAAATATTCGCCCACCACCGCAAACGCGACGGCAACCGCCACCTGGGTACGGACGTATTTACATTCGCCGCGCAGAAAGGCCAGCAAGAATATCCAACCGAAAAATGCCAACACGTACTGCATGAACCGCGGCGCAAAACCATCGGTGGTCAGACAAATCGTGGTGGTCACGAAAGTAAAGCCGGCGATGAAATAATCCCGCCGCTTATGCGGCGCGGCGACATCCGGCGGGGGGAAATGCGGCAGCGTAAAAAGATTCATCGATTCCCTTGCACTATCAAAGAAAAGCATAAGCCACCGCAATATAACGCAGTGCCTTACCGAGAAAAATGGCGAATATCGAGGAAAATAGCGACAGCTTGAGCCAACCGCCGGCAAAACATAAACCGTCCCCCACTATCGGCAACCAGGAGAACAACAGCGCCCAACTCCCCCAATCGCGAACCGTCCGCAGTGACTTGCGCCGGGAATCCGGCAACAAGGCTTCGGCCGGATACCTTTTTGCGGCCCAGTGCCCCAGCCACCAGGTTGTCAACGCCCCCAGAGTATTGCCTATTGTGGCGACCACCACCAATTGTCCGACCACGTAGCGCTGACTGTTTACCAGATAAGCCAGCACGGCTTCGGAGCCGCCCGGTGCGATCGTCGAGGAAATAAATGCACTGAGAAACAAACCCAACATGCCCCACGATTCCAATGCCAATTGTTTACTCCCATAAAAAAGCCCCTGAAACCAAGCGTTTCAGGGGCTTTAAGATACTGTCGTCATTTATCCGGCAGCGGAATCGCTTTTTTGCTTGAAAGCTTTTTCAACAATTTACCGACCAAGTCCAGCGCAACGCCCACCGCTTCGGAAACCCATTCAAACACGGTGGCAATGACTTCACCGACACTCATGCCTTTAAAGCGCTTGGCCAATAACGGCGCCACCAAAATTCCCACCGCCAGACCCACAACACCGACACCGGACAGAAAACCACTGTCCGCCTCGGCGCCAGCGGCATCGCCGGCGGGTTTGCCGGCGGAAGAGGAAGCAGCCAACGCCAACGCGGCGCTAGCGGCCTTGGCCTCCGCTTCCTGAGCCGCAAACACCTTGGGATCAAACGGTTTGCCGCTGTAGTCGTCGGGAAAAACACTGGCCGTCAACCCGGGAATGCTGGGCAGGTCTTCGCTGCCCTTGCCCACCTTTAACTGGGCTTTCATGCCTTTTTCCATATGCTGGGCAATATCGCAATGCACCAGATAGGTTTTATCGCCGGGCGGTAAAATCAGCGTGCCGGAAACACTGCCGGGGCCACTGACTTCCAGATGAAACATGCCTTTCGGATACAAATACTTGGGTAAACCATGCATCATCCACTGATGACGGATTTCGTCATCGTTGACAAAATGCACGGTCAATTTGGTACAAGGTTCGAATTGGTATTCCTGCTGGTCGAAGGCCCACATGGTGCCCGGAAATTTTTCCGAATATTTGTGCCCCGCGTGTACCGTAAGCTCCTTGGTGGCGGCTATTTTGTCGCAACCGCCGGGCAAGGTGTCCGTGTTTTGCCCCATCACCATGCCGCCATCCATGTCCATCAAGTGGCCATCGCCATGGTTCATCATGTTTTTGTGTTCCTGAAACTCTTTCGCGGAAACACCTGAAACAGACAACGCACAAACCAGAGCGGCAATCGATACTGTTTTGACCATTAGAGCAATTCCTCTATAACTAAAGTCGACGTTTAAAAAATCTTGAACCCCTCGCCATAAAGAGCGCGGAATCCGGAAGCGGCAATCGTTCATCCCGCCGCGTGAAGGGGCGGGATGAACGCCGACAGCCTAAAATTCTTTCGCTTTACCCAGCAATTCATCCACTTTGCGTTTGAACCCGGCGTGAGACAAATAAGCGATGTACAGGCCCGCAAATAGCACCAATGCGTACAATCCCATGCTGCCTTTACTGGTTGGTTGTCCGCCGCCGGCCTTGAAGCTCATGTGCGCATCCAGACGCTCGCCGCTATCCTGCAGCAAGGTGATATGGATCAGATATTTACCCGCTTCGGGCACGCCGTTATCCAGATTCAGAATCACGGTACCGGATTTGTGTTTTTTGGGTTCCTGATAAAAAACCCGCGTGCCTTCCGGCTCCTTGGTGACTTCAAATTCAATGGCTCTATCGCGATAGCGTTGATCCTGATAATCGAATACCAACTGAATCAATGAATCGGTGTCGGGGATGTTGCCGCAGAACTCTTCGGCCGGATAGGCTTTAGGTTGATAAGCGGTGTAATGAATCCAATGGTCCTTTTCCAGCTCAAACTTACACTGATCGGTGTCCGTACCGGCGGCGCCGCCGTGCGCTAATGCCGCAGTGGAAAAAATCAGCCCGACCAGAGCAAAAAGACCATTTCTGAAAATACCCGATGTTTTCATGTTTACCCTTCCCGTTGTTAATGTTTTATTATTATTCATGCACTTACGCATGATGCGACTCGGTATTATCCACCTTGATAAGCTAGCTGTCCCACCAAAAATCGGCCCTAACTCTAGCACATCACCCCTTGCAAATAAAGGCATTACTTATATGGCTCTCGGCGCCGAACCGCTTGACGGAATTTTTTTTGTCAGCGCCGAATGACAATCCTTATAATGCGGAAATACCCTTTCCACCGCACGTAATTCGGACCCGCTTAAGGTTCCCTGTCTGGTTTATCACATAAATTATGTCCAAATTAATCGACTCCACCGAATGGAACGCAGCCAAGCAACATCACCGGGAAATTGCCGGCAAATTCTGCATGAAAGAAGCATTCGCCAATGACCCTTTACGCTTCGATAAGTTCTCCATCACCTTTAACGATTTGCTGTTCGATTACTCCAAAAACCTGATCACCGACCAAACCCTGCCCTTATTGATTGAAGTCGCCAAGCGGGCCGAACTTTCGCAAAAAACCGAAGCAATGTTTTCCGGCTCCATCATCAATACCACCGAAAAGCGCGCGGTATTACATACCGCATTGCGCAACCGGGGCAACAAGCCGGTCTATTTTCGCGGCCAGGATGTGATGCCGGAAATCAACAAAGTCCTGGCCAAAATGCGGGCTTTCACGGAACAGGTGCGTAGCGGCTGTTGGGCGGGCTATACCGGCAAGCGGATCACCGACATCGTCAACATCGGTATCGGCGGCTCCGACCTGGGCCCCAAAATGGTGGATACAGCCCTTGCGCCCTACGGCATGGAAGGCTTGAAAGCCCATTTCGTGTCCAATGTCGACCAAACCGATATTGTCGAAACCTTGAAACCGCTGAATCCCGAAACAACGCTGTTCCTGATTTCCTCGAAAACCTTTACCACGCAGGAAACCATGACCAACGCCCGTTCGGCGCGCAACTGGTTTTTGAACGGCGCCAAGGACTCCGCCCATATCTCCCGGCATTTCATTGCGATTTCCACCAACGAGGAAAAAGTTAGGGAATTCGGCATAGACCCCAAAAACATGTTCGAGTTTTGGGATTGGGTGGGTGGCCGCTACTCGCTCTGGTCGGTGATCGGCATGTCCATCGCCCTGTATATCGGCATGGACAATTTCGAGGAATTGCTGATGGGCGCCTATCTGGCGGACGACCATTTCCGCCACGCCCCGTTCGAGCAAAACATCCCCGTCATCATGGGCTTGCTGGGCATTTGGTACAACAACTTCTTCGAGGCCGAAACGTACGCCATTTTGCCTTACGCGCAATCGCTGAAATATTTTGCCGACTACTTTCAACAAGGCGACATGGAAAGCAACGGCAAAAGCGCCACCATCAACGGCGAAAAAGTCGATTACAATACCGGCCCGATTATCTGGGGCCAACCCGGCACCAATGGTCAGCACGCCTTTTTTCAGCTGATCCACCAGGGCACCAAATTGATTCCCGGCGACTTTCTGGCCGCCGCGCAAAGCCAGTACGACCTGCCGGATCATCATGACATTCTGATTTCAAATTTTCTGGCGCAGGCGGAAGCCTTGATGCGCGGCAAAACCGAAGCGGAAGTCAGAATGGATTTGAACCACGATCCCAACCTGGACGACGCGCTGATTGCGTCGAAAATTTTCGACGGCAATAAACCATCGAATTCGTTCCTGTTCAAAAAACTCACCCCCAGGACCCTGGGAACCCTGATTGCGTTTTATGAACACAAAATCTTCGTGCAAGGGGTTATCTGGAATATCAACTCTTTCGATCAGATGGGGGTGGAATTGGGCAAGGTACTGGCCAAGGCTATTTTGCCGGAACTGAAAAATGAAGAATTAATTACCAGCCACGACAGTTCCACCAATGGCTTGATCAATACCTACAAGAAATTGCGCAAGGCCTGACTCACGTTACCCCTTGAATTGCTCTCCTTACGTATGCCGCACACAAAAAACCCGGCAGCGCCGGGTTTTTACATACTTTTTTAGGCGGGTGCTCAAACCTGTTTACGACGCCCCATCGGACCCAGCAGGCCCGCCAAACCGACGCCGAACAGCCAGGCCGCGGCCGGTAGAGGCACCACGCGTACTTGGCTGTTAACGTAATTGACATCAACCAACGTCCCGCTCGGCAAAGTAAACCCGGTATCGTCAAACGCGGGATTCCCAATACCGATGGTTGTTTCCGAGCCCACGGCGCCCAACACGTTGAAAGTGAACGATGCGATGGCAAAAGAGTTCCCGGCATCACCAGCGGTTAGTTTATTTAGAAATACGTAATCAATAACCCCGGCATTTTCTTCACTCATAAAAGAGCTATCCCAGGGGGGATTGGCAACCGCGCTACCAACGTAGCTCAATACCAATGGATCCCAACTCAGCGAAAACGCCGCCCCGTCGGGCCCCAAAGTGAAATCATATCCCCTCAGTTCCAATGTCAAAGTGTCGCCCGCATTCGCATTGATGATATTGCCTTGACTGAACATCACGGTATTCGGCGCCACAACGGTAGCCGAAACTGGGGCTGAAAACATGGCAAGTAAGACCAAGCCACTAAGCATCGAAAGCGGCTTCTTAAAAATTTCGTTCATGTATTCTCCGAATTTATTTGATATGGATGTATTCATTAAAAACTTCGCTATTTGCGCTTGAATCGGCCCAGCATCACGGGCCGATTCAAGCAATAAAACTCAGGGCGCCATGCCCGATGGGCCCGACACTTTTCCCAAATATCCCTTTGCGATACTCAAATCGGTAGGGTCGACTATCCCATTTCCATTCAAATCTTCATGCCCGTTTGGAGACACTTTTCCCAGTAAAGCTTTTTGCCTGGACAGATCGGTAGGATCAACCACCTTGTTCTGATTGAAATCCGCATCACAGATATTGCCGTAGCCGTCGCCGTCGGTGTCGCGCTGGTTGGCGTTGGCTATCAGCGTGCAGTTATCCAGATGATCGGGTACGCCGTCGCCGTCGCTATCCAACGCCGGCGCGGCGACGGACGCGGCGAACTCGGTACTGGCGATGACGGTGGTTTTATCGGCCGCGGCGTCGTACAGGGTTTTGAAATCCACCACTTCCGGCGTCGTCGTGTCGCTGAACAAATCCCGGGCAAAGCCATGGGCCAGGGTTTGATACACCAACTCCGCAGTCACGCTGTAATTGCCCGGCGGCAGGGTTTCGATTCGATAGCGGATCTCGTCGCTGCCGCCGACGAAATCGGCGTCGCTCAGCGCTTCACCCACCACCTGAATATCGCTTGGCGCGTTGAGTTTGTCGAAACCCTTAGGCAAGATACGATTGTCTTTCAGATATTCCTTGCCGCGCAGCAAGGTGTAAGTCACTTCGCCCAGGTTGTTGCCCATGATGGCTTCATAAACCTGGACTTGCTCGGGTGATGAAATCAACTCGTAATGCGGCTCGAAACTACCCGGCACTTCGTCGGCATCGATACCCGCCACGCTGCCGTCGGGATTGACCTTGCCGGATTCCCAGACGATGGCATTCTGGCTATCGCGCACCGTAACGCGCAGGAAGGCGCGCCGCGACGGATAGGCAGTCGGCAGTTTGTGGCCGGTGGCACTGGTGGTTTTCAGGCTGAAATCCAGCGCGCCCGGCGTGTCATGTTGCTCAAGCACAGTCAGAGAGGCCGCGCTTTTCAGCATGGCGTCGGTTTTGGCGATGGTTTCCGGGAAGTTATTCGACAACACGCCCAGTTGGGTTTTATTGTCGTTCAGGATACCCAGCATCAGCTTGTTGGCGCCGATCAGGTCGTGAAGGGCGAAGTTATTCCGCTGAGGTAGGAACGGCGGTCGATTGGAAATGCGCACGCCATCGGCGCGGCCCATATGGCAGCCCTGGCAGCTTTTTTCGTCGACAAAACTGCTATGTTCCCATTCCATGTAAGGCGTCTGCTCGGGAAATTCCGATTCCGGCGTGGTGCTGAGGATATTGCCGGCCTCGTCGACAAAAGGCGTTTTCAGGTTATGGCAGGAGGCGCACAACTTGGATTCCTTGACATGCGCACCGTAAGTCGGCGTATACCCCGACATCATGATCATGGGATTCGGAAACAAGGCCGTATCGCCCGGACCGCCGTAAGGACCGTAAATGGTTTTGCCGCTATTGATGTTGTAGTTACCCGACATGTGCGGCAAGGTCCCCAACGACGCGGAATTGGGAATTTGATGACACAGCGTGCAACTGACGCCGTCCATGGCGGCATTGTGGCCTGGATGGCCGGCGCTGAGTATGCCGCCGTCGAAAACGGTCTGGCCGGCGAGATTTCCGGCGAACTTGGCTTCGTAGTTCGCCATCGGCGCGTGGCATTTGGTGCATTTATCGTTGATCACGCCTTGCAACTCGGGATGCCGACTCAGTTCGCCGCGCACCTTGGCCTTCCAGAACGGATCGCGCGCGGAGTTGGCCATCATGGTCGACGACCAATCGGTGATGATGGAAACATCGACATTGTTTTTATCGCGGATACCGTTATGGCACAGACTACAATTACCGGAGCCGGAAAAATGGGTGGTGGTGAAGGTATTGACGCCCGGCGCCTGCGGCGGCGCCAAAAAGTCCGCGCGGGATAGCCCCGGCGCAAGCGCCAGCCAGCACAGCAGCAAGCTTAGTATTCTTGGATGCATAAAATTGTCTCTATGATTTGCCGCCGAGTGGCTAACGGCCATGGATTTGACGGACAAATACAGCGTATCCCAGGCTGGCGATACGCTGTATTTTTAACGGATCTTCAATCAGGCGACCGCTTTGCGGCGACCCACGCTCAACATACCTATCAGCGCGCTGCCGAACAACCAAACCGCGCCCGGCACCGGAACGGCGGCGACGTTGCCGACCAGATTCAAGGTCAGTTGGTAGTTTTGCCGGGTGCTGGCGGCGCCCAAGTCCGCATCGGACAAGTTCAACAGGTATTGCGCGCTGAAGGCGCCGCTGTTGGCGGTCAACAGGTTGGCAATGAAGGAATGGCTTTCGCCTTGCGCCAGGCCGGCAAAGCCGGATAAGCCGCTATCGAACGCGGCGGTATCGCCGCTGCCGACGACGCTATCCAAATCCAGGCCGATACGGTCGGCGTTGGCCAGATTGAACAAGCCGAAGCCCAACGAGGCCATGCTGTTTTGCGCGACCGTGCCGAAATCCAGGGTCAGGGTGCTGCTCTCGGAACCGCCATCAAAGGAAGCCAGGGCGTGCAGCAGATAGCTGTAGTTGGCTTGCAAGCTGCCGGACCAGTCGACACTGTAGGTGGTTGACGAGCCGGCGCCCGCTTGCCCCATGATGCTGGAGAGCGTCGTCGTGGCGGATAAGGTCGGCAAACTCAATAATGCACTGACGGTGCCGTTTCCGGCGTAATCATCCAGATTTTGCTGGTCGACGGCGGCCGTGGTATTGGTTGCGACAGTTGCCGCGGTGTCGGGCCCCCAGCTACAATTGATCGGGCCGGTCATGCCCATGGCCAAGCCGCAGCCCGTTCCGGATTGAGTCAAATTCGGCGCGAAACTGGCGCTGACGCCAGCCGCCGATAACAATGCGCTACTGGTGCCGCTACCGTTGGCGGTTCTACCCGGACCATTATTTTTGTTACCGACGCCGTTGATTACCTGGGTACGATTTGAAGTAAGCTGCAAATCGACCCCGGTCAATACCCCAAAATTTGCATCGAACTGGCTCAAGGCAACATTGGCAACCGTGGAGCCATTGTTGCTGTTGCTTGCGGATAAGACGCCCGAACCGGTTGCCGTTACAGAAGCCGAGCCGCTGAAATCGACGGGACCGCTGTTTACGGTCAGGGCGGCTTGTGAGCTAGCGCTTACGGCCAGCAAGGCGGCGACGGCTGTTAATTGTAAATTCACACTCATACTAGATTATTCCATTGTGTCGTTGGTTGAAAAAATTGCGTGAAATGCGGCATATGCCGCCCCCTGTTGCCAGGGGGCAATCCGGCTGTCTTACAGTTGCAGTCAAGACCCGTGACTTTCCGCACCTGCTTCACAGCAGGATTGGCGATGGATATCCCCGGATTTGCATGGCTTTAGCGACTGCTTATTGCATTTGCGGCACCCAACCGGCAAACCCTTCATCCCTAACAATATTCAAACTTGGCAATACTGTTATTCATTAATATGTCAACATCCATGCCAATCCTTTAAGTGCTTGTAATTATTTGCTTACATTAACAATCAGCCAGCCTATCCACTCCTCCAAATGTGGGATTTGACTCATCTAATATGGGATTTCGCCCATATCGACTCCAACCCCTCCCTATGCCGGTAAGCCAAGCCGGGCGCAGTCTAAGGCAAGCATTGTTTGGGCAATAATTGCCTTGCATCCCTTGGCGGGACGCTGTTGTCGGTGTGTTTAAGTTACGATTCACGGAATATTTCGACTATAATCCCGTCCCGTTTGCATGGCTTCTTGCCCTGCCCATCCTTATATCCTTCTAACAATAACTACCTGATCAACATGCTGAATTTTCCCCATGTGCCGGTTTGGTATGGAGTCTGCCGATATGGACATTGAACTACTGATCAAATCTCTCATCCTGGGCGTAGTGGAAGGCCTGACGGAATTTCTGCCCATCTCCAGCACAGGACATTTGATCCTGGCCGGCGACCTGCTCGACTTCAACGACGAAAAAGCCAAGCTGTTTTCGATTGTGATTCAGGTAGGGGCGATTTTGGCGATCTGCTGGGAATACCGCGGCAAAATCGCTTCCGTACTGTCCGGCCTGACCAGCGACAAACAGGCGCAAAAATTCGTGCTGAATCTGGCCGTAGCCTTCATCCCGCTGGCCAGCTTGGGCCTGTTGTTCGGCAAAACGATCAAGGCCTTGCTGTTCAAACCGATACCCGTGGCGCTGGCCTTCATCGTCGGCGCTTTCGTCATTATCTGGGCGGAAAAGCGCGAGCATAAAATCCGCGTGCACAGTGTCGACGACTTGAGCATGCTGGACGCCTTCAAGCTCGGCATCGCCCAGGCTTTTGCGTTGATTCCCGGCACATCGCGCTCCGGCTCCACCATCATCGGCGGCTTGTTGTTCGGCCTGTCGCGCAAGGCGGCAACCGAGTTTTCGTTTTTCCTGGCGATTCCCACCCTGGTAATCGCTAGCTTCTACGACCTGTACAAGCATCGGGAATTGCTGCATGCGGAAAGCGACATGGCCTCGTTTGCCGTCGGTTTGGTCGCGGCCTTCATCAGCGCCCTGTTTGCCGTCAAGGGCCTGCTGCGCTACATCAGCCACCACGATTTCATCATCTTCGCCTGGTACCGCATCGCCTTTGGCCTGATAGTCATCGGCACGGCCTACGGCGGGCTGGTGCAATGGACGGTCGATTGAACCGCTTCCCCCTCATTTTTTTACTTTGTAGGTAATCCATGGCTTTGCCAATTTTGATGATCGTTTTGGGTTTAATCATTCTGGTCTGGAGCGCCGACCTGTTTGTTGAAGGCGCCGCCGCCATTGCGCGGCATCTGGGCATGTCGCCCTTACTGATCGGCATGTTGGTGGTCGGCTTCGGCACCTCCGCGCCCGAGTTGTCGGTATCCGCCCTATCGGCCCTGCAAGGCAACCCCGGCTTGGCGCTGGGCAACGGCTATGGCTCCAATATCACCAATATCGCCCTGATTCTCGGGGTCACCGCCATCATCAGCCCAATCGCCGTGCATTCGCAAATTTTGAAAAAGGAGTTGCCGATTTTGTTATTGGTGACCTTATTTGCGTTTGCGCAACTCCACGACGGCGAATTTTCCCGTCTGGATGGCGTGTTGGAGTTGATTCTATTTGCCGGTGTCATGGCCTGGATGACGGTGCAGGGCATGAAACAGCATCGCGCCGACAGTTTCGAACAGGAAATCGAGGCGGAACTGGACGCGCATGCGATGTCCGCCTTTCAGGCCTGGCTCTGGTTGATCGCCGGTTTGGTTTTACTGGTGGTCAGTTCGCGGATGTTGGTTTGGGGGGCGGTATCGATAGCCACCGACCTGGGCGTCAGCGATTTGATCATCGGCTTGACCGTGGTCGCCATCGGCACGTCGTTGCCGGAACTGGCTTCGTCCGTGATGGCAGCCCGCAAGGGCGAACACGACTTGGCCGTGGGTAATATCATCGGTTCCAATCTTTTCAACACCTTGGCCGTGGTGGGCGTGGCCGGCGCCATCCAGCCCATGACCATCCCTGCGGAGATTATCAGCCGCGATTGGCCGCTGATGACGCTGTTGACGTTGGCTTTGTTCGCCATGGCTTACGACCGTAACGGTAACGGCAGCATCAATCGTTGGGAGGGCGGGATTTTGCTGGCCACCTATACCGCTTACACCCTTTACCTGATCGATAGCGTAGTGAGCACTTAAACATGCCGATGGAAACGCATTTACGCAATCTGGCTTTCCGCTGGAGTAATTGGCTGATGTATTCGCCGGCATTATTGCTGGCGAGCTCCATGCTGCTGGCGTATTTTGCCGTTCACTACACCAGCCGGCATCTGACGATCAATACCGATACCGCCGAGCTGATTGCGCCGGAATCGCAATTCCAACAAAATCGCCGCAGATTCGAAAAAGCCTTCGGCCAGGATATACACACCCTGCTGCTGGTCATCGATTCCACCAGCCCGGAACTGACCAAGGCCGCCGCGCAACGCCTGGGCCGCGCGCTACGCGCGGATACCGCGCATTTCAGCAAGGTTTACCGTCCCGACGAAAATGCCTTTTTTCACCGCAACGGCCTGTTGTACCTGGATACCACCAAACTGCAGGACTTTTCCGTCACCCTGGCCCAAGCCCAGCCCTTTATCGGTCGTATTTCCCAGGATCCCAGCCTGAACGGGTTTTTCTCGATTTTTGAAGACGCCTTGAATGCGGAAAACAAAAGCGGCGAAGTACCGATCGACTTGATGTCGCTGATCGACAAAGTCAGCCTCTCTCTACACAAAACCCTGAACGGCGAAACCGATTTATTGTCCTGGCAAAACTTGATTGCCGAAAACAATATCAGCGAAGCCCAATCGGACAAGGCATTTATTTTTGTCACCCCGAAATTCGACTTCAGCCAGTTGCTGCCGGTGGAACCTGCCATCAACGCCATTCGTGCCGCGGTCGATAAAATCCAGGATCCCAATTTACCCGAAGTCAAAGTCTGGATCACTGGCGAGGTGGGGCTGGAACACGATGAAATGGCCGGCATGAGCGAAGGTACCTTTACCGCCAGCATTTTCTCGATAGTGCTGGTGTGCGGCATTCTGCTGATCGCCTACCGTTCGTGGCTCTTGATGCTGGCCACCTTGCTGACGCTGGCCCTGGGCATGATTTTCTGCGGCTTGTTCGCGGCGGTGGCCGTCGAGGAATTGAACCTGATATCGGTGGCGTTCGCGGTTTCCAATATCGGTCTGGGTGTGGAATATGCCATTCATTTCTGCCTGCGTTACCGGGACAATCTGGATCTGCACGGCAAGGACAAACTGAGAGCCATCCATTCCGCCGTGCTCGATACCAGCCCATCGCTGATTTTATGCGCAGGCACTACCTCGATAGGCCTCTACGCATTCGTCCCCACCGACTACCAAGGTATTTCCGAACTTGGCTTGTTGGCCGGCTCCAGTTTGTTCATCTGTTTATTCATCACCCTGACGGTGCTGCCGGTGTTGTTGAAAATTCTGCCGACACCCGCCATTCATGCCTTGCAACGCGGAGAGCACCCCGGCGCGTCGAAAATATCCTTGTGGCTGGCATCGTTCACGCTACATTACGCAAAACCCATTACCTGGGCTACCGCGCTGCTAACGGTGATCGCGCTCTTTTTGGTCTTTCAGGTCAAAACAGACTTCAACCCCATCAATCTGCGCGATCCGCACACCGAGTCGGTGATTGCCTTTAAGGAACTGCTGAAAGCCCGGGATACTTCGCCGATGACGCTGACCGTATTGGCGCAATCGGAAGCCGATGCCAAAGCCATGCGAAAAAAACTGGCCGGTTTAAAAACAGTGGATAAGACCGTCAGTCTGTTCGATTTCGTACCCAAGGATCAGGAAAACAAATTGGGCATCATAGACGACATGATGATGACACTGGGTCCGCAAAGCCAATCGTTTCCGCAACTGAAAACCGGTACCGACCCCAAGCCCAGCATTCTGCGCATGATTGCGGCCATAGATACCCGCCTGCCCCAAAAAACAGCTCCGGCCGAAATCCGCTCCCTGCAAGCCTTCAAACAACAACTACAGGATGTGTTACTGGAACTTGACGCCCGTTTCCAACCCGATCGCGGCGTGTTTGTCGAAAAAATCCAAACCTCCCTGCTCGGTACGCTGCCGACCGTCATGAACCAACTACTGACGGGCTTCCAGGCCGAGGAAATCGAACCCGCCAGTATCCCCACCGAGGTAAGGGAGCGCTGGCTAAGCAAGGACGGTCTGTACCGCATTCAGATCTTTCCCAAGCAGGATTTGAACGACCTGGACCATCTGCGGGATTTCATTACCGAAGTACAAGCCATAGCGCCCGACGCCACCGATTTGCCCGTTATGTATTGGGAGTCCATGAAAGCCGTTTTGGCGGCATTTCAACAAGCCATCGTCATTGCACTGACGGCGATAGCGGTATTGCTGCTATTCATCCGCCGCAGCATCGTCGACACCCTGCTGGTGATGACGCCGCTGGTTTTGGCAGGCCTGTTCACCATGGCCAGCACCGTATTTACCGGCACGCCTATCAATTTCGCCAACATCATAGCCCTGCCGCTGTTGATGGGGCTGGGCGTCGACAATGGCATACACATGGTGGAAAAGCTGCATCATTCCCTGTCGGAAGATCAGAATATCTATCAATCCAGCACGGCCCGCGGCATGTTTTACGGCGCATTGACCACCATCTCCAGTTTTGCCGGCCTGGCCTTTTCTCCGCATCAAGGTATCGCCAGCATGGGATTGGTCATCACCATCGGTATTTTCTGGATCATGACCTGTACATTTGTGTTATTGCCAGCCATCAGCAAATTGGCGCTCAAACCCCGGCGCATTGTAGTCAGGGTCGAAACCGCCTGACCCGTTGCCGCCTTCGAGGTTTTGCCGCGCTTGAATGCCCAACCATAACCAGCCACAATAATCGTTTTCCGATTCAAGCATCCGTTGAGGCCAGCATGTTCTTGATCTTGGGTTATATGGTCATTTTGGGTGGCGTTTTAGGCGGTTTCGCGCTTGCCGGCGGCCACCTGGGAGTGCTTTGGCAACCCGTTGAAGTGCTGATTCTGTTCGGCGCCGGCTTAGGCGCCTTTTTGGCCAGCAACTCGCTGGACATCGTCAAAGCGGCGCTAGCCGGAGCTTTTAACGCATTAAAACCCAGCATCTACAGCAAAAGCTACTACCTTGAATTATTGCTGAGTTTCAACGCCCTCTGTCAAAAGGCCCGCAAGGAAGGCTTGCTGTCACTGGAGAAAGTGGTGGACGATCCCGATTACAATGCCATTTTCGGGGAACAAGTGGCCGCGGATCATCATTTAATGGAATTTGTCTGCGACAAATTGCGCTTGATTTTAACCGGCGTCGATTTCAATCAACTGGAACACCTGATCGATGCCGAGCTTGAAGTGCACCTCGAAGACGGACACGTACCCCTCAGAGCCGTGCAGCAATTGGGCGATAGCATGCCGGCCTTCGGCATCGTCGCGGCGGTCATGGGCGTCGTTCATACCATGGAATCCGTAGGTGTTCCGCCAGCGGAGCTGGGCAAGTTGGTGGCCGCGGCGCTGGTAGGTACTTTCCTGGGCATCCTGGTGGCTTACGGTTTCGTCAACCCGGTAGCCGCGATAATGGAGCGTCGCCTGGAAGACCAATTGAATGCTTTAAGATGCGCTCAATCGGGCTTGCTAAATTGCGCCAAGGGCACCTCGCCAAGCATTACGGTGGAATTCATGCGCATCACTATTCCGCAAAGTGTTCGTCCTGACTTTCTGGAAATGGAAGCAAGGCTGAAAGCCGGCAAGGGATAGTCAGCGGTGGCCGAATCTCCCGTCATTATCATCAAGAAATCCGCCAAGCGGAGCCGACATAGCCGTCATGGCGGGGTTTGGAAGATCGCTTATGCCGATTTCGTTACGGCAATGATGGCATTTTTTCTGCTAATGTGGTTGTTGGGCTCAACCGACGATACCACCAAAAAAGGCATATCCGAATACTTTCAAGATCCGTTCGGTGTCAACATCAGCACTAGCGGCGAAGGCATAGCGGACCGAGCGGCGCTTATACCGGGCGGCGGCTCTGACTTGGCTGCCACGGACAGCGGTCAAGTCGATTCCGGTCCGGACATACCGCCGTCGCTTGCCGACAAATCTCCGGAAGAAATTGAAAAACTTGCCGAACTGCGGGAACGGCAAATTCTGGAAAAACTGGAGGCAAAAATTGAATCCTTGTTGGCCGCCAATGCCAAATTGGCTGAATACCGCGATCAGATCAAGCTGGAAACCACGCCGGAAGGTTTGAAAATCCAGATTATCGACGCCCAAAACCGCCCCATGTTCAAACTGGCCAGCGCGGAAATTGAAGAACACGCCAAAATGATACTGCGCGAACTGGCGCCCGTTATCAATGAATTGCCCAACAAGGTAACCGTCAATGGGCACACCGACGCACTACCATTCCCCAGTAATAAATTCGGCTACTCCAACTGGGAGCTCTCCAGCAACCGCGCCAACATCGCCCGCCACGAGCTGAATCTGGGCGGATTGGGGGAAGAGAAAATTTTAAGGGTGGTCGGCTTGGCATCCAGCATTCCATATAACACCGAAAACCCCGAAGACCCCATGAACCGACGGATTTCCGTTATCGTCATGAACAAGAAAACCGAGAACCGGGTATTGCACGAAGGCGCCACGCCCAGCGAGCCCGCCGGCACATACGAACCCCTTCATAACGATCCAAGAACCGAATGAGCTATTCGGGCACCAATCCGCTCAGTCCTTACCTTCGGCGCGCAGCCGTGGAAATGATTTTGCAATAATCCGGGGTAAGTTCAAGCCGCGCTTTGACAATATACCGATTGATGGCGAATACCCGAGCCGTCCGGGGCATTAGCGCCATACCATTCCTTAAAATCATGCGGCAACTCGAGCAATGGCGCGGTAACGCAGTACCTCAGTAAACCGTCGGTTGTAATGTATAGGCCGCCGCCAATTTTTTGATTGCGTGGGTTTTGAGCGTTGAGCGTATGCAAGGTGTCCATAAGTTTCCACATTTATTTAACCGTGGAATAGTCTCTATAGACCGACTTAACGCATACTTAAATCAACATGGCTCATGCAGCAGGCCTGGCATCGCCCTTGCCGATGAAAGAATAGTCGATGGGGCAAGTTACTCGCCGGACGGGACGCAGGGAACGCGTCCGCGCTGACCGAAGCGGCGACATTCCAATCGCCTAAGTCTGCCGGACAAACAAACTTGCTCCGCCAAATTGCGTGCGAAGCAAACCAGTTGCGAGCGATTGCCGAGCCTCCTACGCAACGGCATCCGGATTTTCGCCGTCAAGCCAAGCTAAGATGCCTAAACGGAGCAAACCAAGCCTTGACTCAGGTGATTACCGTGGGCCCGTTACGTCCGGTGCGTTTTTTAACTTCGCAGAGTTGCTCGGCTATCTCAATCAACTCGGCCAGCGCAACTTGCGCATCTTGATCAAACTTGCGGACATCCCGCTCGTAGCGTTCCAAATAAATCCGCAAGGTCGCTCCGACCGTTCCGGTGCCGGACAGACGGAAGACGATACGGGAACCATTATCGAAACCGATACGCATGCCCTGATTGCTGCTTACGCTACCATCGACCGGGTCGGTATAACTGAATTCGTCGGCAAATTTAACGCTATTATCTCCCCAGCTTTTTCCGGGCAAATGGTTTAACTGGCTGCGTAAGTTCTCCAGAATGCCGTTGGCTATATCGGAATCGACGGCTTCATAGTCATGGCGACAATAAATGTCCCGGCCATATTTCTCCCAGTGCTCATGCACGATGTCGGCGACCGATTGGCGCTTGCGGGCGATCAAGTTCAACCAGAACAATACGGCCCACAGGCCGTCTTTTTCCCGCACGTGGTTGGAGCCCGAGCCGAAACTCTCTTCGCCGCAAAGAGTGATTTTATCCGCATCCAAAAGGTTGCCGAAAAACTTCCATCCGGTTGGGGTCTCGTAGCAAGGCAGGCTCAATTTGTCGGCAACGCGGTCAACCGCCTGACTGGTCGGCATGGAGCGGGCCACCCCACTGATACCTTTGGCATAGGCGGGAATGGAACGGGCATTTGCGGCCATAATCGCCAAGCTGTCGCTGGGCGTGACGAAAATGTTTGCGCCCATAATCATGTTCCGATCGCCGTCGCCATCGGAAGCGGCCCCAAAGACAGGCGGATTGGCGCCAAACATGATTTCCGTCAGTTCATGCGCGTGCGCCATATTCGGGTCGGGATGACCGCCGCCAAAGTCTTCCAGAGGCACCGCATTGAATACGGAACCGGGTGTCGCACCCAGTTGGCCCTCAAGTATTTGTTTGGCGTAGGGGCCTGTTATGGCATGCATGGCATCGAAGCGCAGAGTGATCAAACCGGCGGCTATACTTTGCTTGATAAGGTCGAAATCGAATATTTTCGCCATCAGCTCCGCGTAATCGGCCACGGGGTCAATGATGCGTATCTTTAGATTGCCCAGGCTTAATTCGCCAATCGTATCCAGATCGATGTCGTCGATTTCAGCAATTTGATAACTATTGATGGTTTTGGTGTTAGCGTACAAAGCGTCGGTAAACTTCTCCGGGGCGGGTCCACCGTTGCCGACGTTATATTTGATGCCGAAATCTTCATCCGGCCCACCGGGGTTATGGCTGGCCGATAAAACGATGCCGCCGAATGCCTGATATTTTCGGATAATGTTGGAAGCCGCCGGGGTGGACAATAAACCGCCCTGCCCTATGATCAATTCACCAAAACCATTGGCGGCCGCCATTTTGATGATGACTTGAATCGCGCGACGATTAAAATAGCGGCCATCGCCGCCCAAAACTAGAATTTTTCCCTGAAAATCGTCTAAACTATTGAAAATAGACTGAACGAAGTTCTCCAGATAATTGGCATTTTGAAAAACCTTTACTTTTTTACGTAAGCCGGAAGTTCCCGGCTTTTGATCATCATAGGGCGTGGTGTTATGGGTTTTTATTTTTATTTGCATGTTCTACCCTTAATGCGACAATTTAAAGCGTTTAACTTACACCAAAACACCTTTCTTTAACAGACTTGCAGGCAGACACAGATTGGTTATGAGACATAAAATGTTGTTACGCAATATTTTGACAGGCTTTTGTCTTGCTCCGTGCCTTTGCGCGGCCGACCCGGAGGTCAGATTGATCATCGACACCCAAACCCGTAACCTCGAAATCGTAAAGGGCGAAGAAACGCTTGAAGTGTTGGAGCATGTGGTCATAGGCCGCAAGGGTGCCGGCACCAAAGAATATCGTGGCGACGACGTAACACCGCTCGGTAACTATCGGATCGGCTGGATCAACGAAAAAAGCGCTTTTCGTAAGTTCTTCGGCTTGACTTATCCCAATCCGGATCACGCGGAGAAGGCCCTGCAGAAAGGCCGCATCGATCAGGATACTTACCAAGCCATAGTCAACGCGGAATTCAAAGGTCAAATTCCGCCGCAAAATACCGACCTCGGCGGCCAAATTGGCATACATGGTTTAGGTAGCGGCAGTTTAAGTATTCACGAGACGTTTGACTGGACGCATGGCTGCATTGCTCTAACGAATGATCAAATCGATCGGTTGAGTCAATACGTGGAAACCGGCACGCCGGTGACCGTTAAATAATGTTGGTAAATTTCCAAAAAATGTTGGAGAATTGCCACCGTATGTTCCATTTGTTTTTTAAACCACTATCAAGGGGAAAACCATGATGAAAGCTGTAAAATTATCCGCACTTGTTGCTGTTGCCGCTCTGGCTACCGGCTGCGCAAGCACTTCAGACATCGAAAACCTGCAAGGTCAAATCGATTCTCTGAAACCACAAGTTTCCGCTGCTTCCGCTGATGCCGCTTCCGCTAAAGCCGCCGCTGCCGAAGCCGCCGCCAAAGCCGCAGCCGCAGAAGCTGCCGCCAACCGCGCTGCCCAATACGCTCAAGACACCAACAGCAAATTGGACAGACTGTTCAAAAAATCACAACACAAATAAGCTTTATTGCTGTCGTCGATTTGAAAGCCCGAGAGATTTAAAGCTCTCGGGCTTTTTTATGCGTATCAGTTTTGCACTGTCGTCTGAGTCGAGGCCTGACTTGGCCGCTCGTAGACGGCTACAGGAATGCCGGTAGGCTTTTCCAAAGCCATTTTCAAGATCGAGCCTTTTACGACCGGTATTTGCCCGCCGTTGGCCTGCTCAATCAGATTCAAAGCGGTATGCAGGCGCTGCTCATAGCTTGCGGGCCACTCCTCCATCTCCGGATAAACCTCCATGTACAACGTGTCATGATACCAACCCACCTTGATGGATTGATTGACGATATTGACCGACGTACCCACTTTTACCATTGGAAAAAACTGTTCGATATCGCTGGGATACATGCGGATACAGCCGTGACTGACCCGCATGCCGATGCCGTTGGTTTTTTGAGTACTGTGCATCAAATAACCGGATATGCCCAAACGCATGGCAAACAGGCCGAGAGGGTTATTCGGACCCGGCGGATAATAAGGATCCAGCACATCACCATCGGCGAGGTGTTCGGCAATAATGGAAGGCGGCGGCGTCCAAGAGGGATTTTCCATCTTGGCGGCAATATGGGTTCTGCCCAAGGGAGTTCTCCAGTTATTTTCCCGGCCTATGCCAATCGCATAAGTAACAACCTGATGAGCATTTGGGTAATAGTAAACCCGCATTTCCGGCAAATTAACCACAATACCCTGTCTCGGCGCATTCGGCAGAATAAAGCTGGTTGGGATACGTACCGGAGTTCCCTCCCCCGGCAGCCAGCGATCCACGTGGGGATTGGCCAAAACGATTTCATCCTGGCCAAGACGGTGCTCTACCGCGATATCGATCAGGGTATCTTCGTATTTGGCCGCAACATATTTGACTTCATGCGGAGGACTGCCGATCAAACTGTCGCCAGGACGATCGGGAACGGGCAGTGTCAGCGCAGTTGCGGCGGTAGTGGTAAGGGCCAGTAAACTGGATAATAGCGTGCGTTTCATCAGGCATTACCTTCGACATTGAATAATTCGAGCAGACGCGGAATGAACTGCGCAAGTTCCGCGCTCATAATGGAAAAATCGGCGTCAAACTGCTCGGTTTCGTCAAACGCCTCGATATCGGCTGCCTGCTCCTGAATCAAGTCCAGAAATTTTAGACGCTTCACCGCCAGACCTTCATCCAGTACGAAAGACAGCCTATCCGCCCAACTGATTGCCAATTTGATCACCTGCTTACCGCTATCCAGGTGATTCTTGATTTCCGGCAAGGCCAGATCGTGCCGTTTACAACGGATTATCCCCCCCTCTTCCTCGGGAGAGCGTAATTCGCATTCGTCTTCAATCAAAATATCCTTGGGCGCGCCGTTATCCAGCAGCCACTGCGTCATAACGCCGGCCGGCTTTACCGATGCGCCTATCGGAACAACGGGTAACGAACCCAGACATTGACGCAAATTGCTTAACAGGTCTTCGGCTTTTTTGGCGGATGCCGCATCAACCACCAGCCAACCGCCCCGGCTATCGATGTAGGCAAAGGTTTTTTTCGAAAAGGAAAAAGCCCTTGGTAACAGCTCAAAAATCAACTCGTCCTTAATGCGGCCACGCTCCTTGGCCGGCAGTTTACGCGCCTCCCGCTCTTCTATTTCGCTGATTCGATCTTGCAGCATTTCATTGATCACGGAAGCAGGCACCACTTTTTCTTCCTTTTTCGCGCTGATCATCATAAAGCCGTTGTTGGCATGTACCAACGCATCCGAGGCCCTGCCCAGGGGGGCTGTCCAGCCGAAGCTGAATTCATCATGACTGCCGCAAGGCCGAAAAGGGTGCTGTTGCAGTTTTTGCTCCAACAGCTCCGCCGACAAGCTAAAGGGCTCGGTAAAACGATAAATCGCAAGATTTTTAAACCACATGCATACGCTCAATAAAAACCGGTGATTATCGCAAATTTATTACGGCGATAGAACCCGCCAGACCGAAAACCAGCTCGCGCCACACCCAACCAAGCTCCAGACCAAAACGACAACTTACACATATCGCCCCAAAGCCGCCCATCAACGGCCATATGCGCCTTTCGGACAAATCAGCCCCGGACATTCCCTAAGCCAATCAAGGTAAACCGCGCCCCATGACAAAGGTTTGTTAGAATGCCGCAGCTTTAACACACTATTCCTAAACCATGGCGACGGGAGACCCCATGTCCGGACTGGAAACGGTTATTCTCGGTGCATTGACCATATTATTGCTGTTTTGGCTGCAACCCGGCCTAAAAGCCGCTATTGCTCGCGGCAAGCAGGCGCCGAGCGACTGGCAAAGCGTGATATTGCCGTTGGGCCTGGTTGTGATGTTTGTAATATTTTTAATTGCGATGGTTTGAAATGATTGAAGAAGAATATTTCCAAGATGAGTATGAAGAGGAAGACGAAAGCGAGTTCTATGCGATTCGCCCAAACAAAACCCAGATAAAAAAACAAATTGCCGCCGTTTTTGCCATAGCGGAAGAAATTTGCGAATTGACGCCGGCGCAAATCGCCGAATTCAATCTGCCCGAAAAAATTCAAACCGCCTTGGCGGATGCCGGCAAAATGGGCAGAAATGCCGCCCGCAAGCGCTTGCTGAAATACATCACGGCACAATTTCGCAACCTGGACACCGAGGAAATAGCGGAAAAGTTGGCGCGCATGAAAAACAAAAGCGCGCACGCGGTCCGGGAACACCATCAAGCCGAGCGCTGGCGCGATCAGTTACTTGCCGATAACGGCAACCAACAACTGACCCTGTTCATGGGCGACTACCCGGAAGCGGACAGCCAGCACATCCGGCAATTACAGCGCAATGGCCAAAAAGAGGCCAAGGATGGCAAACCGCCAAAATCCTCGCGCCTGCTGTACAAATACCTGAAAGAGTTGATTGCCGGCCAACAGGCATACTCGCCGGATAAGCAACCGGACGACGACGAAGAACATGATGACGACGAGTGACGGCCCACGGAACGCTATCTTTCAATATTGCAGGTTTTGCATCTGACGCCTGATCCAATCCCGCCGCCCGACCAAATACGCACTGGGCTTGGCGGCATTCAATAAAATGGGATTCGGCAAGGTGGCCGCCAGCAGGGCCGCTTGCCCCGCCGACAGTTGTTTGGCTGGAACGCCGAAATAATGCCGGCTGGCGGCCTCAATACCGAATATATGATCGCCGAATTCAGCGATATTCACATACATCTCCAAAATCCTGTCTTTATTCCAGATACTTTCTATCAGAAATGTAAACCAGATTTCCAGCACCTTGCGGGCATAATTTTTCGCCGGACTCAAAAACAGATTTTTAGCCACCTGCTGACTAATGGTACTGGCCCCACGCAGCTTCCCGCCTCGCTGGTATTGTCGGTAGGCCTTGTAAATGGCGTCGACATCAAAACCAAAATGCCGATAAAAGCGCTGATCCTCGGCCGCGATAACGGCCGCGAATACCTGCCCGGATATTTGATTGCGGCTCACCCAATGATATTGAATCGGCTGATACGGCCTGGCGGCAATCAGATCGTCAATATGAGCCTTCAGCATGAAGGCTGAAGTAGGCGCGGGAACATAGCGCAGGGCAACGACCGCGATAATTGAACTGACTAACAAGCCGAATCCGGCATATGCCACAATCCGCAACAGCCTCTTAGGCAGATTTCCTAAGTTTTGCCGGCGTTGGGCTTGCGGCTGGTAGCGAACTGATCGGCGTAATGGTTTCAAGGCTCTAAGGGCAAGTAATGGTTAATTCGTAATGGCTGCCGAATCATATAGCTAAATCACCGAGAGGGCGGCAGAAAGGACAAAATGCGTGATATGCCACACTGGCAGCGTGAAATAACATAGTTTTAATGTTAGCAGCGGATTTTTTTAGCTATAATGTCGCAAAACATCACGCCTTCAAAGGATGGCACGACTAATGCTACAAAGAAATCAGGTGTCAGGGATTTTTAGTTCTCTCCCCCGTGGACATGGAAAATATAGACGCCAAGGAATATCCCGGACAACTGCATAAGGAATTGTGCAGTTGTCCGGGCAGGGACGACAACCGCCAACAACCCACTTTAGCTCGCTCCGAGCCACTCAAAAACCCACACCCCGACATGCCATAAGTCACTGCAAGGTGTATCATGCCCGGCAATTCGATTTGTTTTTCCGCCTAGCCGCCACTTCATGTTCAAAATTTTAGTTATCGCCCTCTATCTGCTGGGCAGCTTCTGCTTCGCCGATTCCAATCCCCAAAGTTGGGCGCAACGCACCACGCCGACAAGCGACTCGATCTCACAAAGCATAGGCACCTTTACCAGCGGCTGTGTTGCCGGCGCGATGGCCTTGCCCACATCGGGCATCGGCTACCAAGCCATGCGCCTGTCGCGCAACCGTGTGTACGGGCACAGCGCGTTGATACAGTTTATTCAACAGCTTGGGCAAGTCGCCGCCGACCAACAACTTGGCACATTATTGATAGGCGACCTGGGGCAAGCCCGCGGCGGACCGACGCCTAGCGGCCACCGCAGTCATCAGACCGGCCTGGACGTGGATATCTGGTTCTTGCTGTCCAGGCAGTTGGATAACCGCTTGCTGAGCGCCAACGAACGGGAAACCTGGAGCGCGCCGTCGATGGTGAATTTATCTACCGATACAGTGGACTATCGACAATGGACCGAAGCCCACGAAAAGATTCTGCAAGCCGCCGCCAATTCTCCGGAAGTGGACAGGATTTTCGTCAACCCCAGTATCAAGCAGGAGTTATGCAAGCATAAAACCGCCTCGGCGGCGGAATGGCTGCGAAAAATCCGCCCTTGGTGGAAACACGACGATCATTTTCATGTGCGCTTAAAATGCCCTGACGGCAATTTGTATTGCCAGGGCCAACCAGCGCTGCCAATCGGCGACGGCTGTGACGCCAGCTTGGCCTGGTGGTTTTCCGCCGAAGCCAAGACCCCAAGCAAACCCGCCAAACCGACAGCGCCGCCGCCATTACCCGCCTTGTGCGAACAAGTGTTAAATCAATAAACCAACAGTCGCCGATAGATAAAAAGGCCGCTTGAGGCTTGCAAACCAGCCGGTTATTTATCGGGTTTTGACCGTTCATTCAGGCCAATATCCGCTTTAAAGGCATGTGGCCGGGATTGCTGTCTTCGCTGGTTGGCGTTGGCCAAAAACTGCTTGCGCAATGGGGTATCGGCTTGAGACCAGCCGCAAATCTCGCTCAAACTGCGAAAACAGCCCAAACAAATATCTTGCTCGTCCAAACAACAATTACGCACGCAAGGCGACGGGATGTTTTCCGACTCTTCAGCCACGGTCCATGCCCGCGAAAAAGGCCTGCGCCTCGGAGACGTCATGCGCGATTTGCGCCCGCAATGCAGTCAGCGATTCGAAACGGACCTCGTCGCGCAATCGGGCCTTGAAATGCACCTCGACATAACGACCATAAATGTCCCGGTTGAAGTTGAATAAATGCGTCTCCAGCACTGCAGTGGCACCGCCATCGACCGTGGGGCGATTGCCAAGATTTGCCACACCGTAAAGTTCGCCGCCGTCCAATCCCGTCATGGTCACCGCAAACACCCCGACCAGCGGGGTATTCTTACGAAACATGCGTAGATTGGCGGTCGGAAAACCCAGTTCACGCCCTCGCTTGTCGCCGTGCGCCACCCGCCCGCACACAGAATAATCCCGCCCCAACAAGCTTTTGGCCTGCGCCAGATCGCCTTCCCCCAAGGCATCGCGAATCACTGTGCTACTGACTCGCAAGCCCTCCAACTCGAATGAATCGGTGGACTCGACCGCAAAGCCGTATTCCTGGCCGCGATGCTGCAACAAAGCGAAATTACCGCGTCTTGCCTTGCCGAAGTGGAAGTCGTCGCCAATCACCAAATGCTTGATGTTGAGCTTGCTCAGCAGTATGTCCTGAATGAACTGTTCCGCGTCGCAATCCGCCAGCGCGCGATTAAAGGGCAAAACCAACAGTTCGTCTATGGGCAATTTGGCGAATTGAATGACCTTTTCCCGCAATCGGGTCAGCCGGGAGGGCGCGTGATCGCCCAAAAAATATTCCAAGGGTTGCGGCTCGAACACCATGGCCACGGTTGGCAAGCCCAGGCGCTTGCCATGCGCCGCCACCCGTTCGATAACCCGCCTGTGCCCCAGATGCAAACCGTCGAAATTGCCGATAGTCAACACACAGCCATCACGCAACGGCTCAAGATGCTGTAATCCCCGAATCAAACGCATAGCTTCCGTCATGTAAAAACCCTGGATTTTAACAGTAACGACCGGTGCGACCTATCGTCATTTATAATGTCCGCCTCATAAACGGTGTAACCCAACATGATAGATACCTTGTATATCGAATCGGCGATAGCTGAACACCCGCGCGTAGCGGCAATTCGGCGGCGTTTTCCCGAAGCCAGGGTAATTGATTGCGAACGTTACGGCGAAGTGTTCAACCCCAAGGCCCAGAACTTTCGCCTGCAAAAGCAAAACCCGGCCCTGATTCTGGCCGGCAAACACCAGAAATTTGTCTTGCCGGCCCCAGCCGGATACGGCATCGGCGGCGAGCAAAACTATTATTTCTCTCACATGCTCAACTGCCTGTACGATTGCCGGTATTGTTTCCTGCAAGGCATGTACCAATCCGCCAACTATGTACTGTTTGTCAATTACGAAGATTTTCAGCGGCAAATACGCGATATCTGCCGGGAAACGCCGCAGCAAGCCATCTACTTTTTCTCCGGCTACGATTGCGACAGCTTAGCACTCGAGCCGGTCACCGGGTTTGCCGAAGCGTTTTTACCGCTGTTTGCCGAGTTGCCGAATGCCTGGCTGGAACTGCGCACCAAGAGCACGCAAATTCGCGGTTTGCTGAATCGACCGGCGTTAGAACGCTGTGTAGTCGCGTTCAGCTTGTCGCCCGAATCGGTGGCCGATAAAGTGGAAGCCAAGGCCCCGTCGCTGAGCAAGCGCCTGGAGGCCGCCGCCAAACTGCAACAACAGGGCTGGCGGATAGGTTTGCGCTTCGACCCCTTGATTTATCAGCATCATTACCGGGAACAGTATCGGCAATTGTTTGCGCGGGTTTTTTCGACCATCGATGCCGCCGCCTTGCATTCGGTGAGCTTGGGCGTATTCCGCTTGCCGGAGCACTTTTTCAAGAAAATGCACAAACTCTATCCCGATGAACGCCTATTCGCCAGCCCCCTACGAAATACCGCCGGCATGGTGTCGTATAAAACCGAGCTGGAACAGGCCATGATGGAAGACTGCGCCGACATGCTGCTGCAATACATACCCAGCGAGCGGTTTTTTCCGTGTCGACTGTAAAACGTACCGTACTGGTCTCGGGCGCCAGCTCCGGCATCGGCCGGGCCGTGGCTGAGTTGCTGATAAGCCAGGGACATTTTGTGATCGGCACGAGCCGGGACGTCCGGCGATTTGCCGTCGAACACCCTCTTTTTGTTCCCGCGCAACTGAATCTAGCGGCGCTTTCCGACATCGAGCCCTTTTGCAAACAGCTACAAGCCAACTTTCCGCGACTGGATGCCGTAATATTCGCCGCCGGTTACGGCCAATTCGGCAATCTTGAACAACTGTCTTTTAGCCAGATCGAGCACTTGATGACGGTCAACTTTACCGGGCAGGTCTTCATGACCAAGGCCTTGCTGCCCAAACTCAAACAGAAATCCCACTGCAACCTGATTTATATCGGTTCGGAAGCCGCGCTAAAAGGCAGCCGTAACGGCAGTGTTTATTGCGCCAGCAAATTCGCCTTGCGTGGTTTTAGCCAGGCCTTGCGCGACGAGTGCGGCAAAAGCGGAGTGCGGGTGTCGCTGGTTAATCCCGGCATGGTGGACACCGCATTTTTTGATCATCTGCATTTCAATCCAGGCCGCCAGCCCGGGCAGGCTTTGCTCGCCGAAGACGTGGCCGATGCGATCAGCTATATCGTAAATGCCAAGCCAAATTGCGCGGTGGACGAAATCAATCTCAGCCCCCTTAACAAAGTCATCGAATTCAAAAAATAACACCACAAAATCGGCAGCCCGCATCAAATATGCGGCTGTAAAATGCGCGATATGTTAAAAAGATCGGAAATGAACGAATTATTCAACCCCAGCGGATGGGCCGGGACAGCAATCGAGATCCCAACCCCGACGATGTCGGATATTCTCGCCCCTTGAGGGTAAATCACTGCATGCAAGCAAGACAGGAATTATGAATCGGATAACAGTTAGTCGAAGGCTCTGGTTTTCAACGGGTTTTATGGCTTGTTGCGGACTGCTGGCCGTAGGAGCCTACATGCAGTTCGTGGAGGAACTGGAGCCCTGCCCGCTCTGCATCTCCCAGCGCTTGGCGATACTGGCCACCGGCATCATTTTTTTAATGGCGGCGCTGCATAACAAGGCTCACAACATTTACGCCATCGCCGCCGCCTTTTCCGCCCTGCTCGGCGCCGGCATATCGGCCCGACATGTCTGGCTGCAGCATTTGCCGCCCGAGCAAGTGCCGGAATGCAGCCCTGGCCTGGAATATGTGTTCCAGCATTTTCCCTTGACGGATACCATCAAATTGATGCTGACCGGCACCGGCGAATGCTCGCAAATCGATGGCATATTTCTGGGGTTGACCATCCCGGGCTGGACATTCATTGCCTTTGTCATGCTGGCCGCCTTCAGTTTGGCAAGCCTTCGCGTATACCATGCGTCGGATACCGATCAAGAAAAGGATATTTGATAGCCGCGGAACAGTATCGATTCGAAGCCGGGACTACATGTTATGCACAAATTTGGGGCAACCGCAATTTCTAACGGTCTCTTTCAGCACGGGCATTTGACACAGATCAATTAAATAAGTAAGTCAATGAAATATATAAATTATTTTTCATGCCCTAAAATTAATCAAGTTAACAAATCTGTAACAAAAACCGACACTAAGCGCGACTGCTCCACCACAATCCACAGAGTTATCCACAGATTTTGTGTATAACCCGGATTCCCCCAATACCTGCAATCACTTAGGCGGGCAACATCAAAAACACCTCATAAAACATGGCTAACTGCAGCTCTTCGATCCAATTCATTTTGCGAATTGCCATTCCGGTGCCACTACCCCGATTGTTCGATTATTCGCTACCCGAGCAACATGACCCGCGCTCCATAAGACCGGGCATGCGCGTCTCGGTACCATTCGGCAAACGCATGAAAACCGGCGTCGTTGTGCAGGTCGCCGATCTTGACGACAGCACCACGGATCCCGATAAACTAAAACCGATCGAACGGATACTGGATTCCGAACCCCTGTTATCGGCTCGGGACCTACAGTTGTTGCACTGGGCCGCCCGCTACTATCACCACCCCTTGGGCGAAGTGCTGGCGACCGCCTTTCCGGTTGCGCTCAGACAGGGCAAGGCCGCGTCCGTGCAAGAGGATTGTTACTACAGCCTGAGCGAACAAGGACAGCGGGCGAGTCCCGCGCAGCTGCAGCGCTCCGGCAGGCAACAGGCTCTGCTGACACTCTTTCAGACCGGCCCGTATGCAATTGCCTCGACGGAATTAAGCCAGCATAAAGCCGCCTTGAAAGCCTTACTGGCAAAAGGCCTGATTCAGCCGAGCCCGCGTCAGGAAACAGATCGCGCCTGGGCAGGGCAAGCCGACGCTTTACAGCCGAATCCCCAGCAACGACACGCTATCGATACGGTTATCGCCGGTTTGGGACAATTTTCGGTATCGTTGCTACAGGGCGTCACCGGTAGCGGCAAAACCGAAGTGTATATGCAGATCATTGCGGAAACCCTGTCTCGCGGCCTACAGACATTGGTTTTATTACCCGAAATAACGTTGACGCCGCAGCTGGAACAGCGTTTTCGCCAACGTTTTTCCGCACCCATCGTCTGCTTTCATTCCAAGCTCAATGACACTCAACGCTTGAAAACCTGGCTGGGCATGCGGCAAGGTCATGCCGCCATCATGCTGGGCACCCGCTCCGCCCTGTTCACCCCCTTACAAAAACCCGGTCTGATCATTCTGGACGAAGAGCATGACAGTTCGTTCAAACAACAGGAAGGGTTTCGCTTTTCGGCCCGCGACGTCGCCATCGCCCGCGGCAAAATATTGAATATTCCGGTCTTGTTGGGCTCGGCGACGCCTTCCTTGGAAAGCTTATACAACGTCGTCCGCCATCGCTATCGGCTGTTACAGCTATCCAGCCGGGCCGGCGATGCGGCGGATCCGTTGTTTCAGCTGCTGGATATACGCAACAAACCCTTGCGCGCCGGTTTATCGGACGCCTTGATCTCAACCATGCACGCCACCCTGGATCAAGGCCGGCAGGTTCTGCTGTTTCTGAACCGGCGCGGTTTCGCGCCGGTTCAGATCTGTCATGCTTGCGGCTGGGTATCCCGCTGCGCGCGCTGCGACGCCAATATGGTAATCCATGCCGGCGAGCACCGTTTACGCTGCCACCACTGCGGCAGCGAACAAGGCCTACCCAAGGTTTGCCCGGCTTGCAAAACAGGCGAACTGCAAGCTCTGGGCCTGGGCACCGAACGCATTGAACTCACGCTGGCGGAGCTGTTTCCCGGCAAAACCATCGTCCGGCTGGATAAGGATACCACCCAGCGCAAAGGTTCCTTGGAGGCCTACCTGGAGCAAATTCATAGCGGCCGGGCCGATATCATTCTGGGCACCCAAATGCTGGCCAAGGGCCATCATTTTCCGGAGGTGACCCTGGTGGCGATACTGGATATTGATAGCGGTTTGTTCAGCGTCGACTTTCGCGCCGGCGAAAAACTGGCCCAAATGATAGTGCAGGTCGCGGGGCGCGCCGGCCGGGCCGACAAGCGCGGCAAAGTGGTGTTACAAACCCGACAGCCCGAACATACCCTGCTGACCACCCTGATCGACAAGGGCTATCAAGCGTTCGCGGAAGCCGCCCTGACGGAACGCCGGCAAGCCGGCCTGCCCCCTTATAGTCATCAGGCTCTGTTTAGGGCGCATGCCAATAATGCCCAACTCCCGCAAGAATTTTTGTCGGCCCTGGTTGATTTGATCCGGACTCTGAATGGCGGCAAAACCCGGGTTTTGGGACCAGTCGCCGCGCCGATGACGCGTCGCGCCGGCCAATTCAGATTCCAGTTGTTGCTGCAAAGCCCACAACGCAAGGATTTGCATCGATTACTGGATGAAGCGGTACCGCAAATTTCCAGGCTCAAGTTGGCGGCAAAAGTCCGTTGGTCGCTGGATGTCGATCCGGTGGATTTATATTAAGTCTTGGCAATCTCAGCCAAAGTCCCGTCTATTTATGGGATAATTCCGCAGTTTTGCGGGCCAAGCCCGTAGCGTAGCGATAATCATAATAACTATAGAGGGTATTGCAATGTGTTGGAGTGGAGAGGCGTCCGGCGTTCTAGCCGCCGCGGGTTTAACAACCGCCGTATATGTAGCTTATAAAGGAGAATCCAAAGAACTGTGGATTCCGCTGACATATTTTGCCTTGATGGAATTATTACAGGCAGCTACCTATGTCTACATCAATCTCTGCGACAATCCCAACAATCAGGTGCTGACCTTGCTCGGCTATTTACACATCGCCTTCCAGCCGTTTTTCGTGAATATGGTGGCGATGTACTTCATTCCCGAAAGCGTCAAACTGAAAATCCGTACCACGGTGTATGCCTTGTGTTCCATCAGTTCATTGGCGATGCTGATCAAGATGTATCCGTTTGCCTGGGCCGGCGAGTGCGTGCCGGGCGTGGAAGGCTTTTGCGGCGCACAGACCTGCTCGGTCTCCGGGGCTTGGCATATCGCTTGGCAAATGCCGTTAAACGGTCTGATGTCGCAACCGGTGGAATGGCTGTTCGGCTTTAACTGGGGCTTGCATGCCTTTTCTTATATTCTGGCGGCGTTTTACTTGCCCATCGTCTACGGTTCATGGCGCTTTGTCGGTTTTCATTATTTGATCGGACCCTGGATTTCCGACATCACCACCGACGATCCGAATGAGTATTGCGCGGTCTGGTGCCTGTTTTCGATTGCTTTGTGCGTATCGGTCATCAAAACCCCGATCAGAAAACATTTGCACGTCAAAAAATGGCCGTTTTATCAACGCGAAGTGGGCGACAGTTTGTAGCGCGACTATTCGGTGGGCTCGGAGCAACCCTGACCCACCGTCACGGCTTATAGCTCGTCGTTATACACATTTCGATTTGCATGGGGCAACCCTTTTTCATGCCTCACCAAGCCTCATTATGGTGGCGTTTAGCTCCCTCTCCTGATGGAGAGGGCGGGGGGGAGGGGGGGGGGGGAGAATTTGAATCACCAAAATGCTTTATTTTGACTCTCCTCACCCTACCCTCTCCAACAGGAGAGGGGTTTTGATGGCTTCGCCACTGTTCGAGTGACTTGTGTATAACGATGAGGGCTTATAGATCATTCAATTTAATCGGCAGCTATTTTCACCGTCGACATTCAGCGACAAGCCCTGCAGAAATTGGGGGCGCCGCACAGCCATAAAACGCTCCCGCCAATACGGATTCCGTAGACTGGATACCATTACCCTGCCGGTACGCGCGCTGGGCGCATGTACGAAATCATCGTTACCGACATAAATGCCGACGTGAGAATAAGGTTTTTCGGTATTGAAAAACAACAGATCGCCGGGTTGGCGTTGTTCCGCCCGAACTCCCGGCAACTGTTGCACCAGGGACTGGGTGGTGCGTGGCAACACTATCCCCTGTTTGTTGTAGACATACACCACCAGCCCGCTGCAATCAAAACCTTGTTCGGGCGCCGTGCCGCCATAAACGTAGGGCTGCCCCTGCAACTGCAAGGCATCCAGCGCCGCGCGGGTATTACCCGCAGCGGAGAAAGGCACATTCAACGGCACCTTTTCCGTACCGGCGCAGCCCGCCAACAAGCTCGCGACCAAGACCAAGGGGAATGTCGATTTATACCGAAATAGCGCTGCCATCTTTCCAAATATCAAAAGGTTACCGCCGCCAATTATAGACCGATTCAACTTGTTTGCCTCTACCCGACATTTCTTGGCAGCCCGCAAACCTTAAAGCAGGCTGCTGAACAAATCCAACTGCCTGCATTCATCCACATATCGGCACGGCTGCAATGTCGACAAATTCACGCCAAGCAAGCGGACTTTCTTCTCGCCGACAGCGGTATTTCTCAATAAATCAATCAACAACGGAACGTTATCGTTCGTATCCGCAATGGCTTGCGGCAAGGTTCGCCCACGGGTTACTTGCACAAAATCCCGATACTTGACTTTGATGGTCAAGGTATAAGCCAGCAGTCTTTTTTCCGCAAGCTTGTTAAGCGCCTGACTCAATAATGTTTGCAGATGAAAGAGAATGATTTGCGCGTCGTCGATATCCTCGGCAAATGTGGTTTCGACCCCAATGGATTTTCGGTCCCGGTGCGCATTAACCGGCCGATGATCTATCCCGCGCGCAATATCGTAATAATGCCGGGCGGATTTACCGAAATATTGCTGCAGCATCGGCAGGGAGACTTGTTTTAAATCCCAACCGTTTTGAATGCCCAAATCGCGCATTCTCTTTTCCGTGGCGGGGCCAACACCATGAAACTTTCCGATAGGCAATTTTGCCATGACTGCCAACGCCTGCTCCGGGGTAATGACACGCAATCCGTCCGGCTTGTCCAGATCCGAAGCGAGTTTTGCCAAAAACTTGTTATAGGAAATACCGGCCGAGGCAATCAGGCCGGTCTGGCGATATATCTCCCGCTTGATATGTTTGGCCAGCAATGTCGCCGAGCCCTTAAAATAAGAGCTGTCGCTGACGTCAAGATACGCTTCGTCCAAGGATAACGGCTCGATGCAATCGCAATATCGACTGAAAATGGCACGAATGTTTTCCGACGCCTCCCTGTAAACGTCGAAGCGCGGCTTAATGAAAATGGCTTGGGGACAAAGTCGGGCGGCGCGCGCCGAAGGCATGGCGGAATGTACTCCGAACAGCCGCGCCTCGTAACTGCAGGTGGCAACCACGCCACGCGAATCCGGCTTACCGCCCACCACGACGGGCTTGTTTCTATAGGCCGGATTATCGCGCTGCTCCACCGCGGCATAAAAGGCATCCATATCGATATGGATGATTTTGCGCGGCGATTGGTGCATGCTTCAGGATTTGTCCGGCGACTCCAGTTCGGCTGTCAGATTCCAATCGGAAAAAGGGAACGGCAGTTGCTCGGTATTGAAGGTCAAAAACAACAGAATATGGTAATGATAGGTAGCCAAGCTGCGGCCAAAACCCAAAATATTGCTATTCGTGGCACCGGTTATAAGCACCGACCCCACTTGCAATAGCACCACCAGCCACAGCATCAGTTTGACGATGCTATCGATGACGGCATAAATCAACATGAAAATAATACGCTTCCAGGTAGCGACGCGTTTCAGGTTTTCGTTGATCTCTTCCCGCACCGCATTACCCCCTGTTCATTACGTCCCGCAAATCCAGCGCGGCGGCATTGGCGCGGGCAATATAGTTGGCCAGGGCCAAAGAGTAGTTGGCGAACATTCCGAATCCGTCGCCATTCAGAACCACGGGACTCAGGGTTGGCGTCAAAGCGTTTTCCAAAGCCTGAATCATGTTATCCAGGGTATTCATGGCCCGTTTGTCCAGCAAAATATCGGAAAAATCGTGCTTGATGGCTTTCAGGATATGCAACAACGCCCAGCAGGCGCCGCGAGCCTCGTAAAACACGTTGTCGATTTCCATCCAGGGAGTTTGGCCTATGGTCGGCATATTGGCATTGATAAGATTGGCGGGGTCGCCGTGCATCGCGCCGGAGAACTTGTCGGTACTGGCCGCCAGACGGGTGGACAAACCGCCCAGGCGCTTGATCACCACCTCGGTGTATTGCCACAAATTGTCGGCCCGAGAGTGAAACTGGGCGGCCTTGGAGGTTGACGTAGGATTTTGCAGACGCAGCATGTATTTATGCAACGCTTCGACGCCTTTTACGTACTCCGCCTCGGTGGAAGGCAAGGCCCAGGAATTGTGCTCGTAATAAAAGTAAGGTTCCGCCTGAGCCAGATCGGGGTCTTCAGCCGATTGCGACTGATCGCGGGCAAAATGGTTGCGCAATGCCGTTGTCGCATCCCGCAACATCACCAGGGCGCCGTATTCCCAGTTTTGGATGTTATCGCAAAACAGGCCGGGAGGCGCCACGTCATTGGTCAGATAGCCGCCGGGTTTGAAGAGTATCGTCTCCGCGATATGCGCCAAGGTATTGGCATAAACATAACCAATCGGCATTTGATCGGTATGGGTGACGTTCATACGCTCGACGGCTTCGTCCTGGACATTGAACTGCTCCGGCTCGCGACTCCACCATTCGCCCAGTAACAGCATAACAATTGCCACTACGCCTACCAGTGTGCCAAAACCCCAGAGTATGCCTTTAGACTTCGCGTCTTCGTAAGCTTGTGGACTATCCGACATGTATTGCATCCTGATTCGACTAAATAATTATGTGAGCAATCAACCGCTTTTCCGCGCGTATGGTAGCACGGTTTATCTGGATGACATCCGATTTCAGTGCAGCTGAGTATTGGCAACTCTCAATGGCGACAACACCATTACAGGCGGCATCTGCACGTAAAACCCCTTGCTTTCAAGACTGGCGATTACCTTGACGACATCCTCCCTGGCCAATTTACGCACGGCGGACAACTCCAATTCCATGACGAATTGCAATGATCCGAAACTATTGAGCAAACTTTCCGGCAACGCGGAAAAATCATCTTTTTTATCCATATACAAATAAAGTTCTTCTTTTTTTAAGCTTTTATAGATAAAACATAACATCGCATTACCCCTCGCAAACAAATGCCGCCAAGTTTAACGGTTTTTCGCTAAAATTTTTGGCCGGATTTCTCCAACACAAACCTTATCCCATGCCGCATTCCACTCAATCAGCCTCCACTTTTTTTAGCGTGGCTTGTTATTTCGAAGCCGCCCTGACCTTGGCGGCCATTGCCTTGGGCTGGCTGGTCGATATAGATCCTTTTGACAAACTCGCCTGGGACGAGCGGGCTCTGTTGCACGGCCTGCTGCTCACCCTCCCCTTGTTGCTGTTATTTTTTGCCTTGCAAGAGGCGCCCCCGCGGGCGCTGCGGAGGATTAAAGCGCTGTTGCTGGAGACGTTGGGCCCCCGCCTGTACCGCCACCATTGGACCGACTTGATGATCCTGGCCACCATTGCCGGATTTTCCGAGGAAGTATTATTTCGCGGCACCCTGCAACCTTGGCTGGAAAACAGCCTGGGCATGACGGCGGGCTTATGGCTCAGCAACGCGGCATTCGCCCTGGCGCATGCCGTCACCCCCTTATATGCCTTACTGGCTCTGCTGATGGGCTTATATTTAGGCATCAGTCTGGATTATGGCGGAGAACGCAATCTGCTAACACCTATCGTGATCCACGGCTTTTATGATTTCATCGCCTTCCTTGTTATTTTACGCAACTATCGAAACAGCCTTTAAAGAGCCTTCTCATGCCCAATCTCTCCATGGAACAGTCAAACGCCTTGAAACCCCACTGGCTGATCTGCTTAGCCATGTTATCTTCTTTACTGATATACAATTTGCTCGGCCAGCTGTGGGGAGACGAAATCCGCCACCCCTTGGACGAGCCGCAACGAATAGTGCTTCGCACCATTTTATACATAGTCGCCATCGTCCTGTTCCCGTTGACCAATCTGCTACGCCACATTCTGTTGCGCCTGAACCAGACCATGCCCGGCAAGAAAACCGCCGGCCAGCGCTATCTGGTGACCATCCTCGTTACCCAATCCATGGTGGAAATCGTCGGCCTGTTCGGTTTTATCATGTTTGTGCTGGGCGACGACTTTAACACTTTATATATTTTCACCCTGTTGGGCGCGGTAGGCGTTTACCTACACAAACCCAAGCGCGAGGAACTGCAAAGCATCCTTGATGCCTTGTCGTCTCCAAACCGCCAATACCGCAAAACCTGAAGCATTTCCGCTTTTGTCGGCGCAGCCGTTAGGCTGTACAATACGCTGCTATTTCGAATTTTAGCTCAGGTGTACTCATGAAAATCATTCAGGAAGCGCTTACGTTTGACGACGTTTTATTGATACCGGCGCATTCGGCTGTGTTACCGCGCGAAGTGGAACTGAAAACCCAGCTGACCAGAAATATCACCCTGAATATTCCCTTGGTTTCAGCGGCAATGGATACCGTTACCGAGGCCCGTCTGGCCATTGCCATCGCCCAGGAAGGCGGCATCGGCATCATTCATAAAAACATGACCACCGAACAACAGGCCGCCGAAGTCAGCCGGGTCAAAAAATACGAAAGCGGCGTCATAAAAGACCCCATCAGCGTGTCACCCAATGCGACCGTGCGCGAGGTGATGGAACTGACCCGTGCCAAGAATATTTCCGGTGTACCGGTAGTGGATGGCGAAGAACTGGTCGGCATCGTCACCAGCCGAGATTTACGCTTTGAAACTCGGCTGGACGAATCCGTCCGCTCGGTGATGACCCCCAAGGAACGTCTGGTGACCGTCAACGAGTCCGCCAGCCATAAGGAAGCCATTGAGTTGCTGCACAAACACCGCATCGAGAAGGTGCTGGTGGTTAACGATGACTTTCATTTGCGCGGACTGATTACGGTTAAAGACATTCAAAAAGCCAAGGACAACCCCTATGCCTGCAAGGACGAACAGGAGCGCCTGCGGGTGGGCGCGGCAGTCGGCACCGGCGCCGGTACCGAAGAAAGGGTGGCGGCATTGGTCGCCGTCGGTGTCGATGTCATCATCGTCGATACGGCGCACGGTCATTCCCAGGGCGTGTTGGACAGAGTTCGCTGGGTCAAACGGAATTTCCCGCAAGTACAAGTGATTGGCGGCAACATCGCCACCGCAGAAGCGGCCAAAGCCTTGCTGGAAGCCGGCGCGGACGGCGTCAAGGTCGGCATTGGTCCGGGCTCGATCTGCACCACCCGTATTGTCGCCGGCGTCGGCGTGCCGCAAATCACCGCCGTCACCAACGTCGCGGCGGCCCTGAAAGGCACGGGCGTTCCGCTGATCGCCGATGGCGGCATCCGTTATTCCGGCGATGTGGCCAAGGCCTTGGCGGCCGGCGCGCACGCGGTGATGTTGGGCGGTCTGTTTGCCGGCACCGAGGAAGCACCTGGCGAAGTTGAACTGTTCCAGGGCCGCTCCTACAAATCCTATCGCGGCATGGGTTCACTAGGCGCCATGGCACAGCAGCAGGGTTCCAGCGACCGCTATTTTCAGGAAGCCACCGAAAATGTGGAAAAACTGGTGCCGGAAGGCATCGAAGGCCGGGTGCCCTATAAAGGCAGCGTGCTGGCCATCATTCACCAGTTGCTCGGCGGCGTCCGCTCCAGCATGGGCTACACCGGCAATGCCACCATCGCAAAAATGCACGAAAACGCCCAGTTCGTCAGAGTTACCAGTGCCGGCATGCGCGAAAGCCATGTCCACGACGTCACCATCACCAAGGAAGCGCCGAATTATCATATGAATTGAGTGCTTGAACTCAAGGCATATCCATGTCCCGCCTCGGGACTGAATTTTGGAGTAAATTCATGCAACAAACCCAAGCTATAACATCCTCGCTGCCGTGTAATTTATGTGGCGGTCACGATGTTTCGGTATTAGCTACTCAAAGCAGAAACGGCGGCCCCTTGCGCAGCGTGATCTGCAACAGCTGCGGCCTGGTGTGGAGCGATCCGTTTCCGCACGATCCCAGGCAGTTTTACGAACATGATTATAGGGTCGAATATAAAAACACCTACGCCCCCAAACCCAAGCATATTTTGCGGGCCGGCAAAATCGCGCTGGACCGCCATGCCAAAATCAAACATTTTTTGCGGGACTCAAAACAGGTCCTCGACGTCGGCACCGGCGGCGGCGAATTCGCCTACCTGCTGAAGTCCTTGGGTCATGATCTTCAAGGCATAGAGCCCAACAAGGGCTATGCGGAATATTCAGCGGCCGAATACGGTTTAAACCTGCAAATCGGCTTCATTCAAGACGCTACGCTACCCACCGAACATTTCGACCTGATCACCATCTGGCACGTCCTCGAACACACCGAAGATCCCAGCTTGGTTTTGCGCAATTTGCGTAGCTGGTTAAAGCCCGACGGCATATTGGTTGTGGAAGTACCCAGCATAGAAGCCACCTGTCAGGCACCGAAAAGCACCTTCCATGAAGCGCACCTCTACAATTTCAATCTGGAGACCCTGCGCAAAATGGGCGAGAAAGCCGGCTTGATGGAACACAGCCATTTGTTTTCCGCGGACGGCGGTAATATGACGATTTTTTTCCAGCGCGCCAACGCAAACAACTCCGCCTTGGAAGATTTACGGATAGAGGGCAATGCCGCCCGCATCCAAGCCATTGTGCATGGGCATACCAACACCGCGCATTTTCTGACCGCCACGCCTTACCAGCGCTTTGTTCAACGCATGGGCAGAGCCCTATCGGAAAAAATTGCCCTGAAGAATTTTGACAATAACAAGGCTTTGCTCGACCAACTCTACCAGTCGTGCAAATCGAATTAAACCCTCATCCGAAGCCGCCGTAAGGCAATGCCTTGGGCGGCAAGCCATTGCATAAATGGCTTTATTTTTCATATCTTCGAAGGCCCAACCGTGACACAAGCCCACGCCAACATCCATTCCGACAAAATCCTGATCCTCGATTTCGGCTCGCAATACACGCAACTGATTGCCCGCCGCATCCGTGAAATAGGTGTCTATTGCGAAATATACTCCTGCGACTGTTCCGCCGATGAAGTCAAAAACTTTGGCGCCAAGGGAATTATTCTGTCCGGCGGCCCGGAAACCGTCACCAGCAGCGATACTCCCAGGGCTCCCGCCTGCGTCTTCGAACTCGGCATTCCGGTACTGGGCATTTGCTACGGCATGCAGACCATGGCCGAACAACTTGGCGGCAAGGTCGAATCGTCCGACCACCGCGAATTCGGCTATGCACAGATTCGCGCTCGCGGGCATTCCAGATTGTTGTTGAACATAGAAGACCACGCATCACCGGAAGGTTACGGCTTGCTGGACGTGTGGATGAGCCACGGCGACCGGGTGGTTGAGTTACCGGCCGGCTTCAAATTGATCGCTAGTTCCGACGGCGCGCCTATCGCTGGCATCGCCGACGAAGATAAAAACTTCTATGCGCTGCAATTCCATCCGGAAGTCACCCACACCAAGCAGGGCGGACGGATTTTGAGCCGTTTTGTGTTGGATATCTGCGGCTGCCAAGCCTTATGGAATGCCAGCAACATTATCGAAGATAGTATTGCCGCCGTGCGAGAAAAAGTTGGCGCCGACCAAGTCATTCTGGGCTTGTCCGGCGGTGTTGATTCATCCGTGGTAGCCGCCCTGTTGCATAAGGCCATAGGCGAGCAACTGACCTGCGTATTCGTCGACACCGGCCTGCTGCGCTTGCACGAAGGCGACCAAGTCATGGCGATGTTCGCACAACATATGGGCATCAAAGTCATCCGCGTGGATGCGGAACAACGTTATCTGGACGCCTTGGCCGGCGTCAACGACCCGGAAGCCAAACGTAAAATCATCGGCGGTCTGTTCGTGGAAATTTTCGACGAGGAAGCCGGCAAACTCACCGATGCCAAATGGCTGGCGCAAGGCACTATTTATCCGGATGTGATCGAATCGGCCGGCGCCAAGAGCGGCAAGGCCCACCTGATCAAATCGCACCACAACGTCGGCGGCCTGCCGGAAAACATGACCTTGAAACTGGTTGAGCCACTGCGCGAACTGTTCAAGGACGAAGTGCGTAAATTGGGCCTGGAATTGGGCCTACCGGCCGACATGATCTTTCGCCATCCTTTCCCCGGCCCCGGCCTGGGCGTGCGCATCCTGGGCGAAGTAAAAAAACAATACGCCGATTTATTGCGCCAAGCAGATGCCATCTTCATCGAGGAACTTTACCGCCACGAGTTGTACGACAAGGTCAGCCAGGCCTTCGCGGTATTTCTACCGGTGAAATCGGTCGGCGTGATGGGCGACGGCCGTAAATACGACTACGTCATCGCCATTCGCGCGGTGGAAACCATAGACTTCATGACTGCCCGCTGGGCGCATCTGCCTTACGATTTTCTGGATTTGATCTCGCGTCGGATTATCAACGAAGTGGCGGGCATTTCCCGTGTTACTTATGACATCTCCGGCAAGCCGCCCGCTACGATTGAGTGGGAATAAAATTTCCGGACAATTAATTCCGCGACAATTTAATTGCCTATTTGGCGTTGGCACATATTCCAAACTCTTTTAACGCAATAAGTCGTGGTTGTAAATCGATTTGATTGGTCAAAATTTACGCAACTTCTCAGGAGGAAAATGAATGAAGAAAATTATTGTTGCTTCAGCGCTGGCTTTAACCGGTTGCAGCACAGGAATTGTATCAACAGATAGAGACACCTATATGGTTGCTCATAGCCAACCATTTTCACTTTTGTTCCCGCTACTTTCAACGGATTCATGGGAAAAAGCAAAAGTATACGAGGAGGCTACGGATTTCTGCGGTGACAGAAAAAGAAATGTAGAAACAGTTGATCTAAAGGTTAGAGAAAGTCGCTTTTTCCGTAAATACGCGCGCGCGGAATTAAATTTTCGCTGTGTGGATAACATCTTGATTCACTAACGCGGCAGAAAGATATCCAATCTCTGGCTACATATTTATACATTTGCGTAATGTCAGATGTTGCCGACGCTACTAGGCTTTAAGATTGCGCAGTCCACCCTTCGCCTAATTCCCATGCCCCCCGAACAGTTCCAGCAAAAGCTCCTAGCTTGGTTCGATGAACATGGCCGCAAGGATTTGCCTTGGCAACAGGCCATCAGCCCCTACCGCGTATGGGTGTCGGAAATAATGCTGCAACAGACTCAGGTGGCCAGCGTTATTGATTATTTCAATCGATTCATGGCGCGCTTCCCAACTGTTAAAAACTTGGCGGACGCCGAGTTGGACGAAGTCTTACAACATTGGGCTGGACTGGGTTATTACGCCCGTGCCAGAAACCTGCATAAGACGGCACAAATAATCGCCACCAATGGCGGCGAATTTCCGCAAACCGTGGAAGACTTTAGCGCCTTGCCCGGCATCGGACGTTCCACCGCCGGGGCCATACTCAGTATCGCTTGCGGCCAAAGCCAAGCTATACTGGATGGCAACGTCAAACGGGTATTAACTCGCTTTCATGCCGTGCATGGCTGGCCGGGCGACAGCAGGGTTACAGCCCGACTTTGGGCCCTCAGCAGCCAATATACGCCGGGCCGGCGCGCTGGCGATTACACCCAGGCCATGATGGATTTGGGCGCAACCCTTTGCACGCGGAGCAAACCTCGTTGCGGGATTTGCCCCATAATCGACGGTTGTCAGGCATACCGTCTCGGCTTAGTCAATCAATTGCCGGAACCCAAGCCAAGAAAAACATTGCCAATCAAGCGAGCTTATTTTCTGGTTTTGCAAGACAATGAAAGACGAATTTTACTGGAAAAACGCCCTCCTACCGGAATATGGGGCGGCTTGTGGAGTTTGCCGGAATTTGCCGATCATCCGCTATTAGTGGATTGGTGCAAACAAAAAGGCTATCGGTTGATTGAGCCAACCGTTCTGGCTAACCAACGACATACTTTTTCGCATTATCACTTGGACTACGTTCCGATATTGGCTAAAGTGGATAACCCCATTGACAAAGTGATGGAAGCCGGGCGAACGGTTTGGTATAAATCCGGCGAGATCGATTTCTTAGGGCTGCCGGCGCCAATCAAGCGCCTGCTGCAACAATATTACACAGAGGATTATTATGACGAGAATGGTTAAATGCGTAAAACTGGGTGTTGAAGCGGAAGGCTTGGATACACCTCCATTTCCTGGCCCTAACGGTCAACGCATTTTTGATCACGTTTCCAAACAGGCCTGGAAAGAATGGCTGGCCATGCAAACCATGATCATTAACGAACGTCGTCTGGCCAGTTTCGACCCGGCCGCAAAAAAGATTTTAGAAGCTGAGCGCGAAAAATTCCTGTTTGCCGGCGGATTTGAAGCACCGGAAGGCTATGTACCTACCCCAAACTGATCTTTTTTATTAAAGTTGTTCTCCAGTTTGAATTCAAATATTTTTCAAACTGGAGGAACTTGTTTTAAGTCAAATCCCGGG
>NZ_JANIBJ010000015.1 GCF_024505185.1 Methylomonas subterranea
CAAGTTGCCAAAGCGTCAAATTATTGGTATGCCTGGCCAGCCATGGAAATTGCCTATCTTTGCCGCATGCGTTTGTCTGAAGTGCTGGATCTCACTGATGCAAACGAATTGCCGGAAGGCCTTTTGATTAAACGCCGCAAGAGATCTCGTGACAACATACAGTTTGGAATCCTCGACGGCGTTCTGCGTGGGATTTCGCAGTGTCTACTAGGAACCGGATTTTGGCGGAACGAAAGCAACCTCATCCAATCCGGGCAGAAGATAGGCGCATTATTGTCAGTGAGCGTACAGGGGATAAAATTGTCGTTGACAGCCTAAAAACAGCTATGGGGCGAATCACTGTTTCAACAAAAAAAGCAGCTGAAGACATGGGGGTAAATTGGATACCCTTCACTTTCCATGATTTAAAAAGGAAAGGTGTTAGCGATACATCGGGCAATAAACTGGATGCGAGTGGGCACCGAACGGCTTGGAGGATGAATGTTTATGATGTCAAATTGAAAACGGTAAAACCGTCGAACGACCATTTGTCAGTAGCTTTGTCAGCAGATGCCGGCCGTGCATCATGCAAACAACGTCAAGCTATTGATTTAATTGGGGTGAACGATGGGGCTCGAACCCACGACAACCGGAATCACAATCCGGGGCTCTACCAACTGAGCTACGCTCACCATAATGATGAATTTTTGCGATGGCACGCTTGGCAGGACTCGAACCTGCGACCCTCGGCTTAGAAGGCCGATGCTCTATCCAGCTGAGCTACAAGCGCAAATCGTGGTCGGGGTAGAGAGATTCGAACTCCCGACATTCTGCTCCCAAAGCAGACGCGCTACCAGACTGCGCTATACCCCGATGTGACCTTCTATTCTGAGGCAGTTGCGCTGCCCCGTGATGAGATGCGCATGTTAAAGCATGAATTCGATTGCGTCAAACATTTTCTTCTTTCCGGGCGATTTTTTTAAAAATCGACAAACCCCGAGCACATGGCAATCCGGAGACAATCGCCTCCAGCACGACCCGAACTGAGGAACCCGGTTCGGCTTAAGAGGTTTTACGGGCGACACGAGTGTTACACCCACGCGCCGACTGAGCTCGGCGCGAACGACCGGAAGGAAAAGTTCGTTCGGAAAGCGAGAAAAACACGCCTATCCGAACCATCTCATATCAATCTCGCAATAATTCGTTGATGCCGGTTTTACTGCGAGTTTTCTCATCCACTTGCTTGATGATCACCGCGCAATACAGGCTGTGGCTGCCGTCCTTGCTGGGCAGATTGCCGGAAACCACCACGGAGCCGGCCGGAATGCGGCCGTAGCTGATTTCGCCGGTCACTCGGTTGAAAATTTTGGTGCTTTGGCCGATGTAGACACCCATCGATACCACGCAGTTGTCTTCGACGATCACGCCTTCGACGATTTCGGAGCGGGCGCCGATGAAGCAGTTGTCACCGATGATGGTCGGGTTGGCTTGCAGCGGCTCCAAAACGCCGCCGATGCCTACGCCGCCGGACAAATGCACGTTTTTACCGATTTGCGCGCAGGAACCGACGGTTACCCAAGTGTCGACCATGGTGCCGCTGTCGACGTAGGCACCTATGTTGACGTAGGACGGCATCAGGATCGCGCCGGGCGCGACGTACGAGCCGTAGCGGGCTACCGCATTCGGCACCACGCGGACACCGGCCTGGGCGAAATCGGCCTCGCTGTATTGGCCGAATTTGGTCGGCACTTTGTCGTAGTAACGTACATCGCCGCTCTCGATGACTTTGTTTTCGTTGATGCGGAACGACAGCAATACAGCTTTTTTCAGCCATTGATTGGTGACCCAGTCGCCGTCTTTTTTCTCGGCGACACGGGCTTCACCCTTGTCCAGCATGTTCAAGGCGGCGGCGACCGCGTCGCGGATTTCGGCTGTGACGGTGGACGGGCTGATTTCGGCGCGGTTTTCGAAGGCGTCGTTGATGATGGTTTCCAGATTTGACATGGTCTTTCTTAGGTTAAGTTAAAAACGCGGGTCGGCTTAACCAAGCGCAACCCAACGATGGAAGCTTTCGATGTTGGGATACGGCTTGCGCCTAACCCAAACTAGACAGCGTTTTCATTGAGAAAAATTTTGATGCGCCGCGCCGCCTCGATACACTCTTCCAACGGCGCAACCAAGGCGATTCGCACGTGATTGGCACCGGGATTGAGGCCGCCGCTTTCGCGGGAAAGGTAACTGCCCGGCAAAACCGTGATGTTCTGCTGTGCAAACAATTGCAGCGCAAATTCGGTATCCGGCAGCGCGGTTTTCAGCCAGATATAAAAACTGGCCGGCGGCCGGCTGATTTGGCAAACATCCTCCAAAATTTCGATGAAGGCCGTAAATTTATCGCGATACATTTGCCGATTGCGTTTTACGTGCTCCTCGTCGCCCCAGGCGGCAATGCTGGCATGCTGGGTAGTCAACGGCATCGGGCAACCGTGATAGGTGCGATATTTCAGAAACTGCCGCAAAATATCCGCATCCCCCGCCACAAAACCGGAACGCAGCCCCGGCGCGTTCGAGCGTTTGGAGAGACTCTGAAAAATCACGCAATTCTTAAAATCGACAAAGCCGGCCTGATAGGCGCTTTGCAACAAGCCTCGGGGCGGCAACGCTTCGTCAGCGTATAACTCGGTGTAGCATTCGTCCGAGGCAATCACGAAATCATAGCGGTCAGCCAACGCCAGCAGTTTTTCGTGATCGGCCCGCGACAGCACCGTACCGGCTGGATTGCCCGGAGAACAAATAAATATCAGTTGGCAACGTTGCCATACCGCTTCCGGCACGCTGTCGAAATCCGGCAGGTATCCGTCGGCTTCCAGCGTATTCAAGTAATACGGCTCGGCGCCGGCCAACAAGGCCGCGCCTTCATAAATTTGGTAAAACGGATTCGGCATGATGACCACCGGCTTGTCGCGCGGATCAACCACCGCCTGCACGATGGCGAACAGGGCTTCGCGGGTGCCGTTGACCGGCAATATTTGCGACTCCGCATCGATATGCCGCGAAGGTATCGCAAAACGACGGCTGATCCAATCGGCGATGGCCTGACGCAGCTCCGGCAAACCCTTGGTGGTCGGATACGCCGTCAGCCCGTGCAAATGCCGCAACAAGGCTTCCTGAATGAAGTGCGGCGTGGCATGTTTGGGCTCGCCTATCGACAAGGCAATATGATCCTTGTCCGCCGGCGGCGTGACGCCTTGTTTCAAGGCGGCCAGCTTTTCGAACGGATAAGGATGCAGCAGGGATAAATGCGGATTCATTATTTGGCGCAACGGGGTTGTTTACCCATGTTCAAGGCTTGTTGCCGTAACTGTAGAGCTTGATTCATGCGCTGGTTCAAGTTATCGATGCGACTGGCATGCGACGGATGGGTCGACATAAATTCAATCGGCTGACCGCCTTGCGCGGCTTTATCCATTTTCAGCCACAGATTGATACTCTGGCGCGGTTCGAAACCGGCCCTGGCCATTAAATCCAAGCCTATGGTATCGGCTTCGGTTTCGTGAATGCGACTATACGGCAAAATCACCCCGTATTCCGCCCCCACGCCAAGCAAACCCAATGCTGTTTGACCCAATGCCGTTTGCGGCTGGGTGACGGCCTGCACCATGCTCAAACCGGTACTGACCGCCGTTTCCTGCGACAAACGCTCGTTACTGTGCCGCGACAACACGTGACCGATTTCATGCCCGATAACCGCCGCCAACTGATCCTGATTGTCGACCAAATTGATCAGCCCCGAGTGCACGCCAATTTTATTGCCGGGCAGGGCAAAGGCGTTGAGAGACTCATCTTCAAACACCACCACTTCCCATTGCCCCCCTACCTCGCGCGTCAGGCTATAGGTCACGCACTGGGCAAACTGGTTGTAACGCGGATTTTGGCTGAGCGGGTTTTTGCTTTTCATGCTGCTAAATGCCTGCAAACCCATTTGGTCGACCTGATTGTCCGGCATGAAAATAAACTGCGATCTACCGGTCGGACTGGTGGTGCAAGCGCTGATCACCAGAGCGGCGATAGCGGTAAGCAAGGATTTTCTCAACATGACGACAATGCCCGCAGTGTGAACTAAATCCGTATTTTAACGTAATTGCAGCGACGGGACGAAACCGTTTTTAGCTTGGCGCGAACCCGCCGGCCGGATTATTTTTCATCATCGGCAAGCCGACAGGCCTGCCGCAAACAAAACAGCACGGTTTGCCGCCGCACCGCCCGCCTGTCGCCGGAAAATTGTTGCTTAACGCAATACCCCGGCCGGCCACGTAATTGCCACGCGACAAACACCGTACCGACGGGCTTTTCCGGCGTGCCGCCGTCCGGGCCGGCAATGCCGGTCACGGCCAGCGCCAAGTCGGCCAAGCTATTTGCCAGCGCCCCCTCCGCCATTTCCAGCACCGTTTCTTCGCTTACCGCGCCCTTGGCATTCAAGGTAGCCTGACTGACATCCAGCATATCGACCTTGGCCGCATTGCTGTAGGTAATAAATCCCCGGTCGAACCAAGCCGAGCTGCCCGGCACGTCGGTGACCGCCTTGGCTATGGCCCCACCGGTGCAGGACTCGGCTAGCGCCAACCGCCAACCGAGCCGCTCCAGCTTGCGCCCCAGGGCTGCCGACAACTCGTATAGAGGCTCATCCATGACGCCGGAATGTCCGGGCCGAAAATTCGCCGGCGTCAACTCGGCAGTTTGGTCGCTTCGTTAAGTTTTTCATAATCGGCGCCGACGCTGATGATAAAGCTGGTGACCTGCTCGATACTCATGGCCGATTTAATCACCTTGGATTCGTGCACGATAATGGCGAAGCCCGAGGTGGGGTTGGGCGACGTCGGCACAAATAAAATGTAACGGTCTTCGACTTTGTTGGTTACATAGGCCGGCACCCACAAACCTTCTTTCGGATATTCCACGTAAACCACCTCCCGCGGTTCACGCAACTCGTGCCCAGCAATCATGTGCACCAACTTTTTGGTGACGCGGTAAATGGTGCTGAGCACCGGAATGCGCTCGATCAAGTTTTCAAAGCCGGCAATGATGGAAAACCGCCCCAGGCTGACTCTATGCCCAATATAGGTAATCAGCATAAAACTGAAGCCGAACAACAAAAACGTCACAAAATAGTTGTCGGAATAACCGTATACAAACTGAAACAGATCGGTGAAGCGATCTTTTACAAATAAAATGATTTGTAAAATCACCACCACCGGAATCAATGCCAAAATGCCGATCAAGGTGTAATTGAGTAACGTCTTCATGCGCCTTCCTTTTATAGTTATTGTCGATGGATATAAAAATTATCCCTTGAAAATATCGGCCAGTCCGCGGAAAAATGCAAATCCAGCCCTAGCCATCGTCTTGTAGCATGAACATGTGAAAGCCGCATTACCACCGGCCACCAAAAAACCGCCCAGCCAACCGGAGCAATACTTGACCGCGCGCATACCCACTAAGAATACGGTAATAAATATCTTGCCGGAATTCGGCTTGTTCCGAATGGCTCGGCGATTACGCCCTCTTTGACAAAGAGGGGTGTTTGTAACGAAATCCTAAACTCATCACCATTTTCCCGTAAACGCCATGCAAACTCTCCCGCTATTATTCATCGGTTTCTCGCTCGGCGCGGCCGCACTGCTGATAGCCGGCAATATCCTGCAACGCAAGGAGTCCTTGCGTATCGGACCCACTGTGGCGGGATTTTTATTGATCGCGTCCCTGGCCACGATTCAACTGGTGCATCTGAATTATCTGCTGAATCGGTTCGACGCGCTGCATTCGCCGTTTTATCTGGCTCTGCTATATAGCGTGGCGCCCAGTTTTTATTTTTATAGCCGGCAATTGCTGATTGACGGAATACGCTATCACCGCTACGACCTGCTGCACGTCCTGGCCTGGCTGCCTTGTTTGTTATTGCCCTATCGCTTGGCGCTGCCGGGGGCGTTTTTAATCGGTAGCGGCTATTTGCTGTGGCTGGCTAAAACCGTGTATTTTTTACGCCGGCAGCGCCAGCGTTTTCATCTGGAATTGCTGGCACTGGGCGCTTTGTTTGCAATTGCGGTTGCGGTGCTGATATTGGGCTTCATCTGGCCGCTACTGAACGAATTGGATTTCATTGCCGCCTACAGCCTGTTGATCGGCTTGGCTTTTTTTGCCGTGACACTGACCTTGCTGCGTTTTCCGACCATCGCCGCCGATGTTTCCGAGGCCGTGCAAGCCGCATACGCCGAATCCACCTTGAAAAATATCGACAAGCCGGCGGTAATGGCCAAACTAGACAGCTTGATGAAAAAAGACAAGCTCTACACCCTGGAAACCCTGAGCTTGGCAATGCTGGCCGAACAACTCGGCCTGAGCCAGCATCAATTGTCCGAACTGATCAATACCGAATTCCAGCAAGGCTTTTCCCGTTACATTCGCCAGCAGCGCATCGCCGAGGCTAAACGATTGTTATTAAGCGAACCGAACGCCTCGGTGTTATCGGTCGGCTTATCGGTGGGATTCAGCACCCAGTCGAATTTCTATGCGGCGTTCCGCGACATTACCGGCCTGGCGCCGGGACAATACCGCAAAATCCACGGTTGATGCATATCCCCCAAACCGGCCCGACACAAGAACATCTCCAGCGGCAACTTCATTTACAAAGCCGCCTGTCCAAATCCGTGGATAGGAGCAGTAGAATCAATTCGCTATTGCAAGCGCCACCGTAAAAACTCCCACAGTTCTCCCATTACACGCAAGCTATTTTCCTGGATACTTTGCCCCATGTTGAGACGGCAGCTTAATCGAAACAGCCGTTTCAGCCTGCAGGGCAAAACACTCTGGCAACTCATTTATATTGATTACGAATAGTAAAAACAGCGCCGTGACCAATCAGACGCCGAAAGCCAAACAAACACCAGGAGCATCAACATGAACAGACTGCCAGAAAGCGTAAACCTGCAATTTAACCAACTATTTGCTGCCATAGGTCAAGCCGGTGACGATTTAAAAATGGCGACCGCCGAAGCCAGTATCGCGGGGGATTTCGCCTTGGTGTCGGCCAACATCGAACACTACAAACAACTGCAGGCTCTGGAAATGGAGATCAAAAACTGCCTGAACAATTTCGGCAACAGCAGCAGTTTGCAAACTGCCGACAAACCTTTTCACAAACGCAGCAGACGTCGTTCCCGCAAAGCCGGCACTCGTATGCGAGTCAGAATTGCCGGTCGTGTCATCGAACAAGGCACCATCGCCGAAACCTTTGTCGAAACCCTGAAAGTGTTCGGTCTGGACAAAGTGGCCAAACTCAATAAAGTGGTCACCTCGATACCCTTGATGGGCCGGCAGCCGACAAACGGCTATCAGGCGCAACGCCAAGTCAACGGTTGGTACATCACCACGCACGTCAACAAAATCACCGCCACGACAGTGTTGGAAGAAATCGGTCAGGCGCTCAACATGCCGGTCAAAGTGGAGTTTGCCGATTGGTAAATCGTACCAAACCACACCAGTCAATTGTTAGCGGCGGTTAACCGATTAACCGCCGCCAAGAAAAACCAGAACACCTTTAGGACAACACCATGAACACAAACGGAAACAAATCTTTGGCAGAAATTGAGGCACGCGAAAGCCAAATTTTGGCAGAGCTCGAACAACGCGCGGCAGCGGGCGATGCGCAGGCGCAGTTTGAATTGGCTGCGCGCTACTTAGTTGAACCAAATTTGGATGTTCATATTGGCAGAGTTGTACATAAAAATGACCCCTTAGATTTTCCAAATTCAAAACAAACCTCAAGTCGCTCAGATTTTGATGTGTGTTTTCAAAAAAGCTTAAAGCAGCTTGAAACATCGGCGAATCAAGGTTTGGCAGAAGCCCAATTTACATTGGGGCTGCTTTACTTTCAGGGCCCCTCCACAATGGAAAGAACCCGTAAATTACAAACGGCTTGGTCAGATCACCTAAATTTTGACTTTCCATTGTCTGGTGAAATTGCAGTTTCTTTAGCCAATTTCTCAAAATACCAACTAAGCGATAACAATGCCGCATTCAGTTGGTTTGAAAAAGCCGCCAAACAGAATTATTACGAAGCTTTAATCTGGCTCGGTATTTGTCATCGGGATGGTACCCAAGCCAATAACGAAAAAGCTTTTGCCTGTTTTGCATCCGCCGCCAAACAGGGTTTGGCGGAAGCGCAGTGGTTAGTTGCCGAATGCTATTTCAAGGGCCAAGGCGTCGAACAAAACGAAACACTGGCTTATGACTGGCTGGAAAATGCCGCCGATAACGGTTATCCGGATGATCGATATTACTCATTAGCCTGTGAGTATCTGGACGGCAATCCTGAAACTCGCAACTTAGAAGAAGGTATTAAATGGCTAAAAAAAGCTGCACCTTTCAATATTTTCGCCAAAATGCGTTTAGTGAATCATTCTCTCAATGGTATCGGCGTCGAGAAAAATGACGAGCTAGCTTTCGATTTGGTATTGGATATTTTAGAAGAAGACGAAAACTCTGGCTGCTGTTCGAATTTTATCTTGGGCACAAACTTTAAATGGAATGACCTAAAAATGGGTAGCGTTCAGCAAAGAGCAAAGCAAGAACTGATTGGACAAGCGGCCTATCTTGCCGCCCGAATGATATACGAAGGCAATGGATCAGAAGTAAGTTATAAATGGATTATAGAAGGTTTGTTTGGTAGAGGCATTGCCAAAAACTCAATGACCTCTGATCTCAAGAAAGAATCTACTGTCCTTTTGTTTAAATTTGCGGTCTCCTGTAATAATCCTCAAGCTCTTCAATTAATGCAAGAAACCTATCTGCATTTGATTACGCCAGAATTAAATGGAAAAAATGACTTGGAGGATTATTACCAGTTTGCCTATGAATGGCTTTCTGACGCTTACACAAAAGCCCCTAGAGACGCCGAAGTTAATTTTGGCTTAGGGGTTTTATATGCTTTCGGTAAAGGAGTGGAGAAAGATAAAAATCGTGCAAGGGAGCTATTGGGTAAATTTGAGAAATTCAAGGAAGAGCTTGATGGCCCGGAATTCAGTTATTTAGATGACTATACAATTCTTCAGCAATTTTCTGACTTCTATTGTGCTCCTTATCGACAGTTGAATAGAACTATTGGCAATTTAGCCACAGCCTTTTTTGAGAAAAATTTTATCAATGAGGGTTATGGATGGACAATTCCATATATGATGCTTCCTGCATTACGCATTAAGTTTTATATCAAAAAAGGAGATTTAGATGGCTTACGAATATTTTTAGAGGACTTAGATTCGACTCAAACCGTCTTTAGTGAATCCGGTTCATATCAACAGTTCAAAGATCTAGCGCTGATGGCGTACAAAAAAGAGGAGAAATTATCTGAGATTAACAAGGTGCTTGTTGCTGAAATTAAACAAAAGGAAGTTTTGCAAATGAAAATGCAAAAGTTGGTGGAACAATTTACCCATACTTTAGGTAACGTAATATTCCCCGATACCATCTATCAAGTCGCTGAGCGTCTAAAAACCAATCCGGATTGTCGCAAGGATGTTTTGCTATTGAATGAGGCTTACCATTCGGAAATCATCATCAAACTGCAAGCGGAGTTATTGCGACAACGTTACGCCAATACCAACCCGGAAAAGTTTCGCCAGTTGATCAGGGCTTGTCGCCGGGGTTCTGATTGTAAGGACAAAACCAAATCCATTGCTGACATTCTGGATTATGCCGCCAGCAGGGTAACGGCGCGATTTTTAAACCAGCATAACGCCAGCCTTGGCAGCATTCGCGACAAAATCATTGCGCAGAAAAATGCCAGTCTGGATGGTTTAAGACAGCAATTTGAAGATGACATTCTTCTGAACAGAACGCTTGCCGCTGTTGAATGGATCAACCAAAACTTGAGGCCCTTCAAGGTTGTTGAACTTAGCCCACTGTGGCTGAAAGCGTTTATCCTTGCCGAAAGTCATGCCGAAGCGCTGTTGTTCGGATATTTTTCGGAGGTTTTGTTCAACGCCTTCAAATATGCCGATCACGATGCCGCCCAATTTTTAACGGTACGGTTTGATGAGTACGTCATTGATGGCGAAACCTATTTGGGCTGTAGCTGGAGCAATCCGATGGGTAACAAACCCCCTAACGGTCTTGGAACTGGTAAAGGCCTGGATGCTATCCTAGAGGACTTGAAACAACTGAATGACACGGACAGCGAAACCAAAAGTCTTTTGGTTTCGCAAGATGACCTGCAGTTTCAGGTGACGATGTTTTTTCAGAAAGACTTGTTAATCGATGAAATTTCGATGCCTACTTTTAAAAGGAAATCCAAAACGGAGTAAATAATGCTGAATATTTTGTGGATTGAGGACGAGTATTCCGAACAAAAACAAAAGCAATGGTTTAAAGATCGAATTGTTACGGTTAAAAATAGCTTTGATGAGGCGGCGTCAGCTATTAAAGCGAATTTGTTCGATTATGATGTCGTTGTTCTTGATATTAATCTGGAAAACTCAGAACACTCCGAAAACGTAAAAAAATACGCTGCTAGATTTGGATTAAGTGTGCACGATTTTCTGGAAAGATCAGGGATGAATCTTTATTTCATGTTGTTAGAAAATGGATTTCCAATAGAACGAATTGTTTTTCTTACCGCGAATGCTAATGCAACGACAAGCAATATTAATGATCTTAGGCAAGCTTTTGACAGCGGCGATGACGATAACTTTGGAGAAATACTAAGCAGCATCACGAATGGTTTTAGCGATAAAGAAAAAAACGAGGCTTACCAGTTTATAAATGATCCAGATGGTTGTGACGAAGACGATATTACAGCTCTGTGCAATTATCTTGAGAGTTATTTTATAAGTTTGAATGAGGGCCAGCAAAAAAATACTTATGAAATATTGCGAGACACAGCTAACAGCTGTCGCATTGAGGTACCGAAAGCGTTTAATAAAGGTTCTAATCAACTTGATATTGAGTTAAAAAAACATGAGGGCAATAAATATTTAGTGTTACGCAGAGGTGTAATTGATGGATGTGGGTTTTTAAAACAGCAATTACAGGCTCAAGAAGAATTTCTTCAATTCAGAGAATTTATTAAGGATAAAGAAAATCATGAAATCACTGCGACTGAGATAATTAACTATCTTGATACGCTAGCACTGTCACTGGTTGCTCGAATACAAACTGATCAGGAATCGCTAAATATACAATACCGGTTGTTTTTAAGAACGCTTGTACATGAATGGGAAGAAAATATTGAAGCTAATAGCTTTAAAGAAAAATACGGCAACAACCTGGAAAGTATCAGAGACATTTACACTTTTGGGTGGACCATGAAGATGACCCGCAACTGGGTAGCTCACGCCAAATTGCTTGAGCCGTTGAATGCTCAATTTATCGCTTTTCTGTTTTTGATTAACATGCGCGCCATGTTTCGATTGCCAAAAGCAATTCAGTCTTACGAAGAAATTTTATTACAATGCATCTCCTTATCACCAGCTAATGGAATCAATATAGCCAGTATAAGAGATGAAATTAAACGCTCAGAAGAAAATATTGATGATCTATTAATCAGAATGAATAATATTCATACTGATGAGAAATCGAATTTGATTCTTACCTATGTAGAGAAAAAAGAAAATAAAACAAAAAGACTGAAATATTTTAACGATAAAATCAATGAAATCTACAGGTACAACACAGGTCAAAGCGATGCTGAAGATCACAACTATAAACGCTTTTTACTACAATATTTCTGGGTTAATCAGAAATCTGATTTAATAAATTTAACTGCCAATTCATATGATTTTTTACCGACATTAGCTCGGCATATCTACAACGACAGCTTCTGAAGCCTAACCCATGACCACCCTACAAACCCAAATCCCCGACCAACTCCTGCAACAAGCGCAATACTTGGTACAACAAGGTTGGGTCGCTAATATGGACGCACTGATCGCTGAATCGATGTGTCGTTATTTGGAATCGCACCGAGAAGCCATGACCGAGCAATTCATTCGCGAGGATGTCGAGTGGGGCTTGCATGGAGCTGGCTGATTTAATCGTTGCCATGCAGAGATTGGGAAGCAAAAAAGCCATTTTGAAAAACTATTCATAACATCAGTGGAGAATCCTCATGCTACAAGAAAAATTAATCGAGGAAATAAAACAAATTCCAAATGAAAAACTGGCGGAGATTTATGACCTAATTCATTATTTTAGGCTCGGTTTAGTTCATGAAAAACCTACTGAAACTATCCGCCAACGCCCTATTGGTTTGGCTAAGGGACAGTTTGAAATTCCAGCCAGTTTCTTTGAGCCGTTGCCAAACGACATACTCAATGCCTTTGAGGGAATAAAATGAAAATTCTGTTGGATACCTGCGCTTTTTTATGGCTGACAACAGACGCCCCGGAGCTCAGCGAAAAAGCCAGGATTCTGTTTCAGAATACCGACAATGCAGTTTATTTGAGCAGCGTTTCAGTATGGGAGATTATCGTTAAACACCAGTTAGGCAAGTTGCCTTTACCCAGTACGGCAAACGAATTTATTAAACAAGAGTGTGAAAAGCACTTTATTGAGTATTTTTCGCTGGATGAAAAGGCGGTGTTTCATTTGAGTCAACTACCCAATCATCACCGTGATCCTTTCGACAGAATGCTGGTTTGTCAGGCAATCGCACATGATTTGACCGTTTTGACTTCGGATGAATTGATTATGCAATATCCCGTTGCCACAGCTTGGTAATTTTTCATCGGTTCCACGTAGAGCATGGGAACCACAAATATGAGAGCCATCATGAGAACCTTACAATTCAATGCCCATGTAGAACACAACGCACAGCTGCATTTATCGCTACCTGCTGAATACGCCAATCAGGATGTTGAATTAGTGGTGATTATTCAGCCTCGCCACGAAAGCATGGAACGGCAAAACTGGTTGGCGTTTATCGATCAAACCTATGGTTGTTTGGCGGACGATCCTTTAGAGCGCCCAGAGCAACCTGTATTGAAAGACATTGATGCACTGCTATGAACTACTTGCTGGACAGCAATGCCTGCATCGTTTTTCTGAACAAGCGCTCGGACAAGTTGAAACAGCGGCTGGAATTGTGCGAGCCGCAACAAATCGTCTTGTGTTCGGTGGTCAAGGCGGAACTGCTTTATGGGGGCGATGAAAAGTCAGCACCCACAAGCCAGTTTGCACAAGGTTGAAAACTTCTGCGCCCCTTTCCAGTCCTTGCCCTTCGACGATAAAGCCGCCGAATATTACGGCAAGATTCGTAGCGAGTTAAGCGCCATAGGTAAGCCGATTGGTGCCAATGATTTCATGATAGCCGCCATTGCATTGGCCAATGACGTTACTTTGATTACGCACAATACCCGTGAATTTAGTCGGGTCAACGGCTTGCTGTTAGAGGATTGGGAGCTGTAAGCCCGGTGTGCTACCTATTATTCTTTGATTAAGGAAAATCCCTTGCCGACTGCCGAATTAATCCAATCCCTGCTTCCCCATCTGCCGCGTTTCGCCGAAGAAGAAGGCGATTTTTACAGTGTGCCGCGCGTGGCGCTGATCGAAGCTCTTTGCCAAAGTCAGACCTTGGAACGGGCGATTGCCGAAAACACGGTTGCCTTGCTGGAAACCTTGCTGGATACGCTGGCGGTATTGGACACCGCAGCTCTGCAAAACGGCGAATGGCGTTTCGTATCATTTCCGGCGCAATTGCTGGCGACTTCCGTGCTCACGGCAATGAGCGATCACGATTCGCGCTTGTTTGCCGCCCATTTCTGGAATACCCAGGGCATCGATAATGCCAGGAAAGACCAGCAACGCGACGTATTGCGGGCTATTGAACTGGCTCGGGTCGAACATCATTCGGATAGCGATGCACAGCCAATCCGTTACTGCTATGTGTCCTGGAGCATCATCAAGCTGGACGGCAAGATTTTGTTTTATCAGCGCGAGGACACGCATAAGCGTTTCGACAAAGCGGCGGGCGATTATGGCTTACTCGGCGGGCGTTGCAATCAAACCGATGTGACCGGTATCACCGACAAAGCGGTATTGTTGCAGGCTTTACAATCCGCGAACTCTCAGCTCGTTAAAGGCGCTTTGCCACAAACCTTGCGGCGGGAACTGCGCGAAGAAGCGGGTTTGTTATTCGAAGAGCATTACCACTTCAATCTTTGGCGCGATTTAAAACCTTACCGGCAAGTGCAAGGCGCGGCGCCGAATCATGCGTTGACCGAATATTATCTGGCTATTTTCCAGATCGAATTGACCCTGGAAGGTTTTTTGTTTTTGCAGCAGCGTGTCGCTAAAGATGAGCGTTTGGCTTGGCTGACGTTAGCCGACATCGAACGCGGCGAAAGTAGCGATGGCAAGATTCCGTATATCAAGGCCTTGTATGATGATTTTGCTGGTGACCGGACGGCATTGGTTGCGGCCTTGTCCGAATTGCCTGAGAGTTTTGCACCTGTTTATCTGTCGGATAAAGATAAATTCGGCATTAGCTTACCCATCGATCCAGGCAAACCGGTTTTTGCCGGTGTATTGGGCAAGGAAAAAGCCTTGGATTTATCACTGAATGCCAGACAATTGACCTTGATTCTGGGCTTGGCGGCACATTTGCGCGGTTTTGCTTTTGAGTCCGTGCCGGAAAATATCGTTATGCATCCGCACGGTTGGGTGGAAGTGGGCGATCTATCGCCGTTAAGGCAAGAATTAACGGAATTGCTAAACCTGCTTGCCGGTAGCGAGTTGGTGATGGAAAGTCGCCGTGACCGTTTGTTCCGGTTGTCGATTCGGCCCGACACGGTGTTTTTTGCCGACGAGTTGTTTGCGTTTTCAGTAAAGCTGGCGGATTTGCAAGGCGTGCAAAATAAAATCCCGGCCACTATTACCCGGCGCGCTTTTGATACCGGCTTTGGTGTGGTGTTAGATAAAACCGAAGTATTCAAGCTGACATTGGATTTTGCGCATAAACTCAAGTCCTTATCCGAATACCTGTTTTCCGCTGACAATGACGACGGGAAGAAAATCGAAGACACGTATAAAAAGGGTCTGCATAAAGAATCGAGATTCAAGGCCCTAGGCCTTAGAAACTTGATTCGCGAAGAGGGTGCTACCATTCGATTTGTTTTGCCTTATGTTTGCCAATAAGCTGCAGAACAAGCGTCGGCAAGCACGGCGACTGAAATTAAGTGTTGCCAGCATTTCAAGTACTTCTATTCATTAAACAGGGAAATCCAGATGAAATTGTCCAAGTTGTTCGTTTTAATCGTTTCAAGCTTGATCTTATCCGGTTGTGTTAATCGAGAAATCAATGAAAATGTTCAGGATCGTGGACCGCAAGTGGCTTTCTCGCCGTTACCGGCGACGAGCCGGATGACGATTGCCATTTCACGGTTCACCAATGAATCGGTTTACGGTAGTGGCTTGTTTACCGATCAATCGGGGGACAGGATCGGTAAACAAGCCGCCGACCTGTTGTCGCGCCACCTGTTGGCAACTCAGCACTTTAATGTCGTGGAGCGCCAGGACATAAACAAACTCAAATCCGAAGCTGAATTGATGGGCAAAAGCGAAGCCGAGTTCAAGCAAAATCTGGCCGGTGTCGATGCCTTGATCATGGGCTCCGTGGTGGAGTTGGGCCGGGATACTACCGGCGGCGTGTGGCTGATTGGAAAGGAAAAAACTCAACGAGCTCGTGCCAGGGTGGTATTGAGATTGGTCGATCCCAAAACCGGTGTGGTGTTTTATAGCCAAGAGGGTTCCGGCGAAGCCTCAATTTCATCGTCAAGCACCTTGGGTTTTGGCGGCACTGCCGGGTTCGATTCCACACTTGAGGGTAAAGCGATTGATGCTGCGATTGTGAATATGATCAACAACGTGGTATCAACACTGGATGCCCGTGGCAAGACGCAACCGTAATTCAAATATTGAACGGATTCTGAACGTGTATTTACTGAAATTTCGCAGTCAAACTACGATTTGTTTTATGGGCTTGATGCTGGCCGTGATGCTGTCGGGTTGCGTCCCGCCGGGGCTGTATTACTGGGGCGACTACGAAACCAGTCTTTTCGAGCGCTATGTTGAAAACAATCCCCAGCATACTGATGCTTATCTGACCCAAACCCTGCTTGAGGCCGAAAAGCAACATAGAAAGGTGCCGCCGGGTGTTTATGCCGATTACGGATTTTTGCTTTACACCCGTGGCGATAAAGCCGGGGCCATTGAAAATTTTCAAAAGGAGCGCGCTTTGTACCCTGAATCACTGGCGTTGATGAATAAATTGATCGAACGGATTCAACAAAAAGAGAAAGCGTCTGAAGCCATCAGTTCTCCCTCCGTTGAACAACCAGTCACAGGAGAGCAACAGTGAGAACATTCGTCGTTATTTTGCTGGCCGGTCTGATGCAAGGTTGCATGGCTCCGCAACATGCAAATCTGGATGCCTTTTACGCGCATCAACCTCGGTCGATTGTGGTCGTGCCGGTGGTTAACGAGTCGCCGGAAGTCACGGCAAATTCCGTGTTCATCACCAGTATTACCCAGCCCTTGGCGGAGCGCGGCTACTATGTTTTTCCGGTTTATCTGACGGATATGATCTTGCGCGATTTCGGACTGGTTGAAGCGGGGCATATTCATCAATTGCCGGCCGAGCGGTTTTATGAATTGTTTGGCGCCGACGCCGTGTTATTTATCACGATCAAGGATTGGAGTACCAAATATCTTGTGCTGGCTTCCTCGGTGGTTGTATCGATGGAATATGTCTTGAAAGACACTAGAACAGGGCAAGTGTTATGGAAAAACGATCAAGGTTACGTGCACAGCTCGGGCGGTAGCGATCTGATAACAATGACTGTTTCTGCCGCCATCAATGCATTAATGACCGACTATCTACCTTTGGCGAGACAGGCCAATTTTATGGCCTTTTTACCACCTAAAGGCCTACCTGCCGGACCTTACCATCCGGAGTATCAGCAAGACAAAAGCAAGTTTTAGCTTTCGGGTATAACCAGAGTTTTTGCCCCAAATGACTGGTTTGCCAATAACAAGTAGCCATTCAAAAGAGCATTTTAAAGTCGCAAAGCAGCCGAATCTGCGATTTAGCATATCTTCATAGCAGACGTTCACATCTTCATGGCTACGGCGAAGCCGAAGTCGCAGCCGCAAGTGTTGTCGTAAAGACCGCCATACGTTGAACGGCAGGTAACCGAAAACCCTTAACAATTCTCCAGCGTTCAAAATCCGGCGGGGTTTGTATCTAAATCGGCGGCGGTTTTGATCTGAATACGCCGTTAATCGACCTCCCGCCTTCCTTTTTTATCATTTTGCAAGCACGTAACCCTTTGATAAAAATAATTTTTCGTTCGCCTTAGAAATTCTTGTTCCTGTCTTACCTTTCCGGAAGCGCCCGCCGCCCGCGCCGGCCAATCTACTCCCGCCAGTCATCAATTTAAGGGAGCAACACCATGATCATGCTATCGATACAGCCGCGGCGAGCGCTCGAACCGGCGCGGCTTTTCATCCACGTTCAACAGCAAAAATGGGGGCGGCCATGCATATTCTGTTGACCGGCGCCACCGGTTTCATCGGCAACGCGATATTGCGCGCCTTGCTGCGGCAAGGCCACCAAGTCAGCGCCTCTTGCCGCCGACCCGACCGCCTGCCGATCGCCAGCCCCGACATTACACCTTTGCCTGTCGATTTCACGTCGGCGGACAGCGAGGACTATTGGCTGCCGCATTTGAACGGCGTAGATGCTATCGTCAATTGCGTGGGGATCATCGCGGAAAGCGGGGGGACTTCGTTTGCCCAATTGCACGCACGTGCGCCCGCCGCCTTGTTCCGGGCCGGCGCCCAAGCCGGCGTTAAGAAAATCGTGGAACTCTCGGCGCTGGGCGCCGACGGGCACGCCGAATCCGCCTACCATTTGAGTAAAAAAGCCGCCGACGACACGTTGCGCGGCTTGCCGCTGGATTGGTTTGTGTTGCAGCCGTCCATCGTCTACGGCGATGGCGCGCAAAGCGGCGGTTTGTTTAATGCCTTGGCGGCATTGCCGGTGCATCTGCTACCGGAGGGCGGCCGCCAGTTGTTGCAACCCATACAGGTGGACGATGTGGCCGCCGCCGTGTGCCGCTGCCTCGACCCGGCTGTCGGCGGGCAAAAAACCGTGGCCTTGGTGGGCCCCTCGCCCATTGCCTACGCCGATTGGCTGCAAGCGCTGAGACGCCGCCTGGGCAAACCGCCGGCGCCATCCTTTTCCATTCCCTACAGTTGCGCCCTGTCCGCAGCGGGCTTGGGTAAATGGCTGGGCGAACCGATCTTGAACAAGGACAACATCGCCATGCTGAGCCGGGGCAATAGCGCCGCTTCGGGGCCTGTCGCGGAATTATTGGGGCGTCCGCCGCTGAGCATGGCGTCGCAACTGTTCGAAAAGCCGGCCAGTCAGGCGGAACGTTGGCACGCGGGTTTGTATTTCCTCAGACCCTTGCTGTGCCTGAGCATCGCCCTGGTCTGGCTGTGGAGCGGCATCACCTCGCTGCTGTTTTATCCTCACGAACTCAGCTATCAATTGCTGGCCGACACCGGCATAACCGGTATCGGCGCGCCGCTGACCTTGTACGGACTGGCGGCGCTGGACATCGTTTTGGGGCTGGCGACCCTGGCGCGCTTTCATTCAAGTCGTCTGATGCTCTGGCAATTTTGGCTCGTACTGGCTTACAGCGTCGTAGTGGCCCTGCGCCTGCCGGAATTCGTGTTTCACCCGTTCGGGCCCTTGCTGAAAAATATCCCGTTTTTAATCTGTCTGTTGATTTACAGACAGCTGGAAGGAGAAAAGCCATGATGTATTTAAGCTTGAAATTGATCCACATCCTCAGTGCCATCGTCCTGTTCGGCCTGGGCTCAGGCACGGTGTTTTACAAAGTCATGACCGATAAAAGCCGCGACCATGCGGCAATCGCGGTAACCAGCAAGCATGTGGTGCTGGCCGATTGGTGGTTTACCACACCCACCGTCATTATCCAGCCCTTGACCGGCATACTGCTGGCCGACCAATTGTCGGCTTCCTTCGGCGACGGCTGGTTGTGGTGGACGGTGGTGCTGTATTTGTTGACCGGCTTGTGCTGGCTGCCGGTGGTGGTGTTGCAAATCCGCATGCGCGACATCGCCGCCGATTCCCTGGCTCAGGGCCGCCCCTTGCCTTATCTTTACAGCTATTATTCGAAAATATGGTTGTGGCTGGGCGTGCCGGCTTTTTTCGGCATGATAGGCATCACCACGTTGATGATTTTCCACAATTCGCTCTGGAGCTAAGCCATGCCTATTTCACTAATGGAACGAGTATTGGGCGAAGACTGGCATAAACTGCCGGCCGTCATTCAACGGCATTATCAAATCAACGGTGGAGAACAAAGCCGCCTGCAAGGCAGGATGGAGATTGCTTATCCAGGCTATCTGTATCCGCTGGTCTGGCTGATACACCTGTTCGGCGGCCTGATACTTTGGCGCGGCCCGGCGGTACTGGCTGAAGTCGACAAAGGCGCCGACGGCGGGATATTGCACTGGCAAAGAACGATGACCTATCCGGACGGCAAAAGCGATTATTTCCGCTCGCAAATGCATTTTACGGCGGCGCATGAATTGATCGAAACCATAGGCTTCGGCTTCGGTTTGTGCCTGAAGGTGGAGGTTTGCAACGGCGACTTGCTCTACCATAGCCAAGGCCATTTCTGGCAATGTGGCAAATTCCGCTTAAACATTCCGGACTGCTTGCTGCTGGGCTCGGCCAGCATCCGCGAACAGGCGCTGTCCGAACACGAGTTTTATCTGGACTTTACGATCCGGCACCCGCTATGGGGCGAAACCTATGCTTACCGGGGAAATTTTCATTACCCCGACCGGCCAATTAGTGGCGTTGATTGCCTTCAACGCGACAATTAGGGATCATAGACGAATCCACGGTTAACGATTTGTATATGGCTCGGTGTGTAATAACAATATGAACGGAGAACTTAAACACCCGGATAGCCGGTTCGCCGTCTATGCCCTGGGCCTGCTTCTGTTCGCCGCCGCGCTGTGGCTGATTCTTTCGCTTGGCGCGGTGGACCAAGCCAGTCTTAGCTCCCCGGCTAGCGGTACCGCCGCTACCGCCAGCAACCCGAGCGCGGGGCTTTTTCAGAATCTGCGCAGCCCGCTGGCTGTTTTGCTGCTGCAAATTTTGGCGATTATCGCCCTTACCCGCTGCTGCGCAAAAATCATGCGGCTACTGCGCCAGCCCGAAGTCATAGGCGAAGTGATAGGCGGCATACTGCTCGGCCCGTCGGTACTGGGCCTGTTCTGGCCCGATGCCGCCGCCTTGCTATTTCCACCGACTTCGCTAGCCAATCTGGGCCTGTTGAGCCAAATCGGCCTGATCCTGTTCATGTTCGTCATCGGCATGGAACTGGATACCGAAGTGCTGAGCAAAAAAGCCCGTTCGGCCGTCATCATCTCGCATGCGAGCATCATCCTGCCCTTCCTGCTGGGTTCGCTGCTCTCGCTCGCGCTATACCAAAATTATGCGCCGGCCGGCATCGCTTTTACCCCATTCTGTCTGTTCATGGGCATCGCGATGAGCATCACGGCTTTTCCGGTTTTGGCCAGAATGCTGCATGAACGCGGCTTAAGCCGATCCCCGCTGGGCACCGTGGTGCTGACTTGCGCCGCGGTCGACGATTTGACCGCCTGGTGCGGCCTGGCCGTGGTGGCGGCTGTTTCCCAACAGGGCGCAATCACCAACGCCTTGATGACGGCCGGACTCTGCGGCTTGCATATTGCGCTGATGCTGCTTGTCATCCGGCCGTTGCTGAGTCGCTGGATATCCGGCCGCGCCGGCAACGCAAAGCTTTGCGGCAAGGGCGTGGTAGCGGCAACTTTGGGCACGGCATTTTTTTCCGCCTTGTTGACGGAAGCCATCGGCATACACGCGCTGTTCGGCGCCTTTCTGGCCGGCGTCGTCGTTCCCAAGAACACGGCGTTCCGCGAGGCACTGGCGGTCCGCATCGAAAGTTTCAGCACCATCGTTCTGCTGCCGCTGTTTTTTGCCCTCAGCGGCCTGCGCACGCAAATTGGCCTGCTCGACGACAGCGACTCCTGGTTAGTCTGCGGCGCCATCATTCTGGTGGCGATTAGCGGAAAATTCCTGGGCAGCGCCGCCGCCGCGCGCTGGTCCGGCTCCACGTGGCGCGAATCGCTGGCGATAGGAGCGCTGATGAATACCCGCGGACTGGTAGAGCTCGTCGCCCTGAATATCGGCTACGATCTGGGCATCATCACCCCGACCATATTTACGATGATGGTAATGATGGCGCTGCTTACCACCTTGATGACCGGCCCCCTGCTGGGCATCCTGGTGCCGGACTCGCAAAAAAACGCCGGCCCCGCATAGCCGGGCAAGGTACGCAGTGCGTACCCTACATCCACCGCCATGCGCCAAAGCCTTTGAATGCCGCGTTATGGCCGAACTTCGCCGGTTTAACGGCAAGGCGGTGGACTATATGCAGGCCACGCCCGCAATCGCCAATTTCGCTCAATACGGCCACACCCACTGATCCACCGCCGGCAAATCGGCGCCGAATTCATAGGCATGATTGCGGCATTCGATCTGCATGTCGCGCATTCTTTCCTTAACGTGGGCACCGGCCACTCTCAACGCCGGCACCCGGTCTATGGCATCTATCACCAGGCTGAAACGGTCGATTTCGTTTTGAATGGCCAATTCCAGCGGCGTGTTGATGCTGCCTTTTTCCTTGTAGCCGCGCACATGCAGGTTTTTGTGGTTGTTGCGCCGGTAGGCCAAGCGGTGGATCAGCCAGGGATAGCCGTGGAAATTGAACAGTATCGGTTTGTCCAGGGTAAACAGGCTGTCGAAATCCTTGTCCGACAGGCCGTGCGGGTGTTCTCCCGCCGGGCTCAGCTTGTACAAGTCCACCACGTTGACGAAGCGTACCTTCAGGTCCGGAAAATATTCCCGCAGCATCACCGTTGCCGCCAGGGCTTCCTTGGTGGGAATGTCGCCGGCGCTGGCCATCACCAAATCCGGCTCGGCGCCGTTGTCGTTGCTGGCCCATTCCCAAATGCCTATACCCTTGGTGCAATGCTTGATCGCCGCATCCATGTCCAAAAATTGCAGATGCTTCTGTTTATCGCAGACGATGACATTGATGTAATTGGTGCTTTGCAGACAGTGATCGCTGACCGCCAGCAGGGTATTCACATCGGGCGGCAGATAGATGCGGGTTACCGCCGGGCTTTTATTTACCACCAGATCCAGAAAACCCGGATCCTGGTGGGTAAAGCCATTGTGGTCCTGCCGCCAGACCGTGGAGGTAATCAACAAATTCAACGACGATACCGGCGCCCGCCACGGCACGTCCTTGGACATGGCCAGCCATTTGGCGTGCTGATTGAACATGGAGTCGATCACATGCACAAAGGCTTCGTAAGTCGAGAAGAAACCGTGCCGACCGGTCAGCAGATAACCTTCCAGCCAGCCTTCCAGGGTATGTTCGGACAACATTTCCATCACCCTGCCATCGGGCGCCAGTTCGCCGCCGTCGGCATCTTCCGGCAGATAATCGGCCAGCCAGGTTTTCTTGCTGGCCTGATAAACGTCGTCCAGTTTGTTGGAACTGTTTTCATCCGGGCCGAATACCCGAAAATTCTGCATGTTTTGCCGCATGATGTCGCGCAAAAACTTGCCCAGCGGCCTGGTATTTTCGGCGCTGGCGGTGCCGGGCTTGGCGACCTCGATGCCGTAGTCCCGAAAATCAGGCATCCGCAGCGCCTTGCGCAAGCGGCCGCCGTTGGCGTGCGGATTGGCGCTCATTCGACGCGGGCCCTTGGGAGCCAGGGCCTTCAGCTCGGGCAACAGGCCGCCGTTGGCGTCGAACAATTCTTCCGGCCGGTAAGCGCGCAGCCAGGCTTCCAACTGGGCCAGATGGGCGGGATTTTCCCGCACCCCGCTCAACGGCACTTGATGAGAACGCCAAAAACCTTCCACTTTGCGGCCATCCACTTCCTTGGGGCCGGTCCAGCCCTTGGGCGAACGCAATACTATCATCGGCCAACGCGGCCGCGCCGCCTTGCCGCTGCCGCGCGCCTCGTCCTGGATGCGGCGTATCTCCAACACGCAGGCTTCCATGGCCGCCGCCATTTTGGCGTGCATCTGCATGGGATCGCTGCCTTCCACAAAAAACGGCTGCCAGCCGTAGCCCTTGAATAAATTCTCCAGCTCTTCATGGCTGATGCGCGACAGCAACGTGGGGTTGTTGATCTTGTAGCCGTTGAGATGCAGTATCGGCAACACGGCGCCGTCGCGAATAGGATTGAGGAATTTATTGGAATGCCAGGAAGTGGCCAAGGGCGCGGTTTCGGACTCGCCGTCGCCGACCACGACCGCCACCAGCAAATCCGGGTTATCGTAGGCGGCGCCGAACGCGTGGCTTATGCTATAACCCAATTCGCCGCCCTCGTGGATGGAGCCCGGGGTTTCCGGCGTGCAGTGGCTGCCGATACCGCCCGGAAAGGAAAATTCCTTAAAAAAATTCAACAGCCCTTCTTCGTCTTCGCTTTTGTTGGGATAAATCTCGCTGTAGGTACCCTCCAGATAGACCGGCGCCAACACGCCAGGCGCGCCGTGGCCGGGTCCGGCCAGAAAAATCGCGTTCAAATCGTACTTGGCGATCAGGCGGTTGAGGTGAATGTAAGTAAAACTGAGGCCGGGACTGGCTCCCCAGTGCCCCAGCAGCCGCTGTTTGATGTGCTCGGGCTTCAACGGTTGTTTCAACAAGGGGTTATCCCGCAAATAGATCATACCGGCGGCCAGATAATTGCAGGCTCGCCAATAGGCATTCAAGGCTTCGGTTTCTTGCACGGAAAGGGGCGCATTTGTCATATCGGGCATCCTCGGTCGAAAAAACAATTCACGGGTAATCGCATTTATGAGTTGGCAAGCGTTCCGCTTGCCGCTTCGGAAGTTTCTAGGTCCGCGCTTGCTTGAGCCGAAAAACCCAACAGCCAGCGGCTGCAGATCAGCATCAAAGGTAGCGCCGCGGCCGTTATCCATAACAGGGTTTGTAGCGTCAGTCGACTGGCGCTGCTGTCCCAAATCGTCAAGGAACTGTTAAGGGAAATATTGGATGGCAACAAAAAGGGAAATATCGAGACACCGAAGGTCAGTACCGTCATGGTGACGCACAGCGAGCCTGCAATCATGGCGAAATAGGTTTTATCCCGCTTGGAGAGTATGACGGCGGCAATCGCGGCCAAGAAAGCCAGCACCGGCACACTCCACAGCAAGGGCTCATGTTCGTAATTATCCAGCCACAAACCCTCCCCGCGCTTGACGAACTTGCTCAGGGGGTTGGATGGGCCGTTTGGCAGAATATCGGATGTGATGTGGTAGCCCTCCAAATGGGTGATCCACAGGCCGGAAGCCGCGAAGAACAACAAAAAAGCCACGCCGGCGCGCATAACCATTACCTTGGCTTGCGTTTGCAGTTCATCGCCGGTCCCGAGCTGCAGAAACAGCGCGCCGTACATTGCCAGCAATGTCACGCAGGCCGCTGCCACCAACAGCGAAAACGGATTGAACAGGCCGGCAAAATCGCCCAAAAACAGGATGCGCATGTCGCTATCCAAATGGAACGGGATGCCTTTTAACAGATTGCCAATCGACAAGCCGAACAAACTGGCGGGTACCAGTGCGCCGGCGGCCAAAATTTTATGGGTATGGCGGTACCAGGCGGCCCGCGTGCAATCGGCCCGGAAATACAGGGCCAGCGGCCGCAATAATAATGTCAGCAAGGTCGGCAACAAAAGCGGATATAAACTTGCCAGGGCCACCGCGTAGACACCGGGCCACGCCGCAAACAAAACCGCCACCATCACCACCAACCAGGCCAGATTTCCCATGCTGGCCGGCACTATGCCGCCGATCAACCGTCCGCGGTCCCGTTCAACCGTGCCCAGTACCGGCAACAACAGGATCACGCCCAGCGTGAGTCCTTCGCACAGCGCCAGCCCCAGCACGATCAAACCCAGCAGGACCCACCAAATCAAACGCAAACTTTCCAGATCCAGTGCCATATCAAACTCCCGCCTGACTGAGGTTGGGGTTTTGCAAGGCTTGCCGCAGCAGATACAGACCCACCGCCAATAAGGCCGCGTAGGCCAAGCCATAACCCAAGGCGCTGATGACCAACTGCGACACCGACAGGGAAGACACGCTCATAAAGGTCGGCAACAGGCCGGCAACCGCCCAGGGCTGCTTGCCGGCTTCGGCCACAAACCAACCGGCCATGCATGCCAACCAGGGCAAGGGAGCCAGATACACGCTTACATTGAGCAACCAGCCCGGCACAGTTTTAAGCAGCAGCCCATAAACTCCCGCCAATACAAACCACAGCGCGATCAAAATCCCGCAGGCAACCATGAGGGCATGACTCCAACGCAGCAAGCCAGGATAGGCCGGCAGAGCCGATGCGGCGGCCATTCCGATGTGTTTGTCATTGGCCGCCAGGATGGTTTTATGAAAAGGCGTCAACAACATGGCGTAACCCAGATTGGCTTTATGCACTTCGAATTCCGCCAGTAATTCCGGCTGCCTGATGTCGTCGCGCAACACCTGCAACAATTCGTAGGCCCTGATGCCGCTACGGATCCGCGCCTCGATGTCCGGCAGCAGATTGGCCAAGGGTTCCGCCTGAATGGCCGCCCGCTTGGCTTGTTGTACCGGATGTTCGATGTCGGGCGTGGCATCGCCCAGGCCAACGGTAAGCCCTATCGCCACCACGCCAATCCCGGCGGCCCAATTGAAGCATAGTCCCGCCAGCTGCCGATGACGTTGTTGACGCAACCAATAGGCGCTGATACCCATCAAGGTCGCCATGGCGACAACATAAGCGGCCGCCACCGTGTGCAGATACTTGGCCCGGGCGGCGGCATTGCCGATCAACTGGCCGAAATCAGTCAATTCCATCCGATAGGCTTGATAGTTAAAACTGGCGGCGACCGGATTTTGCATCCAGCCATTGGCCACCAACACCCAATATGCGGATAGATTGACCGCCAAGGCCATTAGCCAAGTCAGCAGCATATGTTGGGTTCGGCCCATTTTTTCCCAACCCAGCCAATACGGTCCGAACAAAATCGCGGCTAGAAAAAAACCACTGACGGCCTCGATGGCCAAGGGCAGCGCAAAGATATCGCCGACATAATGTGAAAAATACGAACCATTCATGCCGAACTGGAATACCACGATGACACGGGTCGCCACCGCCAGCACGAAATTAATCGCGAATATCCGCCCGCAAAACCTCGCCATTTCCTTGTAAATCGGCCGTCCGGTGGCGACGTACACCGATTCCAGCAAGGCCAGCAATAACGCCAAGCCCAGGGTCAAGGGGATGAATAAAAAATGCAGCATCGCGCTTATCGCAAACTGCCAGCGCGATAGTTCGACCACGGTTTCCGAAATCATTCCAGCCTCTTGTCACTGTTACTCGTGGCGGCAATTATAGAGACATCGGTTTGCTTGACGGGGATTTTTTCGCCTGGAACGGTATTGTTCAACAGGCCCGTTGCGCGGGAAACAGGCAGCGGAAGCGACTGCCCTTGCCTTGCTGGCTATCCACTTCCAATTTGGCGTCGTGCCTGACCAGCACATGCTTGACGATCGCCAGACCCAAGCCGGTTCCCACCACCTTATGGTTACGCTTGACTTCCGCGCGATAAAAGCGCTCGGTAATGCGGGGAATATCCGCCGCGGCTATGCCCTCGCCGAAATCCTCAACCTCCAGATACACGGAGCCGTCGACCTTTTTCTGCCAAAGCACTTTCACCGGCGACGAGGCCGGCGAATATTTCAAGGCATTGACCAGCAAATTGGTGAAGGCGCTTTGCAATTCCTGGGCATCCCCTTGCAAATTGCTTTCGGTGGCGATGGTCAACTCAATGCGGCGTTCATCTTTTTCCAACAAATCGCTTTCGTGGCAAATCTGTTCCAATAAATCGCGCATGGCCACGCATTCGAACTTCTTGGCTTTGGTTTCCAACTTGGCCAGCATCAACAGGTCGTCAATCAGATGCTGCATGCGTTCGGTCTGGGCCGCCATTTTTTCAATCGACCGCGCCACACCCCTAGGCACATCATCCATTTCCAGCAAGGTTTCAAGATAACCCTTTAGCACCGTCAGCGGGGTGCGCAACTCATGCGATACATTGGCGACGAAGTCCGTCCGCATTCGCTCCATGTTTTTGATTTGGGTGACATCCTGCGCCAACAGCAAACGCAGGCCAGCCCCATAGGGCACAATGCTGATTTGCAGCATGATGCTGTCGTTGACGGGGGAATTGATGCAGATTTTTTGCTGATAGTCCCGGGCCTTCAGAAATTGCACGAACTGTGGTGCGCGAATCAGGTTGGGAATGCGCTGGCCCTTGTCCGATCTTTTCAGACCCAGTACTTCGCGCGCCGCCTTATTGGTCCACTCGATCTCGGCATACTCGCCCAACACCACCGCCGCGTCCGGCAATGCATTGGTGGAAGTGCGGAATTGATCTATCATCCGGCTGAGTTTCTTCTTGCGCTTTTTGTCGGTTTTTTTGATTTTCCACAGGTGGTAGTAAATATCGGCCCAGATACCTTTACGATCCCGGTAATCCCTGAAAGCTCCCCGCCGCAACCAACTTTCCAGTTCGTTGATGGCCATCGATTGACGGATCAATAACAACACGCTGATGCACAACAGGATCTGACTGAGATGCCCGATAAAATAACTCAACAGCAACGCCGGCAGAATCAGGGCAACGACAATCTTGATTTCTCTTTGCCATCGATCCATCAAACTCATCCCGCCATGGAAAAACGATAACCGAAGCCCCGCACGGTCTGGATCAAATCCTCCCGGTCAAATTCGGCCAACAATTTGCGCAGGCGGCGGATATGCACATCCACGGTACGCTCCTCGATATAAACGCTACGCCCCCAGACTTGGTCCAGCAAGTGGGTTCGACTGTAAACCTTGTCCGGATGGGTCATGAAAAACTGCATCAATCTAAACTCGGTGGGGCTAACATCCAGAGTTCTGCCGCCTATGGTCAGTCTGTGCTGCTCCGCGTCCAACGTCAGATCGCCCACGCTTAATTGCCCAGTATCGTTCAACTTGCCGCTGCGCCGCATGACGGCTTTGATGCGGGCCACCAACTCCTTGGGGGAAAACGGCTTGGTCATGTAATCATCGGCGCCGATTTCCAGACCGCGAATTTTATCCTCTTCCTCGCCCCGAGCCGTCAGCAATATTATCGGCAGATCCTTAAACCCGGCTTCGCGTTTCAGGCGCCTGGCCAATTCAACTCCGCTGATGCCGGGCAGCATCCAATCCAGCACCAATAAATCGACCCGGCTTTCCGCCAGCAGCCGCAAGGCCTCCTCGGCACTCGCGGCGGCTGTCACCTGGAAATCAGCCTGCTCCAGAACCATTACCAACATTTCCCTGATGGCGTCCTCATCTTCCACGACCAGGATATTTAAATTCAACATAATAATTTTTGCGTTGTAGCCTAAGCAGCCTGGGAATTTAACAATGCCATATTACCCTTTTATGACAATCACCGACCCAGGCAAAAAATGAACTCGACGCAAACTAAGGCATGCCCGTCAGATCGGCAATGGCATCCACCACCAAGCCGGTGCCTATTGTGATCATCAAAATATCGTTAGCGACTCTGACGTAGCGGTAACCGGTGGGCGGATAACCAATTTGACGAATCAGGCTGGCGGGCAAATCGTAATACACCAGATCGCGCGGCAGAGGTCGGCCCATCTCCCAGCGCTTTATCTGTCCCGGCGGCAGGCAACCATTGTTCTTTTTTGCCAAACCCGGCGGACACTTGCCGGCGCGAAACTCATGGGCATAAAAATCCCTGATGACGGCACCTTGATGCTCCATAAAACCGCCCATCTCCCGCTGTTTAGCTTGGCCGCGGTCAGCATCCTGGCGACGCTCGCGCTGATCATATTGCTCATGCCGTTTTTGCGGATGCGATTTTTGCTGCGGCTTACCGCCGCCCGCCTTATCGGGCTTTTCCGCCCATGCCGGCGCGCCAGTCATGACACCGGCAAGCAACAGGACGATAGTCCAGCCAAAGGGTTTGCGGAAATTCATCATGGCAACCTCCAAAACAACGTTAAAGCAAAAGCCTAACATTAAACGGGGTTACGCCATCGGAATTTCTTGTCTTGCCGCCAGGAAATATTGGGTATCCGAAAAAAATACGCCCGGTCCACTACCGATTGATAATGGCCGGGCGCATTTTAAGAGACAGCTCTCGCCGCTGGGTTATTTCGCGGCACGCATGCGGATATCTGTGCTGGCTTGCAACTGGTTTAACACCGCTTCGAATTGCGCCCGGCCAAAAGCTGTCGCCATGCTTTTCTCGAGCGCTGCTTGCTTGGCTTTGTCGGCCTCACTCATTTCGCCCGCCGTAACATTCGTGATGCCGGCCACGACCTTGCCACCCAGCGAGTCGTCGATAATGACCATGCTGGGTTGACCGGCCGTTGGCTTGGCGGCGCGAAAAACCGCCTGGCTGATCATGGGATCGATATCGGCGTCCGTGCGCGCCAATCCGACCACTTTTTTCACTGTCAATTGCGCATTCCGAGCCACATCGGCGATTGATTTTCCCGCCAATATCTCATCCTTGAGTTTATTGGCGGTTTCGGCCACCCGTTGCCGGGCATTTTGCTTTTGCAACGAGGCGATGACCGCACTCCTGACGTCCTTCAGCTCCTTGGTCGCCGCCGGCAGATGAGCCTTCATGCGCAGCACAATCACCTTATCGCCTTCGACTTCAACCGGCTCGCTATTTTTTCCTTTCAGAACGTCTTCGGAAAACGCGGCCAAGCGGACTTTTTCGTCGGCGGCCACATCGGCGCCGGCATTGCGGGAAAACAACGGCGTTTCCTTGACCGCAACTCCCAACAATGCGGCCGCTGCTTCCAGACTGTCCGGATTTTCATAGCTGACTTCGCCAAGCTTTTCGGCCAAGCCAGCAAATTTTGCTTCGGCCTGCGATTTTTTATAGGCCTTGGTCAACTCGGGCTTAACAGCCGCAAAAGCTTTAACCTCGCCCGGCACCAGTTCGGTCACTTTAATCAGGTGATAGCCGAATGCGGATTTTACCGGCTCGGAAACTTCGCCCAACTTCAATTGACTGGCGGCGTCTTCGAAGGCTTTCTCCATGACGCCCACATTGAACAAGCCCAAGTCGCCGCCGTTTTTGGCCGAAAGCTTGTCGTCGGATATTTCAGCGGCCAAGGCGGCAAAGTCTTTGACGGCCAGATCCTGCTTGGCCTGCAAGGCTTTCCGCAGCGCATCTTCTTCGTTGACGCCATCCTTGCCGAAGGCGAACAATATATGGCTTATTTTGCGCCGCTCGGGATTGCTGAATTGGGCTTTTTGTTCCTCATAATAGCCTTGCAACTGGTCTTCCGTGGCATCGACTTCGTCGGCCAGCGCATCCAAAGCCAATTCCACATACTGAATGGAAACCTGCTCCTCGGTTTGAAAAGCGTCTTGATGCTGCTGATAATAAGCCGAAATATCCTCTTCCGCAGGCACTTGAGCGGAATCCGACAAGGGCACCGTAATGTATTCCACATCCCGTTTTTGATTTTGAATCTTGAAAAAAGCCGCCACTTCGGCTTTGGTAACAAAGCCGCTGTCAACAACGGCGCGCTGTACCTGCTCCATCATCAGGGCTTTTTTGATTCTGCCGACGAATTCATCCGAAGACATGCCTTGCGAACCCAGCAGGGTTTGGTACTGGGTTTTATCGAACTTGCCGTCTTTTTGAAAATATTCCAGCGTTTGAATGAAATCCCGGGCCACATCGTCGGTAATCACCAGTTTTCGCTCTTGGGCATATTGCAGCAGGACTTCGTCCCTGATCAGCTTCTGCAATGCCTGCTTTTTCAGCGTGTCCTCGTCAAATTTCATGCCGGCCAGATTCTGAGCAAACTGCTGATAGGCTTGATTGATATCGCGCTGAAAAAACTCCTTGTCTCCCACGGTAATCTCGGGCGTTTCCTTGCCTCCGCCCAAATAATTCTGGATGCCCCATAAGCCAAAAAGCACGCAAATCAACGCCAAAATGATGGACGCAAATACGCCCTGCACCTTTTCTCTAATCTCTAATAGCATAAGCTCTGTCCTTAAACAGCATTTAACCTGACCAATCAGGCTTTAGATTAACACGCAAAAAAAAACCTCGAACCATTCGGCCCGAGGTTTCTGTTTTGGCGGAGCGGACGGGGCTCGAACCCGCGACCCCCGGCGTGACAGGCCGGTATTCTAACCAACTGAACTACCGCTCCTAAGTCTGGTGGGTGCTGAGGGGTTCGAACCCCCGACCCTCGCCTTGTAAGGGCGATGCTCTCCCAGCTGAGCTAAGCACCCGACTAAAGAATCGCTAGTTTACAGCATCTTTTAAAGATTTGCCAGCTTTAAATGACGGAATTTTCGCTGCCTTGATGGTAATCTCTTCGCCGGTTTGCGGATTGCGGCCCTTACGCTCCGCTCTTTCTTTGACTTCAAAGGTTCCAAAACCCACCAGAGCCACTGAATCGCCTTTTTTAAGCGCTTCTTCAACAGACTTGATAAAACCATCCAAAGCACGGCCGGCATCGGCTTTGGTCAATTGAGATGATGCGGCAATGGCATCGATCAGTTCCGATTTATTCATTTATTTCCCCTTAGGATTTGGTTTTAATAATTATGACTCAAACAAGCGGTTTTATTCGGCACTAACAGGTTCACCCCTCTCCCATCTAATCGCCGCCTTCCCGCGAGAAGGTGGGCCTTTATATCAACGGGCGGCGAGCCGTGTCAAGCATTGAAATCGCCGCATCCCACGGTTTGCACGGTTTAGAGCCCCACCAACAATCGCATCAGTGCGCCACGACCGCTTGTGTCTTGGACTCGTTTTTGGCGCCGGCGCCATCCACTCTGTCCGGGCTATCGATAACAATAGACACCGGCATTTTCTGCAACGCGATTTCCAGCACTTCATCGATCCAGCGCACGCATTTGATGGTCAAATTGCTTTTGACGTTATCGGGAATTTCCGCCAGATCCTTTTCGTTTTCATAGGGAATGACAACGGTCCGGATACCTCCGCGATGAGCGGCCAACAATTTTTCCTTCAGACCGCCTATAGGCAACACTTCGCCGCGCAAGGTGATCTCCCCAGTCATCGCCACGTCGGCCCTGACCGGGATTTTGGTTAACGCGGAAATAATCGCCGTACACATACCGATACCGGCACTCGGACCATCCTTGGGCGTGGCGCCTTCCGGCACGTGGATATGAATGTCGTTTTTTTGAAACACTTCGCTATCGATCCCCAACACATGCGACCGACTTCTAACCACCGTCACCGCCGCATCGATGGACTCCTTCATTACATCGCCCAATTTACCCGTGGCTTGCTGCTTACCCTTACCCGGCATCACGGCGGTCTCTATGGTCAGCAGTTCGCCACCTACTTCCGTCCAGGCCAGACCGGTCACTTGGCCGACTTGGTCGCTGTCCTCCGCCATGCCGTAACTGAAGCGCCTGACGCCCAGATATTTATCCAGATTTTCCTTGCCAACGGCGATCTTGCCCTTGCCCTTTTGCAACAGCAAATCCTTAACCACCTTCCGGCAGATCTTGGAAATTTCCCGCTCCAAGCTACGCACGCCGGCTTCGCGGGTGTAATAACGGATGATGTCCTTGACCGCCGCCTCGGAGATTTCGATTTCCGACTCCGCCAAGCCGTTGTTTTTTACCTGTTTGGGAATCAAAAAGCGCAAGGCGATGTTGATTTTCTCGTCCTCGGTGTAACCGGCCAAACGTATCACTTCCATCCGGTCCATCAATGGCGCCGGGATATTCATGGTATTCGCCGTCGCCACAAACATCACGTCGGACAAATCGAAATCCACTTCCAGATAATGATCGGAAAAGGTGTGATTTTGCTCGGGATCCAACACCTCCAACAAAGCGGAAGCCGGATCGCCCCGAAAATCGGCTGCCATTTTGTCGATTTCGTCCAGCAGAAACATCGGGTTGCGAGTTTTTATTTTCGACAGATTCTGCAATATCTTGCCAGGCATCGAGCCGATATAGGTCCGCCGGTGACCGCGAATTTCCGCCTCGTCCCTCACCCCGCCCAAGGCCATCCGCACGTATTTGCGATTGGTCGCCCGCGCTATCGATTGACCCAAGGAGGTTTTGCCCACGCCCGGAGGTCCGACCAAGCACAGAATCGGCCCCTTCAATTGCTTCACCCGCTGCTGCACCGCCAAGTATTCCAGAATCCGTTCCTTCACTTTTTCCAAGCCGTAGTGTTCGGATTCCAAGACCTGTTCGGCGACTTTCAAGTCGTGGCGCACCTTGGTTTTCTTTTTCCAGGGCACGTTGACCATCCAGTCGATGTAATTGCGCACCACGGTAGCTTCCGCCGACATCGGCGACATCATTTTCAGTTTGTTCAGCTCCGCCATGGCTTTGGTTTTCGCTTCGGCGGACATGCCGGCCGCTTCGATTTTCTTTTCCAGCTCCTCGACTTCATTGCTGGCTTCATCCATTTCGCCCAGTTCTTTCTGAATCGCCTTCATTTGCTCGTTCAGATAGTATTCACGCTGATTTTTTTCCATTTGCTTTTTGACCCGGCCGCGGATTTTCTTTTCCATTTCCAGGATATCCACCTCGCCTTCCATCAGCGTCATCAAGCTTTCCAAGCGCTTAGCCACATCGACCATTTCCAGCATGTTCTGTTTTTCTTCCACTTTCAGCGCCATGTGCGCGGCCATGGTATCGGCCAAGCGGCTGGGATCGTCTATGCCGGCCAGCGAATTCAATACTTCGGGCGGAATTTTGTTGTTCAGCTTTACATATTGGTCAAAGGAACTGATGGCGGTGCGCTGTAAAACTTCCAACTCCTGTTCGTCGATGTTCAATTCGTCTTCCAACTCCAGGACGCCGGCGGCGCAATAGCCCTCAAACTCCTGGTATTGAATCACCGAGCAACGCTGAGTACCTTCCACCAAAACCTTGACGGTGCCGTCCGGCAACTTGAGTAACTGCAGGATATTCGCCAAAGTCCCCACTTTATATAAGTCGTCAAACTCGGGCTCATCGATGTCCGCCTGTTTCTGGGCGATCAACAGCACCTGCTTATCCTGCTTTATCGCCGCGTCGAGCGCATCTATGGACATCCCCCGCCCGACAAAAAGCGGAATTACCATATGCGGATAGACCACCACGTCTCGTAGCGGGAGCACGGGTATCAGTTCGTCTTTACTTTTTACGTGAGTCATATCAATTGTATCCTGTGGCCGGAAAGCGAAATTGTGCTTAATCCTATATGAGGACGCGCGGATAGAAAACAAGTATCTTTGAAAATAAGCCAAAAAAAAGGGGTTTTGCGCGAAAACCCCCTTCATTTCCCATCGGCGGAACCAATGCGGCGCTATGAATCCGCCGCCCGTTTAAACTCCGACTCGTAAACCAACAGCGGCTCCGACTGTCCGTTAATGACGCTCTCGTCGATCACGACCTTGCTGATATTGTCGCTGGAAGGCAATTCGTACATGGTATCCAGCAAGACATTTTCCACAATGGTCCGCAAGCCGCGCGCGCCTGTTTTTCTTTCCATGGATTTCCGCGCAATCGCCGCCAGCGATTCTTCCCTGAACTCCAATTCCGCGCCTTCCATTTCGAATAAGTGCTTATATTGCTTGATCAAGGCATTTTTGGGTTGCGTCAAAATCTGTATCAGCGCCGCTTCGTCCAGCTCATCCAATGTCGCCACAACCGGCAAACGTCCGACAAATTCCGGAATCAAACCGTATTTGATCAAATCCTCCGCCCGCACATCGGCAAACACTTCCCCGACATTTTTTCCGTCGTCCTTGGCTTTGACTTCGGCCGAAAAACCTATGCCGCCTTTTTCGGTGCGGCTCTTGATGACTCGATCCAATCCGGCGAACGCGCCGCCGACAATGAACAATATATTGGCGGTGTTGACCTGCAGGAACTCCTGCTGAGGATGCTTGCGACCTCCTTGCGGCGGCACGGAAGCGACGGTGCCTTCGATCAATTTCAGCAAGGCCTGCTGCACGCCTTCGCCGGAAACATCGCGGGTAATGGAGGGATTGTCCGATTTACGGGAGATTTTGTCGATTTCATCGATGTAGACGATACCCGTCTCGGCCTTTTCCACATCGTAATCGCACTTTTGCAAAATCTTCTGAATGATGTTTTCCACATCCTCTCCAACATAGCCGGCTTCGGTCAGCGTGGTGGCATCGGCAATGGTAAACGGCACATCCAGCAGGCGCGCCAGCGTCTCGGCCAACAGGGTTTTACCCGAACCAGTGGGGCCAATCAGCAGAATATTGCTTTTCGCCAATTCGACGTCGCTTTTTTTACTATTGCTGCGCAGGCGTTTGTAATGGTTGTAAACAGCCACGGCCAGAATCTTTTTGGCATTTTCCTGTCCGATTACGTAATTATCCAGCTCCTGCTTGATTTCTTTCGGTTTGGGCAGCGCGCCGTTACCGACCGTTTTCTCGTCTTCCAGTAATTCGTCACGAATAATGTCATTACAAAGCTCGACACACTCATCACAGACATAGACTGACGGACCGGCAATCAGCTTTCTGACTTCGTTTTGGCTTTTGCCGCAAAAAGAACAGTACAGAAGTTTATCTTCGTCCTTGCCTTTTTTGTCTTTACTCATGGACAGACCCCGAGGTAATTCATTGCTTCAGTGACTGAAGAATATTTCAAATTCATCAACTTTTCCAATAAATTCGCCGCTGAGCGGCGAATATGGATTAGCCGTTACGACTGCTCAAAACCTTATCGATCAAACCGTATTCAACCGCTTGCTGCGAACTCAGGAAATTATCCCGGTCCGTATCCTGCTGAATTTTCTCCAAAGGCTGTCCGGTATGGTGCGCCAGAATTTTATTCAAGCGCTCGCGAATGGCCAGAATTTCCCGGGCGTGAATATCGAAGTCCGACGCCTGGCCCTGAAACCCACCCAAGGGCTGGTGAATCATGACTCTGGAGTGCGGCAAACAATAACGCTTGCCGGCCGCGCCACCCGCCAACAATAAGGCACCCATGCTGGCCGCCTGACCTATACACATGGTGCTGACATCGGGCTTGATAAACTGCATGGTGTCGTAGATTGACATGCCCGCCGTTACGGAACCGCCGGGAGAATTGATATACAAATGAATATCCTTATCCGGGTTTTCCGACTCCAGAAACAGCAACTGAGCCACCACCAGATTGGCCGAGTAATCCTCCACTTGGCCGACCAGAAAAATAACCCGCTCTTTCAGCAAACGGGAATAAATATCAAACGAACGCTCACCGCGCGCGGTTTGCTCCACTACAATTGGCACCAAACCGCCGGCGGCTTGGGGAGCCATACTACTCATGCCATTTAGATCGATCATTAAGGTTCCTATGCTTGTTGTCTATCCATGACGTCTTCAAAACCGACACTTTGGTCGACGACTCTAGCACGCTCAATAACCCAGGCCACGGCTTGGTCTTCCAACACCATCTGCTGGACGTCATTTAAGCGGCTATTGTCCGCATAATACCAGTTAATTACGTCTTCCGGCTTCTCATAACTCTTCGCCATATCTTCAATGGTGGCGCGTACTTTATCGGCATCCACCTTGATATCGTTCTTTTGGATGATTTCGCCCAAAATCAGACCCAAAGCCACTCGGCGCTTGGCTTGACTTTCGAACATGTCGGAGGGCAGATTCAGGTCCTCCAGTTTCAATTTTGCCTTGCCCGCCCGCTCCGCGTAGGGTTTCATCAAGGCTTGAATTTCCTGATCTATCAGGGCGTTCGGCAGCGTTATAGCCACGTTTTCAAACAGCGCATCCATAACGGCTGTTTTCAGCTTGTTTTTCAAGCCTTGCGCCAACTCTCTCTCCATATTGTCCCTGACATCGGCGCGGAAGGAGTCGACATCGCCGTCCTCAACGCCATAGGCCTTGATGAATTCGGCGTCCAGTTCCGGCAATACCGGCGCTTCGACCTTGACCATTTCGATTTCGAATTCGGCTACTTTACCCGCCAGCTTTTCGCTGTTGTATTTTTCCGGGAAGGTAATGCTAAAGGTTTTGCTGTCGCCAACCGACAAACCTTTCAACTCATCCTCGAACCCCGGAATCATTTGCTTACCGCCGATTTCAACCGGGTAGTTTTCGACCTTGCCGTCGGTAAAATTCTCGCCCTCGGAGACACCCGAAAAATGAATGCTTACCTTGTCGCCTTCCTCGGAAGCCCGCTCGACCACGGCCCAGCTTTTCTTCTGCTGCTTCAGCTTTTCGATCATGTTTTCCACATCGGCATCGGACACCACAGCTGTCGGGCGCCGGATTTCCAGACCGTTGACCGCTTCCAACGACACTTCCGGGTAGACTTCAAACTCCGCGACGTATTCGAATCCTTCGCCCTTATCCGATGGCGTGATGTTCGGATGACCGGCCGGCACCAGTTCCTGCTGCTGCAGCGCTTCAAAATAAGTCGACTGAATCAAGTCGCCGGCCACTTCCTGTTTTACCCGCTCGCCGTAAATTTTTTTGACCATGCTGGTAGGCACCTTGCCGGGACGAAAGCCGTCAACCTTAACTTCCCGAGCCAGTTTTTTTAAGCGAGTTTCCATTTTTTCCTGAAGTACCGCATCAGGCACGCTAACAATCATTTTTCGGCTTAATTCTGATGTCTTCTCGACAGAAACTTGCATTGCATTACCTCAAAAAATTAAAAAAGAAGAAATTGAACAGGGAAACCGATCAGCGGGGCTCATGAAATATCGAAAAAGGTGCTGTATCGCTGTGAATGACAGATAGAAATGGTGCGAGCGGGGAGACTCGAACTCCCACGGGGTTGCCACTGGAACCTAAATCCAGCGCGTCTACCAATTTCGCCACGCTCGCAAACAAATGAACGCGGCATTATAATCAGCGCATGAGGCAAAAACAAATCAATTTCAAGCAATTCCGCCATGCATATTCGTTTCAAGCTGTTTAATTGGGTTTTTCCGTTACTCCTGCCGCACGCAACGGCATTCTCGGACCCCGCGCAAGCCGTCGTCAGTTTTTCCAAAAATCATCAACTTGATGTGGAAATCGCCGACACCCCGGCGCTACGAGAATTAGGATTGATGCATAGGGAACATCTGGCTGATAACCGGGGCATGCTGTTTGTATATCCCGATCAAGAGTTGCGCGGCGTATGGATGAAAAACACCTTACTGGCGCTGGATGTTTTATTTTTATCGGCGGACCACAAAGTCGTTTCCATGCTGCCCCACTTGACACCCTGCCGACACGACCCCTGCCCCAACTATCTCTCAAGCGCTCCGGCTAAGTATATGCTGGAAGTCAATGCCGGCTTTATAGAAAAAAATCAAATCGAAATCGGCCGGGAAGTCATGCTCGATTACCGGCATGACGTCCCTTAAACCGATTTAGGCCGGCCCGTTCACATCCTCCGGATCGCCCTCGTAGGGCGTGGCATATTTGCATTCCTTTTGCGGGCAGACCTTTTCCGTTCCGCGCCGCTTGGTGGTTTTCAAGGTTAAAATCGGCCACTGGCAATTGGGGCAGCTTTCCTTGATCGGTGCATCCCACAAGGCGTAGTCGCATTTGGGATATTCCGAACAAGAATAAAATATCTTGCCGCTGCGAGCCTTGCGCTTCAGAATCGAGCCCTTTTTACATTGAGGACATTCAACACCGGTATCCCGCGGCTTTTCCAAGGGCTCGATATGCTTACAGCTTGGATACGCACTGCAGCCCACGAACTTGCCGTAGCGGCCTGTTTTAATCACCAGAGGCGACTCGCATTTCGGGCACGCCCTACCCTCAACCACTTCCGGTTCCGCAGAATTGGCCGCATTATCCTCTCCCAGATTACGAGTGTAGGAACAGGTTGGATAATTGGTACAACCGACGAAACGGCCGTTTCGTCCCAATCGAATCGACAAGGGACTACCACATTCCGGACATTTTTCATCGATGCTTTCCTGGGTCACATCCTTGCGTTGTACCGATTCCTCCTTTTCGTTGATCAACTGCGTGAAGGGCCGCCAGAAATCGTTCATCAACGGAATCCAGTCTTTTTCGCCGCGCGCCACGGCATCCAGATCGTCCTCCAGATTGGCGGTAAAGTTGTAATCGACGTACTTGGTAAAATGCTCGGTCAGAAACTTGTTGACGATGCGCCCCACATCGGTTGGGTAAAAGCGCTTACTGTCTATGGTGACATATTCGCGATTCTGCAAGGTCGAGATGATGGTGGCATAGGTCGAGGGCCGACCTATGCCATGTTCTTCCAAGGCCTTTACCAGACTGGCCTCGCTATATCGGGGCGGCGGCTCGGTAAAGTGTTGATTTGCGGCAACGTCGTTCAAAACCACCGGCCGGCCTTCCTCCATGGGCGGCAGCAATCTATCCTGATCGTCCGCGGCTTCCTTGCTGTCGTCCACCCCTTCCAGATACACCATCATAAAACCCGGATTGGTGACGGTAGAACCGGTGGCGCGAAATACATTTTTATCGCTGCCGCAATTGAGATCCACCGCAACCAGATTTAGGGTCGCATGTATCATCTGACAAGCCACGGTGCGCTTCCAGATCAAATCGTACAGTTTGAATTGCTCAACGCTCAAACGATTTTTCACCAGATCAGGCAGTCTTTGCACCGAAGTGGGACGAATCGCCTCGTGCGCTTCCTGGGCATTTTTGGATTTGGTTTTAAACTGGCGCGGCTCTTTTGGGACATTATCCGCCCCGTATTTCTCGGCAATCAGCGCCCGAATATCCGCCAACGCCTCATCCGCCAGATTCACCGAATCAGTACGCATATAGGAAATCAAACCGACCGTCTCGCCACCCAGATCGATGCCCTCGTATAACTGCTGCGCCACCATCATGGTGCGCTTGGTGGTAAACCCCAGTTTGCGGGCCGCTTCCTGCTGCAGGGTGGAGGTGATAAAGGGCGGCGCCGGATTTTTATTGCGCTGTTTTTTCTCCAGCTTGGCGACGATCAATTGGCCATCGCCGGCTTCCAAAAGTGCCTGCCTGACCTGATTGGCCCGGGTTTCATCGGTGATGCTGAATTGCGTCAGTTTTTCGCCATTGAAATGCGTCAGCTTGGCTTTGAAGGGCTGGCCCTGCGCGCTGGCGTCGGCGGTGTGCGACCAGTATTCGCGGGTTTTGAAGGCCTCGATTTCCAGTTCCCGCTCCACTATCATGCGCAAGGCGGGACTTTGCACCCGGCCGGCCGATAAGCCGCGGCGGATTTTTTTCCACAGCAGCGGCGACAGATTGAAACCCACCAAATAATCCAAGGCCCGACGTGCTTGCTGGGCATTCACCATGGTGGTGGATAATTCGGTCGGATGAGCGATAGCCTCGGTAACGGCTTTTTTGGTGATCTCATGAAACACCACCCGCCGCACCTCTTTATCCTTTAAAAGTTTTTTTTCCTTCAGATGCTCGAACACATGCCAGGAAATCGCCTCGCCCTCCCTGTCAGGGTCGGTAGCCAGATACAAGGTGTCGGCATTCTTCAAGGCCTTGCCTATTTCCTGCAAATGCCGCTGGTTACGGTCGATGACCTGATATTTCATGGCAAAGCCGTTTTCAGGGTCGACGGCACCTTCCTTGGGAATCAGGTCACGGACATGACCGTAGGAGGCAAGCACCTGAAAATCCTTGCCCAAATATTTTTCTATGGTTTTGCATTTGGCGGGAGACTCTACAATGACTAAACTTTTGCTCATGCTGTCCGTAACGAATCAATGTAAAGAAGTCGGTATCAAGTCGTAAACGATATCTTCCATGCGCGAAAATGCGGCGCTATCGCCCGGTTGACTCAACAATACCATCAGCACTATCCACTTGAGCTTTTCCAATGTGATATCTTCGTCCTTCAGGGCCATGGCCCTGTCGATGGCGATTTCCCGATTGGCCGCAGTCAAAATGCCGCCGTGCTCAAGAAACATTAGAAAGTCACGGCATTCCAGGTCGAACACAGCCTCTTCCTGACGGCTGAAGATTCTAAATGAGGACGTGACCGCCGGGCTTATGCTGTCTATTTCCGCCAGGGATTCCAGCCAATCAAAGGCTTTGCTGACATCAGGCTGTTGAAAACCGGCGTCGAGTAACTCACTGGCAATCACATCGGTATCCGGATAATTGTCGCTGTCGCCATCCAGGTAATTTTCAAACAGATAGATCAGCACATCAAAAATATCTTCTTTCATTAGAGCCTTTATTGGATTCGGTAATAGCTAGCGCCGGCGGCCGCGGCTATGTAGCCTTGCAGTTCCAGAACCAACAGTATCGATGAAACGGTTTCCACAGAATAACCACTGTCCTGAACCAGATTGTCAACCGCAATCGGGCTGTACGGAATCAATTTCAATAGATTTTGCTGCTCCAGGTCAAGCGCCGTCTGATTTATTTGTGCATCAATCGACTTATATATCTGATTGTATTGACCTAATTCTTCAAAAATATCCTCGGCGGTTTCCACCAGTTTGGCCCCTTGCCTGATTAAAGCGTTACAGCCGCGCGCCAATGGATTGTTGATCGAACCCGGAATGGCAAACACTTCCCGGTTTTGTTCCAGGGCCATTCTGGCGCTAATCAGCGATCCGCTTTGTTGGGCGGCCTCCACGACCAGCAAGCCCCGACATAAACCGCTGATAATTCGATTTCGCCGGGGAAAGTGGCCGGTTTTGGCTTTTGTGCCCGGCGGAAACTCGGAAACCAAAGCACCGTTTGCCACAATTTCCGTCGCCAATTGTTGATGACAAGCCGGATAAACTCTATCCAATCCGGTACCGGCCACCGCGATGGTACAACCGCTTGCGTTCAACGCTCCTTGATGGCTGGCCGCATCGATGCCCAACGCCATGCCGCTGGTGATCACATAACCAGCCTCGGATAGGGCTCTAGCGAAATCAAGCGCAATTCTTACCCCCGCGGCGGATGGGTTACGGCTGCCAACCATGGCGATTTGCGGCGCATTTAGGCATTCAGACCTGCCCTTAACGAAAAGTATCGGCGGAGGATCGGCGATTTCTTTTAATTGCTCGGGGTAATCGGCATCCTGAAGCGTGATTGCGGTATTTCCGGGCTGCTCAAGCCAGAGTAAATCCTGTTCGACCAATTCCCAGTTTGGGTTTTGCAGAGCCTCGACGAGTTTTTCACCTATTCCCGCCCCCTTCAATGCGGCCTTGGACAGGCAAAAAATTTGCTCAATGGAAAAATGCGCCAACAGGCGCCTTACGGCGACCGGCCCGACCCCTGGCACGCGGGTCAGAGCCAGCCAGTATTTGATATGCGAATTCAGCGTTTTTGACAATAAAAGAACTACCCGGTGTATACCCCTCGCGCTGTTGGCGAGGGCGGTATTTTATGGTGTTTGCACTCTGTCCAAAGTGTGAATGGCCGAAGTCGCTTTCATCACCAAGGCGTAACTTACGCGCTCGAATGGGCGAAAAACCATCAGCACCCCGGCCAATTCATCCGGCAATTTAACCGGCACGGCGTTATCGGATTGAATCTTATCGGCCACGACACGCCCTTTTCTGTATATATCCAGGGTGTGGCCGACTTCCAAGCCGTCCGCCGTACCCTTGTCAATCACCACGATATCGTATTGACCAATCTGGGAAACGCCGCCCATAACCCGAATAATGCTTCCCACCACGCGTTGCTCCGGCGGCCTGGGGAAATAATTCAAGGCCATTTCGCCGGCCGAACTCAACATCAACCTGTCGCCGCGACGCACTTGGCTATTGGATTTGGTAATGCGCAAGGTGGCCGGATCGCCCGGACTTTCCAACAGCGTGTCGGCGACATAATCCGCTTCGTAACCGAGTATCTCTTGGGTATCCGGACTGATATACGGTTTGCCTTGGCGGTAAATGGTGTATTCGAGCCCTTCCGGATTTTCGATCGCCCGCACATAAACCCTATCGCCGCTACCGGCCACTAAATGCTCATCGGCGATTTCAAGCACGTAAGGTGCCTGACCCAGCTCATCGGCGGCTACGACCTTGGGCGAGCTCAAAAACTGCGTAATCGCGTCGCTGGGTATCATCGGAATCGCTTGCTCGATCGACGATTCCCGGATATGCGGCGTCAGGTTGGGCGACTCGCCATAGCCGAACTCCGGCGTCAAACTCAGGCGCGGCTCGCCATCCACGTAGGAAAAATACAGCGTGTCGCCCGGATAAATCCAGTGCGGGTTTTTGATGTGCGGATTATTATGCCAGAGCCGCGGCCATTGCCAGGGGTGCTCGAGAAATTTGCCGGAAATGTCCCATAAAGTATCCCCCTTGACCACGGTATATTGATCAGGATGGTTGGGGTTGATCCGTAATGAATCAGCCCATACAAAAGCGCTAAAAAGCAAGGGAATCAACAATCCCAGCAATAGACGTAAAGCCATAAAGTTATTCCTGCCAGCCATGAGAAGAATCTGTGTGATTGCAAAGTTTAGATGAATTCGGCCATAAATCCAGCCGCGGAATCACTGCGGGACTCGCTCTACACTGTTACCCAGCGGGACCGACTACTGACTTTTAAATTCCGCCTGATGCTGAAGGAACCATTGGTAGGTCGCATTTAAACCTTCCTCCAAACCGATGGTAGGCTGCCAGCCCAGCGAGCGCAATTTGCCGTTGTCCATTAATTTGCGCGGTGTGCCATCGGGTTTGGAGCTATCCCATTCGATACTGCCGTTAAAACCCACCACTTTTTGAATCGTTTCAGCTAAGCTCCGAATGGTAACATCCTCGCCGGTCCCCACATTCAAATGCGACAACATCGGTTCAATCGTCGCCCAGTAAGAACTCGCATCCAGGTTCAACACATGCAAACAGGCCGCGGCCATATCGTCCACATGCAAAAATTCCCGCATCGCCGTGCCGGTTCCCCACAACGTCACGCTTGAAGCATGCGCCGTTTTGGCATCATGAAACTTGCGTATCATGGCCGGAATAACATGACTGTTTTCCAGATGAAAATTATCGTTTTCGCCGTAAAGATTGGTCGGCATGACCGAACGATAGTCCGTGCCGAATTGGCGGTTATAGGATTCGCATAATTTTATGCCGGCGATCTTGGCAATGGCATAGGGCTCGTTGGTGGCCTCCAAAACCCCGGTCAACAAAGCCGATTCCCGCATCGGCTGTTCGGCAAATTTGGGATAAATGCAGGAACTGCCCAAAAACAACAACTCCCGGCATCCCGCCGCCCACGCCTGATGAATGATATTGGCTTCCATCATCAGATTTTGGTAAATGAATTCCGCCGGATAAACATTGTTGGCATGAATGCCTCCCACCTTGGCCGCGGCCAGAATCACCCGCTCGGGTTTTTCGGTTTGCATAAATTCTCGTACCGCAGCCTGATCGGTCAAATCCAACTCGGCATGTGTGCGCACCAGCACATTTTCGCATCCCGCCGACTGCAACTGCCGCAAAATGGCCGAGCCTACCATGCCCCGGTGGCCAGCCAGATAGATTTTCTTGTCTGTCACGGAATTACTCCTTGCTTACCGCTACGCTATATCCTTGCTGTTTCAGCAATGCATGTTTTTGCGCCTGTTCCAAATCGTAAGCCACCATTTCCTTGATCATTTCTCCCAAGCTGATTTGCGGCACCCAGCCCAACTTTTCCTTGGCCTTGGTCGGATCGCCCAACAAGGTTTCCACTTCGGCGGGACGGAAATAACGCGGATCGATGGCCACGATTTGCTGCCCTATTTCGGCTTTCGGCGCTTTATCGCCGCTTATGGCGGCAACATAGCCCTTTTCCTCGACACCATGGCCTTCCCAACGTATTGAAATACCCAACTCCAGGGCCGACATTTCGATAAACTGCCGCACCGAATACTGCACGCCGGTCGCGATCACGTAATCTTCCGGCTGCTCCTGCTGCAGCATCATCCACTGCATCCGCACATAATCCTTGGCGTGCCCCCAATCGCGCAGGGAGTCCATGTTACCCATATACAAACATTGTTCCAGACCCGCGGCAATATTGCTCAAGCCGCGAGTGATTTTGCGGGTCACAAAGGTTTCACCCCGCCGCGGCGACTCGTGGTTGAACAAAATACCGTTGCAGGCGTACATACCGTATGCTTCGCGGTAATTGACGGTTATCCAGTACGCATAAAGCTTGGCCACCGCATAAGGAGAACGCGGATAAAACGGCGTGGTTTCTTTTTGCGGAATTTCCTGCACCAGTCCATATAATTCGGAGGTGGAAGCCTGATAGAAACGGGTGGATTTTTCCATACCTAAAAAGCGCATGGCTTCGAGAATACGCAGGGTGCCGATGGCATCCACATCGGCGGTATATTCCGGAGATTCAAACGACACCGCCACGTGGCTCATGGCTCCCAGGTTGTAAACCTCCGTGGGATTGGTTTCCTTGAGTATCCGGGTCAGGTTCGAGCTGTCGGTCAAATCGCCGTAATGCAGATAAAACTTGGGATCCTTGACGTGCGGATCTTGATAAATGTGATCGACCCTCTCGGTGTTGAATAGCGATGCCCGCCGCTTGATGCCATGCACTTCATAGCCTTTTTCCAACAAAAACTCGGCCAGATACGAGCCGTCCTGCCCGGTTATCCCTGTGATTAAAGCTACCCGCTTTTCCATCTCAACTCCTGAAATTTTAATTACAAATAATTTAAACAAAAACGCAATGTCTGGAGCAAACCAGAGGTTTACAGGCTATTGGCGCATATTGATGAATGCAGAATGCTACACCATTTTCTTAAAAACCGGCTAGTTACCAAAATGTTTCAACGCTTGAATCGCTGTCACGCATGCCGGCATTTTTCAAGGTTGGCGCGAAGCGCTTCCAAAAATGCCTCGGTGCTCAAATAATGAGAATCCTGCACGGCATCACCATGGATACACATGGCCAGATCCTTGGTCATTTTGCCGGCTTCCACCGTATCGATACACACTCTTTCCAGGGTTTCGCAAAACCGGATCAACTCGGCGTTGCCATCCAATTTGCCCCGAAACGCCAACCCGCGAGTCCAAGCAAAAATCGACGCAATCGGGTTGGTTGAGGTGGTTTTGCCTTGCTGGTGCATACGATAATGGCGGGTGACCGTGCCATGCGCCGCTTCGGCCTCCATAATCTTGCCGTCCGGAGTCACCAGGGTGGAAGTCATCAAGCCCAGCGAACCGAAGCCCTGCGCCACGGTATCGGACTGCACATCGCCATCGTAATTTTTACAGGCCCATACGAACGCACCATTCCATTTCAACGCCGACGCCACCATGTCGTCGATCAGCTTGTGCTCGTAAACGATGCCCTTGGCTTGATAAAGCTCCTTGTATTCCGCTTGATAAATGGCTTCGAAAATATCCTTGAAGCGACCGTCATACTTCTTCAATATGGTGTTTTTGGTAGACAGATAAAGCGGCCACCCCCTATCCAAGGCCACGTTGAAGCAACTGCGGGCAAATCCGGCAATTGACTCGTCGGTGTTGTACATCGCCAGCGCCACGCCATCGCCGTCAAAGTGATACACCTCGAAGCTTTGCTCCGGACCGCCGTCGTCCGGGGTGAAACTAATCTTTAATTTACCCTTGCCCCGGGTGACAAAATCCGTAGCCCGATATTGGTCACCAAAAGCGTGCCGGCCAATACAGATAGGCTGAGTCCAGTTCGGCACCAACCGAGGTACGTTGCGGCAAATAATTGGCTCCCGAAACACCGTGCCATCCAAAATATTTCGAATGGTGCCGTTGGGAGATTTGTACATTTTCTTCAGACTGAACTCCGCCACCCTGGCCTCGTCCGGCGTAATCGTGGCACATTTGATGCCGACACCGTGCCGTTTGATCGCATTTGCCGCTTCTATCGTGATTTGATCGTCCGTGGCATCGCGCTGCTGAATACACAAATCGTAATAGTCAATGTTTAAGTCCAGATACGGCAGAATTAACTGATCCTTAATGAAATGCCAGAGGATGCGAGTCATCTCGTCACCATCAATTTCCACGACCGGATTTTCGACAGATATTTTTTTCATTCCCTACTCCACACATTAACTCGTCGGCTCAGTATAGCCTGACAAACTGTTAAGTGCTTTACGCTTTACCGACGTCGCCAGGCAAGTTTATTGCACAGCTTGGCGGTTCATTGTATAAGAAGCAGAGCCTGGCCGGCCAACTGGCCGCCATCCAACCTAACCGGCCAGCGGAGACAGCCATGAAAGAATATCAAGATGTTCGCAATCACTTACTCGACATGCTGGAAGAACTCGATGAGCGCCTAGGCAAAATCACCGATGATGTCAGACACGTCGACAAACCGCTGGAACAGGATTTTTCCGAACAGGCCGTCGAAGTCGAGAATGACGAAGTGCTGGACGCCCTGGGCAATGCCGCCCGGGTTGAAGTTGAAAAAATCAAACAGGCTATTTCCAGAATCGACGACGGCAGTTACGGTATTTGCCTGGCATGCGGAGAACCGATCAAACAGGAACGTCTTACCGCGCTGCCCTACGCCAATCGATGTATTCATTGCGCCGAATTGAATGAGAAAAACTAATTCTACTTTGTCGCATTTAAAAACCGCCGTCATGTCCGCCTGGAAGCGAGCATCCAGCGCCATGGATGGCAGGCTTCGGTCCATCCTGGCGCCTGGATTCCGGCAATCCCTGCCGGAATGACGAATTCCTTTAAGAATCTGACAAAGTAGAACTAACAACCGTGAAGTAAAACAAGACCGAAAAGCCGGTCCAACACCGCCCGGCGCGATGCGCTCAACAATCTGTACTATCCTTGCCCCTACACTTTCACCATAGCTGAGACAATACTCATGGACATTGCCGAATTATTGACGTTTTCCGTTAAAAATAAAGCCTCGGATTTGCATTTGTCCGCCGGCCTGCCGCCCATGATTCGGGTCGATGGCGATATCCGCCGCATCAATATTCCGGCTCTGGATCATAAGGAAGTTCATGCGCTGATTTACGACATCATGAACGACAAGCAGCGCCGAGATTACGAAGAATTCCTGGAAACCGACTTTTCCTTTGCCTTGCCCGGCGTGGCGCGCTTCAGGGTCAACGCCTTCAATCAGGATCGGGGTGCCGGCGCTGTCTTCCGGACCATTCCGTCCAAGGTATTAACACTGGAAGACTTGGGCGCCCCCAAGTTTTTCGAGGAAGTCTGTACCAAGCCGCGCGGTTTGATTCTGGTGACCGGCCCCACCGGTTCGGGTAAATCCACCACGTTGGCCGCCATGATCAACCACATCAATTCCAACGACTATTCGCACATCCTGACCGTCGAAGATCCGATAGAATTCGTACACGAGAGCCAGAAATCATTGATCAATCAACGCGAGGTGCATAGGGACACGCTAGGCTTCAACGAAGCCTTGCGTTCGGCGCTACGGGAAGACCCGGACATCATTCTGGTCGGCGAAATGAGGGATTTGGAAACCATACGTCTGGCATTGACCGCCGCCGAAACCGGCCACTTGGTGTTCGGCACCTTGCACACCACTTCCGCCGCCAAAACCATCGACCGGATCATCGACGTCTTCCCGGCGGCGGAAAAAGACATGATACGTTCCATGCTGTCGGAGTCCTTGCAGGCGGTCATCTCGCAAACGCTATTGAAAAAAGTCGGCGGCGGCCGGATTGCCGCCCACGAAATCATGGTCGGCACCGCCGCGATTCGCAACCTGATCCGCGAGGCCAAGGTGGCGCAAATGTATTCGGCGATCCAAACCGGCCGCAAGGACGGTATGCAGACGCTGGATCAAAACTTGAAGGAACTGGTCGACAAGGGGCTAATCACCGCCAAGGCGGCCATGGTGAAAGCCGTCAACAAAGACTTGTTCCGCTAAAAAAACGGGAGGGAACATGGACTTCAAAGCATTACTGGCCCTGATGGTGGAAAAAAAGGCCTCTGACTTATTCATCACCGCCGGCAAGCCGCCCTGCATGAAAATCGACGGCAAAGTGGTGGATGTTTCCAAAAACATTCTGACCGCCGATCAAGCGCTGAAAGTGGTACTCAGCATCATGGAGCAACGTCAGAAAGACGAATTCGAACATACCAAGGAATGCCAGTTCGCCATGGGCGTCGAAGGCCTGGGCCGCTTCCGGGTCAGTGCCTTTACCCAGCGCGATGCGGCCGGCATGGTTTTACGCCGCATCGAAACCGCGATTCCCTCTTCCGAAGAGCTGCATCTGCCGCCGGTTCTGAAAGAACTGATCATGTACAAACGCGGCTTGGTATTGTTTGTGGGCGCCACCGGTACCGGTAAATCGACCTCCTTGGCAGCCTTGATCCGCCATCGCAACGAAAACAGCAACGGTCATATCATTACCATCGAAGACCCGATCGAATTCGTGCATCCGCACAGGGGCTGTATCATCACTCAGCGCGAAGTAGGGCTGGATACCGAATCTTACGAAGTGGCGCTGAAAAACACCTTGCGGCAAGCGCCGGATGTGATTCTGATTGGCGAGGTCAGGACCAAAGAGACCATGCAACACGCCATTACCTTTGCCGAGACCGGCCATTTGTGCCTATGTACCTTGCACGCGAATAACGCCAACCAAGCGCTGGATCGTATCCTGCACTTTTTCCCGGAAGACATGCATGGGCAAATCTTCATGGACCTGTCGCTGAATCTGCGCGGCATCGTCGCTCAGCAACTGGTCAAGCGCGCCGACGGCAAGGGGCGATATCCGGCTATTGAAATTCTGCTGAATACGCCGCTGGTGTCGGACTTGGTTCGTAAAGGCGAAGTGCATAAGCTGAAGGAACTGATGAAGAACTCCCGCGAACACGGCATGCAGACCTTCGATCAAGCGTTGTACGACCTGTATACCGCCGGCAAAATCAGTTACGAAGACGCCTTGAACGCGGCCGACTCCCGCAACGAAGTCCGCCTGATGATCAAATTGGGCGCGGAAAATGCCGATTTCGACAATGACGAAATGAAACTGTCGGAAACCGACGAAGACAACGGCAGCCTTTACAAATAAGCAATCCAATCATCATGAACCCGGCGGTATTTTTTTTAAAGCCCAGACATTGTTTAAGCTTGGTCTTGCTTATTTTTAGTAGCGGTTGCGCCAATCAAGCGGAAACACCGCCCACTCAGCCACGTAGCGGCGCACCCACCCAGCAGCTTCCGCCCCGGCAAGTCAGATCGGCAACCCCGGCCTTGCGCCCCCTTGCCAACGTTGGCGCATATTCGGCGGAGTCGATTTCCGGAGATTACACCGGCTATCAAGACCTGAAGCGCTTCATCGAATTCATGGAGCAAAAGCACGGCTTTGACCGTCTCTACTTGAACGGTTTGTTTTCACAAGCCAAGCGCAAACAATGGACTTTGGATTATCTGGCCAAATCAGATCAAAGCCTGAAAGCCCAACCAGGCAAAGGCAGCTGGTCGCGTTACCGGGCAAAATTTCTGGATGACAGGCATATCAATAGCGGCGTGGCTTTCTGGCAAACACACCAAAACACTTTGCAACGCGCAAGCCAACAATACGGAGTGCCGGCGGAGTATATTCTCGGCATCATGGCAGTCGAAACCACCTTCGGTAGCTATGTCGGCAGCCACCGCGTCATCGATGCCTTGACCACTTTGGCTTTCGATTATCGCAGGCGCGGCGACTATTTTCGTGCCGAACTGGAAAACTTTCTGGTCATGACTCGCAACGAGCGCATGGATCCGGCTAAACCGGTCGGCTCCTTTGCGGGGGCCATGGGTCTGGGACAATTCATGCCCAGCAGTTTTATGGAATGGGCGGTGGACTTCAACGGCGACGGTCATCGCGACTTGTGGGACCCGGTGGACAGCATAGGCAGCGTCGCCAACTATTTTGCCCAACACGGCTGGCAACCCGGGCAGCCGGTAGTTTCCCCGATTCAAGGAACCCCGAGGGCAAGCCGTCTGGAGCCAGGACTGGATCGTATATATTCGATAAAGTCTTTAACCGAATCCGGCCTGTCTCCCACCATTGCTTGCAACTGCGACGCGCCATTGCGTCTATTATGGTTGCGGCATAACCACGGAGACGAGTACCGGGTGGGCTATCCCAATTTTTACGTCATCACCCGCTACAATCAAAGCACCCACTATGCCATGGCGGTTCACGAACTAGCGCAGGCCATCAAAAACGCTTACCTAAAGGATAAAAAGGGCTAACAGCCGCGCCGCTTTGGTTTTATTAAGCTTTTTTTAAGAGGAAACCAACAGAATTAATCGCGACTGAATCGATTACCTTAGGAGCCTTTATGATCAGATTAGCGATTATTGCAGTAATAGGCCTGCTGTTTTCCCAGCCCACCCTGGCCGACCCTCACTGGCGCGGCCACGGCCGCCACCATCATGGGCATCACCACAGACACGACCATTACCCACGTTACCGGCAGGAATATGTTTATATACCGGAAAGAGTGGTTGAATACGTTCCGGTAAGGCCGCGTTACTATGCCCCGCCACCGCCGCCGGCAACCTATTACCGTTACGACCAGCGCTCGCCGCAAGGCTTGGTGGGCGGCATGGTTGGAAGCGCGATGGGTTATCAAATGGGCAGCGGCGATCCGTTGGCGGCGGGAATAGGCGCCGCTGCAGGCGCTTGGCTGGGCAACGGGTTTTATTAAACCTTGAATTCGGCAACTTTCATCAATACAAAGCCGGGCGCTGCCCGGCTTTTTTATCGGCTTTTTACCCTCACCCCCTCTCGATCGCTCTTCAAGTCCACCCCACGGGTTAATGTCATTGAATCACAGGCACACTGACCATATTCGGACGATATCCGGCAACCAAGGGCGCCGTGTAGTTGATGGTTTTGGTTTGATCCGACGCTTTGGAATTGCCTTCCGCAAATCCGCAAGGCGTGCCCGCGCATTGGGTCGTCAAAGTCGGGCTTGAAAACAGCATCACGGAAGGCCCGTAATAACTCATGATGGTACCGAATTTTCCGCCAACGCCCCACGCATACGAATAGTTGAATTTACCGGCAAAGCTACTGTATTCGCGGTCATGCACGTTACCGAGGTTATGGCCGATTTCGTGGGTAAAGGTATTGGTACCGCAATAATAATTAGACTTAGCATCCCTGGAATAACCGTCTCCGACGGTACCGAAGCCCCAATTGGCGTTGGCGTTGCCGCCGTTGGCAAAACCCACGTAAGCCGTGCCGCAGCTACCGGCGGTTTGGGCATATAAGGGCCTGAACAGTACCACCAGATCCGCGCCGTATTGGTTGCGAAGAGCGGCGGTGCCGGCAAAGGCCCCGACATCGCTGGCCAAATCCGCCAAGGCCTGTGAATTAGCGCTATTTTCCACATAGTTGGTGGGTCTGGCATGGACCAAGCGCAAACGCATATTGATGCCGGAATCCTTATAGGCCTGATTGGACACGTCCACCAGATATTGGATACGCTGCTTGGCGTAACTCGCGGTCTGATTGACCGTGGTATACAAAACCATCAGATCAACCTCCGCAATCGCCGAAACCGCCGCGGCAGTGTTAATGGCGGGCATCGGGCTGATGTTTTTGGCCGCATAAACCGCTTCGGCTTTTTTGGCGTTGGCCTCGGCCGCTTTGGCCTGAGCGGCTTTCTTGGTGTAGGCGGCTTTGGAAGCCGCCACGGTTTTATTGGCGGCTTGATAAGCAGTGTTCGCCAATTTGATCTGCCGAGCAAGATTGCTCAGTACCGAACGCAATTCGGTAACGGCGCCGGCCAATTGTGCATCCTTGGGAGATTTTTTAAGCGCGGATAAAGCTACATTAAACTGAGTTACCGTATTTTTCGAGCGCGCCAGCCATTCGCCCAGCTGCAGTTTGGCGGCTTCGACCCGCGCCAAATTTTGCTGATACCGAGAGTAAAGCGTTTCGGCCTCCCTGGCCAGTGCATCCGCAGTTGCCCTGGCTTTTTCCGCCGCTTGTTGCAATTTAGAAACTACACCGCCCATTTGCAAGCCATTATCCATTGAGGCCAAACTTTCCGGCGCGCCCTCGACCTCATCGTGATCGTATCCGGCGGAAGCCAGGCCCGATTTGCCGATATCCACAATAACCGTCCGGCCGTCGACTGTTCTATGTTATACGCGCCGTCCGGCGTATACACATTGCCGATCACACCTGCTTCGCCTTGCGAAAGATAAATTCTGTATCCCCGGCCCTCGTCGTTTAGATAACCCACCCAGGTTGAACTGCCGTCGCCATGCTCAATCCGGTTGTCATGTTTGACCTTATATTGCCCAATAGGAAGATCAAGCGTTAATTCGCCGCCAAGCGCAATATTGTTCAACTCATCCATGGGCAGGGTGACATTGAATACGGAACCGGCATTAAAGTGCTTATATCGCCGGGGTATTTTACCGGCGTAATCGGGCGCCACCACTATCAATTCATCATCCCCGTCCGGCAGGACCTGCCGCCGGTTTCCGCTACCATGCCTGCCGCTGACCAGAACCGTTTTTATCTGATTGTTTTCGGTTTCAACGGTGAAATTATACGCTTGTAATAATTGGCCGATCGCGGCACTCCAGTCGTCGGCCGCCAATTTTTGATCGACCATATCGTGCTCGATATCCGCGCTGATTTTAAAAACAATACCGCTACGATTGGCCAAGCGATTGGTAGCTTCCAGCAGGGTTTTATTTTTTATTACGTGGTAAATGTTGCGAGGCTGTTCTTTAATCAGCGGCGTTTCCGCTTCGGCCATGATATCGGCGGCAAACAATACCACGGCTACGGCGAACGCAATTTTTATGTTTTTGTGAAGAGTCATATCGGTCACCTTATTGAAAAAGCCCCACGTTAAGCACACCAACCGATCCAACTTACCGGGACCAAAATATTGAGGAACAATCTAACAGGACCAAAACAAATAACAGTGACCCACTCAGCTATTTATCGAAAAAAAAGCCAGCGAAAATGCTCGCCCCCCTTTTTTTTAATAGCGAGATGCACCTTGGCAAGCCTCATGAGCTAGCCAAGGCTTATACATTGATTAAAAAACCGTTCTTTCCACTAACCAATAACATCCCATCAGACTGACAGCGATCGAGCAGCCCCGTAAAAACCTATCGGCAATACGAACATTGTTATTCAGCCACCAAATCAACGGCAACACCAGGCTGGCAACTGCGATTTGCCCACTCTCTATACCTAGATTAAAGGACAGTAGCGGCAACAGAATGCCGGTATCGCCGGAGGAAATATCCATTTCCTTCAACACCCCGGCAAATCCGAAACCATGAATCAAGCCGAAGCCGAAGGTCAACCAATGACGGCCCTTGGGGTGCTCGCCGCGAATAAGGTTTTCGATCCCGACATAAATAATGGTGGCGGCTATGAATGGCTCGACAAAACTGCTGGGCAACTCGACCAGATTGAGTCCGGCCAAGGCCAGGGTCAGCGAATGGGCCAGGGTAAAGAAGGTAATGATTTTTACCGCCGGCCAGAAACTGTGGGTGACCACTAATAAAGCCAGCAAAAACAACAGATGATCATAGCCTGTGACGATGTGCTCAATGCCCAGTTTAAAAAAATCGCTGAAAGTGTTGAACAAGGCGGACGCAGAAGCCCGCGCCTCCCCGCTTGCCGGATCGCCCAGCGAAAGACCCAGCCTATCGTCCTGTCTGGTCAGCATTTTTTCCGCCAGCGCCTTGCCGCTGGCATCCCTGACCGTCAGATACTGTTGATGGCCCTCCGGCAATTGCATCAACAAACCGGATTGCACCGACAACTGCTGTTTCGCCGCGACAGGATAATGGAATTCGGCACGGGCATTGTTCTGACCGTCGAACTCGACCAACCCAGGCCCGGCCGGCGCAATGTCCGCGCCGTCCAACGAAATGCGCAGTTGCCCGGCCAGCAGTCGGGCAATAGCGGGCTTGGCGGCTTCGCGTTCGCCGTCGGTAACCTCGGCATCCAAATCGCTATCCATGGGCGAAAAAGCTTCGATGTCCTGCAAGGCAAAGGTCACTTTGACATCGAGCCGATCCGGGTTTACCAGCACATCCAGCGAACTCAAACCGGGTGCGTGCGCCCAAACCGAGGCGGTAGCCAACAACAAAAGCGCCGCCAGCAACACTCTGCCGTAAGCGGTACCGATAAATCCCATCTGCTTGACCTTAAAAATTAATCGTAATAGTGCCGCGCACCATGCGGGGCTCGACCGGATGCCGCAACAAGCCGTTGCTATCTCCGGTATCCACACCACCATAGTTGTAAGCATAGGCATAAGCAATATCGCTGCTTTGCGAACCCAGTATATTGAAAACGTCGATCTGCAACTTGTATTGCTTTTGCTTGTAACCGGCCCCCAGGTTGACGATATTGGTGTCGCCGGACCAAAACTCGCCCTGTTCATCCAAAGGCACGTGGCCGAAGTGACGGAAGCGCAAGGTGCCGAACAAGCCGTTCGGCGCGATCAGGGTGGCGCCGGCACTGACGACACGTCCCACCGAATTCGGCACGTAATCACCCGTATCGCTGAATTTTGCCGTAGTCAGCGCGTAATCCGCATCCAAAATCAACCAATCCGTGGGTTTATAGTAGTTGGTAAACTCCAGACCGTACCGGTCAGACATACCGTTCACTTCCGTGGTGCCTTCATCGCCGACGAATACCAGTTCCTGGCTGCTTTGCAACCACCAGGCCGCGACGGTGCTGTTCAAGCCGGGGATAAAGTTGCTGCGTAAACCGACCTCGCCGCCTCGGGTCCAGGCCGCCGGGTCTATTCTATCGACAGGCATGCCCAACTCATTGACGGCCGGACTACCGTCCGTCGGATTGAAGCGCAGCGTGGTGCCGCGGGCATCGTTGGAATGATGCCCATAACCCGCATTGACAAAAAACTCGCTGTCATACCAAGGGCCCAGAATCAAACCCACTTTCGGACTCAGCATCACCTTTGCCCGGGTACCGGAATTGGCCGCATTCACCTCGGAGCTGTTTATGCCGGTCTCCCTGACCCTGACATCGTTATTGATGAAATCCGCCCGAAACCCCGCAATGGTGCGCACTTTGTCGTGCCAATGCGTGTGGTTTTTGAAATAAGCGCCTATGGTCGTTACCCCGATATCGCTGTTGCTGACGGTATTTAGAATTTGCCGCGCCTGGGTTTCGTACAAGCCCAAGCCCATGATTTGATCGTGGCGGAACTGCAAGCCGACGCTGTTATCCATTTCAAAGCCGAACAGTTTGTTGTAGCGGGTATGTTCGACATTGGCCCCCGTCTGAACCCGTCGCTCGGTTTGCAGAATCTGGTCGCCCTCCGGTCCGCGGGTAAAACCGCTGAAGTTGGAGTACAAATTCAGATCGGTATACAGCGCATAGATATTGGCGTCGTTTCTCCAGTTACTGCCGGTTTGCCAGAGGTTGCTGGACAAACTGTAACGGTTGCTCTCGCCACCGTCGGTCGGATCCATGCTGCCGTAGAGCCCCAAAGCACCGCTGGCGATGGCCGATTGCGGAATCTGGTTAGTCGCGGTCCAGCTGTTGGAATAAGCCTTGCCGTTGATCGACATGCCCCAGTCATGCCTATCCAGGGTGTACTTCAACATGCCGTTGAAACGCTTGGTATCTTCCGGCACTTGCCAAACGCCGTTATAAAGATTGAATTCACCGGCGTACAGCAAGTCGCCGTCGCCGACTTTATTGGAATTAGCCGCCAGAGTCCTGTAATAATCGTATTCGCCGGCGGTAAACTTGACCAGACCTTCCTTCAACCTGCTCATGGTTTGCATCTTGGCGTAACCCGCCGAAGCAAAGTCGCCGATTTCGGCGTAATACGGCCCCTTGCCGTACTCGACTTTCTCGACCAGCTCGGGAATGATGCTGTTTAAGTCCATGTAACCTTGACCATGCGCATGAGTGGTCATATTCATCGGAATTCCATCCACGAAAGTCGTGAAATCGGTACCGTGGTCCAGGTTAAACCCGCGCAAAAAATACTGATTGGCCTTGCCGGAACCGCTATGCTGGGTTGCTACCGCGCCCGGCACCACTTCTATCAACTCGCCGTTACGCGACAACGGCCGGTACTCGAATTGCTTCTGGCTCACCTCGCCCTGTGAAGCCGCCTCGGCAATGCCGATCAGATCCTTGCCGCGACCGTCTTCCTCCACTTCCACCGTGTCCAATTCGTCCGGCAACGAGTGAGCATGAACAGGAAAACCGCTCAAGCCCAGAGCGATGCCCAAGCCGAGCGATAAGGGCTTAAGGATAAATTTTTTGGTTTGGTATGGAACAGTCATTGCGTCTCCCGCATTTCAATGCAATCTTGGTAAGTTATTGTTTTTATGAATTTGTCTTAAGTTTCCAGATAAGCTTAAGCCGACGATTCGAAGCACCGGCCACCGGTGTCCGGCCGCTTGCCGGCCAAACCGGCGACAGTAGAGCCCCGGTTTTTCGATGGCTTCTCGGGCCGAAGAAGGAACATGAAGAACACCATCGATCCTGGAATGGCTGAACCAGCAAGTCTTGAACCTGGAGTCGGCTCATGCGTAAGGTTTAGCCGACCGGATTTGCAGTGGCTATGGACTTTAATGGAAACGGGGAGCGCCGGAAGAACAGGCTCTTCGATGCGGGAATGCGGAAAATGGCCGAGCGGGAAAATTTCGTGCGAGAGATGCATAATGGCAAGCGGCGGCGAAGTCAGACCGACACCGTTGCTGAGCGAACGCTTTCCGGGGGTCTGGTTAATGTCCGGAAAATGGCGTTTGAAGCCCAGGCTTAGCGGCGGATTACAGTCATGTCTCGATATGGCTGCGTCGCGCCGGAAGCAGACGGATGCGGGTTTTTCCATGGCCCAGACCGCCGCCCCGGCAAACATTTGGCTTTTCGCGGTTTGCTTTAATGGCGCGACCTGCGCAAACTCCGGCGAGACAAATCGGCCGGCCGTTGTCTCGATGAAGCCCAAAATACCGCCCGCGGGATCGGAGCGACTTTCCGCCGGCAATGCGTTATAAACTTTCACCAATCCCACTTGCGCGGCATCTCTAGTCTCTTCGCCATCGACGGCCTGGGCGATGGCCGCGCTGGAAAAGCAAACGGTCAACAAGCAGGTAAGGCTGAAAACCGCCAATTTTGCCACCAGGATACCGGCACCGTGCAACAACAAAGTGGACAGCACAAAACCGGCGGTATAAGACATTAAGCTGGCGGAAGTGGAAATTTCCTGTCCATGGGCGAATCCATGAAAAAAGGCGAAAAATGCCACAATCAAGACATTGATCTTGGCGCTGAAACGCACTTTATGGGCAATCAACAGGCTGAATACCGCGCAAGACAACAGAATGATGCCTTCCAGACTGGGAATGGACCAGCCGGCCGCCCCGGCCAAGCCGCCCAGGCTCATCACGCCGACAAAGGCCAACGGCAACACCCAGATCGCCTTGCCGCGCAACTGGGCCGCCCAGATTCCGACCGCCAGCATGGTCAACAAATGGTCCCAACCCATCAACGGATGGCTAAAGCCGTGACTCAAGCCGATGAAGTCGAAATTGAAGAATTGCTTGCTCAAAAAAGCCAGCAACAGCAGGGGCTGAATGCAAAAAGACAGCAGCAGCCTGCTCGGGCCAAAGCCTGAGTCGGGTGATATGCCGGTATGCTTCGCTTGCATGACTGATTAAAAAACTGGATTAAGCCGCGTTGAAATAAACATAGGTGTATTCGAAAAACGCCCATACAGATCGGCTTTAGGGTTCCGCTTATCGCTGGTCGATAAGCGGTCGCTAAAACGGGGGCAGATGATAACGCAAAATATCCACCGATAATAATTTTGTTGCCGCAAACCGTCCCCAGACGGCCGCGCGCGAAAGCCAAACCGCCCGTCTAGCGCCGCGCCTTGAAGAAATCCGTCAACAACTCGGCGCAGTTGCCTTGCAACACGCCACCCAGCCAGTCGATTTTATGATTCAAAAACGCCGCGTCACTAAGTTGCAAGGCATGGCATACCGCGCCGCGCTTGGGATCGTAAGCGCCGAACACCAGACGTTTGACCCTTGCGTGGGCGATGGCGCCCATGCACATCACACAGGGCTCCAGGGTCACATATAACGTGGTATCGACTAGCCGGTAGTTTTGCAGAGCCAACCCGGCTTTGCGCAAGGCTTGGAGTTCCGCGTGAGCACTGGGATCGTGCAGTTGTATCGGCTGGTTCCAGCCTTCCGCGATACTACGCCCGTCCCGCACCAGCACCGCGCCCACCGGCACTTCGCCCTGCTGTTCCGCCCGCTGCGCCAACCGTAGCGCATGCCACATCCAATCCTCGTCCGTCATAACGTGGCTTTGCCCAACCTGTCGTTCACCGCCGCCCATGCTTCCAGCGCCGGCGGCTGTTCCACCAAAATGCTGTCCAAACCAAAACTGTCCAGTTTGCGCAAGGCGCTATACAGTGCGGTTTCGTATTCTTCCGCCTTGTCGGGCAAATGCAGCAAATGTTCGCAAGGCAATGTCGACAATTCCGGGCTGAACGCCAACACCCCCACCTGCTTGCCCTGGCCGCATAGCCGGTCGAACTCACTCAACAACGCGCCTGACTCGCACAAATAAGCCGGCGTAACAGGCGCGTAATGCGCCGCCAGCATGCCGGGGGCGCGGATTTTGTGCTGGGATTTCAGCGAAACCGGTATTTGCAATATCTCTTCCAGCTGGCCGCGGGTAATCCGGCCGGGCCGCAAGATGGTCGGCCGGCTGTCGGTCAAATCGATAATGGTCGACTCCAGACCCACGCTGCACGGCCCGCCATCCAGGATGCAATCGACCGCGTCGCCCAACTCGTCCGCCACATGCCGCGCCAGCGTCGGGCTGATACGGCCGAAGCGATTGGCGGACGGCGCGGCAATACCGCCGCCGAACACTCGCAACAACCACAAGGCCACCGGATTGTTCGGTACCCGCAACGCCACGGTGTCCTGCCCACCGGTAACAGCCGACGGCACCGCGGCTTTTTTGCGTAGCACCATGGTCAACGGCCCGGGCCAAAATTCGCTGGCCAGTTTCCAGGCACTCTCCGGTATATCGATGGCCCAATCTTTTATCTGCGGCGCATACGCCAAATGCACGATCAAGGGATGATCCGCCGGCCGGCCCTTGGCGGCAAAGATTTTCGCCACCGCCTCCGGGTTTGAGGCATCCGCGCCGAGGCCGTAAACGGTTTCGGTGGGTATCGCCACCAATTTGCCTTGCCGCAGCAAAGCGGCAGCCTGTTCGATGGATTGCGGGTTAACGGACGTGGGGGTCAAAATGCGGGACTCGATGTAAAAGTAAAACCGTATTTTAACCGTTCGCTTTGATTCGAAGGGGGAATATTCAAACCGCGACGGGGATACACGGCCCCACAAATCGACACGAACTTCTTTACTCCTTCCGATTCCCACAGCCATGTAGGCCGGAATAAGCGATAGCAGTTACCAACGCTTGTAAATTCCCGGCGGCAGCCATTTTTACCGTGACTGCTTACCGCCACCAACCGATTTTTACCAAGAAGCAACGCCTCATTTCGTTTAGCCCGGCATATCGCCCGCTTATTCCCACAGCGGCCTCAGCAGGTTTTCCAACAACCGGGGATCGTCGAAATGGCGTTTACCGAGAAAGGCGACCGCATGCCTGCCCCATTGCCGCATGGCCCCGGCGCTGGGCACACCCATCGGCCACAACAAAAAGCGTTCGGGACGTTCGCTGCCGGGCAGCAAACCGTCTTGGTCGAATACACTTTTGTACCCGGTGCCGGATATGGGCAACGAGCGCAGCATATGGTAATCCAGCCAGTGGTATTGCTCCGCCCGCGTCAACGACTCCACTGATATGCCGTCGATAAAATGCTTGCCCGCCGAGACTTTCACCAACAAACGTTCGCCGGGCTGACGAGCCAAGATGGGCATCGGCGTCAAAACCGCTTCCGAACCGTCTTGCGCTTGCACCACTCTCAAACCCTCGCCCGGAAATAGCTGATAGTAACAGCCGCAGGCATGAATGCTGTCATAGGCCAGCGGCCGACCATCCATGCTTAAAGTAACCCGCCAGATCAAACCGTCGAAGCGTCCGGCGTAAATATCCAGCATGCCGCTGGAGGTGCGGGCCGGAAACCAGATCAGGTAATTCAATTGCAATAAAACCTGATTGCCGAATCGGGTGTGAGAAACCAGCCGATAAACGCTGGGCTTTCGCGGATCGAGGTAGGCTTTCCCATCGGCGTCGAGACCAAGCGTACCGATACGATCATCGTCGCTCAGGGTCTCGACGGCCCAGGCGGGCGCGTAGGCGGAGAACAGTCGTTCGAGCTGATCCGCCGGCGGCTCCGGAATAGCCAAGGGATTGGCCGCCGACCGGGCCAGGATAGCGGCAACTTGCTCCGCCCCGATGGCCGGGGCGGCGGGTGGGGCGTAGAAAATCCGCTTACCCCGGCCCGACTGCTCTGGCGATACATCAAGGAAGGGCGCGCGCATTTCCGCGTGCAATTGCCGGACGCCGTCGACGATGGCCCAGCGGCTCAGCGCATACAAACCCAACAGCCGCCGCCAAGTCGAATACTCGTCCGGCGCCCGCAATTCCCCCAACAAACGCCGGCGCCGACCGGGTGAATCCAACATTTGCCGGACCAACAAGCGCCCACAATCGCGGATTAGCGCATCGGCGTCGCCAGCCGCCGGCACCGGCGACTTGGCCTGATAGGGCAGATTACGCCATTCGATCCGCCGCCCGGTTTCGTCCAGTAGGCGCAAGCGCTCCAACCATGCGGCGTAGGCATCCGCCGTTAACTCCGCGCCGGCAAAAGAAGCCAGAAAACGATCGACGCGCAGGCCGGCAAAACCCGCTATGCGCGCCGCGGCGGCGTCCGTCGCATCATGTTCAGCCACCCGGACATCCATGTCGGCAAAAAACCGCTCGCAGGCAGCCGCATCGGGCTGGGCAGGCAAAATCAACGGCGGCGTGGCGCAAGCTTGCAAGCCCAGCGCCACCGCGATACTCAGCATAAACAATTTCAAATCACAACCGCAAAACCAGCGCATACTCATGACCCAGCTCCTTGACAGAATTTGCCGAGGCTTAACGATGAAGGCTCTATTGCAGACCATATCCCTAGCGTAGCGGCTAGCGCCATCATTATCCAGCCGATATACTCGGCACGCCAGCGGCGCTTTCATCCGCTACACACGAGGTAAACCGCATGCAACCATCCGAATTTTCCATCTCCAACCAAGCCGCGGCGGCGGCCGACGCCGGCAATTTGATTGAAGCCATTAAACTGGTGCGGGAAGACACCGGCTTGGGTCTCAAGGAGGCCAAGGACTGCGTGGATGCTTACCTGCGGCACGGCCGCGCGCCGGCGCCTTCCGGCGCATCCCAAACAGAAATGCCGCTGGCGGCCGTGCTGGCCTTGAGGAACGGCCTGTTGCCGGACGCCGTCAAACATTACCGCGCCCATACGCGTTGCGACCTAAAGGATGCCAAGGCGGCGGTGGAACGCTATCTTGCCGACAATCCGCTAGCCAAGCAACAATTCCAGGCCGCCGACAAGACTGACGGCCGCCCCTTCGTCAAGGCCTTGCTGGTGCTGGCTATACTGAGCTTAATCGCGCTCGGCTTTTGGCATGCCGCCGGCGCTGGGATACGCTAAGGATTCCGCCCTAAGTTGCCTGACCAGCTCACGGAGCAGCCATGAAGCAAGCCGATTTACCGACACTTCGCGAGCGGATAAACCGGGCATTTTTGCAGCCCGAAGCGCTGTTGATTCCCGAGCTGACTCGGCTGCTTGACGATTACGGCCAGCCGGCGGTCGAAGAGTTTGCCGCCGGCCTGCTTACCGCCATGCGCGGCCGGCAAACCGCGGATTCGGCTTTCGAGGCTTTTCTGCGGGAATACAGCCTCGACAGCGCCGAAGGTATCGTATTGATGCGCATGGCGGAAGCCTTGCTGCGTATCCCGGACCCAGCCACGCAAAACCGCTTCCTGAGGGAAAAACTGGCCGACGCAGACTGGCTCGGCCACGTGCTGCACAGCGATTCCTTGATGGTCAAACTGGCCAGCAGCGCGCTGCTGTTGAGCGGCAAACTTGAACAACAAATTCACCGGCATGCGGACGACAAGCAACAAACGCTATGGAGCGACCTGCTTAGCCGGCTGGGCGAGCCCGTGATACGCAATACCCTCATACAGGCCATGCACCAGCTGGCTCGGCATTTCGTGCTGGCCGAACGGATAGACGCCGCGCTGCGGCAAGCCGCCGGCCAACCCGGCTACCGTTATTCCTTCGACATGCTGGGCGAAGCCGCACTGAGCACGGCGGATGCGGAACGCTATTTTCAGGCCTATTCGCAAGCCATAGCCACGCTGGCCGGCGTGGCCGGGGCGGATATATGGGCCAACCCCGGCATATCCATCAAATTGTCCGCGCTGTATCCGCGCTACGAGGCCTTGCAAGCCGGCCGCGCCATTCCCGCCATAAGCGAAAAACTATTGCCGCTGGTCAAGCAGGCCCGAGCCGCCAACATCAGCGTTACCCTCGATGCCGAGGAAGCTGAACGGCTGGAGATGAGTCTGACCATTTTCGCCGAACTTGGCGAACACCCGGATCTGGCCGGTTGGCGGGGCTTTGGATTGGCCGTGCAGGCCTATCAAAAACGCGCGCTTGCGCTTATAAACTGGCTGGCGGAGCTGGCGAACCGGCAGCAACGCATGATTCCGCTACGGCTGGTAAAAGGCGCCTATTGGGACAGCGAGATCAAGCGCGCCCAGGAAAACGGCTGGGAGGATTATCCGCTGTTTACCCGCAAGGCGGCCACCGATGTGTCATATCTGGCTTGCGCGAAATTAATCTTGTCCAGACCGGAGGCTTTTTACCCGCAATTCGCTACCCACAACGCCCACACGGTGGCGGCGATTTGCCGGCTGGGCCAAGATCATCCCGGCTTCGAGTTTCAACGTTTGCACGGCATGGGACAGGCTTTATACGATCAGCTGCTGGAGCAGCAGCCTAGCCTGAACTGCCGGGTATACGCGCCGGTCGGCGGCTACCGGGATTTACTGCCCTATCTGGTACGTCGCCTGCTGGAAAACGGCGCCAACACCTCGTTCATCCATCAAGCGGAGAATCCGGCCGTCAGCCCGCAAAGCCTGTGCCGGGACCCGCTGCTGGTATTACAAAATACCGAACCGGCGCCGCTTGCCCCACCGAAGGATTTATTCGCTCCGCAACGCCAAAGTTCCCAAGGCTTGAATTTGAGCGACCTGGAATTGCTGCGGCAATGGCAAGCCGATCTGGCCAAGCATGGCGATAAAACTTGGCGCGCCGCGCCGCTGGTGGACGGCCAAATTTGTAGCGGCGAGACGTTTACCGTCTACAGCCCGTTCGACCGCACAACCATGGTCGGCCAAGTAAGCCGCAGTTCGCCCCAGACAGTCGAACAGGCTTTACAACAGGCCACTCACGCTTTTACCGCCTGGCGGCTCTGCCCGGTGCAAACCCGGGCGGCTTATTTAAACCAAGCCGCCGACTTGCTGGAGCAACAGCGCCTGGAGCTGGCCGGTCTGTGCATCCGCGAAGCCGGCCGCACCTTCGCCGACGCCTTGGCGGAAATTCGGGAAGCGGTGGATTTGTGCCGTTATTACGCCGCCGGCGCCGTCGAATTATTTGGGCGGCCGCAAGCGTTACCCGGCCCCACCGGCGAGGAAAACAAGCTCTACCAATACGGCCGCGGCGTCTTCGTCTGCATCAGCCCTTGGAATTTTCCGCTTGCCATTTTCATCGGCCAAATCGCCGCCGCGCTGGCGGCCGGCAACACAGTCATCGCCAAACCGGCCTTGCAAACCTCGCTGACCGGCATGGCCTGCGTGCGTCTGCTGCATCAAGCGGGTATTCCCGGCGATGTGTTGCATTTTTTGCCCGGGGAGGGAGCTATCCTGGGCAAGCAGTTGCTGAGCGACCAGCGGGTAGCCGGGGTGGCCTTTACCGGTTCCGGCGCCACCGCGCGCGGCATCAATTTACAACTGGCTCGGCGAGACGGCGCCATCGCAACGCTGATCGCCGAAACCGGCGGCCAAAACGCCATGCTGGCCGACAGTTCCGCACACGCCGAGCAACTGGTTATGGATGTGTTGAAATCGGCCTTTAACAGCGCCGGCCAGCGTTGCTCGGCCTGCCGGGTACTGTTTTTACCGGAAGAAACCGCCGACATCGTCATTGAACGACTGATCGGCGCCATGCAATGGTTGCGGCTGGGGTCGCCGCTGGATTTGAGCACGGATGTCGGCCCGGTCATCGATCAAACCGCCTTGGCTAAATTGCATACGCATATCGCTTATCTAAAACAACATGCCAAACTGCTGTATCAATTGCCCATGCCCGCCGGACTGGAAAAAGGCTGGTATTTTCCGCCCACCCTGGCCGAAATCGCCGAACTTTCGCTACTGAAACAGGAAGTCTTCGGACCAATCTTGCATATCGTCCGCTATGCCGGTTCGGACTTATCCGGGCCAATCGAAGCCATCAACGCCAGCGCTTACGGCCTGACGCTGGGCCTGCATAGCCGTATCGAAACGACCCTGCAAAGCGCGCGGCAACAAGCACGGATCGGTAATGTGTATTGCAACCGCAACATGATAGGCGCGGTAGTCGGTTCGCAACCCTTCGGCGGCATGGGCCTGTCCGGCACCGGCCCCAAGGCGGGCGGTCCAAATTATTTATTACGGTTTGCGGTTGAGCAGACGGTCACCAATAACTTGACAGCCATAGGCGGCAATCCGTGGTTGCTGGCGAAACAACGCTTTCGAGCTGAATAAACGATTTGCGACGTTTATTTATAAAACTTGGATTTGGTCTGATAGCGCATTCAACACTGACTAAGTCTGATCGTGATAGGCTCGGTTCGACCCTTCACCGTCGGTCGAACTCGGGATTCGAACGTCGGTTCTCCGCCCGATTTCAGCTATTCAATCTCTACAGCGTCATAGCAGTCAATACATCGCTAATTACAGCAGAACAGACCTTCGGAATCCTATAGGTTATAATCGGTTGACAGTATGAGAATGTTGAACAGGATTTGAGCGAATTACGGAAAAAGAATGAACCAACAATTAGCCAATCAAACTTCTCCAATTCTCCGCTGGGCAGGAAGCAAACGTAAACTATTGCCTCACATCCTCCCGTGCATACCAAAAAATATTGTTCGTTATATAGAACCGTTTGCCGGATCATGTTGTGTATTCTTGGCATTAAAACCCCGTCGTGCAATTCTTAGCGACTTAAATTCATCGTTAATTGACACTTACAAAACCATTCGCAAAAATCCTGACGAGGTTTTTGATGCGGTGTCTACAATGCCAGATACTGATTCGTTTTATTACCAACTTAGAGCCAACCCTGTAGAGCAATTGGATGATGTATCAAAAGCGGCTCGGTTTGTTTACTTGAATCGTCACTGCTTCAACGGAGTCTATCGGACAAATAAAAGCGGCGTATTTAATGTGCCTCGAGGAACTAAAGCAGGCGTTATTCCTACGAAAGAACATTTTCAAGAATTTGCAACAATTATGCGCAAGGCCAGTTTAAGGTCGGTTGATTTTGAAAAGACATTAAAACAGGCAGGTGTTGACGACTTTGTATACTTAGATCCACCCTACTCTAATCCTAATACCCGTTTTAGAGGTGAGTACGGTTATGGGAGCTTCTGTGACCAAGATCTACAACGATTAGTTACTGCCCTACAGGTCGCCGATAGTAGAGGAGCATTAATCTTACTGTCTTATAATCCATTCATCCAAGCGATGCTTCCAAACTGGTATAGCAAATGTTTATCAGTAAGGCGTAGCGTTGCTGGATTCAACCATCAACGATCAACGGTCACTGAAATGCTATTTTCTAATCGACCTTTTCCTGAAAAGAAATAGCCGCATGTGTAATTTGCATGACTCTTGCGTTCTTAAAATTGCTGTTGCTAGTGATTTACATGCATACCAGCACATTGATGGTAAGCCACTTGAATCATATTTAAATGTACTCGGCACAACTGACTCTGCGAGTAATGATCCGCTACAACACTTGAGTAATCTGATTACCCATGAACAACTTAAAGCTGATTTGTTTCTTTCGCCAGGCGATTTGGGCAATAAAGCTTCTGTCGAGGGTATTAGATATGCATGGAAATCGCTACATGAAATTGGAGACAAATTACAGGCCCATCTGGTTACTGCGGCGTCAGGTAATCATGACTTAGATTCACGATTTCAAAATTACAAATATGATCCAACAGAGATACTTCAACGATTGATTCCGCCTTACCCTCTTCCTAACCAGGTAAATAACGATCAATATTGGGCTAGAAAATTTGCTCTAATTCAGACAGAACATTACAGATTAATAGTTTTAAATAGTGCAGCCTACCATGGTGGTCAAGAAGATGAGATAAATCATGGCCGGATATCTAACTTAACAATTGAACGTATAGCTGAAGAGCTATCTAAATCAGATATTGCTCCAGTTAATATTATATTATGCCATCACCATCCACAGCAATTCCCAGAAATATTTGAAGACGATGACACTTACGACATCATGAAGAATGGTCAGCAATTGCTCAATCTTATTGGCAATGGCGAGCATGGTAACTGGATTGTTATTCATGGTCATAAACACCATGCTAGAGTCGCTTATTCTCAAGGGTATAACTCAGCTCCGCTTGTGATAGCGGCAGGAAGCTTTTCTGCTGTCATTCATCCTAAGCTTCAAACGCAAGCCCGCAATCAATTTTATTTATTGGAATTACCATTAGATCATCAAAATGGATTTGTAGGAACCATAAGGGCCTGGGATTGGAGTCCTGCTGGATGGTCGCCTGCAATGCCCAGTGGCTCTGGGTTGCCAGCAGTCTGCAAGTTCGGCTGCCGAGATGCCGCACAAAATTTAGCGGGAAAAATTAATAAAATATTAGGTAACGATCAGGTTGCAAATTGGAGCAGCATTCTTCAAGAAATTCCAGAATTGGACTTTTTACTACCTAGCGACTTTAAAGCATTAGTACACGCACTAAATAATAAGAAATTCAATATAAATGTAGAATTCGACAATGGGATTCCCAAAGAGATAGGGAGGCGTCAAACGATATGAATGAGAGGGAATCCATCTATAGTTTTGAGGCATATAACGCACGCTGGCTTACCTCTTCTCAAGTTGCGGCGACATTTGTTCCTCCTTCACAATTTTTTGATCTTGCCAAACATAGACATAGTGTATTAGTTGGTCCAAGAGGAAGTGGCAAGACAACACTATTGAAAATGCTCCAACCAGCTGCGCTTGAAAAATGGCATGGTGTCGATGCTGACTGGCATCGAAATAATATTGACTATACGGGGGTTTTTATACCGGCGGACATAAGTTGGCGTCAGCAATTGGATTCAACTAATTCTCGTATTCAAGACAAAGATCAGCGATTACTCCTCTCAAATGCAGCTTTTGCTACGCACATACTTCAAGCTATAGTAGAAACGATGTATTATCGGCTTTCGAAGGCCCCTGATGGAATTGTAGCTCCCTTTAAGAGATGCAATGTTGATAAAAATAATGAAGCAATAATTGTTAATGAGATATCGAAAGTATTTAAAACAACGCCATCCATACCTACATTGTTATCGCTCAAACACACAATCACCACACGCCTGTCTGATATAAAAACAATAATAAATAAAATATCCATTACCAAAGGTGAATTAGAGCTAAATAATTTATCTGAATATCAATTTCTATTTATAGATCCTTTATCAGCAGCTGGCTCAGCAGTTGAGATTTTCGATGATATTTGCGGCGAGCAAGATAGCAAATGGGCGCTTATGTTTGATGAGCTAGAAATTGCACCGGAAAGTATCCAAAGCGAACTGATTCAAGCTCTCAGGTCAACAAATCCGAAGTTCTTGTTTAAGTTGGCGCAAGCGCCATCAACCAGCTGCTCCAAGATAACATCCCCGGATAAATCACCATCGCCTGGTAATGATTATGATGCAATTCAACTCTGGTATGCTCACAAAGAACAAAATGAAGCTAGCCGGAAAAAAAAGACTTTCTGCATAAATTTATGGAATTCCATTCTTCAGAATCGGGGGCATTCTGCAATTTCAAGTCCGGATGATGTGTTTGGGAAAAGCTACTTTGAGCAAGATGGCGACCGGAAAGACAAGGTAAATCCTTACGGACCAACTGGTCATTGGGGGCGGCGCTTTATTCGTCTTTACCAAATTGACCAGACATTTAAAGAATTCTTAGACAAAAGAAATATAGAGCCAGAAAAGATACTAGAGCTTTCTCCCGAAATACGAGCCAGTGTAATTCGAAAGGTCCGCCCAATAGTTGCAGTTCGTGAATTCTATATTCGCCCAAATGAATCAGAAAACAAAACCATAAATCTAAGAAGCAGAAAAAGCATTGAGCTTTATGCTGGAGCAGACTCGATTTTCGACATTTCTGAAGGACATCCAAGATGGCTAAAAGTCGTGTTAGGGCGACTCCTTGATAAAGGAGTTATTACGGGTAATTCATTGAGGGTAAAATCTTCTGTACAAGGTGAAGAGCTTCTTGCATCTGCGAAGCGTTTTGCAGCATTACTACAAACTTATCCTGTTGAAGAAACAAGCCTTACTCAAAGGCATCAAGGATTATTTTCTATAATTGATTTGATTGCAAATTATTTTAAAAATCAAGTTGTCAAAGCTCCTTTTACGCCAGAGCCATATTTGTCTTTTGTCGTTGATTCACAGATTAGCAATGCCTTGCACAACTCATTAGCACAGGCATTGAATCTTGGGGCTATAGTTTATGCTCCTGATCGCGATGGTGAAGTATTACTCACCTCATTGCGTGGAAAGCGTTTCCGAATTTCATATTGGCTGGCTCCGCTATACGGCTTGCCTCTGATTCTTGGTAAGTCAATTTCACTAAGCACAATTTTATCTGAAAAACATTCGTTAAAAATTGAGCCCGATGCTCCAAGGACGTTGGATTTACCATTTGATATGGGGGACTAATAGTGTCGGATACTAGAGTGAAAACTATTCCTTCATATTTGGATGTAAATAATTTAGCAGAAGACTATTCATTTTTTATAGCTTCTCTTGGATTTGAGCGGAGAGCTAGATACATTGCAGAAACTCTTCGCCCAAAAGCAACGCATCATATCGCTTGGAATTTTAAAGATCGACAAACCTATAGTTATCTTGAAAATAAACACTGGTTTTCCTCGAATGAGTATTCGATCATAGACACCGATGAAAGTGATTGCATTCCTGAAGAATTGAAAGCGATACTGGAAAATGCATCAAACCATTCAAACGTTATTGGGTGCATAGACATTTCCAGCATGACGCGAAAAAGAATGGCCGCAATTGTAGAATTGCTTTGCGATGGTTGTATCAAAAGTGGATCGTCGATCGATTTCTTATATTCCTTAGGGGCATATTCACCACCGTCGACAGAAATAGCACCCAATACACATTTTGGCCCCATTTCCCCTTTTTTTGCGGGTTGGACAACAAATCCTAACAAGCCCCCAATTGCTATCGTTGGATTAGGCTATGAAGAGAGCAAGGCATTGGGTGCAACTGAATATATACAAGCAGATGAAGCTTGGGCTTTCATACCAGAATCTCCGATAGAAGCTTATTTGCCAGCTGTGTTGGAAGCTAATGCCACTTTCCTAAGCTTTTTGTCAACTAGACAAAAAATAAACTATAGACCTGACGACCCTGTTGGTTGCTACAGTTTATTAGAGTCACTTTTGTATGGAGTTGCACCATTTGGTCGCCCAATTATTTTGCCATTTGGTCCAAAGATTTTCACTTTAATGGCTCTGCTAGCCTGCACAAAATATAGTGAAGCTTCGGTTTGGCGTGTTAGCGCACAAGAGAACGAAATACCAGCTGATCGCTTGCCAAGCGATTACATAATTGGTGTGCGGGTTACTTTTCATAACTGAATTTTGTCCAGATAGATTCTGCGTGGCAGGGTGCGATAATCTGGGCGTATCGCATCAATTGCGATTGGCGCAATTCGCGACTCGCCACAATCGGCGTCTGCTTGTGGCTGGACATTTGCCATTGGCACTTTTGTTTCGTCTGGCAGCTTTTGGCCGGAGCTTGCCCGTCACGGTAGTGATTAAGCAAAAATCAGTATCAAAATGTCGGATTTGATCTCGATTTTTACAGTTTATTGGATAGTCTGAACGACGCTTAAAGGCTGCTATTACTATCATTGCGCAGAATTACCCGCGCCTGTCAGCACAGCATCACACTCGTCGCAACCAAACAATTCGGCCTTTCCTTCCGGAGAAACGACGCGAGCGGTTCCTCCCGCCCGAATCTCCCATTGCCATATGCCCCTATTTGAACGAGCCGCACCTCGCACCCAACAAGGCAGGTGGTCGAAACGCTCATACAGTTGCCGCGCGTCCATTAATTTCGCGCGCGAAAAAAACCACTCGGCCTGTTCCGAGGTCAGATTGAAGTCTCTGCAGAATTCGCCGCCCTCTTCATGGCCACTGGATAAGGTTTGAAAATTGGCTAAGTGGATCGAATCGGGATAGGCCAACTGTTCGCCACATCCGGTGACGCCCATGCATGCAACGGCAACCAAGTATGTTGGCAAGCGGCGTGGACTCATGGTTTCTTCCATTGCGCGCTACTGCCTTCGCTCGGCTGCTTATAGCCAATGATACCGTGGGCATACACGTCGTCATCCCCAATCGAAAGCTTGGCTTCCAACACTTCCACCAGCCAACTCAGTGAATTGTTCTGTTCCTTATTGACGTTGTCATAGGCTTGCGCCTTTGCATCGAACGCACCAACGATTTCAATGCCTATCGAATCCTCATTGGTGGGATACCGCTCGGGATAACTTTTACCTGCCTCCCGTTGGCTTACGTTGCAAATCGGGCACTGTATGACTCCCCCTTTTTAAACAGCAGCGCATTCAGTTCTTTTAACTCATCAGCCGTGCAAGACTTCATTTCCTGGCAACGGGAACGAATATTACCGACATGCCAACATTTTTGATCTATCCGCGCCGTTTGATAGATAGTGCCATCCTTGTCGATCAGAAAATGCGCACCGTTGTTACCTGAGTCGTAACTGCTGAAAGACGAACCCGCCGTAGCCGCCCCAGTCTGATGTACGACGATCGCATGCACTACGCTCAGCGCGCCTTTTTCAATCGCGCTGTTTACTTTGTCGGTAACATTCTTGTGCACCAACTTACCCCCAGACCAAATCACTTCTTCAGCCACTGTTAACCTCCATCCGACTCATGTTTCCACAATGACAAAGTGGTTATTAAACTCGATACCAGTCCGTTTGACTAGTAAACAAACCGGTGAAATCGCGCCTTTACCCCAGGGAATAATGGCTTGCCAAGAGCACTCTTGCTTATGCGCGGAAAAAACCCGTTTGAGGCAAAAAATACCTTTGGCATACAAAAGACTCCGTTTTGCATAAACCGTCGCCAGCGGATAAAACTTATGATAGCCGCCGGTTATCAAGAAAGATCTGCCTTTCCAGCCCATTGATTTAACTCGGCACGCTGTACGAATCGGATTCGATCGCTGCTTTTCATAACAAAAACAAAATCCATACCTATCGAGGAATGTTTATGCGACGTAGTAACGCAATGTTCAACTTAAAAACCCTGGCCGTTGCCGTGCTGGCATGCACTGGCTCCACTTACGACGTGGCGGCCGCGCCGCCGGCCTCCTGCAAATTGATAACGGCCGACAGGGTATTTGACGGCAACGACGTCCAATTCAATAAAAGCGTATTAGTGGTCGGTGACAAGGTGCGGGCGGTCGGCGACTTTGCGGCGCTGCGCTCGCGGTGCGCCACCCGCTATAACCTAGGCGATGCCACCATCATGCCCGGTTTTATTGAATCCCACGCCCATGTCACTTTTCAAAATGTCGGCAAGGACAAGGTGCTCGAGCATGGCATCACCACGGTACAGGATACCGGCGGGCCCTTGCTGCCGCCGCAAGGCGGCAACGGCACGCTGCGCCTGCTGAGTACCGGCCCGATTCTGCAAGCCCAGGGCGGTTATCCGCTGAATGTTTTTTCCCCCGATGATACGGTCGGCGGCCTGGACAAAGTGGGTCTGGCCATAGCACCCGGCGCCACGGAAAGCGAAGTCAGAGCCATTGTCCGGCAGCTGATTGCCAACGGCGCCTCCGCGATCAAAATTGCCTTGGAATCGGGCGGCGAAGCCGGCGCACCCTGGATGATGCCGCACGGTCACGGCGAAGTGCCGGCCGCGCCGTGGAATCTGCTATCGCAAAACCAAGTCAACTGGATAGTCAGCGAAACCCATATCCATGGCAAAAAAGTGCTCGCGCATGTGGGCGAAAGCGTCGGTTTTCAAATGGCTAAAAATGCCAATGTGGATGTCATGGCGCACATACCCTGCGCGGCGATTGACCACGAGTTGCTGCACGAAGCCGTGCGTGACGGCATGAAATTCATCACCACCATAGACACGCTGGCGTCTTGCGGCGAAGGTCTTTACGCAAATGCCCACGTACCCGGACATGTGTATCAGGAGCATGCCGCCGACGGCCTGGAGTTTCCCTACATTTATGGCTCTGAAATCGCCCACGATAATGTACCGTGGGGCATTAACGGCGAGGAATTACACCTGATGCTGCATCTGGGCAGCGGCGATGCCGTCGATTTCAGCGACGTGCTGAATGTACTGAGAGCAGCCACCTCGGCGGCGGCCGCGAATCTCGCCACGGGCATACCGGGGCTTGGCAGCTTGACGCCCAACGCGCCGGCCGATCTGATCGCCATGAAGGGCAATGCGCTGGCACGCTTCAAGATTATCGAATACCCCGATCTGGTCATGTCCGGCGGCAAGCTGGTGGTGAATAAATTCTCGCCCACGCGCTAACCTTGGCCCTAAATAGTTTGGACGCGGGGCGGCAGACGGCACGCAACGCCGTAGCGTTTGCCGCCCTTTGCTCCCCGACGCCAACCAACCCTTTTTGCCCGCGCCGACGCGCCAATGCCATGAAAATAATACACCTGCCCTTACTGTTGCTTGGGTTGTCGATGTTCAACATCGATGCCAGCCATGCCGCCGTGTTGAGCTTCGATGATGTCACGGACGAAGCGGAAACCGCCATAGCCGACGGTTACGCCGGCTTGAATTGGTCGAACTTTTGGGTGCAGAACCCGGAATTGAGCCAGGTGGCGGATTTCGACTCCGGCTTTTACAACGGCGTGGTCTCCGGGGCTTACAGCGCGTTTAACGGCGCCGGAGCCGGCGCCGCGATAGCGTCCGCCACGCCCTTCGATTTTGCAAGCGCCTACTTTGCCAGCGCGTCGCGCTGGGGATTGGAAATCACCCTGACCGGTTTCAGAAACGGCGTGCAACAGGGCGGGTCGCAACTGATCGTCGTCAACACCGATGCCGCCCGGTTTTTCAGCTTCGACTTTTCCGGCATCGACAGTCTGCAATTTGTCGCCGACGGCGGCGAGGAATATCTCGGCTCCAGTTACCATTTCACCATGGACAATGCCGCGATCAATACCAGCGCGGTGCCGCTACCGGCGACGGCATCGCTGTTCGGTTCGTTCCTGGCCGGTTTTATCGCCGCGAGACGGCGGAAAGGCTGACCGGATTCTCGCGCCGAGCCAAACACGGCAACCAAGACAGTCGCTTGACTGGACCTGCCCGGCTGGCGGTTAAACGCTTACCCGCATTTAACCGCCCGCGCGCAGGAGCGCATCGCTAAATCAGCAGCAATCCTCCCGACAACTCGCACCGACCCGCCGAGCGCCGTTTAGCCCGACTCATCCAGCAAGCGCCAATCGATGCTCCCGGCGGGTCGCGGCGAGAAATTAATGCTACATTAATCGCCATCATTGACCCCGCCAAGCACCCGCATGAGTTCTTCCGATGTTTCCAGAGCCTTGGCCCAACCGGTGCGTTACCGGGTTTTGGCGCGTTATCTGGCCAGCATCGGCCTGGTGGTGGCCGCGTTGCGGCTGCCGCCGATTGTGCTGTCCTGGGCCTGCGGCGATTGGCATTTCATGCTTGGGCAAATTCTGGTTTCGGCGGGATTGCTACTGATTTGCCTGCCGGTGACGCGCATTTGGGTACCGGAGGGCATACGCGACAATGAAGTGATGGTGATCACCAGCCTGTCCTTTGCCTTGACTGCCCTGCTGGAAGCGCTGCCATTTATCGGCGAGGGCTTGAGCGGTATCGACGCCCTCTTCGAAACGGTGTCCGGAGTTACCACCACCGGCTTGAGCACCCTGACGGGTCTGCAACACTATTCCGCCGCGCTGTTATTCAGCCGGGCCTGGATGCAGTGGTACGGCGGCCTGGGCGTGGTGGCATTTTCCATTGCCTTGTTGTTTCTGGACAGGGGCATGGCGGCGCGCCGGCTAGCCATGGGCGACATCACCGACAGCCGGGACATATTGGGTAATGCCCGCGGCCATGTGTTGAAATTATTGCTTATCTACGGCAGCTTGACCATCGTCTCGATTGCCGCCTTGTGGCTGGCCGGACTCGGCCCGTTAAGCGCCGTCACCCATGCCTTGAGCGGCATATCCACCGGCGGCTTTTCCATTTACGACAACAGTTTGGCCGCTATCGACGGCGGCTGGACCCGGGTTTTGGTGTGCATTATCGGCATGTTGGGCGCCGTATCGCTACCCTTGTACTATCATCTGAGCAAACGCGGGATCAAGGAATTGGTGACGGATTCCGAAGCGCTGGCGCTGCCTCTGATTGCCGCGTGCGTGATCGGCGTGCTGTTTCTGTGCCTGGATAGCGGGACGGGCGACGTCATTACCCGTCTGAATCAAGCAACGGTGATGGGGATTTCGGCCCAAACCACCACCGGCTTCGCCAATGTCGACGTCAGCGGCTTGAGCGCCGGCGCCAAGCTGACCTTGATTACCGCAATGACCATGGGCGGTTCGCTGGGCTCCACCGCCGGCGGCATCAAAATTCTGCGTTTTTTGATCGTCTTGCGCCTGATACAGCTGTTCATCGTCCGCACGGCCCTGCCGACGCACGCGGTATTGGAACGCCGCCTGAGGGGCGGCAGACTGGACGCGGAAGAAGTCGAACGGGTACTCATACTGATCATGATATTCATCGGTACGGTACTGCTGTCCTGGTTCGCCTTTTTAGCGATGGGCTACGACCCGCTAAACGCCCTGCTGGAAGTGGTATCGGCCTGTTCGACCACCGGTTTGTCGTCCGGCATCACCCGCACCGCGCTGGAACCCTTGCTAAAAGCGGTCTTGATCCTCGACATGCTGTTGGGGCGGGTGGAGTTTTTGGCCATGCTGGTTTTTTTATATCCGCGCACCTGGATCAAATTAGGGAGTAAATCGTGAAAATAGTCTTTATCGGCGCCTCTTCGCTGGCCATCGCCACCGCGCAACAATTATTGCGGGCGGACCACGAAGTCATCATCATCGAAAACGACAAAACCGTCATCGATAGACTGATGCCGGAAATCGACTGCGTGTTTCTGCACGGCAACGGCAGCAAGCCGGCGATTTTGAAGGAAACAGACCCCGAATCCATAGCCGTGCTGTTTTGCCTGACCAAGAGCGACGAAGCCAACATCATCGCCAGCCTGGTGGCGCGTTCGCTGGGCGTGAAACGGGTGATTACCCGGATCGAAGATCCCGAATTCGAGCATATTTGCGTCGGCCTGGGCCTGACCGACACGATAGTTCCCACGCTGACCAATGCCCGTTATCTGGCCAATATCGCCGCCGGGCATAACATCCTGGAGTTGTCCGCCATTTTTCGCGGCAATATCAAACTGTTTAACTTTATCGCCAGCGCAAGCGAAGCTGGCCCGGTGAACGAACTGGACCTACCCAAGCATACCCGGGTCATCTTCGCTTATCGAAACGATCAGTTTCTACCGCTGGACAGCGACAGCAAAATCGAACCCGCCGACGAATTGGTTCTGGTCTCCACCGCCGACGATTATGAGAAACTGCAAGGCAAATGGGGTAACGGCAAAGCTCAAAATTAAAGCCAAGCAAATGCCGCCGGACAAGCCGCGTAAAAAGTGAACAATCCCTTCCTCGCGTCGTGACTTTGTCCCGATGCCATAAGCAACAAGCCGCCGATAATGCTGTTTTTTGTAAGCGGAAACGATATGCGAAATCTCATTCTATCCATGCTGGTGTTTTGTTCGAGCCTGTCTGCGCATGCCCATGGGCCCACGCCGCAAAAAGCCAAGGAATCCATCGTCATCAACGCCCCCGTGGCTAAAGTCTGGGGAATTGCCAAACAGTTCGGCGCGATAGCCGATTGGCAGACCGATTTGCGGCACAGCAGCGGCGACGGCCAGTTGCAATCGGGCGGCCAACGCACCCTAACCTTTCAGAACGGCCAGAGCCTGGTGGAGGAACTGGACTATTTCAACGAGCAGGAACACGAATACAGTTACCGGCTGAAAACCGAAAATCCCCAGGCATTCCCGACCAGTTCGCACACGGTAGAACTGAAAGTCAGCGCGGGCGATACGCCGGACAGCAGCGTGGTGACCTTAAAAAGCCGCTTTTATCGCGGCGACACCGGCAACACCCCGCCCGCCGAGTTAAACGATGAAGCCGCGGTCAAGGCCATGAACCAATTCTTCACCCATGCGCTGAACGGCTTAAAAAGCAAAGCCGAACATTAACTTTGTCTCGAGCCGTTGACTATTTGAATTCAGAGGAAGCGATATGACAACACATCAAGCAACAATCATTATCCTGATAACCCTGTTGCAAACGCATGTCGCGGCGTTTGCCGAAGAGCAGGCCTATCAGCCGGCGGAATACCAACCCCAAACCGTCTATGCGGAAAGCGAGGCAAGCGCTATCCCCTCGGAGGCCGCGCCGAAAAGTATTGCCGAACCGCCGGCCGCGATTCCGGAAGCTGTCTCGGCCACGGCGGACGCGCTCGAAACAAACAGCTCTACGCCAGAGCCCCCCGCCGACGAGATATCCAAGGCCACGGACAATGCGGAGTTTGCCGGTGCCGAAAACCCACCGCCATCGGATTCGAACTTGGCTCTATTTCTGATGGCCGCTCTGGTCGGCGCGGCCGCTTGGTTTGGGCGACAAAAAACCTCGCGCCAAAATAGCGCGGACGCCGTTACCGGAGAAACAGGGGCAACGGCTACCGGCGTGGAAAGATATCTTGCCAGGCAGCAAGCCAACCGAAAAACCGGCGTGGAAAAATATCTGGCGAGACAAACCGACAGCATGCCTGCCACCGGCGTTAGCAAATATTTGGCAAAACGGGCGGCGAGCGACCAAAACTAAAATTGCCCGGCCGGCCTCGCGATTTGCCCGGAAATCGTCTGGGGCCGGTCTCTCATTCATTCCGTAGTTCAGGCATTTTTGACTATGCCGTGCCGGCTGGCCAACAGCGCCAGTTCGGACAGGGTTTTCACGCCCAGCTTTTCCTTGATCGCGGTACCATGGTTGCCGACGGTTTTATAACTCAGACACAAGTTCTCCGCCGCTTCCCGCGTGCTTACGCCGGTGGCCAGCAAGCAAAAAATATCGAATTCGCGCGGCGACAGCGATTTGATTTTGGCGGTTTCGTCCTGGTCGACGGCCGAGCTGATCGCCAGTTGCTGGGCCAACTCCGGATCGACATAAGTACCGCCCTCGGCAATCGTGCATACGGCGGTGATCAGGGTCTCCGGCGCATTGCTCTTGGTGATGTAGCCCTTGGCCCCGGCCTTGATGGCGCGAGTAACGTAAACCAATTCGTTATGGATGCTGAACACCAGGATTTTACAATTGGCGTGCCGGCCCAGCAGGCGGCGAATGCTTTCCAGCCCGCCCAGGCCGGGCATCGACAAATCCATCACCACCACATCCGGCAACTGCCGGGAATAAAGCTGGCAAGCGGTTTCGCCGCGCTCGGCTTCGTAAATTTGACCGATATGCTCGGATAGCGATAAATAAGCCTTGTAGCCAGCCCTGACGACCGCATGGTCGTCCACCAGTAATACATTGATTTTATCCGGCACGCGATAGCTCCCTTATTCGAAATATACGGCAAACACCCGGCAAATGCCCGGCTCTATTCCCAACATCTTGCCAATTTTTCTCCGCCTAAACCATGGGAGCTTTTCCTGTTTATGACTGGCGGCGGCTGCCTCGCAACCGGGAACATTACCCTGGCATTTTTCGGCTGATTTCCCGCCGATTCGATGGATTCTTCCGTAACGGCCAAACAGACCCTTTCTATACCATTTGCCGCAGCGTGGCCTGCCCGGTTGCTTACCCGTGATGCGGTTTTGATCAAGAACGCTGCTTAGCAAAAACTGATTTCAACCGGCGGCGCCACGCCTCTTTTCAAAGAATAAAAATCTGGAGGAAACATGCAACAACTCGATTTGCGCGTAGTGGGGAAAACCGCCGCATTAATGGCGGGCGGCATCCTGAGCGTGGCGCAACCGGCGCTGGCCAATAAGGAGCTGGAACAGCTCGCCAAGCAGAACACCAACTGGGTCATGCAAACCAAGGATTACGCATCGACCCATTTCAGCGAGATGATCGACATCAACGCCAACAACGTTAAAAACCTGAAAGTGGCGTGGTCGTTCTCGACCGGCGTGCTGAACGGCCACGAAGGCGGTCCGCTGGTGGTTGACGGCATCATGTACGTGCACACCCCATATCCGAACAACGTCTTCGCGATCGATTTGAACGAGCCGGACAAGATTTTATGGCAGTTCAAGCCCAAGCAGAACCCGGCGGCCCGCGCGGTGGCCTGCTGCGACGTGGTTAACCGCGGCTTGGCCTATGCGCCGGCCGGCAAGGATTATCCGGCCACGATCTTTTTGAACCAGTTGGACGGCCATGTCGTGGCGTTGAACGCCAAGACCGGCGAACTGCGCTGGAAAATGGAAAACTCCGACATCGCCATGGGCTCCACCTTGACCGTGGCGCCGTTCGTGGCCAAGGATAAAGTCATCGTCGGTTCCTCCGGCGCCGAGCTGGGCGTGCGCGGTTACGCGACCGCTTACAACGTTAAGGACGGCAAGCAAGAGTGGCGGGTGTATGCCACCGGTCCCGACGAAGACATCAAACTGTCCAAAGACTTCAACAAAGCCAACCCGCATTACGGCCAGTTCGGTTTGGGCCTGAAAACCTGGGAAGGCGACGCCTGGAAAATCGGCGGCGGCACCAACTGGGGTTGGTACGCCTACGACAGCGACCTGGAGATGCTGTACTACGGCTCCGGTAACCCAGCACCTTGGAACGAAACCATGCGCCCCGGCGACAACAAATGGACCATGACCATCTGGGGCCGCGACATTAACAGCGGCGAAGCCAAATTCGGCTACCAAAAAACCCCGCACGACGAGTGGGACTACGCCGGCGTCAACTACATGGGCCTGTCCGAGCAAGTGGTGGACGGCAAGAAACGCAAGCTGCTGACCCATCCCGACCGTAACGGTCTGGTCTACACCCTGGACCGCGAGAACGGCGATCTGATCAACGCCTTCAAGATCGACGACACCGTCAACTGGGTCAAGAAAGTCGATCTGAAAACCGGCCTGCCGGTGCGCGACCCGGAATATTCCACACACATGGACCACCAAGCTACCGGCATCTGCCCGTCGGCCATGGGTTACCACAACCAGGGCATCGAATCCTACGACCCGAACAAGCAACTGTTCTTCATGGGCATCAACCACATCTGCATGGATTGGGAACCGTTCATGCTGCCTTACCGGGCCGGCCAATTCTTCGTCGGCGCGACTTTGAACATGTATCCGGGTCCGAAAGGCACCCTGGGCCAGGTCAAAGCCATGAACGCGGTCACCGGCAAAATGGAATGGGAAGTTCAGGAGAAATTCGCGGTTTGGGGCGGCACCATGGCCACCGCCGGCGACTTGGTGTTCTACGGCACCCTGGACGGTTACATCAAGGCTCGCCATTCCAAAACCGGCGAAGAACTGTGGAAGTTCAAACTGCCTTCCGGCGTCATCGGCCATCCGATTACCTATAAACACAACAACAAACAGTATGTGGCGATTTATTACGGTGTCGGCGGCTGGCCCGGCGTTGGCCTGGTATTCGACCTGGCCGATCCGACCGCCGGTCTGGGCGCGGTGGGTGCGTTTAAAGAATTGGCGCACTACACCCAAATGGGCGGCGGCGTGATGGTGTTCTCGCTGTAAAACACCCTCACCCCAACCCCTCTCCCAGTGGGAGAGGGGCGTTTTCTTGATGTCGGCTGTATTCGATTTAACGATGGCGTCGGGAAAGCGAGGGTAAAGCTCCGTCTCCCATTGGGAGAAGGCGGGGGGTGAGGCGGGCGAATGCCCTCCGAGTCCCGTGAATTAACAAGCAACGAATAACCATGAAAAATACAAAACGCATTTTTACCGCTTTGGTTTTGGGTATCGGCTTTGCCAATGTTCAAGCCGAGCAACAGGCGTTGAAAGTCTGCACCGCCGAAAACGAAATGCCTTATTCCAACCAAGCCGGCGAGGGCTTCGAGAACAAGCTGGCGCAATACGTCGCCGAGCGCATGGGTCGGAAACTGGAAATCGTGACCTGGACCGATCCGCGCTACTTCATCCGCGATTATCTGGATAAAGGCTTGTGCGACGTGGTGATGGGCGTCGATGCCGGCGATCCGCGCGTGCTGACCACGGCGCCGTACTACCGTTCGGGCTACGTGTTCATCAGCCGCGAGCAGGACGGTTTGGATTTGAAAAATTGGGATAGTCCTGCGTTGAAGACCGCCAAGCGCATTGCCTTCGCGCCCGGCACGCCGGCCGAGACCATGTTGCGCGTGATTGGGCGTTACAACGACATGTTCAACTATCAACAGGAATTGGTGGGTTTCAAGTCCAGGCGTAATCAGTACGTCAAGTACGACAACGACAAACTGGTCAACGAAGTGGCGTCCGGCAAGGCCGAAATCGCCATTCTGTGGGGACCGGCGGCCGCGCGTTACGTAAAAGCGTCGCCCACGCCGCTGACCATGACCGTGATTCCGGACAACGCCAAGCGCGCGGATGGCGAGAAAGTCGGCTTCCAGTACAGCACGGCGATCGGTGTGCGTAAGGGTGACACCGCCTTGTTGGCGCAGTTGAACAACATCGTCAAAGAACAGCAAGACGAGATCGCGGAACTCCTGGAAGCGGAAGGCATTCCGTTGCTGGAGGAACCCGAAACCGCCTTGTCCATGAACTAACAGGAAACATTGAATGAAATTGAAGACATTACTAAACGGCACCGTGTTGACTCTGGCGTTAGCCGGGGTGACCAGCGCCCAGGCCGACATCACCTTGCGCCACGCCCTGACCGGCGAAACGCTAGATTTGAGTTTTGCCAAGAAGGGCGGCAACACCGACAAGTTCAAGCAATTCCTGCAGACCGGCAAGAACCCGTACAACGGCGATGCCGAAGCCGCCAAGAAGGGCGAGAGCCTGTACATGACTGGTTGCTCCGGCTGCCACGGCCACGAGGCGGAGGGCAAGCTCGGACCCGGTCTGGCCGACGACTACTGGACCTATCCGCGCGGCCTGACCGACCAGGGTTTGTTCGAAATTCTGTTCGGCGGCGCCAACGGCATGATGGGCCCGCAATACGTCAATTTCAGCACCGACGACATGCTGCACATCATGTCCTTCATCCGCCATATCTACAAAGGCGATCCGAAGAAGGCGGAATGGTTGAAGTAAATCCCGCACCCTGGATCTTTGCCGGTTGTAGGGTATGCACTGCGTACCCTACTGACTTCGGAAAAGGCGTGCTTATCCAAAAAATCATCAGGAGATCAACATGAAGACATTATTGATATTGAGCGCAACACTTTTGGTTCTGGGCCTGTCCGGCGCAGCAAACGCCTACGACGGCACCAAATGCAAGGAAGCCGGCAACTGCTGGGAACCGAAACCGGGTTATCCCGCGCAAGTGGCCGGCAGCAAGTACGATCCGAAACACGATCCCAACGAGCTCAACAAGCAGGCGCAATCGATCAAGGAAATGGAAGCCCGTAACGCCAAGCGCACGGAAATTTTGGCCAAGACCGGCAAGTTCGTTTACGACGTCGAAGGCCAGTGATGACTCGGCGCGAATTATCGTCAATTCCCCTGATGATTCGCCTTTCATCACCCTCGGCGTGGGCTGCAACGGACAACTAGCCCGCGCCACCCCTTAAAGATAAGACCACTTTGCGCCGGCAAAGCAATGCGCCGGCGTTTTTTTGACCATGAATACAGAACATCAACTCGGCGACTGGCGCGACCAGGCCCTGAATTTCGAACGCCAAATCAATCACACCGTGATCGGCCAAAAACCCGCCGTGCGCAACCTGCTGCTGGCGGTCTTCGCCAGAGGTCACGTGCTGCTGGAGGGCCAGGTCGGCGTCGGCAAAACCACCTTGCTGCGCGCCGTGGCGCAAGGCCTGGGCGGCCAATACCAGCGCATCGAAGGCACCATCGACCTGATGCCGGCCGATTTGATTTATTACACTTATTTGAACAGCGACGGCCGGCCGTGCGTCGATCCGGGGCCGTTGTTGAAACAGGGCGAAGAATTGGCGATTTTTTTCTTCAACGAAATCAACCGTGCTCGGCCACAGGTGCATTCCTTGTTGCTGAGGGTGATGGCTGAACGTAGCGTCAGCGCCTTCAACCGCGATTATCAAATGCCGCATGTGCAGGTGTTCGCCGACCGAAACCGGGTTGAGCGTGAGGAAACCTTCGAACTGCCGGCGGCCGCCCGCGACCGCTTTATGATGGAAATCAGCATCGACACCCCGGACCAGGACGCAGTGCTGGATGCCTTGATGTTCGATCCGCGTTTTCATGACGTAGACACCTTGGTGGCCGGCATCGATAAAAACATTCTTTCCTACTACCAGCTCAACGAGATCGCGGCCCAAATTCAAGCCAGCGTCAAAACCAGTCCGACCTTGCATCACTATGCGCTGGATTTATGGAAGGCCAGCAGCCGGCCCGGCGCTTATGGCATCCGCCTCAGCGACGTCGAAATGGAGCAATTGATCCAGGCCGGCGCCAGCCCCAGAGGCATGAGTTACTTCATCCGCGCCGCCAAGGTCAGGGCTTGGTTGGAGGGAAGGGATATGCTGTTGCCGGAGGACATGCAGGCGGTGTTTCAAGTGACCATGGCACACAGGATATTTTTAAACCCGATGTACGGTTACCGAAAAGAGGAATTAATGCCGGCGTTGATAGAAGGGATTTTGAATGGGATTGCCGCGCCGTGACTTTTTTGTTGCTTGGTAGGGTGGGCACTGCTTTTTGTGCCCACGCGGGAGATGGCTTTGGTGGATTGTGGGTTTGCGGTTTGGTGTCGCTATCGCGACGGTTTTTATGTCGGGTCTCGGCCCGACAGCCGAGGTACTTTCTTTTGCTTGCCCAAAAGAAAGTACCCAAAGAAAACGGCACCCCATGCCGCTTGAGCCCTGCGCTCCGAAGGCTTTGAACGGGGCTAGCGGGCTGATCCGTTCAAACCCTCCGGTGCTCGGCGCGGCATCAGGGGATAAAACCTCGGCCGGTGATCTGATGGTTTGTTAGCAAGAACAGGGGATATGTTTTGATCTGGTTTTCTCGTTACCAAACTCCAGTTTGGTAACGCCATCTTGGAAGCTCCAGCTTCCTATGTTCAGAAAGCTGGAGCTTTGTTACCAGAGGGAACACATAAATTTGCGATGGTTTTTCTTCCCCCCTTATGCCGCACCGAGCACCGAAATGTTTGGCGGGATTTGCCCGCTAGGGGCGCGGCAAGGATGCCGCACGTTGCTTGCAGGGGCTGGGATGCCCCTTCAAGCAACCCCCGCTAAACATTTCGGAGCGCAGGATCAAAGCGGCATCGGGGCCGCCTTTCTTTTGGATACTTTTCTTTGGCGGAGCAAAGAAAAGTATCGCGCCCGCCGGTGCGCGAACCGGCATTAAAAAAACGTCGCAACAGCGACACATAAAAAAAGCCTATGAACATCAAAGAACTAACCAAACAAATCATCCCCAAATCCGGCCTAAACCACTACGCCGAAACCTATTTGACTTGGGCCGGCGTCGGCCTGATCGGCTCCTTCGTGGCGACGACGCTGGACGGCCAGGCCGAACTGGCTTACGCCGCCTATTACACCAACGCCGTCAATGACGCCGTGGGTTACAACTTCTGGATCTTGCTGGCGGTGATCGGCCTGTTGCTGTTCGGCCTCAGTTTGCCGTTGATTTATCTGTCGTTGCATGTGCCGCAAGCCAAAATCGTCGCCGACCAGTTCAGGCGCTTCAGTTACACCTTTTTTCTGGTGGCCTTCGACGAGGGCGGCTTGATGATAGGCATCCTGATCGCCAATTGGCTGCACACCAGCGACAAGATGGCGCTGTTGGCCGATAAGTCGTTCTTGTTCAGCGATGTCGGGCTGCTGCCGATACTGGCGCTGGCCTTCGTCAATTCCTTTTTGTGGCTACTCGGGGAAGCGATTTACAACCGCGACGACAAAAGTTACTCCGGCGTGGTCGGCCTGATCATGGCGGCGCCGATCAAATATCTGGCGCCGGGTTATTTGAGCGTCGGCGGCATCGTGCTGTATCTGGTCGTCAGTCAATAGCGCCATGAGCAAGGCCGTCCCATCCTTTCATTACCGGCTGGCCCATCCCGGCTACAGAGTGTTTCCCGGCGCCCATCCGGGGCAAACGGTCGGCGGCGGCCAGTTGTTCAAGCGCCACGAGCCTTTGCTGGCCAGCCCCGATCCGCGCCGCATCGATCTGCGCGCCAGCGTGCTCGATCCGTTCAGGCATTACCGGGTCAGGGTGTTCCAGCAACATAGCAAATTGGCGGTCTATGTGATCGCCGATTTGTCGGCGTCGATGCGCGGCAAGTTGCCGCTGCTGGCCGATTTCGTGCTGTCGGCGGCGCAATCGGCGCTGGAATGCGGCGACAGTTTCGGCTTCATTGGTTGCGGTCCCAGCCTGGACCGGCGCTGGTTGCTGCCGGCCAGTCAAACGCTGCAGCCGGTACGGGAACTGGCGATACGCTTGGCGGATTTTCAGGCCCACGGCAAGGCCGACAGCTTGCAGCGCGCGGCCACACTGTTGCCGGCGCGCCGCTCGTTGGTGTTTTTAGTGTCCGATTGCCACTTCGACCCGGCGAGCTTGCGAAAACTTTTGCGGCCGTTGACGCCGCATGCCGTGGTGCCGATGGTGGCCTGGGACGAGGCCGAATATCGCGGATTGCCGGAGTGGGGCTTGGCGCGCTTCAAAGATGCCGAGAACGGCCGCGAACGAACCTTGCTGATGCGGCCGGACTTGAAACGCCGCATCGTGCAGGCTTTCGAAGACCGCCGCGAACATTTGCGCCGCATCTTCCGCGCCTTCGGCATGGAGCCTTTATTCTTCAGCGGAGCCTATCGCGCCGAGGCGATGGAACGCTATTTTCTCCGGCATGCGTTATGAGTAGGTGTATTTTTGGTTTGCGTAGGGTGGATAAACGCAGTGCATCCACCTTGAACTTAACGGTGGATGCGCGTTGCTTATCCGCCCTATTATTGACTTTATTGTTGGGCGGCTGCGGCAGCCTGTTGCCACCCGCCATCAGCCGTTTCGAGCTGCAAACCCCCAGGCCGTTCGGCTATCTGATCGGCGATGAAATCCGCCACCGCCTCATCGTGCAGACCCGCAACGACGTCCGCTTGAGCCTCAATAGCGTGCCGGCCAAGGGCGAATTAAGCCGCTGGCTGAATCTGAACAAAGTGAGTCTTAACCATGACCCGGACAGCGGCGAGACGGTCATAGACCTGACCTATCAGGTGTTTTACGCGCCCAACGAAGTCAAGATGCTGAGCATTCCGGGGTTTAATCTGCAATTCACCCAGGCCGGCAAGACCGTCGAACAAGCCGTGCCGGCCTGGCCGTTCACGCTGTCGCCGGTCAAGGAACTGGCGGTCAGTAAGGATGAACAAGGCCGACAATACATGCGTCCCGATGCCTTGCCGGAACCCTTGCCGGCGACCAGCCAGTGGCTGGGGTTTTATGCCGGCCTTATAGCGGCGGCCTTGCTCGGCGGCTATTTGAGCGTGTTATACGGGCTGTGGCCGGTTTGGCCGAAGCGGCGTATTTTCAAACGCTTGTCGGCGAAACTCGACCGTTTGCCTGAGCCACAGCGGCAAGCCGGCTTGACCGCAATGCACCACGCTTTCAATGCCTTGTACGGCAAGCCGCTGTTCGCCAGCGGTTTGCAGGCTTTTTTCCAAGATCATCCGCAATACCGCGCCGCCGCAGATGCCATAGTCTGGTTTTTCGGTTGGTCGAATCGGGTATTGTTCGGCGGGCAAGCGATAGCCGCAGGCGATTGGGAGAAGTTGCAAGGGTTGTGCCGGTTGTGCCGCGACATCGAGTGCGGCAAACGATGAGCGCGCTGGCATTCGAAACGCCGTGGGCCTTGGCCGGCCTGCTGTTGGCGCTGCTGCCGCTGTGGCGCAGCGGCATGCAAACCGCCGCCTATCCTTGGCTGGCGATGCTGCCGCCCGACCCCTTGTCGCAAGCCGTGATGCTGTTGATTCGCCTGGTCGCCATGGCGGCGATTGCCGCGCTGGTGTTGGGTTTGTCCGGCATGCATTTGCGGGAGCAAAGCGTCGAGCGCATCGGCCACGGCGCCCATATCGTCATGCTGTTGGATAGAAGCAGCAGCATGGACAACAGCTTTGCCGGCAAGGCGCCGAGCGGTTCCGACGACGGCAGGGATGCCGGAGGTATACCCAAACGGGCACAAGGATCAACGCAGGGAGCGGTTGCCGAGGAATCGAAAGCCGCCGCCGCCCGTCGCTTGTTGACCGAATTCGTCGATCACCGCGATCACGATCTGATCGGCATCGCCGAATACAGCACCTCGCCGTTGTTCGTGATGCCGTTGACCGGAAACCGCGCGGCCATCCACGCCGCCATAGCCGCCACCGCAACGCCGGCCCTGGCTTACACCAATATCAGCAAGGGCTTGGCGATGGCGCTGTCGTTCTTCGATCGGCAAGCGGTGCAAGGTTCGCGGATCCTGTTGCTGGTCTCCGACGGCGCGGCGGCCATCGATCCGGATAGCGAAGCCGCCTTGCGCATTCTGTTCAAGCAACAACAAGTGCGTTTGTATTGGTTGTTTCTGCGCACCGACAACAGCCCCGGTATTTTCGCCCAGCCCGACGATCCCCGCGACGACAACGCCCAAGCCATGCCGGAACTGTATCTGCACCGTTTTTTCAGCAGCCTGCGGATTCCGTATCAGGCTTACGAAGCGGAAAACCCCGGCGCGATGCAGAAAGCCATCGCCGACATCGACCGATTGGAGCAACTGCCGCTGCATTACCGGGAGGCGATCCCCAAACAGGACTTGTCCGGCCTGTGTTATGGCTTGGCGGCCGTGTTGATGGCGCTGCTGTTGGGCGCGAAACTCTGCGAAGCGAGGATGGCATGAGAGCATTGAGGCATAAACTGATTTGGGCGGCTTTGGTGGCAAGCCTGTTGTTGGCGGCCACGCAATTGTGGAGTCTGTATCGCATTCATCGCGAAAACGCCCTAATAGCGGAGTGGGTAGCATGGGCCGGGCAAAGCGCAGCCCATCAAGCGGGTAAAGGTGGCGATGGGCTTCCCGAGGTCAGCCCCTCCTACGGTAATTCACCACAAGCCCGTCTGGCGCGGGCCATCTATCTGCGCAACAAACGGCGCTATGCCGAGGCCCTGGATATTCTGAGTCTGGTGGTGGGCCAGGGCGACAGTCGTTTGCAAGCGCAAAGCCGTTACAGCTTGGGCAACCTCTATCTGAGCCAAGCTCGGGACGAAGTCGAAGCCGGCCGCATCAATCAAGCCATGCCCTTGCTGACCTTGGCGAAACAAGCCTACCGTCAGGCTTTGACGCTGGACAGCGGCTTTTGGGATGCCAAATACAACCTGGAACTGGCGATGAAGTTGCTACCGGAATTCGACCGCATCAGTCCGACCGAACCCGACGACGATGCGGCTAAACCCTCGCAATTGTGGACCACCGTGCCAGGCTTTCCGAGGGGCTTGCCTTGAACTGGAAGTTAAAAGATTACCGCTTCTGGTGTCTGAGCCTCGCATTGTTGGCCAACCTCGCCTTGTTTGCCTTCCCAACCCGGCGGCAGGCTGGCGAGGTCTACAATCTGACCTTCGTCATCGACATCACCCGCAGCATGAATGCCGAGGACTATCGGCTCGACGACCAGCCGGTCAGCCGGCTGGCCTTTGTCAAACACAGCCTGCGCGAATTGCTCGGCAAATTGCCTTGCCAGTCCAAAATCGGACTGGGCGTATTCACCGAGCGGCGGTCGACGCTATTGTTCGAACCGGTCGAAGTTTGCTCCGCTTACACCGAATTGGCCAGCAGCATAGACCATCTGGATTGGCGCATGGCCTGGGCGGCGGACAGCCGCATCGCCGGCGGCTTGTTGGACGCGATGCAGTTGCTGCAAGAGCGGGATTCGGCGTTGATATTCGTGTCTGACGGCCAGGAAGCGCCGCCGCTCAACCCGCGCTACCGCACCGATTTCTCGGCGATCAAGGGCAAACTGAAGGGCATGATAATCGGTGCCGGCGGCTTGCGGGCGGTGGCGATTCCTAAGTTCGACCGGAACGGGAAGCGCGTCGGCGTGTATGGCCCCGACGACGTACCGCACCGCTCCAGTTTCGGCGAATCCGACCTCAACCCTGAAAAAATCGAGGGTTACGATGCCCGCAACGCGCCGTTCGGCAAACAGGCGGCCGTTGGGAGCGAACATCTGAGTGCCTTGCGGGAAGGCTATTTGCAACAGTTGGCGCTGGAGACCGGCTTGCAGTATCGGCGCTTAAGCGACGCCGCCGTATTGGCCGAGGCAGTGCGGATGCCGGAATTCGCCCTGCCGGCGGCCGTGGAAACGGATGTGCGCCGCTATTACGCCGTGCTGGTTTTATTGCTGTTGCTGGCGATTTTTATCTGATATTCGTTAAATCGCCGGCCCGGATTGTTAATAGGTAAATCCGGCAACACCACTCGGGCTGTAAAAATTCCGCGCAAACCGGTTGATATTGTTATCCTTACCGGCCGCTTTATTTTCAGCCGCCCTCATGACCCAATATCAACTGTTCGCCACCACTCCCAAAGCCATGGAAGGGATACTCGCCGCCGAAATCGAAGCCCTGGGCGGCCTTAACGTGCAGCAAAAAATGGCCGGCGTGGCGTTCCGGGGCGATTTGGCCATGGCCTATAAAGCTTGTTTATGGTCACGCACCGCCAACCGGATATTGCTGCTGTTGGGCTGCTTCGAGGTCAAGTCCCAGCAGGATTTATATGACGGCGTCAAAAAAATCAACTGGCTGGAGCATCTAAAACCGGACGACAGCTTGGCGGTTTCCTTCAGCAGCAAGAACAATCCTGCCATCAACAACACCCATTTCGGCGCCCTGAAAGTCAAGGATGCCATCGTCGACCAGATGCGGGAAAAATTCGACCAACGCCCCAACATCGACACCGAACGGCCCAGTATCCGGGTCAATGTCTATCTGCACAACGACACCGCGCAACTGAGCCTGGATTTGTCCGGCGAGAGCCTGCACAAACGCGGCTACCGCGACGTCAGCATCGCCGCGCCGATCAAGGAAAATCTGGCGGCGGCCATTCTGCTGCGCGTGGGCTGGCCGAAAATCGCCGCCGGCGGCGGCACCTTATTGGATCCGATGTGCGGCTCCGGCACCCTGCTGCTGGAAGGTGCCATGATGGCGGCCGATTATGCTCCCGGTTTGCTGCGGGATTACTACGGCTTTTTAGGCTGGAAAAAGCACGACGCCGCGTTGTGGCAAAGCTTGCTAGACGACGCCAAGCAACGCCGTGATGTTGGCTTGAGCCAACTACCGGTGATAGTCGGTTTCGATCAGGATCGGCGCACCGTGGCCACCGCGTTGCAACACGTTGAAAACGCAGGTTTCCCGGGCAGGATTCATATCGAAAAACGCGACATAGTGGACGCTTCGGCGGCGGAAAGCTGGCCCAAAGGCTTGATTGCCTGCAATCCGCCGTATGGCGAACGGCTGGGCGACGAAGCCGAAACGGCCGAGCTGTACCGACGCTTCGGCGAGGTGCTGAAAAGTCGTTTCGGCGGCTGGCAGGCGGCGATGATCATCAGCAACCCGGAACTGGGCTTTAGATTGGGCCTGCGTTCGCAAAAACCCATCACCCTGTTTAACGGTGCGCTGGAGTGCAAATTGCTGCGTTTCAATATCGAGGAAAACCGCTTTTTCGAGCCCAAGGCTAAATCCCAGCAGGAACGCATCGAACAAATCAGCCGCCGCACCGAGGCCGAGCAGCCCGATAATCAGGCGGAAATGTTCGGCAACCGCTTGCGCAAGAATCTGAAAAAAATCGGTAAATGGGCCAAGCAACATCAAGTGAATTGCTACCGCTTGTACGACGCCGATTTGCCGGAATACGCGGTAGCGGTGGACATTTACCAGGGAGAGCAAATCTGGGTCAACGTGCAGGAATACGAATCGCCCAAGACCATAGACCCGGCCAAGGCCAATCAGCGGCTGGCCGGGGCGATGCTGGAAATTCCCAAAGTGCTAGGCATCCCCAAGGAGCAGGTGTTTCTAAAAATCCGCCGCAAGCAGAAAAGTACCGACCAATACGAAAAGCAGGGCGATTCCGGCCGCTTTCATGCGGTCGAGGAAGGCGGCTGCAAGTTCTGGGTCAATTTCGAGGATTATCTGGATACCGGTTTGTTTTTGGATCACCGGCCGATCCGCCTGCTGATTCAACAACAGGCCAAGGGCAAGCGGTTTTTGAACCTGTTTGCCTATACCGGCAGCGCCAGCGTGCATGCGGCCATGGGCGGCGCGGCGTCCAGCGTCACGGTGGATATGTCCAATACTTATCTGGATTGGGCCAAATGCAATTTCGATTTAAACGGCATTCGCGGCGACCACAAACTCATTCGCGCCGATTGTCTGGTCTGGCTGGCCAAACAGGCGGCCGCCAAGCCGGCGCCTCGGTTCGATTTGATTTTCCTGGATCCGCCGACCTTTTCCAATTCCAAGAAAATGGACGATGCCTTCGATGTACAAAACGACCATGTAACATTATTAAAAAACGCCGCCGCCTTGTTGGCACCGGGCGGCGTCTTATATTTTTCCACCAATTTCCGCCGCTTTAAAATGGATACCGCAGCCTTGGCCGGCCTGAATATCGAGGATATCAGCGCCTCCACCATCCCCGAGGACTTCGCCCGCGACCGGAAAATTCATTTTTGCTGGAGAATCAGCCGATGAGCGAATGCATGCATATCATCGTCAAGGGCCGGGTACAGGGCGTGTATTTTCGGGCCTTTACCCAAAAACAAGCCGTGAAGTTGAATCTAAAAGGCTTTGTCAGAAATCTGCCGGATGGCAGTGTCGAAATTGTCGCCAGCGGCCACCCGGACGACCTGCAAAAGCTGGCGGCTTGGTGTCACAAGGGACCGATCTTGGCCAAGGTTAGCGAAGTGGTCGTCAATGGTTGCAGTCATCCCGAAGCCTTCGCGAATTTTGAAATTCGCTGACAAAATACCCGCGCCGACAAGTTATACAGAATTTACCCGCCGAATCGGATTACAATAGAAACATTTTTATAATTATAAAGACTGGCGCGGCTAAACCGTAAAAGCGCCGGCGCTATCGGCGGGAACTATTTTGGCAGACAAAACAATTCGCATCGCCACCCGACAAAGTCCATTGGCTTTGTGGCAGGCGGAACATGTCGCGGCAAGGCTGACACAAGCCTTTCCCGGCTTAAAAACCGAACTGGTGAAAATGGTCACCCGCGGCGACAAGATTCTGGACGCCCCGCTGGCCAAGGTCGGCGGCAAGGGCCTGTTCGTCAAGGAACTGGAACAAGGCATGCTGGACGGCTCGGCGGATATTGCGGTGCATTCCATGAAAGACGTGCCGGTGGAGTTTCCGGCGGGCTTGCACTTGGCCGTCATCATGGAGCGCGAAGATCCGACCGACGCCTTTGTCTCCAATAAGTACCGCGGTCTGGCCGAATTGCCGGCCGATGCGCGCATCGGCACATCCAGCCTGCGCCGCCAATGCCAGATTAAAGCCAGGTTTCCGCACGCGGAAATCCTCAGCCTGCGCGGCAACGTCAATACCCGGCTGGCCAAATTGGATGCCGGCGAGTACGACGCCATCATTTTGGCCTCCGCCGGCCTGAAGCGGCTGGGCATGGGCCAGCGTATCACCGCCCGGCTCGCTCCGGAGGAAAGCCTGCCGGCCATGGGCCAGGGCGCCATCGGCATAGAATGCCGTATCGACGATGCCGAAATTCATACTTATTTAAAAGTGCTGCATGACGAAAGCACCAGCATTCGGGTCGGCGCCGAGCGAGCCATGAACGCCCGCCTGAACGGCGGCTGCCAAGTGCCGATTGCCGGTTTCGCCGAAATTCGGGGCGACAGCCTGTTGTTGCGCGGTTTGGTCGGCAGCCCGGACGGCAGCCTGTTATACCGCGCCGAAGCCAGTTATGCCCTGGATAGGGCCGAAGCATTGGGTAAGGCGGTTGCCGACGACCTGCTGGCTCAAGGCGCCGATAAAATTTTGCGCGAGCTTTATCAATGAACCCAAGCCTGAACGGTGCGATGGTGTTGGTGACGCGCCCAGCCGCTCAGGCCGAAATGCTGTGCCAACTGATACAACAAGGCGGCGGCGAGGCATTTCGCTTTCCGACCCTGGAAATTCATGCCATTGCCGCACCGGACGCCGCACTGGCAAAAGCATTTGGCTGCGACTGGCTGGTTTTTACCAGCAGCAACGCGGTGGATTTTGCGCTGAAGGCGTTCGATGGCAAAATGGCGCATTTGCAAAGCGTCAAGCTGGCCGCCGTGGGCCAAGCTACCGCCAATGCTCTGCAAGCCGCCGGCTTATCGGTCGCCTGCGTGCCGGAAACCGAATTTAACAGCGAAGGTCTGTTGGCTCAACCGGCCATGCAACAAGTCGAGGGCCAACGCATCGTGATAGTGCGTGGGGTCGGCGGCCGGGAAAAACTGGCCGGGACCTTGCGCGAACGGGGAGCCCGGGTGGATTACCTGGAAGTCTATCGCCGCGACCGGCCCAAGGTCGGCAACGAACAATTGGTACAAGCCTTGCGCAAGGACCGCTTGCGTGCCATCACGATTACCAGTGGCGAAGCATTGGAAAATTTGCTGGCCATGCTTGATAAAACATCAGCGGATATAGCGCGCAAACAACCCTTGGTTGTGGTGAGCGACAGAATCGGACAATTGGCGCTGGACCTGGGGTTTGAACAGGTTGCAGTCAGTCCGCAACCATCCGATGCAGCCATTTTAGAGACATTGACGACGTTATTGAACGGGGAAAACAGTGGCCGAAGTAATTGAAGCAGAACAACCGGAAAAGCAAGTCCAGGCCGTGGTGATAAAAAAATCTCACGCCGGTTTATGGATAGGCATCATTGCCATTATTTTAGTTATAGGCTTGGCGGTGGCCGGCTTTTACTTTATGCAGCAGTTAAGGGCCACGCAGGACACCGAAAGCAGCCAGGACAACCTTAAACTGATTGAGATCGACAAGGAACTGAACGGCCTGCAGCAGCAATTATCCGGCCTGCAATCGCAAATCGCCAACCTGAACGCCGAAATGACCGGCAAGGACAATCACTTTACCCAGACACTGGCCGACTTCTCCAAACTGCATGAAGAACATCTGAGCACTGCCCGCAAGGAACTGGAAAACTCGATTCTGGTCTTGCAGCGCCAGCTGGGCAAAACCCGCGGCGACTGGCTGCTGGCGGACGCCGAATATTTGCTCAGCGTGGCCAATCAACGGCTGCATCTGGTGGGCGATGTCGCCACCACCCGCGAGGCGCTGGAAGCCGCCGATCAACGCCTGAGGGAAAGCGGCGACGCCTCGGTGTACAAGGTGCGCGAACAAATTGCCAAGGAAATCGCCCTGCTGAATAACGTGCAAGTACCGGATATCGTCGGTATTTACGCCGGCATTCAACATCTGCAATCGGCCGTGGAAGATTTGGCGGTATTTTTGCCACATGCCGGCAAGGAACCTGAAAAAGCCGCCGCCCCGCAGGACCTGTCCGAACATGGTCATGAAATTCTGGACAAGGTGGCCAAGCAATTGGAAGGTTATGTGGTGTTGCGGCATACGGAGCAACCGGTCAACGCCGTACTGTCGCCCGAGGAAGCCCATTTCATCAAGCAGCAATTGAAAGTGCGGCTGGAGATGATAGAAATTGCCTTGGTACAGCAAAACGACACCCTGTTCGCCAGCAGCATAGAAAACGCCAAGGAATGGCTGGTGAAAAACTTCGCCGAAAACCTGCAAACCGAACAATTCATCGCCGAGCTAAACAAGCTGTCCGGCGTCCGCCTGCGCAGCCAATATCCCGACGTCAGCGGTTCGCTGAAACTGCTCAAGGACATCAGCAAGCTCAGACTGGAAACGGACAAAGCAGTGCTGACCGACCCGCCCGCAACAGCCGCGCCCGCTCCGAGCGCTCCCGAGCTGCCGGCCGGCAACTATTAAGCAGGCCGCGCCATGAGAAATCTAGTCTATTTCCTTGCTTCCCTGCTTTGCGCGGTTGCCGTCGCCTTTAGCTTGCACGGTTGGCTGACGCAACATAACGATCCGGGCTATGTATTGATCGGTTTCGGCCACTGGTCCCTGGAAACCTCGCTGACGGTATTCACCGTCGCCTTGGTGATCGGTTTTTTCGCGCTGTACAGTTTTTTTCGCCTGATGGGTGTTTTATTGCGCCTACCCGGCCAGCTTGCCAAGCGCCGCAGCAGCATCAAGTTCAATCGCTCGCAGGAAGCTCTGATCGCCGGTCTGTTTGACGCCGCGGACGGCAATTGGGAAAGCGCGGAAAAAGTCCTGATCAAACACGCCGCCAACAGCGGCGCGCCGTTGCTGCACTATCTGACCGCTGCCCGCGCCGCCCAATCCCGAGGGGCGCTGGACAAGCGCGACGAATATTTGCAAAAGGCCGCCGAACAGTCGTCCGACCACAATTTGACCGTCGGCCTGACCCAGGCCGAACTGCACATGTCCGAGCAACAATTCGGGCAAGCCCTGGAGACCTTGAGCAAGCTGCATTCCATCAACCCCGGCCATGCCCGGGTGTTAAAAATGATGCATCAGGCCTACCATCATATCGGCGACTGGGAAGGCTTGAGCAAACTGCTACCCTCGCTGCAGCAAAACAAAGTCCTGATGGAAACCGAAGTCAAACTGCTGCAAACCAAGGCCTACAGCAGTCAACTGAAAAAAGCCGCCGAACAAAACGACGCGGAGGAAATCCAGGCCTGCTGGGACGAGATACCCGACCACATCAAGTCACTGCCCGGCATCGCCAATATCTATTTTGCCGCCATGATCAACGCCGGCGCGGGCAAAAGCATCGAAGACGGCATCATCAAACAACTGGCCAAGCATTGGGACGCCACCTTGCTGGAACTCTACGCCAACCTGGAAACCGACAACCTGAGCCGCCAGTTGCAAACCGCCGAACAATGGCTGGCTGTATACCCCAACGATCCAACCCTGCTGAAAACATTGGGCAAACTGGCGCAAAAAACCGGTCAAATGGAAAAAGCCGAACAGTATTTATTGAAAAGCCTGAACATCGAAGCCAGCGTAGGCGTTTGCCAGCTATTGGGCGAAGTAATGCTGCGGAAAGACGACAAAGACAAAGCCTGCGAATATTTCAAACGCGGACTGGAATTGGCGTCTAAAGAAGTGCTATCTCAACTGGAAGAGCAAACCCAGCCGGGGGCCGCGCAAGCGTAACGCCAAATATTGAGAAATCCCGAAGCCCTCCGGAAGCGGAGGCCTACAGGTTAGCGAAAATCGCAGACCGGAATAAGCCGATAGGCGTTGCCGGCGATTCAATTCAGGGGAAAAATGGCTTAACCGTACCGTTGGGAGCGAATGCCCAAACCTTACCCTCCCAGCGCCCCGGATCGAGGCATTTTTCGGTTTTCTCCACCGGCACGCCCCTCTCGCGCTTTAAGTAAGTGACCTCATTGACGTCTATATCCTGAAAGCTGGTAGACGCAACCACCAAAGCTCCGCTCGCCTTGGCGATCGCGATGCACATCTTGCGTCCGAAGCTGCTTGCCTTCTCCTTCCCGCTCGGTACGACATTGAAAGTCTCCTCGACGGCGGCACCGCATCCGACAATCATGATGGCGGCCTTTTCCGGCTCGAAAGCCCCCTTGAGCTCGGTAAACAGGTGCGCATTAGCAAGCGTAACGCCTTCCTTGCAAAACTCGAGTCCGAAGCCCCCGCGAATCTTCGGACTCTTCTTTCTCTCCTCGTCCGGGTATTGATATCTTCCAAATCCGTGGCACAAGATAGTCAGCGTTCCGATCTTGTTGTCGTCTCCCAGCCGCTTCTTCAGGTCGGTAAAAAATTTGTCCAGCAAGGTAGACTCATTCACGACGATACGAAATTCCGAGGTTCCCGAATTGCGTATCCATTCGCATCTCTTGTTTATTCTCGATTGATCAGTCCGGTCGTCCAGCACGCTCACGTTCACCACAGCCATCGGTCACCACCTCTCCCGCGCCCATCAATAAGGGCATAGTTATTTTGTCGTTTAGCCAAAGCCTGAATTATCCGGCAAACCCCTGGTTAATTGAACAGCGTATCCCACATGGCATCGACTTTTTTCAGCACGTCGTCGCGCATCACGATGGGCCGCCCCCATTCGCGCGTGGTTTCGCCAGGCCATTTGTTGGTGGCGTCGAAACCGACCTTGGAGCCCAGCCCGGACACCGGCGAGGCAAAGTCCAGGTAATCGATCGGAGTGTTTTCCAGTATGGTCAAATCGCGGGCCGGATCCATGCGGGTGGTGATGGCCCAGATCACGTCTTGCCAATTACGCACATCCACGTCGTCATCGACCACGATGACGAATTTGGTGTACATGAACTGGCGCAAATACGACCAGGTGCCCAGCATCACCCGCTTGGCGTGGCCGGCGTACTGCTTCTTCATGCTGATCACCGCCATCCGGTAAGAACAGCCTTCCGGCGGCAGATAAAAGTCGACGATCTCCGGAAACTGCTTCTGCAGGATAGGCACGAACACCTCGTTCAAGGCTACGCCCAAAATAGCCGGCTCATCGGGCGGCCGGCCGGTGTAGGTACTGTGGTAAATCGGTACCTGCCGCTGGGTAATGCGTTCGACGGTAAACACCGGAAATTCGTCGACTTCGTTGTAATAGCCGGTATGGTCGCCGTAGGGGCCTTCCGGGGCGGTTTCGTTTGGGTAGATAAAACCTTCCAGCACGATTTCGGCGCTGGCCGGCACTTGCAGGTCGTTGCTCAGGCATTTGGTCACTTCGGTCTTGCTGCCACGCAGCAAACCGGCGAAAGCGTATTCGGACAAGGCATCCGGAACGGGTGTCACGGCGGCCAGTATGGTGGCCGGGTCGGCGCCCAGGGCCACCGCCACTGGAAACGGCTTGCCGGGATATTTTTCCCGCCATTCCTTGAAATCCAGCGCGCCGCCGCGATGCGCCAGCCAGCGCATGATGAGTTTGTTTTTGCCTATCAGCTGCTGGCGGTAAATGCCCAGGTTTTGCCTGTCCTTGTTAGGCCCCTTGGTAATCACCAGCGGCCAGGTAATCAACGGCGCGGCATCTTCCGGCCAGCAGGTCTGAATCGGATACACCGACAAATCGACCTCATCGCCGACCCTAATCACTTCCTGACAAGGCGGCGAATTGACCATTTTAGGCGCCATGTTCAAAACCTGCTTGAAAGCCGGCAGTTTGTCCATGGCATCCTTGATGCCCTTGGGCGGTTCCGGCTCTTTTAAATAGGCCAGTAATTCGCCGATGCCGCGTAATTCCGATACATCCTTGGCGCCCATACCCATCGCCACCCGCTTGGGCGTACCGAATAAATTGCCTAATACGGCAATATTGGAGCCCTTGGGGTTTTCAAACAACAGAGCTGGGCCGCCTTGCTTCAATACCCGGTCGCAAATTACGGTCATTTCCAGATAGGGATCGACTTCCGCGCGGATACGCTTTAGTTCCCCTTGTTTTTCCAGTTGCTGGATGAAGTCTCTTAAATCTTTGTATTTCATATATATGGGTCGGCATGAAGCCGCTCAAAAATAAAGCCGACTTGCGCCGGCTTAACTGTCTTGCCCGCCTCCGCGCGCAATCCCATCAGTCCCGGTACCCCGGATTTCGGGGACGGACGTTGAAGTTTATTCTTCCTCGCCGGCCAACAATTCCTCCAGGCTGGGTAAAGACTGGTCGTTGCGGGCACGGGCCTTGTAAACATCCACGAATTCCATGAAGGCTTGCTCAAGGTCTTCCAACACCTCCTGCTCGTTTTCGACCTCTTCCTCCGGAATTTCCCCGGACTCCAGGTAATCGTTCTGAATGGCAATTTCGCCGTTTAGGGACAGCAGGGCGAGGATTAGGGCATTATTGGAAATATTCTCGGGCATGTCGAACTCGCTGGTTGGTGTTGAAGAAGAAGGAGAACAGCTTGCCGCGCGGAAAGCGCGGCCATTGTATCGTATTGCCGGCCGGCGGATAACGCGGAAGCAATCCCGCGACCGCCCGCCCGCTTAAGCTATCAGGCGTAAATATTTTTGGTACAGGGCCGCCTGATCTTCCGCATGCACGGGGTCCTTGCCGATGCAGTCGACCGGACACACTTCCATGCATTGCGGCTTGTCGTGGTGCCCGACGCACTCTGTGCACAACGCGGGGTTGATCACATAGATGTCTTCGCCTTGGGAAATGGCGCCATTGGGGCATTCCGGCTCGCAGACATCGCAATTGATGCATTCATCGCTAATAATCAAGGCCATAAATTACTCCGCTTTAAATTTGTTGATTAACCGTTCTTTGACCGAATCCGCCACAAAACTCGATACATCGCCGTTCAGACGGGCGATTTCCCGGATCATGCTGGAGGAAATAAATTCGTATTGCTCGGCGGGAGTTAAAAACACCGTTTCGATATCCGGCGCCAAACGTCGGTTCATGCCCGCCATTTGAAATTCGTATTCGAAATCCGATACCGCCCGCAAGCCGCGCAGGATCACACTGGCGCCGTGCTGCTTGGCGCATTCCACCAACAGATTGTCGAAACCGATCACCCGCACATTGGGAAACTCGCCCACCACGCCTTCTATCAGCGCCACCCGCTCGTCCAACTCGAACAAGGGCTGTTTGCCGCGGCTTTCCGCCACCGCCACGATGACGGCTCTATACAGCCTGGAGGCCCTGTGAATCAGGTCGAGATGGCCGTTGGTGACGGGGTCGAATGTCCCCGGATAGATTGCGGTAATTTGCATGGCAATAGTTTTCTTTTGGGAGGGCGGATTCTAAAGCATCCCGGCGATAAAAGCAGGCAAAATCCGCGCAGCCCGGATTTTTGGCCCTTATTGGCCTTGATACAAGCTATAAGCCACTTCGCCGGCCCGCTTGTGTTTCAATTGCCGCCAATGACCGGGTAAATCCGGCAAGGCCAATTTAGGCTCGGTTTCGATATAAATTTTTCCGTGCGCGGCCAACAGGCCCGCTTCGGCCAATTGCCGGCAAATCGGTTCGACCAAACCCCGCCCAAAGGGCGGATCCAGAAAAATCAAATCGAAGGCCGGATCGCCCCTTTCCATGAATTGCCGGACATCGGCTTGCACCACTTCGATACGCCCGGCCGCCAACAGCGCGCAATTTTCCCGCAGTTTGCCGCAGGTTTGCGGATTGTTATCCACCATCACCACCTGTTTGGCGCCGCGCGAAGCCGCTTCGAAGCCCAGGGCACCGCTGCCGGCAAACAAATCCAGACAACGGCTGTTGGCCACATCGGCTTGCAACCAGTTAAACAAGGTTTCCCGTACCCGCGCCGGCGTCGGCCGCAGTCCCGGCGCATCGTCGAAGGCGATGAAGCGGCTGCGCCATTCGCCGCCTATGATGCGCAGCCTGCCGCTCATGGCTATTGGCTATCCGCCGAAGCGCCGATCGCCATGGAGGGTGGGAGCGCGGCGGCGGGTCTGGAATCCGCGCCGCCCACCGTGACGGTTTGCAGCCATTCCGGCCTAATCCGGCGCCGGAAGGCATCCTGGATATCCGCCACGCTGACGGCATCCACCTTAGCCGGGAATTGGTCCAGATAATCCAGGGGCTGTTGATAAAAACCGATCATGCTGACGTAATCGGTCAATTTGGCGTTGTTGTCGGTACGCAAGGCAAAACCGCCGGTGATGTTTTTCTTGGCCGCTTGCAGTTCGGCTTCGGTGGGACCCTTTTCGATAAAGTCGCTCAAGGTTTCGTTCATGACTTTGATCGCTTGGCCGGTCTGGTCGTTGCGGGTTTGCAGACTCATGACGAAGGGCCCTTCCCGATACAAGGGCATGAACTGGCTGGAGGCGCTGTAGGCCAGACCGCGTTTCTCCCGCACTTCGTCGAACAGACGGGAAACCAGGCTGCCGCCGCCCAGAATATGGTTACCCACATACAGGGCAAAATAGTCCGGATCCTTGCGGTGCGTGCCCGGCATGCCTGCCAGCACGTGGGTTTGACTGGAAGGAAAATCGATACGTTGAACGGCGGCCTGGGTCGGCATGGTTACCGGCGGAATCTCGGCCGGTTTTTCGCCGACCGGCAGGCCGGCCATCAATTTTTCCGCCAGTTGTTCGGCCCGCGACTTTTGCAAATCGCCCACGATCACCACGATGGCGTTGGCCGAAACGTAATATTTTTTATAAAAGGCCTTCAAATCCTCCGCCTCGAATCCGGCCACGGTTTCCACCATGCCTTCCTCGGGATGGGCATAGGGATGCTCGCGGTACAAGGCCTTGCTGAAAGCGATGCCGGCCAGGGCGCCAGGGGATTCTTCCCTGTGCTTCAAGCCCGCCAAGGTGCGGCTTTTTTCGCGCTGAAAGTCCTCGTCGTTGAATAGCGGCCGGCTCAATATGCTGGCAAAGGTGTCGAAAGCCTGATCGAAAAACACCTTCTCGGTCAGACTGCGCAAGGACAGCCAGGCCATGTCTTCGGAAACGCCGACGGAAAAAGCCGCGCCCACCGCATCGAAACGGTTGGCAATCTGGTCGGCGTTCCAGTCGCCGGCACCGGTATCCAGCATCGCCGATGTCAAGGCCGCCAGACCGAATTGGGCATCGTCCCTGGCGCTGCCGGCATCGAAGACCACTCGGATATCGACCATGGGCAAACTGGGCGTTTGCACGAAATATACCCGGGTGCCCTGGCTGGTTTGCCAATGCTGAATCGCCACGTTGGCCCAACTTGTTTGGCTCAGTACCAGCAAAAACAAACCGATCAGATTAAAACGCATGGCGACCTCCAGTCAGTTTTGCGGGTTTGGGTGCTTCGGTGATGGGTTGCGGTTCCAGATAGGCCACGGTCAAGGTGTCCTCGATCAGGTATTTACGCGCCACGGCTCGCACTTGCTCGGCGGTGACGCGATTGATATTTTCCACGTATCGGTCGGCTTTTTGCCAACCTATGCCTACGGTCTCCAGCAAGCCCAGTTGCATGGCTTGATAGAAATTGGAATCCTTTTGGTAAACATCGTTGGCCAGCACTTGTGCCTTGATGCGTTGCAATTCCTCCGCGCTGACCAGTTCGCTTTGCAATTGATATACCTCGTTCTTCAAGGCATATTCCAGGTCGTATACGCTCTTGCCTTCTGCCGGGGTGGCTTCCAGCAAAAACATTTCCGGCAGGCGGGAGGTCATGTCGTAACCGGCGCCGGCGGTAACAGCGATCTGCTGACCACGAATCAAGCGGGTCGCCAAGCGGGCACCGTTGCCGCCGTCCAGAATTCCGGCCAACACTTCCAGCGCGTAGGCTTCCCATTCCGGATCGGCGGTATTCAATACCGGCACTTTATAGCCCATCATCAGATAGGGTAATTTGGCCGGAGCCTTGACGGTCAGCTTGCGTACGCCTTTTTGCTCGCTTTCCGCCTGAGGCTTGAGCGGTTTGATCTCGCTAGGCTGCAAGCCGGCGAAATACTGTTCGGCCAATTTGATGGTTTGCCCGGTGTCCACATCTCCCACCACCACCAGGGTGGCGTTATTGGGGGCATACCATTGTTGATACCAAGCCTTGAGGTCTTCGACTTTGTAATTAGCGATATCGGACGGCCAGCCTATCACCGGATTTTGATAGGGGCTGTTGGTGAAGGCGACTGCATTGAATTGTTCCTGGGTTTTGGCGCGCGGCTTGTCGTCCGTGCGCATGCGGCGCTCTTCGGTAACCACCTGCAGTTCTTTTTCCAGCTCCTCGGCCTTCAGATCCAGATTGCGCATCCGGTCGGCTTCCAGTTTGAAACTGATTTCCAGGCGCGACTTTTCCAGGGTTTGAAAATAAGCCGTGTAATCGCTGCCTGTAAAAGCATTTTCCTGGCCGCCGTTCTCGGCGATGATGCGGGAAAATTCGCCGGCCGGATATTGTTGCGTCCCCTTGAACATCATGTGTTCCAACATGTGCGAGATACCGGTGATGCCGCCGGGCTCGTAACTGCCGCCGACCTTATACCAGACTTGCGACACCACCACGGGCGCCCTACGGTCTTCCTTTACCAGGATTTTCAGACCGTTTTCGAATACATGTTCATGCACTTTGCCGTCGTCCGCAAATGCCGACCAAGCCGGGCACAGCAGCATCACTGCCGCCAAACCGGATTTCAACCATTCCAATTTCATAACTCCCTCATTGATAGAAAAGATGAGCGCCTGTGACGATTTCAATAATCAAAGGTTCACTGTTATTCTATAGCTTTCATGACCTATAAACTATTCGAACCCGAATGACAGACAAAAGCAGCGCGTTATCCTGGCGACATTATCTGCAACTTTGCAAACCCAGGGTAGTTGCGTTAATCGTGTTTACCGCCATTGTCGGCATGCTGCTGGCCGTACCGGGCTGGCCGCCGCTTCAGCCATTTTTTTTCGGCACTTTGGGCATCGGTCTGGCGGCGTCGTCCGCCGCCGCCATCAATCACTTCATCGACCAAAAGGCCGATGCGGAAATGGCCCGCACCAAAAATCGTCCGCTACCCATGGGCGACTTGAATTCGCAAAACGTGCTGGTTTTCGCCGGCGTGATAGGCCTGTTGGCCATGGCGCTGCTGGTGCTAAAAGTCAACGCGCTGACCGCGTTTTTGACCTTTTTATCGCTGATCGGTTACGCAGTGGTTTACACCGTTTATCTGAAAAAATTGACTCCGCAAAATATCGTCATAGGCGGCATTGCCGGCGCCGCTCCGCCGCTGCTGGGTTGGGCGGCCATGACCGGCGAAATCCATCATCATGCCTTGCTACTGGTGTTGATCATTTTCGTCTGGACTCCGCCGCACTTCTGGGCGTTGGCCATTGCCCGCCGCGAGGAATACGCCAAGGTCGCCATTCCGATGCTGCCCGTCACGCACGGCGTGGAGTTCACCCGCCTGCAAATCCTGCTCTATACCATTTTGCTGCTGGTCACCACCCTGCTGCCCTATCTGACCGGCATGAGCGGGCTGATTTATCTTTTGTCGGCCTTGCTATTGGGCTTGGGTTTTCTGTATTACGCCGTGCAGATGATGCGTAAAAAAGACAATAAAACCGCCATGCGCACCTTCGGCTATTCGATTGTGTATCTGATGCTGATTTTCGCCGCCTTGTTGATCGACCACTACTTCCCCTTGTCATTATCATGAGCCTGACCGAACAAGAACATCCATTTGCGGAATTCATCAAAATTTTGGGCAAGGGTAAAAAGGGCTCGCGGCCCTTGAGCCAGGATGAAGCCTATCGGGCCATGAAAATGATATTGGCCGATGAGGTGCTGCCGATTCAACTGGGTGCGTTTTTGATGCTGATGCGCATCAAGGAAGAAACCTGCGAGGAATTGGCCGGCTTTGTGGCGGCGGCCAAGGAAAGCTTCGCCCACGAGCCGTCGCTCCAAGTGGATTTGGACTGGTCGTCATACGCCGGCAAGCGCCGCCATCTGCCGTGGTTTTTGCTGTCCACGCAATTGCTGGCCGAAAACGGCGTCAAAGTCTTCATGCATGGCGCCGGCGGCCATACCCAAGGCAGAATCTACACCGAAAAGGTGCTGGGCAGTTTAGGTATACCACCGGCGAGTTCGCTGACCGAAGCCGAAGCGCAACTGCGGGCACGCAATTTCAGTTACCTGTCGCTGCAACATATCTGTTCGCCGCTGTACGACATGATTAACTTGCGTCCGGTGATGGGCTTGCGTTCGCCGGTGCATACGCTGGTAAGGTTGCTGAATCCGCTGCGGGCCAGCCACAGTATTCAAGGCATTTTCCACCCCAGCTACCGGCAGGTGCATCAAAAAGCGGCCTTGTTGTTGGGCGAGCGCAATATGGCCGTGCTGAAGGGCGAGGGCGGCGAAACCGAGCG
>NZ_JANIBJ010000016.1 GCF_024505185.1 Methylomonas subterranea
CAACCCGGATGTCGAATGTCTGGTGCAGAGCGTTACGCATGGCGAGTTGGTCGATGATCTTTGGCCGGCCCTGTTTGCCAGACGTCACATGAAGGACGAGGAATTGAATCCGCTACAGTTGCAAGCCTTGTGGCAAGGCCGGTTGGAGGACGAGTTTGCCGAAGCCACCGTCATCGGCACCACGGCGGTGGCCTTGAAGTTATTGGGCAAGGCCGACACCCAGGAGGCGGCTCACCAAATGGCCGACGGCTATTGGCAAAACCGCAACAGGCAACGCTTACCGGGCTGACAGCACCTGGTCGCGGACGAATCGAGGCACGCCGGGCAATTGGTCCCGTTGCAAATGCACGTACTTTAAACCCAGCAATGTCGTGTGCTCATCGAAGTCGACCCAAATCACCTCGGCTTCGCCTTCAACCTGCTGATCCTTAAAGCTGAAGGACACCCGGCTCCCCGTTTGGATATCCAACACCCTGGCAATCCGCACCATCAAGCCGTCCACCGACACGTTCTGGGTGGTAAACACATATTCGCCGGCGCCGATGACGATTTCGCCCAAGGTGTTGAGATTTTTACGATAAGCGCGGCGGTTATACAGCAAACTATCGATATCGTAGGACAGATCCCGAAATTCGATACCTATCAACAACCCGGCATCAACCGTCTCGACCCGCACCACTTCAGCCTCGCCGGCAATGCGCATATCCGGCAAATAGATGTCCACCCGCGGCGAAACCTGTAAACTGTTAAAAATGTCCTTTACCCGGTGCCCGGGCTGTTTATCGCTTAATTCCGCCAAAAATCCGCTCAGCGACAAATTGATGACTTTGATTGGAAGTTCCTCAAAGCCGAGATATATAAGCCCCTGGCAACTGACATTTTTACGGTAAGCCCTATGTTCTTCCATCTGTGTTGTATTCGTCATGTCATTCACCTTGCATTCATTTAACCGGGAACCTGGATGAAATGAAACCAAATTCGTTTTTGATCATTAGCTTAGTCCTTTTATCCGCCTGCGCAACCATGCCGCCTAAAAATACTCAGGATGTTTGCATGATTTTCCGGGAAAAAGACGATTGGTACAAGGCCAGCCTGGCCGCTTCGCGGCGCTGGGGCGTGCCGATCGCGGTGCAGATGTCCATCATTTTTCAGGAATCCGGCTTTGTTGCCGATGCGCAGCCGCCGCGTCCGACCTTACTGGGCTTTATCCCCTGGTTTCGCTCCAGCAGCGCTTACGGCTATCCGCAGGCACAAGACGGCACTTGGTCCGATTATCGCCAACAAACCGGCCAGCACTGGGCGGACCGGGAAGATTTTGCCGATAGCTGCGACTTTGTGGCGTGGTATTGCGCCATGAGCAAAAAACAACTGGGCATTCCCCACACCGACGCCAAAAACCTTTATCTGGCCTACCACGAAGGCCACGCGGGTTACCGCCGCCAACAGTATAAAAACAAACACTGGCTGCTGAACACAGCCCAAAAAGTACATCAACGCGCCTGGCAATACGACGCGCAACTGACTGCTTGCCGGCAAGAGCTGGAAAGCGAAAACTGATAAACTAGCGCGATAACCGCTGGCCGAAAACGGCCCGGATGAGCCCTGGGCATGTTTTTCGCGGCGCATGCGGTTATGGCTTGTACCCGTTAAATCATGATTTTTTACCAGGAGCAACCCTTGAAATCTTTACGCAGCCGCATCATAGCCACCTTAATCGCATTCATCACAGGATTTATTATGTTTTCCATGGCCAACGCCACCACTCCCGCCGAAAACAAAGCCGCCGGCGAAAAATTCTTGGCGGACAACGCCCAAACCGCCGGCGTCATCACTACCGCCAGCGGTTTGCAATATTTGGTCTTCAACGAAGGCAGCGGCGCAATGCCGAAAGCCACCGACAATGTCACCGTGCACTACAAGGGCACCACCATAGACGGCAAGGAGTTCGACAGTTCTTACGGCCGCGGCGCGCCGGCTACCTTTCCGCTCAATCGGGTAATCGCCGGCTGGACCGAAGGCCTGCAATTGATGAAGGAAGGCGCCAAGTACCGCTTTTTCATCCCGTCCAATCTGGCTTATGGCGAACGCGGCGCCGGTCGCGACATAGGCCCCAATGCCGCGTTGATTTTCGATGTGGAATTGATCAAGGTCGATTAAAGCGAAATCGGCGGCCGGCAAGCATTTGCCAAGTCGGCCGCCTAGCCCGAGCTCAGGATTCCGCCCAAAATAACTTCCGCATTCCGTTCCGTAGGTTGTCGTAAAAAGCCCCTCTCCTTGCGGGAGAGGGTTGGGGTGAGGGATATCGAAGGAACGCCCCCCGCTTACCTGACGGTGACTTCCACCCGGCGATTTCTGGGTTCGTCGGTATTATCCGGCGTCGGCACCAACAGATTCTTTTCTCCGTGCGAATCCACCGTGACCTTTTCGGCGTCCGGCACGGCTTCCGCAAACAACACAGCCACCGATTTCGCCCTTTCCAAACTCAGGCGGGCATTGAGTTGCTCGTCGCCCTTGGTATCGGTATGTCCGATGATGGAAATGTCGGCCGCCGGCCGCCGCCGGATCTCCGCAATGATTTTAGGAATATCGGCCTTGGATTCCGCCGTCAAGTCCACCGTGCCGCCTTCGAAGTATAAATAAAACGGCAAGGGCTTTTCCGGGCTGGCCGCCAACGCGGAGCCGAAATCCTTTTGAATCTGTTGTTCGCTGACGGCAAAGATTTTGCCGGCGTCGCCCTTGAGATTCACTGCGTCCCGATTATTTTCCAACACAGTGCTGCCCCTTGGGGTCGTCACTTCCACCTTGCCGAGACTGCCGTCTTCCTCAGCCAGCAACACCACATAGGATTGCGAACAAGCGCTTAGACCCAGGACGGCCGTCAGCGATAACAGCCGCAAGCCGCTAACATTAAATAGTGCCCGATTATTGAATTGTTTAGACATTATTCCGCCTCCGCCTTGGCCAAAAATCGCGTGCCCCTGACGCCGATGATGCCGGCCGGCGTTTTTACCGATACCGCTTCCGGTTTAAGCTTGGCGATGACGCCCGAAATGTAATGCAAGGTACCCCTGGCCAGACTGGCGACGAGTTTCAATTCGTTTTTGGCGGGAGCGAACAGGTATTCATCGATACGCAGTTCGGTGTCCGGCCCCAAAGACATCACCGTATTATCTTTAAAGGTCACGCCCAAACGACCGTTCTCGCCGGTTTTAAGTAGATTGCCCAGATACACCGGCGTACCGGGCCGCGCGGGTGTAGAACCCTGTTCGTTGACAACGCTGACTTGGCCCTCCGCTATTTTGACGAAGCCGAGAATCTCGCCCTCGGCCCAAGCCCGCACCGACAACAGGCAGGCCGCCAATGTCAGCATCGTGATACATATTTTCAACATTACTCCTCCTAAACGGGTTTTATTCGCTCTCTCTTTAATAATTTTTCCGGCCGTCTATACTTGACCGAATCCAATGGCGCGCGCTGGACAAGCTTCAATAATAGTCATACATTGGCATTTAAGATCGAAAAATAGCCCAAATATTATTAAATATCTCCAATATCCAATCGTTGTTTGAATATATGAGTCCTAGTAATCTTCCCAATTGATTATCGAATATTATTGTGAATGCCGAGCCTCTATCCGACATAGCCATGCAGCAAACTCATAACCTGATCTTGCTATATGGCGATATGCTCGGCGGACCGGCCCTACAACGCAGTATCGAATCAGCAGCCGACGGGTGCGACACCTACCTGCTGCACGACGCCGACCAAATCATTACAGAATTGCAACGGGGCAATTTCGACATATTGGTGCTGGATGCCGATAACGAACTGCTCGAAGTAAGCGAATTACTGCCACTGCTGCGGCGGCAATTCCAGCCGGCCGAACTGCCGATCCTGGTTCTGTCCGACCGGCTATCCACCGACAATTGCAATATCGCCCTGAGTCTGGGCGCAAGCGACTTCATAACCAAACCCCTATCCGCCGATGAAGTAAAGATAAAAATCAGAAACGCGCTGGCCCTGAGACAGTGCTTTAAAGCGCAGCAACTGACGCGAAACCAGCTTGAGCAACAAGTCCGGATCAGAACCGCCAAATTGAACATGCTGATAGACAGCGGCCTGATGATGTCGCGGGAAAAAAGCCGCGAACGTTTACTGGCGCACATCCTGCGCGAGGGCCAAAAACTGCTGCATTGCGATGGCGGCACCATTTTTCTGGTCACCAAAAATCGATCCTTGCGTTTTGCCATACGCACCCGCGACGACACCCTGCCTTTCGATGAAATCGAACTATACGACCCGGTCTCCGGCCAAATCAATGACCGCTATGCCTCCACCTACGCCGCCAACCATAACGAAACCGTCATCATCGACAACGTCTACGCGGAGACCCGCTTCGACTGCAGCGGCACCCAAGCCTTTGACGCCCAATCGGGCTACCGGACCGTTTCGCTGCTGACCGCGCCGATGGCGCCGCGCAGCGGACAGGTTATCGGCATTCTGCAGTTTTTCAACGCGCTGGATCCGCGGACCGGCGCGGTGATTCCGTTCCCGCCCGACATTGTGGAATTGGTGGAAGCCCTGGCGGCCCAGTCGGCGATTGCCCTGGACAATTTACAACTGATCGAAGGACAGAAAAACACCACCGAGAGCATAATCCGAGTGCTGGCGTCCGCCATCGACACCAAAAGTCCACACACCGGACACCACTGCGTGCGGGTGCCGGAATTGGCCGTCATGCTGGCCGACGCCGCCTGCCGGCAAACCGAGGGGCCGCTGGCCCATTTCAATTTCGAATCCGAAGATCAGTGGCTGGAATTCCGGGTCGGCGCCTGGCTGCACGATTGCGGCAAAGTTACCACCCCCGAATATGTGATTGAAAAGGCCACCAAACTGGACATGCTGTTCAACCGCATCCACGAAATCCGCATGCGCTTTGAAGTGCTGCTGCGCGATGCCGACATCAGACGGCTCGAAACCCTGCTTGACGGCGGCGACAGCACCGAAGCCGACCGGCGTTTCGAACGGGAAAAAGCCGAGCTGATGCAAGACTTTGCCTTCATTGCCGAGTGCAACATGGGCCGCGAGTCCATGCACCCGAACGACTGCGATCGCATCAAGACCATCGCCGAAAAAACCTGGCTGCGCTATTTCGACGACACACTGGGATTATCCCAGCACGACACGCTGCGCTTGCGGGCCGAGGATAAGCCCAGCCTGCCGGTTGCGGAACGACTGCTGGCGGACAAGCCCAAGCACATCGTGCCGCGCCCCGAGCATAAAGTGCCGGACCCGGCCCTGGGCATCAAAATGGACATTCCGGAAAACATGTTCAATTACGGCGAAATTTACAATCTGTCCATCCAAAAAGGCACTCTGACCGCCGAAGAGCGTTACAAAATCAACGAACACATCATCGAGACCATCAATCTGCTGGAAAAAATACCTTTTCCGGATTTTTTGCAGCGGGTACCGGAATACGCTTCCACCCACCACGAAACCCTGGACGGGCGCGGCTACCCCCGCAAACTGACCGCCAAAGAGTTGTCCATTCCCGCCCGCATCATGGCGGTTGCCGATATTTTTGAAGCCATTACCGCCTCGGACAGGCCTTACAAAAAACCCTACACGCTCTCCGAATCCTTAAAAATTTTATGCGCCATGAAAAACAATCGCCATATCGACGCCGATATATTCGAGTTGTTTTTAACCTCCGGCGTCTACAGGCAGTTTGCCCTCAAATACCTGCTGCCGGAACAGATAGACGAAGTGGATATATTTGAATACCTCGACAAAGCCTCCTAGGCAGGCGGCCGCCCTAACTTTCAAGCCATGCCGTTAAAAGCCGGCCAGTTCCCTGCCTGGCTGGGTTTTGGCGTGCTGCTGCTTTCCCTGCTGGGCGGCTCCGGCCTCTATCTGTGGAATCCGGAACCGCTGCAAATTCTTCGCCATGCTGCTTTCGATCAATTCCAGCGCCTCAAACCGCGGCCTTACTCCGATACCGCGGTCAAAATCATCGATGTCGACGACGAAAGCCTGAAACGTCTGGGCCAATGGCCATGGCCGCGCACTCGCCTGGCCGAACTGCTGACCATGCTGCAAGCCGCCGAACCGGCCAGTATCGCCATCGATATTATTTTCGCCGAAAAAGACCGCACCTCGCCGCGGACCATGCTGGAATTTTGGCAATTGCCGGCCGACAAAGCGCAATGGCTTGCCAATCTGCCCGATCACGATCAGGTGCTGGCCGAAGCCGTGGGGCATGGCAACACGGCCTTGGGCTTCGCCCTGTCGCCCAACCCGTCCCTGGGGGACGTGCCGGCGATCAAGGCCCAATACGCCCTGATTGGCACCTCTCCGCTGTCCTATCTGTTGCCGTTTCAGGGCGCGTTGTCGCCCTTGCCCGCCCTGGAGGCCGCCGCCGCCGGCAACGGCGCCTTGACCTTTATCTCCGATGCCGACGGCGTAATCCGCAAAGTACCCTTGCTGTTGCGCTATCAAAACACCCTGGTGCCTTCGCTGGTGGCCGAAAGCTTGCGATTGGCGCAAAAAACCCGAAACTATACCTTGCACAGTCTGGCGGACGACGCGGGCATGGCCGCAATCGGCATCGGCCGCTTGCAAATTCCCACCACCGCCAACGGCGAAATCTGGATCCATTACAGCCAGCCCGACAGCCGGCGCTATATTCCGGCCTGGCGGATTCTGGCCGGCGAAATAGACAGCCGCCGCTTGCGCAACAACATTCTGCTGATCGGCACATCGGCGCAGGGTTTGATGGACTTGCGCTTCAGCCCCTTGGGCGGGATTATTCCCGGCATAGAAGTTCACGCCCAGGCCCTGGAGCAAATCCTCGGCGGCAAGCACCTGAGCCGGCCCGGCTGGGCCAATGCCCTGGAACTGCTGGCCATCCTGCTGGGCGGCCTGCTGATAGGCGCTGTTGCACTGGGCAATGGCGCAATCTTCTCGTTTGTCGGCTTTATACTAGCGCTGTTGCTGCTATGGGGCTGCGCCTGGTGGGCCTATGCCTATCATCAGTTCCTGCTCGACCCGGTTTTACCATCCATAATCTGGCTAATGACTTTTCTTTTTACCAGCATTTTCCGGCACATCTACAGCGAACGCAGCCAACGCTGGGTCAAGCAGGCCTTTTCTCGCTATATATCGCCCAATCTGGTGGAGTATCTGATCAGCCACCCGGAACAACTGGAACTGGGCGGGAGGCGCCAGACCTGCAGTTTTGTCTTCACCGACCTGGTGGACTTCACCGCCTTGATGGAGCGCCTGGACCCCGGCCAAGCCGTGAGTCTGTTGAATACCTATCTGGAAAACATGATAGCCATTGCCTTTTCCCATCACGGCACCCTGGACAGAATCGTCGGCGATGCCGTAGCCATCATGTTTTCGGCCCCCATCCAGCAAACCGACCATCAACGCCGGGCCGTGCAATGCGCCCTGGATATGCAACGCTTTGCCAGCCGTTATGCGGCGGAGCTGAACGCCCAAGGCTTGGCGTTCGGACAAACCCGTATCGGCGTACATAGCGGCGAAGTGATAGTCGGCAATTTCGGCGGCAAAACCATCTTCGATTACCGGGCGCTGGGCGACGTAGTCAATACCGCCTCGCGGCTGGAAGGCGCCAACAAATATCTCGGCACCCTGATCTGCGCGTCCGAAGCCACCCTGGCCGGCTGCCCCGAGATTGCCAGCCGCCGCATCGGCCACCTGCGGGTCAAGGGCAAGTCTATACCGCTGACCGTATACGAGCTATTGGATGAGACCAACCTGAATCCCGCCGCGCTGACGGCATACCAAACCGCCCATGAATTGATGTGCGCCACCGATCCGGGAGCCATCGGCGCCTTTCAACACCTGGTGGACGACCATCCCAGCGATAAACTGGCCGCCTTTCACTTAAAACGCCTGCTGGACGGGGAAAGCGGCGATTTGATCGAGCTGAGCCAGAAATAAGCCGGTACGAAGCAGACTGCCTAAACAAATCCCCCACCGCCTCCATACCCCTGTATAGAGGATAAGGCTGCATATTCCAGCCTAATCCAGCCAACTGTTCCGATTGATTGTCCGCCACCGATTCCAATCGCAAAACCACCACCCATTCCGTTACGATTACTCAAGTTGTGGATGACGACTTTTGGAAGTGGCGAATTGACGCAATCGATCCAGGGTAGCCATTAACTATGCAACGTTGTATGTTCGCTATTCGGCGCATACCCGACATTTAAAATTCACGATAAATGGCGATTAATTTTGAAACTCGGGTAGGATGTGCCAACCAACGGGCGGCGCATCGGTTGAGATAATAATGGCATAAACCATCGATTTAATATGACGGATTATCGTAGACTCTATATTCCCGGCGCATCATGGTTTTTTACCGTAAATTTGGCGCAACGAAAGGAAAACCGCTTATTGATTGATAATGTCGATTTATTGTGCAAGGCATTTGCCTATACCAAACGCCGACAGCCCTTTAAAATAGATGCCGTGGTTGTTTTACCCGACCACATTCATTGTATTTGGACTTTACCTGCAGGGGATTCCGATTTCTCAACCCGCTGGAATGTTTTGAAAGGCGTCTTTTCCAAAAGCCTCGAAAAAGGGGGAACGAGTTTCAGCCAGTCGAAAATCCCGAAGGGAACGTGGCATTTGGCAGCGGCGATTTTGGGAACATGGCTTGCGCGATCAAGAAGATTACAGCCGGCACATGGATTACATCCATTGGAATCCGGTAAAGCATCAATGGGTAAAGTCGGTAAAAGACTGGCCTTATTCGAGTTTTCATAATTACCTCAAGCAAGGATTTTATCCCGAGAACTGGGGTAGCGTTATGCCGTTGGATATTGAAGGCATTGAATAACTCGAAAGATGCGCCGCCCGTTGGTTGGCGCATCCTACGGGCTGCAAAGCTCCCGAGCCAATTAGCATACCTTATGGCCTTATTTTAACCTGCCTCCTCTGATAGCCCTATTGCGCAGTTCAATTATCCATTCGTTATTTATTTCAGATAGGCAGTCTTCTAATGGCCAATCGGGTGCAGTTTCTATTAAATGAACAAAAGATGAAGCCAAGCCAAAACATCCGTCTGATCCAAATAATTTAACTAAAATCCTAGCCTCTTCGTTAGTTATCGGTTTCGTTATTGATCGGTAAAGGTTTTCATAACAACGAATTAAATCTGGGTCCAAATTATTTTCGGATGGCAATGGGCCGAGTTTTTCTAAATCAAGAATTTGCTGCCTTATTTTTTTCATATTTATTGCTTGTTTATCAATTCAAGGCCATAAGGTGCGCTGACTATAGGGTGACGCCGTCAGGCGCACCGTTCGCGATCGTTGCGCCTCGCATGGCTCGGCACAACCTATAGGCAGTCGCACATTTTTGGGATTACAGCTGGCAGCTTTAGATCAATCAACAGACCTTCGCCATAAAAACCATCTGTCCACTTTTGGCCGACCGCCGACGGTCAGTTAAGTAGGTCGGAATAAGCCGGTAGGCGTTTCCGGCAAAGCTTTTGCAATTTGTCTCATTCCGCCGGAAACGCTATCGCTTATTCCGGCCTGCATCCCGCATGTTCCCAAGTACCAGCTTTTCGGCATTAATGCCATTGGCAGAGGATTAAACATTTGGAAGCTTTATTTTTCAGACCAAGTCCAGCTTCTGAGTATCGCCATTGATCAGAATTCTCCCCGGTGAAAGGTGATCCGGTAGGCCATTGGAAAGGCCAAAAATAAAAGCAATGCGTATCCAAAATCTTGAGTCTGCAGCAAACCAAATGATTGGCGGTAATGGTGCTTTCCGGAATTCACCAGGTTTTTTAGCCCATAAAGCGGGCATTAAATTGCGCCAGTGTCTCGGGGTTGCCGAACAAATAACCTTGAAAATAGCGGCAACCGCAATCGGTCAGATAGGCCTGCTGCGGCTCCGTTTCCACCCCTTCGGCGATGATTTGCAAATTCAGGCTGTCGCCCAAGGCCAAAACGGTTCGTATGATCGCGGCATTATTCCCCTCGTTGCGCAATTCAGCGATGAAAGAACGGTCTATTTTCAATTGAGTCAGCGGCAAGCGCTGCAAATAGGCCAGCGAGGAATAACCGGTACCGAAATCGTCCATCGCAAACTCCACCCCCAGCTTATTCAGGGCCCGCATGACGGCTATGGCATTTTCCACATTACCCAGTACCACGTCTTCGGTGATTTCCAGTTTCAAGCGCCGGGGATCCGCGCCGGTTTGGCGCAACAGGCTTTGCATCTGCCGCACAAAATCCTGCTGACTCAACTGTTTGGCGCTGATGTTTACCGCCAGACTCAATCCCGCCATCGCCGGCCGCCGGGCCCAGTTGGCCAATGCAGCGCAGGCCTCCCGCAAGGCGAAATTCCCCAGCGCCACTATCAAGCCGCTTTCCTCGGCCAGAGCAATAAACTCGGCCGGCGCCACGGTACCGCGCAAGGGATGATCCCAGCGCAGCAAGGCCTCCGCGCCAATCGCTCGCCGCTGCCGGTCGACTTGAATCTGATAAAACAATTTGAACTGGTTTTGCTCCAGGCCGCTGCGTAAGTCGGCTTCCAGCGCCGCCCGCTTGTTCAGTCCGGCCTGCATTTGCGGATCGAACAGACACAAGGTGTTGCGGCCGGCCTGCTTGGCTTGGTACATCGCCATATCCGCCTGCTTCAACAAATCCTCGCTGTTGACATCCAGCCCGTGAAACATCGCCACCCCTATGCTGGCGCTGGAATGATGTTCCACCAGGGACACGCCGCCGTCCGCATTGATTTGATGCAGGCGATAGACCTGGTTCATTTCCGCCAGAATCTTATTGCCGATTTTTTGCGCATTGACCGCCGCGATTTGCCTGTCCGCCGACAATTCTTCCAGCAGAACCACAAATTCGTCCCCGCCATGCCGGGCAACTGTGTCCACTTCCCTGACCGAACGGCACAGGCGCTTTCCGGCCTCGATCAGCAACTGGTCGCCTAAATTATGCCCCTGGGTATCGTTTAAAATCTTGAACCTGTCCAAATCCAAAAACATCACCGCGCCATGCCCGCCCTTGCGCTGATTGGCGGTTAGCGCGGCTTCCATCTTCTCCAGCAATAAGCGGCGATTGGGTAAATCGGTCAGGGGATCGTAAAACGCCAGTTTATAAATACGCTCTTCATTCAACTTGCGTTCGGTAATATCGGTAAAGGTCACCACATAATGCGTCAGGCAACCCTCGCCATTCACCACCTTGATGATGGACAACCATTGCGGATAATGCAGACCGTCCTTGCGGCGGCTTTCCACTTCGCCTTGCCAGCATTGCTGGGTGTCGGTGTTATCCCAGATAGTCAAATTCAGGGCGGTTTGCCGGGGCCAGCACCCGATTTGCTCGGGGGTTTTGCCGATGCATTCTTCCGCCCGATAGCCGGTCAGCACGCTAAACATCAGATTGACGCGGCGGATGGTCTTATCGGCATCGGTGATCATGATGCCTTCCTGGCTGTTTTCGAATACCGACGCGGCCAGGGCCAGTTCGATTTCGCTTTGTTTGCGCTGCCTCTCGCGGTCGAAGTTATCCAGGGCATAGGACATATCGTTGACCAAACCCGATAGCAGCGTGATGATATTGTCGCTAAAAAAATCCGTTTTTTCGGCATAGACCGCCAAGCCGCCGAAGATTTGCCGGTTTCGCAGCAAGGGAAACGCCGCAACGGATTTTATCCCCGCCTCCCTGGCGGCCTTGTGCCAGATTTGGGTACCGGCGTCGCTCAAAAAGTCGTTCTGGATACAGGCCTGCTTTTGGCGTATGGCATTGGCCAATACCGCATGACCGTAGGGCGAATCCGGGTCGATATCGATATGCAAGTTACTGACATAATTTGATTCATTGTCGCTATGCGCCGCGATTACGACACGACCCGTGGCGTCCAGCCTGCCGACAAACACCAGCCGCAACTGAATTTTTTCCGCCAGAATATTGCATATGCGCTTCAACAGGCTGCGCTCGTCGGCATCCCGCACAATGGCGGCCACGCTCTCCGTCCATGCCGCATACACCCGATTCAGCAGGTCCAGCTGCTGTTCCGAGGCCACCAAGGTATCCAGCATATGATTCAGGGATAGCCCCAACTGGCTGATTTCGTCTCCGCCGCGCAATTCGCTACGCTCGCTACGCGAGCCGGTTTCTATCGCGGATGCCACCGCCATCAAGGACTGCAGGGGTTTGATCAGGCTATTCGACAACCACAGCGACACCAACAACAAAATCAGCACGGTCGCCGCAATGAACTGCAAACCGACCCAGGCGACCCTGCGTAAACTGGCCTGGGTGGCTTTTTGATCCAGTTCGATGCGGGCCCACCCTACCAGCCGCTGATTGACCATAATGGGCGCGGCCACGTCTATCATATGCCGGTCGGCCAGCAACAAGGCGGGCTCCGGCGTCACTTGCTCCAGCAATTGCCGGCTTAGGGCATCGGTGACGTATAAACCGGTCTCGTCGTTTCTGCTGGAGGCCAACACCTGCCCGCGCGGCGACAGCACCAAGGCTCTGATCAGGTTAGGCGTTTTTTCGTAGCCTTGCAGCACCTCCCGCAAACCCGCCACATCATTGGCCAACACCCAGGATCCGCTGCCGTTTGCCAAGCTATTGGCCAGGGTGTGCGCCCGCAATATCCCGGCCTGATCCAGAAAATTCTGTTGCTGTTTCAGCAACAAGCCGGCCAGTCCCAACATCATCAGTAAGGAAACCCCGCCGAATGCCAACGCCAGCCGACGGTGCAGGGATTGTCGGCCGAAGCGGCGCAAGACCTGCCAAGGGCGAAAGCGGGAAAAAGTATTCACGGGCTAACGGAATGCACGGTTTGGGAAAAGCGTTCTAAAAACGCCTGGACCGGCGCATAAGTTCGATTGTCGGCGGCTTCGAAACGCGAGACGGGCACGGCGGCCAGCATGGCGCGACCGCTCTCGCTGTCCCGCAAGGAAAACAAGAAACCGGAAAATTTATCGACGACTTCGGCGGGTACGTCGTCCCGCACCACCCAGGCGTTGTTTAGCAGCGGCTCGGTTTGCCATTTCACGACCAATTCGCCGGCTTGTTGCGGATGTTCCGCCATAAATAATTTCCACGGTACCGGCCAGGTCGCCGCCGCCGCCACTTCCCCCATCAACACATTCATGATCGAAGATTCCTGCGAACCCACATAACGGTTTTCGATATCCCGGTTCACATCCAGGCCGTGAGTATGCAAAAAATATTGCGGCATCATGGTCGCCGCCAGCGCCGTTTTGGCCGGATAGGCCACCGCCTTGCCCTTGAGGTCGGCCACGCTGTCGATACCGCTATCCTTGCGCACCAATATGATGCCGCGAAAATCCTCGTCATCCGCCATTTTTCCGAACACCCGGTAACCATGCTTCAGGGCGCCGATAGTTTGATATGGATTGGGCATGGCGATAGCAAAATGCCGGCCATAGAGTTTTTTATCGAACTCCTCATAATTGCGCGACGCCTCCAGTTTCAACTCGACCTCCGGCATCCGCTGATTGATGTATTCGACAATCGGCCCATACACTTCGAACAAGCGCTTGGGGTTATGCAAGGGATGCACGCCGACGATGTACTCGGTGACCTGCTTTAAGGGTTGAGAACTGAAACTCGGCTGATATCCGCTTGCCGAATCCGCGCTCAAGTAATCCCGCAGCCGATGGATCCATTCCCAGGGCTCGACAGCTTTCAACGGCTCCGCGCGCGCCACGTCCGGCCCGCCCAGCCAGATCGAACAGCACAACAGCAGAATCCGCCCCGCACTCGGCATCACTCATCACTCTCCGGCATATTCATCGGCATCGCATCGCTCAGACATTGCAAATTATGGTTCCGAAACATTCTAACCGCTATTTCTGACTACAATTGCCATTGCATTCGCCTCCGGAGCACTAAACATGAATCACGTTCGCATATTTACGCTATTTCTGTTGCTGCTTTGTCAGCCTCATGCGGCCGCCGGGTTTGACGACAAATCCGTGCCGGAGGTCTTAAAGGCCTGGATACCCTGGGTTTTGTCTGATCAAGCGCAATTCGACTGCCCGTTTTTCCATAACGACTTTCAGCAAAAAAACTGCAGCTGGCCGGGGCCGCTAAAGCTGGAATTGCAAGATGGAAACGGCAGCTTCAGCGGCGAATGGACCCTGTATCAACCCGCCTGGATAAGCCTGCCCGGCGACAGCCGGCATTGGCCGCAACAAGTATCTATCAACCAAAAGCCGGCGGTGGTGACAGCCCGCCAAGACAAACCCGCCATTTGGATGCCGGCCGGGCAGTATCAAGTCAGCGGCACATTCAATTGGGACAAGCTGCCGGAAAGTCTGGCTATCGCCGACGACTCCGGTTTGATACAGCTCAGCCTGAACGGTAAATCCGTAGCCTATCCGCGCCTGGACCAAGGCGCGCTATGGTTGCGAAACCAAATCGACACGTCCGCCGCCACTCAACAGGATAGTCTGGATATACAAGTCTTTAGACAAATCATGGACGACAATCCCTTGCAGGTGTCCACCCGTCTGGAACTGAACGTGTCCGGCCGGGCGCGGGAAATCAGTCTGCCTTACGCTCTGTTGCCATCCTTCATTCCCGTTCTGCTGGACAGCCCGCTGCCGGCGCGCCTGGAAGCCGATGGTCGTCTGTTGCTGCAAGTTCGCCCCGGCCACTGGCGGATCGGCTTGCTGGCCCGCCACCCGCAAGCCCTGTCGCAACTAGACCTGAGCATTCAAGACCCGACTTGGCCGGAATCCGAACTGTGGGCCTTTCAAGCCATGCCGGGCCTGCGCTTGGTGGAAATCGAGGCCTTGCCGGCGGTGGACCCCAGCCAAACCAACCTGCCCGAGGAATGGCAACATCTGCCTACTTATCAAATCAAACAGGGACAAAGTATGCGGTTTAAATTGATTCGCCGCGGCGATCCGGAACCGGAGCCCAATCAACTGAGCCTGCAACGCAAGCTCTGGCTGGACTTCGACGGCGCCGGTTATAGCGTCAGCGACCAAATCAACGGCAAAATGAGCCGGGACTGGCGCTTGAATGCCTTGACCGATACCCGCTTGGGGCAAGTTCTGCTGAACGGCCAAAATCAACTGATCACTCAATTGAGCGATAAGCGGCAAGGCGTTGAAGTGCGCCGGGGCGACATTCAATTGCAAGCCGACAGCAGAATTGAAGCCGGCATTACCCAGCTGAATGCAGTCGGCTGGCAAGAATCCTTCCAAAGCGCGCAAGCGGAATTGAACATTCCGCCCGGCTGGCGCCTGCTGGCCGTGGGCGGAGTGGACAACGATCCCGACAGCTGGCTGAGCCGTTGGAGTTTGCTGGATCTGTTTTTAGTCTTGATCGTGGCGTTGGCGGTTACCCGTCTGTGGTGTTGGCAATGGGGTCTGCTGGCCTTGTTAAGCCTGACCCTGTTCTGGCACGAGACGGAAGCCCCCCAATGGATATGGCTGCATACCCTGGCGGCCCTGGCCTTGTTGAAAGCCTTGCCGGAGAATCGTTTTTCCCGCTGGGTCAAGTGGTATCGAAACCTGTGTTGGCTCGGTCTGGCGATCATCGTGATTCCCTTCATGATCGCGCAAATCCGCTTCGGGATTTATCCGCAACTGGAACGGCCCTGGCAACCGATTCAACCCAGTCCGTATGCTGCCCAAGGCATGGTGGCCGGCGAGGACTATGCCGAGGAAAGTTTGTCCATGGCCGCGCCCGCCTCATCCGCGCCACGGGTAGCCAGAAAACTGATGGGCAAGGCCTATTCCTCCGTGGCCGACGCCGTCGGCGCCGCCAACTTCGACCGCATCGACCCGGAAGCCAATTTGCAAACCGGCCCCGGCCTCCCGCAATGGCAATGGCAAACCGTGCATTTGTCCTGGAACGGCGCGGTAGACAGCCAACAACAGCTCCGGCTGTGGTATTTGTCGCCGACCTGGAACTTGTTGCTGCACATTCTGCAAGCCCTACTGGCCGCGTTGTTGAGCTTAAAAATGCTCAACTTGATCGATAAGCAATGGCGTATCGGCTGGCCTAACTTGACAGCCTGGCTGCTGTTGCCGCTGCTGGTCGCTCCCACGGGAGACAGTTGGGCCGACATGCCCGATCAGGCACTGTTGGATCAATTGAAAGCCCGGCTGCTGCGGGCGCCCGAATGCCTGCCGTCCTGCGCGCAAATAGCCGATATGACTATCCATATCAAACCGGACGACATGCGGATCGAGCTGTCGATTCACGCGAGGGAAGCGCTTGCACTGCCCTTGCCGGCTCAACTGAAGCAGTGGTTTCCCGAGCAGATCAGCAACGACGGCCATCCCGCCCAAACCCTGCTCAGACAAGACGACGGCACACTTTGGCTAGGTCTGGAGCGGGGCGTGCACCAGGTGATATTACGAGGCCGGCATACCCCCCAATACAAATTCACCTTACCGTTGGCCTTGCCACCGCAACGAACGCAAATCGACAGCGAGGGCTGGCGGGTCGACGGGCTTTACGAGGACGGAAAAACCGGCCCGCAACTGGAATTTACCAGGCTGAACCCCGAGGCGAATCAAGCCGCCGATCATACGCCGCAAACCGCCATGCCGGCCTTTGTGCGGATTGAAAGAACCCTGCAACTGGGCCTGGACTGGCGCATCGCCACCCGGGTGGTCAAACTGGCCGGCAGCGACGGCCCAGTGGTATTGGAGCTGCCGCTGTTGGCGGGCGAAGCCGTCACCAGCGCCCAAATTCGCGTCAAGGATGGCAAGGTGCTGGTCAACCTGCCGGCCGGCCAAACCAGCCTGGAATGGCAATCGCTGCTGGAAAAACGCGAACAGTTGCAACTGACCGCCGCCGACAATCCGGCTTGGAGCGAATTGTGGCGCGCCGACGTCAGCCCGATCTGGCATTTACAGCCCAGCGGCATCGCCGTAGTGCATCATCAGGATCAACAGGGCGCATGGTTGCCGGAATGGCGACCCTGGCCGGGCGAAAGCGTAAGCCTGCATATCAGCCGGCCGCAAGCCGTGCCGGGCTCGACCCTGACCATAGACAAAAGCCAGCTGAGCGTCGTTCCGGGTAAGCGCAGTCAACAGGTCAGTCTGGAAATTCAGTTGCGGAGTTCCAAGGGGGGCCAACACAACCTGCTTTTGCCGCCGCAAGCCGTGCTGCAAAGTGTCGCTATCGACGGTGTGGTTCAACCGGTGCGGCAAAAAGAGCGGACCGTGACCCTGCCGATACGACCGGGCGCGCAACAAATTGCTCTGAGCTGGCAAACCCCGAGCGAACAATCCCCGCTATTGACTACCCCGGAGGTCGATTTGGGCATTGCCAGCGTCAACAGCCATCTCCGAGTCAGTTCCGGCGAGGATAGATGGGTGCTGTTGACCTTCGGCCCCAAATTCGGCCCAGCCGCGTTGATTTGGGGTTTACTGCCCGTCTTGTTGCTATTGGCCGCAGGCCTGGACAAAACCAACCTGACCCCGTTAAAAACCCGGCATTGGTTTTTATTGCTGCTGGGCCTGAGCCAAATCCATATTGCCGCCGGCCTAGTGGTGGTCGGCTGGATTTTTGCGCTGGGCTGGCGGGAAAAATTCAGCCCGCAAACCCGGGGCTATTTTAATCTGGCGCAAGTCGGCTTGGGGCTGTTGACACTGCTTTCGGTGTCATTGTTATTTAGCGCCGTCCAGCAAGGCCTACTCGGCGCACCGGATATGCAAATTACCGGCAATCAATCCACGCCGCAAAACTTGAACTGGTACCAAGACCACAGCACGGCCAGTTTGCCGACCGCAACCGTAATAGCCCTGCCGTTGACGGTTTATCGCCTGTTGATGTTGGGCTGGTCTTTATGGATGGCCTTGGCGCTGTTGAATTGGCTGCAATGGGGCTGGTCCTGCTTTGCGCGGGGCGGCATCTGGAAGCATAAGACCGCCTCCTTGCCGGCAAAAACATCCGAATGAAAAAAGCCCGGATAGCTGGCGAGCTATCCGGGCTTTCCGCGCCGGCATCCCTATTCGGCATCGGCCCATGCGGGCCGCCCGTTTGTCGAAGGTTAAGCTACTTCAGTCTATTCTTTTCTTCCACCATTTCATCGATGTATTGCATGACCAGACTGCTGGCGGCTTCCGATGCGTGCATTTGTTTGATGATTTCGTCGAGCTTGAACGAATCGTTCACCCAATCGCCCCTGGAAAGCTCATAGGCCAACTGCGTGGATTGATGTACATCCAGATGCGGCAAATCCAGTTTGCTGTAGGCCTCGGTAGTCCTGAATTTTTCGTAGCCTATGCCTTCGTAATACCACTTGCCCAGCCGACAGTTATGGTTATCCACCTTGATGGCGTGATATTGCGGGCAATCTTCCGTGTGCTCGATGGCAATATAGCCGTTTTGTTTATAAATGATGTGATCCAGCTTGGTCAGCAAACCGAAGGATTTATCCTTGGCATAGGTTATGAAGCCCACGGACGCCTTGGCCGAATCCGACAAACCCGAAAACTGATGCCTGAACGAACTGACCTGCTGCATGACTTCCTGCGACAGGGAAGACGAACTTTCCGCTTCCTGATGCATGCGTTCGACCCGTTTGTTGAAGGCCCGCAGGGTTTTCGATACCTCCAGCGCGGCATTTTTGGTATGTTCGGACAGATTTTTCACCTCGTCGGCCACCACGGCAAAACCGCGACCGTGTTCGCCGGCCCTGGCCGCCTCTATGGAGGCATTCAAGGCCAACAAGTTGGTTTGGTCGGCGATACCGGTAATCATCGATAACGATTCGGTAATTTTTTTGCTGTCGTTGATCAAGGCGGTAATCACTTCGGAGACCGAATGCACGGTGGAATTGATGTTTTGCAGCGACGAACTGATCTGTTCGACGGTACCCAGACTGTCGTCGGCGTTCCGGCCGGTTTCCATGGTGATGTTTTCCACCTTTTGCAATTGTTCGGTAATGCCGATCAAATCGTTTTGACAGGCTTTTAAATTGCCGGACAAATTGGCCGTATTCAAGGAATGCAGGCCGGCGGACAGGCGCCTTTTCACCATCAGGCGGGCATTCTCATTCATATGCCCCAAGGCGAAATTGATGTTCTTGGTGGATTGCTTCAACAAACCGGGCAAGCCGTCCCCCAAGGCATAGCGGTCGTGATTGCCCTTGTCGGCTTCCCTGAAGCAGGTATTGATTTCCTTGAAATACGCTTCGATGATATCCAGGGTTTCGTTGAGTTCCCAGGCCACCTTGCCCACTTCACCCAGGCCTCGGGTACCGGTGATGCGGTGGTATAGCTCGCCCTGGTTGGTCAACTCCAGAACCTTTTCCATGCGCTCCAGCACCTCCAGGTTTTGCTTGGCGATTTTCCAGATATACCAGGCTATGACGGGATGAGGAATGGTCAGGGCCAACGCCACCCAGGTAAACCCCGATGACGCTAGGCAATAAACGAACAATGCCAGGGCAAAAAACAAAATCCCGGCAACCGCGTAACCGATCCGGGTTTTCAGAAAGGGAATGTTGGCATTGCTTCGCTTCATTTCGACACTCCGTTCGGTTTGTATAGTTGCAACACCAGATTGTTATAACTTTTGGCACCGGATTGTTTGACCACGTCAAACAGATAATCCAACGACCTCCCCGGTGCTTCCTTAACGGAAGCGTTCTTTTCGATAGCCAACATTTCGTTGTAAATGGGTGTAATCGCCTCGAGCGCCGAGCGCGGCGGGTTGCGGCGCACGGAATAATAGCCCTGCAGTTTGCCGTCCTTGTCATAGTCCGGCGTGATATTGGCAAACACCCAGTAAAAACCGCCGTCCGCGCACATGTTTTTGGCGAAGCCGAAAAACTCCTCGCCGGCTTTCAGGGTATCCCACATAAAGCGGAACACCCCTCTCGGCATATCCGGGTGACGAATGATGTTATGTTGCACGCCCAGCAGTTCATGCTCCGGGTAGCCGGCTATCTCCATGAATATCCGGTTGGCGTAGGTTATCCTGCCGGATTTGTCGGTCTTGGAGACGATGAAATCCTCCTCTGCCAACTTATGTTCTGTTTTATTGGGGGTAATACCGGGTTTCATGTGTCCACACCTTGTTTTTATTTTCCAGGTAAATTCTAGGCCTTTTTCGCAAAAAAACTAAATCGCATGTCGTTTTATGCAATGCATCCGACATTCCCGCGAGGCGAAGCCCGCCCGCCTGTCCGTCGGCGCGAAAATCGGATCTGGGGGAGGTGGCGGAGCCGAGATGCGCCAGCGTTATTTCCTGGCGCCATGACGTCAACGATGACGGGTAAGCGAAGGCATCGATTGCCCGTCATCGCGAAGGGAAAATCAGTTGAGCACCGTGTGACCGCGCTGCCGCAGGCAGCTTCGATATGCATTTCTATAACCGTCGTCGGATTGTATGCCTTGCTTGGCGGCCCCGCCGATACCGCCGGCGGCGGCACCGATAGCCGCCCCCTTGCCCGGACTACCGGTCACGGCGCCAATCGCCGCGCCGCCCGCCGCGCCGATCAAGCCACCCACCACGGCGCCCGTGGCTGTTTCCTTAACGGAACTGGCTGCTTGGGATGCCAATTGCTGGCATTCATGCATGTCCTGCTCCAGTCTATAGGCATTCCTGTCATTATATGTATCCACGGTGGGTCGCCAACCCGTGGTCGCCGCGCAACCCGCCACCGATACTCCCGCTATCAATGAAACCAAAAGGTTAACTGTTTTCATGTCGACACTCCTGCTATTTTGATGAAAAACTCCGAATACAGTATACCGCATCTGCTGTATTACCAACTTGATAAGCCCAAGTCAAATTGACAGTATCCGGCGCTTAACGTATTATCCGCAGCCTTTTTTATCCGTTTTATTTAATAAGGCAAACTCCCATGAAAAGAACCTACCAACCCAGCAAATTGAAACGTGTAAGAACTCACGGCTTCCGCGCCAGAATGGCAACCGTGGGCGGTCGCAAGGTCATCAATGCGCGCAGAGCGAAAGGTCGCGCTTCCTTGACAGTCTAATTGTTGGCCGAAGACTTCGGCTTTCCCGATTTATATCGGCTCAGGACGCCCGCCGAGTATAAAAATGTCTTTGCAAACCCAGTAAAATCGTCTGACAAGTATTTTACCGTGTTGGCGACCAATAGCCCCCTGCCGCACCCGCGGCTGGGACTGGCCATCGCCAAAAAAGCCATTAAAAAAGCAGTCGCGCGGAATCGCATTAAAAGAACTGTTCGGGAAAGCTTCCGCCTGCAAAAACAACTGATTGTCAATATAGATATTGTGGTTTTGGCGCGCGGCGACGCGGCAACCGCTGACCTGCAAATATTGAGGAAGTCACTGGAAAGGCATTGGCTTAAATTGGTGGATCGATGCGATTCCTGCTCATAACCCTGATCAAGGTTTATAAATACTTCATTAGCCCCCTCCTGGGACCGAGATGTCGTTTCTATCCCAGTTGCTCAAGTTATGGCCTGGAGGCAATCCAGCTGCATGGCGCCGCCAAGGGCTCCTACCTCACGCTTCGACGATTATTAAAATGCCACCCGTTCCACGAAGGTGGCATCGATCCTGTTCCGGAAAAATTGAGTAAATAAACAATGGATAACATTAGATTTGTACTTGTCATGGCGATGTTGATGATCTCCTACATGCTTTGGGAATCATGGCAGATTGACTACGGCCCGAAACCGAAAGCCATCGTCTCGGACACTCCCACGGTAGCCGGAGGCAACGATATTGCTTCGTCCGCCGACTCCGTCCAAGCCCAAGATACCCGGCAAGCAGCCACGGCAACCGAATCCAACGCACGCATCATCCGGATCAAAACCGACGTATTTGCCCTGGAAATCGATCCAGTGGGCGGTACACTGCGCAACCTCGACCTGCTGCAATACCCGCACGAAAAAGAAAATACCTACGTTAACAAGGCCTGGGAACTGATAGGCATGCAAGCTCCGGAAAGAGATTTGTCGCCCATCCGCCTGTTCGACGCCAATCCGGAAAAACTGTTTCTGGCTCAAAGCGGCTTGGTTGCCAGCGGCGAATCCGCCGGCGCGCCCGACCACCATGCCCAATACCAAAGTGAAAAAACCAGTTACGAATTACAGGAAGGCCAGGACGAGCTGAACGTTCCGCTGACCTGGACCAACGAGCAAGGCCTGCGCATCACCAAAACCTTTACCTTCAAACGCGGCAGTTACGCGGTCGATGTAAGCCATAAGGTCAGCAACCAGTCTGGAAAACCCTGGGCGGGCCGCCAATACAATCAACTCTTGCGCGTCGAGCACAGCGACAAAAGCGGCAACAACTTCATCAGAACCTATTCCGGCGGTGTGATTTACACCCAAAAAGACAAGTACCAAAAAATCAAATACGAAGACATGACCGACGGCAACCTGGATGTCGCCAGCCAAGGCGGCTGGAGCGCATTCATCCAGCATTATTTCGCCAGCGCCTGGATTCCACCGGCGGATCAGGAAAACCATTTCTATACCAAGGCGCTTAACGAAGGCCGCTTCGTAATCGGCTCCTATTCGCAAGACCTTACCGTGCAACCTTCCAGCGAAGGCGTTTTCAACGCGCAAATGTTTGTCGGCCCCAAAATTCAGCCGCTCATGGAGGCCCTTGCCCCCGGCCTGGAACTGACTGTGGACTACAGCTGGCTGACCATCATCGCCAAACCGATTTACTGGCTGCTGAACGAAATATACAGCTTCGTCGGCAACTGGGGCGTTGCCATTCTGGGCGTCACCTTCTTCATCAAGGCCCTGTTCTTCAAGCTGTCCAAGGCCAGTTTCCAGTCCATGGCCAAGATGCGCAAGATTCAACCCAAGCTGAAGGAATTGCAAGAGCGTTATGCCGACGACAGACAGAAATTCAATACCGAAATGATGGCCATGTATAAACGGGAAAAGGTCAACCCGCTGGGCGGCTGTCTGCCCATGCTGGTACAAATTCCGGTATTCATTTCGCTGTATTGGGTACTGATCGAAACCGTGGAATTGCGCCAGGCCGATTTCATGCTGTGGATACAGGACCTGTCCGCGCAAGACCCCTTCTACCTGCTGCCGATTCTTTACGGTATCACCATGAAGATTCAGCAAGGCCTGAATCCCGCTCCGGTCGATCCGTTGCAAGCCCAGGTCATGAAAATGTTCCCCATTGTGTTCACGGTGTTCTTCCTGTTCTTCCCCTCCGGCTTGGTCGTGTACTGGATCTGCAACAACAGCTTGTCTATCATCCAACAGTGGTACATCACCAAACACGTACTGGCGGAAGACTCGCATCACCATCACTAGAAACGGATGAGCACCGGCGACACCATAGCCGCCATCGCCACACCGCCGGGTAACGGCGGTGTCGGCATCATCCGCATTTCCGGGCCAGCCGCATTCGACATCGGCCGCCAAATCACCCGCAAAACCCTCAAGCCCCGCTACGCCCGCTTTAGCCATTTTCACGATGCCGACTCCGGCGTCATCGACTCCGGTCTGGCCTTGTATTTTCCCGGCCCGGCCTCCTTTACCGGCGAAGACATACTGGAACTGCAAGGCCACGGCGGCAGCGTGGTTCTGGACATGCTGCTACGCCGGGTGTTGAGCCTGGGCGCGCGGCCGGCCAATCCCGGCGAATTCAGCCAACGGGCGTTTCTAAACAACAAAATCGACCTGGCCCAGGCCGAAGCCATTGCCGATCTGATCACCAGCGGCACCGAGCAAGCCGTGCGCTCGGCCCAGCAATCGATGCGGGGGGTATTCTCGGACCGAATCAACGAACTGATAGACGAACTGATCGAACTGAGAGTGTATATCGAAGCCGCGATAGACTTTGTCGACGAAGAAATCGACTTTCTCAGCGACGGCATGGTGGCCGGTAAAATCGAACAGCTGCGGGCCAAAATTCAATCCATACACGCCACCGCCCGCCAGGGCCGCTTACTGCACGACGGTATCAGCGTGGTGCTGGCGGGTAAACCCAACGCCGGCAAGTCCAGCCTGCTAAACGCACTGGCCGGCCACGATGCCGCCATAGTCACCGACATTGCCGGCACCACCCGCGACGTATTGCGCGAACGCATCCAAATCGACGGCATGCCCGTGCACATCATCGACACCGCGGGCCTGCGCGACAGCGATAGCATTGTCGAACAGGAAGGCATCCGCCGCGCGCATAGAGAAATCGAGACCGCCGACAAAGTTTTACTGCTGATGGACAGTACGGACCGCGAAAACATAGCCATGGTGGACAAACTGCCAGCCGACATCGACGTCACACGGATATTCAACAAGATAGACCTGTCTGGACAAGCGCCGCATATCGTCCAGCGCGAACACGGCACCGAAATTTATTTGTCGGCAAAAACCGGCGCCGGCCTGGAGTTGCTGAAACAATACCTGAAGAATAGCGTCGGCTTCGGCGAAACCGGCGACAACGTCTTCATCGCCCGACGCCGCCATCTGCAAGCCCTGAATCTGGCGCAACAAGCACTGGCAAACGCCGACCACCAGCTCAAAAACCAGGCCCCGGAACTAGTCGCCGAAGACCTAAGACTGGCCCAAAGCCATTTATCCGAAATCACCGGAGAATTCACCCCGGACGATCTTCTAGGTGAAATTTTCGGCAGTTTCTGTATCGGAAAGTGAAGCGGCAAAGCAAGGGAAAACAAAGGTGCATATTCCGCTCCAACGTTGCCATCTAATCCGCCAACAACGCTTAGCCGGCTTGTGTGCATAGTGAAAACGTATCCAATCTGAACTGGCATATGCGACAATGCCAATGTGTAGAAAATTTCTACACAAGACTGTATTATAAATTGACACACATAAGGGGCTGCCATGATACAAGCTCACACCAACGAAACACCATCCGTATCTATCAATATCCGTGCTAAAGCCAAGCAACGAGACCTGATTGATCAAGCCGCGGAACGGCTGGGTCGCAGTCGGTCAGACTTTATGTTGGAAGCCGCCTGTCGAGAAGCAGAAGATGTGCTGCTTGACCAAGCATTTTTTACCGTCGACGAGGGTACGTTTGCACAATTTCAAACCTTGCTCGATCAACCATTGCCGCCAACGGATAAACTGCGTCGCCTGCTAAAGACAAAAGCCCCTTGGGATCAATGATTCCCTTGTCGCTTTCGAAACCTGAACCCGTTGCCGCAACTCATCAGCTGACGAATTTCGACTGTGGCGAGCCATCATTAAATGATTGGCTAAAAAAACGGGCACTTAAAAATCACGCATCCGGCGCATCTCGGTGCTTTGTAGTCTGCGCTGATTCGCAAGTGGTTGGCTACTATTGTTTGTCAACAGGTGCGATCAGTCATGAGCTCGCGCCGAAAGGTATGCGGCGAAATATGCCCAACCCATTGCCTATTTTGGTATTGGGTCGACTCGCTGTGGATCAGCGCTATCACAATCAAGGCCTTGGCCAAGCTCTGTTGCGGGACGCCATGCTGAGATCGGTCAATGTATCCGGTGATGCGGGGGTATTTGCGTTATTAGTGCATGCGTTGTCTGAACCGGCGAAACAATTCTATCTGTCACGTGGTTTTGTTAACTCGCCGCTTCAGCCCATGACATTGCTGATGACGCTTGAAACCATTCGAGTCATTTTGGCGGAGCCTGAGTGAATTAGCGCGGATGGCTGGTTGAAAAATTAACCGAAGAAGTTTTCTATTGCTTCTTAACCCGTTACACCCATGTTACACCATAACGCTCATGAAGGCTGGGCATCGCCCCGGCAGATGAAAGTAGTGCAGCTGGGCACGGTTCCTCGCCGGACAGGACGCCGTAAATACGTCCGTGTAGGCTCGTCGGCAGTATCCTTGCTGCCGACGCCTGTCCAACAAGCAACCGTACCCGCCCGATTTTTACTTTCAGAGTAACGCTCATGAAGGCCTGGCAATCACCCCGACATATGAAAGTCAACGGCGTTATGTCGTTAGTTTTTGGGCGGTTGCCGCGTGACTTTCAGAGTAATACGCATAAGGCTATGATATTAGAAGTTATTTCACTTTCTGTATCGAAAAGTGAAGCGGTAAAAACGGATAAAGGTCTTAGCCTGGCACATAAGCCCCCTTTCAAATCAGCGCCACCAAAACAACTGCTTGGATAAAAGCCAAATACCTCATTGCCCCGTCTTGGCAATACCAAGCTTTTGCATGCGATAACGTAGCGTACTGGGCTTGAGATTCAGCCGCCTTGCCGCGCCTTTCGAGCCTTCGATGACCCAGCGGGTTTGCTCGAGAACGCTGAGTATATGCTCCCTGGTTATCGTATCGAGACTGGCATCGTTTGTTTGCGGCGAATCCGGGTGGCGAGCATCCGAGCTGCCCGGCAACTGATCGGCCCCTATCTCCAGAACGGCTCCGTCGGCCAGAATGACGGCCCGCTCTATGACGTTTTCCAGTTCGCGGATATTGCCAGGCCAGCGGTATTGCTGCAGACGCCGCATGGACCCAAGACTGACCGAAGTTATTTTCTTGCCGATTTTCGGGGCGAATTTGCCAAGCAAAAAATCCACCAACAAGGGGATATCTTCCAGCCGCTCGCGCAAAGGTGGGGTAGTCAACGGAAACACGTTCAAGCGGTAAAATAAATCTTCGCGAAAGTTTTTTGCCTCAACCTCATGCAACAGATTACGGTTGGTGGCGGTAATGACCCGCACATTCATCTTGATCGACGTTTGGCCACCCACACGTTCGAACTCGCGCTCCTGAATAACCCGCAACAATTTCACCTGCATATCCAGCGGAATTTCGCCTATTTCGTCCAGAAACAGCGTGCCGCCTTCCGCCAGCTCAAAGCGGCCGATGCGTTTATTCACCGCGCCGGTGAATGCGCCTTTTTCGTGGCCGAACAATTCGCTCTCGATTAAATTGGACGGCAGCGCCGCGCAATTGACTTTGATCAAAGGTTGGTTTTTACGTTTGCTGGCGGAATGGATGGCGCGGGCAATCAATTCCTTGCCCGTACCCGATTCACCTTGGATCAATACCGAGGCATCGGTTTGGGCGACGCGTTGCACCTGATTCAATAACGACCGCAAGGCCGGACTGCGGCCAACGATCTCGTCAAAGTTATGCGCCGACTTGATTTCTTCCTGCAAATACAGATTTTGCGCTTGCAGCCGGGCTTGCGCCTGTTCCATCAGTACCCGCTCGGTAATGTCGATAAACAGGGTACGCATGAATTGGCCGCTGGGATCGGTTTTCGACCACCACTGGATCCAGACAGGCCGACCATTATCCTTGCGGCGCAATTCCAGCACCACGCCGGCACTGTCGGTACCTTTTTCCACGCAGGCGAATGCCGCTCGCAGCCGGGCCTGGGCGTCGGGGGTATCGGGTACCAGGGAAATACCCCGTATACCGGGCACTTGTTCGGGACTGATGCCCAGGATGCGCAGCGCCGCCTGATTGGCCTGCAGAAAACGGCTATCTCTATCCTCGTGTACATAGGCAATCGGCGCTTCGTCGAACAGCTCCCGATAACGTTTTTCGCTGAGCCGTAGTTGCGTTTCCATGCGTAATCGGTTCAGTTCCGCGGCGGCCCGGGCGGCAAAAATCTTGAAGGTGTACAGCAAACGGGGTTGTTCAGGCATCGGTTGTTGGCCGAACAACGCCAGATGGCCGAGAATCTGACCTTCGCTGTCTTGCAAGGGCACGCCCAAATAGCTTTCCACCCCTTCTTCGTGCGGGAATTTCTTGCTAAGTTCGGATGGGTAATGACATAGATTGCCGCGCAGCACATCCTCGCAGGGTGTGCCGGATAGCTCCCATTCCTGTTGCGGTAGAAATTCGCCGTCCGCCCAGAAGGCCAGAGACCTTACCCGGGTTTTAGCCTCGGTAAATTCCGCAATAAAGCCGTTAGCAACACCGGTAGCCAGACACAGATTGCGCACCAGCGAACGCAGGAAATCGTCCCCAGTGGCCAGCACTGTACCTTCCACCACTGCCTGCAGTATGGATAACTCATTTAAATCCACGGGTTGTGTTGCCATGCCGACACCTTGCCTGGGGTTAAACAACAAAATAAACGCCGCCGGCATTCTAATCCTCCCCACCAAACCAGGCCACCAACATTGGCGGTATCCACCACTATTGGTGACACCAAAAATGCACGCGTCAAACCGAAACCCATGCATAAACACCTCAACACCATGATTTTAAATGTAATTTTTTTATGACGCGTATTTGGCACGCGGCTTGCCATATAGGGATGTGTCAGTCGGTGCTTACCGGCGACACTTCTAAATTCTAACTTTTGGAGAACACCCATGAAATCTGCTAACCCTGCCGTATCCACCACCTTAGCCACACTGCTTGCATTGAGCGCCTTAGGCGCGCAGAGTCAGGCATTCGCCGCCGACAAGCCTGATCACGAAAAATGCTACGGCGTCGCCAAAGCCGGTAAAAACGACTGCAAAACCCTGTCCAACGCCTGCGCGGGACATGCCATCATGGACAATCAAAAGGATGCCTTTATCGCCCTTCCCGCGGGCACCTGCGAGCGTATCGTCGGCGGCAGTCTGGAAATGCCGTCCGGCATGTAGGCTGAGTCTGTCATGGCGCAGTCGATTCAAGCTCCCCACATGCGCGTGGCAACAGCTGCGATTCCGGCCAATGCCGGAATCGGGCTGCGCTCCCGCCATTATCGCGACGTGTTGAATGAGCAGCCCGCAGTGGCTTGGTTTGAAGTACACAGCGAAAACTATTTCGGTAAAGGTGGAGCACCGTTGAGGTATCTGGAAGCAGTGCGCAACGATTACCCGCTCAGCCTGCATGGCGTAGGGATGTCGTTGGGCTCGGTTGACGAACTGGACAGCCGGCACCTGCGGCAACTCAAGGAGTTGATAACCCGCATCGAACCGGCGCTGGTGTCGGAGCATTTAGCCTGGAATAGTTTTGCTGGCCGCTATTTAAACGATCTTGCCCCGATACCCTATACGGACGCGGCATTGACGCATCTAGCGACGCGAATTTCCCGCGTGCAGGATTTCTTGAGCAGGCAAATTCTGCTGGAGAATCCGTCCAGTTACCTCGAGTACCGCTTTTCCAGCTATGGCGAAGCCGAATTCCTCAACGAACTGAGCAAACGAAGCGGCTGCGGCATTTTGCTGGACGTGAACAACGTTTACGTGTCCTGCCAAAACCACGGCTGGAATGCTTTGGCCTATCTGCGCGGCATCGATGCGGCGCGGGTGGCGGAAATGCATTTGGCTGGACATAGCCGGAACGCTGCCGGCGAACGCGGTATTTTGATCGATACCCACGACCGGCCGGTGTGCGAGGCGGTGTGGCAACTTTACCAAGCGGCATTGCGTATCATCGGCAAGCGGCCCACGTTGATCGAATGGGACGCGGATTTGCCGAGTTGGCAAGTCCTGGTTGAGCAAGCGGCACGAGCTGACACTTACATGAGGCAAAATTATGAACAGGCTGCATGACACGCAACGGGATTTTGCCCGCTTCGCCTTCCGGGAATCCGAGGATGTACCGGACGGCATCGTGGCTAATGGCTTGGAACCAGCGCGACGGCTAGCCATTTACCGCCACAACACGCTGTCCGGACTGACGGAAGCCTTGCGGGATGTCTACCCGGTCGTCAACCGCCTGGTGGGCGAGGGCTTTTTCCAACGTCTTGCCCGTGCCTACATCGCCAGTCGGCCGCCAAAATCCGCCTGTTTGCTGGAGTTTGGCGGCGAGTTTGCTGATCTGATCGCCGGATTTACCGACGCGCGCGGCTTGGCGTATTTGCCGGACATTGCCCGGCTGGAATGGTCGTTTCACCAGGCTTACCATGCGGAAAATGCCACACCGCTGACGTCTGCTGATTTGGCGCTTATAGCTCCGGCCAACCATGTCCGGCTGGCTTTCAAGCTGCATCCGAGCGTCCGGCTGTTGGCGTCGAGGTATCCGATAGACCGTATCTGGCTGGTCAATCAGCCCGATGATACAGACAGCGGCTTGATCGATCTCGACCAAGGTGGCTGCCGGCTGCTGTTGTTCCGCCCGAATCTGGAGGTGAACATACAGCGCTTGAGCGAGGCCGAGTACCTGTGCCTGTCCGCGCTGGCCGCCGGCGACTGTCTGGTGCAAGCGGTCGAAACAGCCATGGCCAGGCAAGCCGATTTCGCGCCGCAAGCCCTTTTGCGGGACGGTTTATCGAAAGGTTTGCTGAGCGGGTTTTACTTTGTTTAACAGGATCATGCATTATGAACACACTCGGTATCAACGACTATAAACCGGTAAGTCGCAGTCCACTGAATTACCTGACCAAGCTGGCATACATGCTTAATCGCGCAAGCCCGTTCGGCGATTTATTGCTGCGCTGCTGGGTGGCTTATGCCTTCTGGATCTCCGGCTTGCTGAAAGTGCGAAATTGGGACAGCACTTTGTACTTATTCGAGTACGAATACGCGGTGCCCTTGCTGCCGCCTGAAACGGCGGCGATTCTGGGAACGGCGATCGAACTGTGCGGGCCGGTATTGCTGGCTTTGGGCTGGCGCGGACGCAGTGCCGCCGCACTGCTGTTTCTGTTTAATATCGTCGCGGTTATTTCATACCCGGAGCTGGGCTCCGCCGGTATCGAGCAACATAAGGTTTGGGGTGTGATGCTGCTGGTTTGCATACTGCACGGCCCCGGCAAATGCTCGCTCGACGCCTGGCTGAAACCACGGCTTTTTTGCGGCTGAGCTTGGAGAGCCGCGTGCCCGCCGCCGAATTAATTCAGCCCTTGCGGGGCCGCATCGCCCTGGTACTTGCCGCCACCTCGCCGGCGGCTTCCGCCGCGGCCGAAGCCTTGGCCGAGGCGGGCACCAAAGTCATGCTGAATTATTCGGAGCAGCGGCATCGGGCTGAACAACTGGCCGAGCGTATCCGCAATAAGCGCGGCCAAGCCATGATATTTCAAGCCGATGTTGCCCAGCCCGACCAGATGACAAGCCTGTGCGACGTGCTGACCGCCTATTGGGGCCGCCTGGATATTCTGGTGGACGACAGCGGCTTGCATGCCGATGCGGTGCGAACAGCCATGCGGGCGGCACGATCGACTGAATTGATCGTTTTCGATTGCACCGGCCTGTTCCGCTATTTGGCCGGGCTTTCCCGCCCGGATGGAAGCACCGAGCAACCCTGAACGGCTTTTCAGGCTCGCCAAGGGCGGCTTCAGCTTACTCAGCGCGCGAGTCGAGCGAAACTTGATTACGAAAATTTTATCCGCTGTTAACGTACACTGCCGGAAACGGAAATCGCCGGCCCACCCATTTTTATTGCCGAGGAACGCAACATGAAACCCTATAAAGCGCCAGCGATACCCGCTTCGGAAATCACCCCCAAGGCCCTGTTTTACGCCCGCCGCAAATTCATGCAAACCGCCGGCGGCGCGGCTTTGGCGGCCTTATTGCCGCAGACGACCCGGGCCGCCGGCTCGTTCGGCGACTTGAAAAAGTCCACCTACGGCGCGGAGGAGGAATTAACCCCGCTGACAGCCATCACGGCCTACAACAACTTCTACGAATTCGGCACCGGCAAGGAAGATCCCGCCGCCCGCGCCGGCAGCTTGAAAACCCGGCCCTGGAGCGTGTCGGTCGAAGGTGAAGTACATAAACCCAAAGTCTTCGATATCGACGACATTTTAAAAATGGCGCCCCTGGAAGAGCGCATATACCGCTTGCGTTGCGTGGAGGCCTGGTCGATGGTGGTGCCGTGGCTGGGATTTCCGCTGGCGGAACTGCTGAAACGGGTGGAACCCACCGGCAACGCCAAATATGTCGAGTTCGTCAGCCTGCACGATCCGGCGCAAATGCCCGGGCAAAAATCCACCGTGCTGGACTGGCCGTACCGGGAAGGCCTGCGCATCGACGAAGCCATGCACCCCCTGACATTATTGACGTTGGGTCTTTACGGCGACGTGTTGCCCAATCAAAACGGCGCGCCAATCCGGATGGTGATACCTTGGAAATACGGTTTCAAAAGCGCCAAGTCCATCGTCGGCATCCGTTTGCTGGAACAACAGCCTGTTACCAGCTGGATGCGGACCGGCCCCAACGAATACGGTTTTTACGCCAACGTGAATCCGGAGGTGGATCACCCGCGCTGGAGCCAGGCCAAGGAACGCCGTATCGGCGAATTTTTAAAACGCAAAACCCTGATGTTCAATGGCTACGCGGATGAAGTGGCGCCACTGTACGCCGGCATGGATTTGAGCAAATACTTCTAGGCGCATGGCGATTAAAAATCTCGACAACAAAATCGTGGGCCGGATTAAAGCCGGGGTGTTTTTGCTGGCCTTGATCCCGCTGCTCAAGTTAAGCATCGGCGCATATCTGGGCAAACTGGGCGCCAATCCCATCGAAAAAATCAGCCATGTCACCGGTTACTGGACGCTGACTTTTTTGCTAATCACCCTGACCCCAACCCCGCTCAGACGCCTGTCGGGTTGGTCGTGGCCGGTAAGGCTGCGGCGCATGCTGGGTTTGTTCACATTCTTTTACGGTTGCCTGCATTTTTTAACGTATCTGGTGCTGGATCAGTTTTTCGACTGGGACGGCATTCTGAAGGACATCGTCAAGCGGCCCTATATCACGGTGGGTTTCCCGGCCTTTTTGTCGATGATCCCGCTAGCCATCACCTCCACCGATAACATGATGCGCCGGCTGGGCGGCAAATACTGGCGCTTGCTGCATACACTGGTCTACCCATGCGCCATCGGCGGCGTTGTACATTACTGGTGGCTGGTGAAAAACGACCTCAGCAACCCCATCATCTTTGCGGTGCTGCTGGGCATTTTACTGGGTACGCGGGTAGTTTACCGTCTGCGGCCAACGGGACAGGGGAAGCAATAACCGCGTAATGATAAAAGATGGCCTTGGACTTGTTTAAGGCAATGTATCGCTGATTTTGCTTAAGAACCAACGGCTGGACTGAGCTACTTGCTGCCACAATCGGGTCCATTTCTCATGGCTTTTGGCGTCTTTCAAGCATCTCAACAAGCGGGCTCGATTGGCTTCATCCATTTGCCGCCCCATGGCCAACAATAACGAATCTAGGTTATAGGGCCCCAAGCCGTCGTTATCACTCAAACTAACCGGAACGATTACAGTATTATCAAAGAGCGATAAATCCTGCTGAATGGCGTCCATGGCGGCCCGGATGTTGGCAGCCTTGACGCAATTGGGCTCTATCACATCATAGGGCGGCTGCCATTCTCGAACCGGATGCAGTTCGTCGATATGTGTAACCACAACTAACATGGGTGGAATTTTTCGGTTCGGTTGAGCCTTGAAGTGTTGCTGAAAGCCTTGTAGAAACCGGCGATCAGCCGATCTTGCGGCATTATTGGCATTACAGACCAATAGCACTAAATCGGTTTTATCCAACACTTGACTATTGTCGGCCAACCAACTGGTGATTTCGCCATAACCCGGTGTGTCGAAAATTAACCCAGAAAACTGTCCCTCTTTCTCCAGTACATAAGGCATGATGGCATCCGTGCACGACACCACGTCCGCCGCCGCGCGTGGTGAATCGAACAAGCTATTGATCAAGCTTGATTTGCCGGCATTGGTTTGTCCGGCCAGCAAAAACCGTAACGGCTCCCGAATCGATGCTGTCTTTTGAGCCTGTTGACCGTCAGCCTTAGACTTGGCTGACAAGACATCGATTTTTTGTGGCTCTACCGCCACGCGCCCACTATATAACAGAATCGCATAATGCCCTACTTTCTGGATATACATCTCCAGCAGCCAATCTTGCAGCCGGGGCAGCGTTAAGGCTAATACTTTGCTTTGGGCATAATTTTTAGCTTCGTATAAACCGCCCGTCAGGGGATTTAATATCAGCCGGCCCAAGCGTAATGCAGTATTGGCAGTACTCAAATGCTCCAGCCATCGCTGCAGATTCAAACCGTCGGCCAGGGTCACCACGTGACTCAGAGGCAAATTGCCCTGAATTTGTTCGTGCAAATCATGGCAAACCTGCTCGGCCATGCGCAACAGCTCGGTAACCGGTATATCCATTTCAGGGTGCTTTGCCTTGGGGCGATAATGCCGAGCCACCAATATCAATACCTGCTGCCCCATCGCCAGCCAGGTATCGATTTGATCCAGTTTTTGTCGCGTATCCTGGCCAATGATGGGAATCAAAGCCTGCACAGCATCCCAAGCCGCTTGATCGCGTTGCGAAAATGGCGTGTCGAATTTAATGGCGCTATCGGCCAATGGTCTTTTTTGATATCGATTGAGCTGACGTGCGGCAATCCAGACAATGCCGCTACACAATACCGCCAGATTCAGCCATAGCCAAAACCACTGCTGCTGCCACACCCACCAAGCCCCGATCACCGTCAAGGCCAAAAAAGGGATTATCCCGACAAGCAACAGTGTTAGCCAAGGCCATAACGCATGTTTCATCATGATCCCGGATTTTGCGTGAAGCGTGCTTTTAGCAACTCACGGCCACATTGCAACTGCTCCTGATAAACCGTCTTCAGCATTTTGGCGCTAAAGGCATGGCCTTGTTGAGTTTGGGCGTAGTAAAAACATAAGGTCATGCCCAGGGCATAGGTAATGGCGGCAGTTGAGAGCCCGGAAATCAAAGATCCCCAGCCGGGGATCAATTTAGCCAGTTCGCGCGCGCCAAAGCCAATGCCGATCCCACCGACACCCACCGCACTGACCACTTCGTAAACGCTCCGTTTCGTCAGCGACAGGCCGTAAATCGACGCTATGCTGTGAAACATTTTGCCTTGCAGCGCGATGACCAGCGGCATGCCGGCGGCCGGTACCGGAGTCATCGCCAACAACCCGGCGGAAACGGCATAGCCCATCACATGAGGATAGGCATGTTGCGCATAGACATCGTTGAGTTGGCCGGATTGCAGGCGGTTTTGCAATAACATGTGCCGCAAGCCCAACGGCAGCGCCGCTTCGATGGCTTCCCACAAGGCCTCCAATCCGTAATGCACCGGCTGATAGCCGTCTTCGACCCGAGTCAGATCAACGGCGACGAATTGTGCGCCCAAGGCTTTGAAATGTTGCCTTTGCACACTGATAGAGCGAGCCAAATCCGCCGGACAACGCATATCCAATCTATCCTCCGCAAACGGATAGGGTTGCGGATGGTTGCTGGCTTTACTCGGATAGCCCTCATGCAGGCAGGTCTGTATGACCAATACCGGCCATTCGGGATGTACGGCCCGAATGGTTCGAGTTGCCGACAGTACGCCATCCAACTCGTGATCCATGGCTTTGACGACCACCATCAGCAAATGCGCCTGACTCCGGCACCACGCCATGTCTTCGCTGGGATCATAGTCCGCTTCGCCCAAACCCTTGGTATCCAAAAACCGCAGGAAAGCGCTATCTTCGTTGGGAAAGTCGTAGACCGCCGACTGGCGGGTACAGGCGCGAAAACCTTGCCCGATCTCGGCGCGGCTGGAACCGGTCAAGGCCTGAATGACGGAGGACTTGCCGCTTTGGGTTTTACCCAACAACCAAAACACCGGCATGGGCATGTTTTGCCGGGCCTGTTGCAGCTTTGCATGCAGCTGAATTTCCGAAACAGCGGGATTGAGGATTCTATGGATCCACTCCCCGTGCAAAAGTTTATTGATCATGGATTTACCGGGTTGCAAAACGACATTGCCGACGCGGCAGTTTGCCACGGAATCCGTTTGACAGTGGCCGAAAAAATACGGAATTCGCCCCGCCGGCCTTGGCGGCGGCGATTTTCAGTTCAGCATTTCCCGCAGTTGCGCCAGACTGGCCTTGCCGCGCTGTTTGATTTCTTCCGGCGGCAGTTTTTTCTTGTTGGCCCATTCCAGATCGTCTTCCGGCAGTTCGCTTAAAAACCGGCTGGGTTCGGATTCGCTGATTTCACCGTAACGTTTGCGGTGGGTGCAATAACTGAAGGTCAGCGTCTTCTGCGCGCGGGTGATGCCGACGTAGGCCAGCCGGCGTTCTTCCTCGATATTGCCGGTGTCTATGCTATTTTGATGCGGCAACAGGTTCTCCTCCATGCCGATCAGAAATACATGCGGGAATTCCAGACCCTTGGCGGCATGCAGCGTCATCAGGCTGACCTGGTCGCCGGCCTCCTGTTCCTGATTGCGGTCCATAATATCCAGCAGCATGACCTTGGCAATCACCTCCGCCAGCGATTTTTCCCCGCCCGTCTCGTTATTGGCAATGCGTTGCAACCATTCGACCAATTCAAAAACATTGCCCATGCGCCGCTCGGCGGCGGCCGGGGTCTTGCTGTTTTCCCGCAGCCATTGCTCATAGTTGAGCTGCTCCAACATTTGCGGAATGACTTTAAAGGTATCTTCCCGCTCGATTTTGCCGGCGGTTTCGTTGAGCCAGCCGCAAAACTGGCGCAGCCGATGCACCGATTTTTCCGACAGGCGCTGCTGCAAACCGAATTCGGAACAGGCGTCGAACAGGCTAATATGCCGTTCGTTGGCGTAAGCGCCCAGCTTTTCCAGCGTGGTGGGGCCAATCTCCCTTCTGGGAGTGTTGATGATGCGCAGAAAAGCCGCATCGTCGCCAGGGTTAACCATCAGCCGCAGGTAGGCCAGTACGTCCTTGATTTCCGCGTAGCTAAAAAACGAGGTACTGCCGCTGATGAAGTAGGGCACGTTGTTTTCGCGCAGCTCTTTTTCGAACAAGCGCGATTGGTGGTTACCGCGATACAGAATTGCGTAATCGGCATAGCTGCCGCCGTGCTTGAAGCGGTGATGGACGATTTCGGCGGCGATTTGCTTGGCTTCCTGCTGGTCGGATTTATGGCTCAATACCCGCAGCGGCTCGCCGTAACCCAATTCGCTCCAGAGTTTTTTCTCAAAGGTATGCGGATTGTTCGAGATCAACTGGTTGGCGACTTTCAAAATCCGCCCGGAGGAGCGGTAGTTCTGCTCCAGTTTGATGACCTGCAGCCGGCTGTAATCTTTCTGCAACTGGCCAAGGTTTTCCGGTTGGGCGCCGCGCCAGGCATAAATGGATTGGTCGTCGTCGCCGACCACGGTGAAACGGCCCAAATTGCCGGCCAACAAGCGTACCAGCTGATACTGGGTGATGTTGGTGTCCTGGTATTCGTCCACCAGCAGATAGCGGATTTTGTTTTGCCATTTTTCCAACACCGGCGCATGCTGCTTAAATAACAATACCGGCAGCAAAATCAGATCGTCGAAATCCACTGCGTTATAGGCTTTCAGGCTGCGGGTGTAGGCATCGTAGAGCAGCGCCGCACCCGGATTAACGGCATCGGCGCCGGATAAGGCCTGTTCCGGGGTCACAAAAGCGTTTTTCCACTGGCCAATTTGCCGATTGTATTGCTCGACCTCGTCGATGTTGCAATCTTGCAGGCCGTGGCTGATCAGATTCCGCAACAGGGTCAATCTGTCCTGCTCGTCGAACAGGGTGATGGCGGCCTTGTAACCCAAGGTTTTGTGTTCCGCCCGCAAGATGTCCAGACCCAGCGAATGAAAGGTCGATACCCTGAGACCGCGACTTTGTTTGTCGTCCAGCAACTTGGACACCCGGCTTCTCATTTCCCGCGCCGCCTTGTTGGTAAAAGTGACGGCGGCAATATGGCGGGCGGGCGTGCCTTGCTGCACCAGATAGGCGATTTTCTCGGTAATTACGCGGGTTTTGCCGCTACCGGCGCCCGCCAGTACCAGCAAGGGGCGATCGATAATTTTAACGGCGGCTTGTTGTTGCGGGTTAAGCTTGGGGGACACGAAAAGGAAGAACCGGCTAATAAAACCCGTATTATCCCAGCATCGGACTATTTTTGCTGAGTTGCCCCGCCTTTAGCGGCGCCCCTCGTCAGCCAAAGCGGTTGGGTAGCCAGCCATTTTCCACGCAATCCCTAAAACACCATTGCGGCATGTTTTCGGTTTTGTAACTCCAGAAAAACCAGCCCAGGTATTTTTCGAAACAGGCCAGTTGGGCGGCGGCGTACCCCCGGTAAGCCACGTTCAGCTGAAAGTCGTCCATGCCGGACGTCGGGTAATCGAAGGCACCCGCCGCCCAGCTTGCGGCCATTTTTAAATCCAGGCCCAGACTCCACTCGCCGACATAAGTCGGTATGCCGGCATGAGCGATGATATCCTCGGCTTCGTTCTTCCAGTCGACCACTGCCTTGTTTAAATGACCGAATACGTCCAACTCGACATCTTCCCGAATGAAACATTGGTAGCGATGAATGTCGAAAATCACATTGCGGTATTGCGGACCGCTCATGAAGCGTTCGTATTCGCGGAAGCCGCGAAAACCGTCGTGAAAAATCACCGCCACGTCGTCCGCCCGGCAATGTCGGCGGATGATGTCGTAGCCGGCCTGGGTATAGCGTTTCAGCAACTCGGTATCAATGTCCCAGCGCGGTTCGTTGAGCACTTCGATACCGCACAAGGCCGGATGCCCGCCGTAGCGTTGCGCAAGACGCTCCAGGCTTTTCAGGGCGTAGTCTATATATTCCCGCCGGGTATGCCATTCGCAGACATCCTGGATGCCGCCGTTATCGAAACCGTTCTGACAACCGGGCGCGGCGTGCAGGTCCACCACCACCGCCAAACCGAACTCACTTGCCCAAGCGAATGCCTGGTCCAGAATGTCCGCGCCGCCTTGCACGAAGGGATAGGGGTTTACGCCGTAACTGGCGTGATAAGGGTAATCGGCCTCGAACAACCAGTGGCCGACCGGGATGCGCACGGCATTGATGCCGACTTCCGCCAGCCAGGCGAAATCTTCGCGATTGATAAAGGTACGCCAGTGTTTTTGTAATATCCACTCGGCCTTGTCGCCCAATTCGACACACCAAGCGGTTTCGTCGCGCGCCGCCATGCCGCTGAACAGGCTGGGCGTCATCCATTTTTCCAATACCAGCCAGCCACCGAGATTGACACCCCTGAGTTTTTTGACCGGTCTGTCGGCATCAATCGGCATGTTTACCTCACCCCAGCACAATACGGCGCTTGTGCATGGCCTGAATGGTCGGTTGCTTGGTTATGGTCAATACCGTCGAGTCGGGCAATTTACGGTTGATGATCTTGATCATATCGACTTCTCCCTCCGGATCCAGGGAGTCGAAGGCTTCCTGCATCATGATCCATTTGGGTTTTTGCAGCAACACCCTGACCAAACCCAGCCGTTGCTGCTGCTCCCGCTCCAGGTTTTTTTCCCAATCGGCGACTTCATCCAGTTGCGCCACCAATTCGCCGACGCCGGCCAAGCCCAAGGCATATTCCAGATCGTCCTGGGCAAAATCCTTGCTGCTGGAGGGATAACAAATCGCCGAACGCAGTTTACCGGTCGGCAAGAACGGCCGCGGTGGCATGAAAAACATAGGTTCTCCGTTCGGTAACTCGATGGTGCCCTCGCCCCACGGCCAGAGGCCGGCTATGGCTTTAAACAACTTGTTGCCGGTAAAGGCATTGCCGGCGATCAATACCCGCTCACCCGCCGTTATCTCTTCATTCAGCGATTCAATGCAAACTAAGCCGTCCAGGCGGCACAAACTGAGATTTTTAAAACTCAAGGCGGAGCGGTCTTTTTTGATCAAATGAATGCGGTGAGGATCGGGCTTGGCAATTTCCTTTTCCAGTTGTTCCAGGGCCGAGGACAGACCCAATACCCGCTCGACGGAAGCGCGCCATTCAGCCACCCGGCCCATGTTGTCGACCGGCCAGGATAAGGCGGATACCATGTGTTGAAAGGATTGCGCCGACTGCATCAGTGCGCCCAGCGTGATACTGCCCAGGATATAACGGGGCGCCGAAACCATGACGGGAAAGGCCATCGACAACACCGAATAACCGGAGCCAAACAGCATGATGCGCTCCCAGGCCTTGGTTTGCCTGTCCCAGGCATTGACGATGTCGCCGAACAGACGATGAAAATGCGGAGCCTCGTGCCGTTCGCCGTGTATCAAGGCAATGGCCAACGAATTTTCGCGGGCTTTAACCAGACCAAAGCGAAAGTTCGCTTCAACGGTCTGCCTATCGTCGGTAGCCTTGGTCAAAGGCCTGCCTATCCACCAACCCAACATGGAGGCACTGGCGGCATAGATCATGGCTATCCAGACCAGATGACCCTGAATAGCCATTTGGAAAATCCCCAAATCCAGGGTTACCGTGCCGGACAGGTCCCACAAGATTTGAGTAAAGCTCACCAACAGTAAAATGCTGTAAATCAGGCTGTGTATCAGGTCGATGGCATATTCGGTGGCGATTCTGGCGTCTTCGGCAATCCGGCCGTCCGGGTTATCGTGCTTGCCCGGCAGATGCGTTACCAGATAGTGCCGGCCTTCGTGCATCCACTGGCTGATCAGTTTATCGGTCAACCAGCCGCGCCAACCCAGCTGGATGCGGCGCTTCACCATCAAGTGTGTGACGGTGATGGCCATATTGGCGATAAATATCAATACCACCAGCCCTAACTGAGTAAAAAAGCGGGACATCGAGCGTTGATCCAGCGCATCGAACAAATCCGCGCTCCATACCGTAATCACGACCGAAATGACAATTTGCAATATGGTCAATAGCAACAGCGCCAGGGATAAGCCGCGAATGGTCGCCTTGTGCTCGGAATTCCAATAAGGTCCGGCAAGCTTGATGAACTGAATAAAAAATCTGCTGGTCGTTTGCAAAGCCATACTCCTCTTTCAAGTGAGCAGGCAATATACAAATTAGCCGTACTAATAACAATAAAAACCGTTGGCGGCAGAGTGTGGCTTCCAGCGGCGCGACGTAGCGAATCCCCCCCTGTTTCCAGACCGCCGCGCATAAAAAAGCCGGTTTGGCTTTAAAACCCAAACCGGCTTTTTGACGCTGACACAATCCGCTTAACGCTTCATGGAATCAAAAAATTCGGCGTTGGTCTTGAAGTCTTTGAGCTTGCCCAATAAAAATTCGGATGCGGCCAATTCGTCCATCGGTTGCAGAATTTTGCGCAGGATCCAGGTTTTTTGCAGTTCGTCCGGATCGACCAGATATTCTTCGCGGCGGGTGCCGGAACGGTTGATATTGATGGCGGGGTAAATGCGTTTTTCGGCGATTTTGCGTTCCAGATGCAACTCCATGTTGCCGGTGCCCTTAAATTCCTCGAAGATCACCTCGTCCATGCGGGAGCCGGTTTCCACCAACGCGGTGGCGATAATGGTCAAACTGCCGCCTTCCTCGATGTTTCTGGCCGCGCCGAAGAAGCGCTTGGGCTTTTCCAGTGCGTTGGCATCCACACCGCCGGACAACAATTTGCCGGAGGACGGCACTACCATATTGTAGGCGCGGGCCAAGCGGGTGATGGAGTCTAACAGAATGACCACGTCGTGTTTATGTTCGACCATGCGGCGGGCTTTTTCAATGACCATGTCCGCCACCTGCACATGGCGGGTGGCCGGTTCGTCGAAGGTGCTGGACACAACTTCGCCGCGCACGCAGCGTTCCATTTCCGTCACCTCTTCGGGACGCTCGTCGATCAGCAGCACGATCAGATAGCATTCGGGATTCTTCTCGGCGATCGCATGGGCGATGCTTTGCATGATCATGGTTTTACCGGCCTTGGGCGGCGATACGATCAAGCCGCGCTGACCCTTGCCTATGGGAGCGATCAAATCGATGATGCGGGCGGTAAGGTCTTCGCTGGTACCGTTGCCTTGTTCCAAACGGAAGCGTTTGTTGGCGAATAAGGGCGTCAGGTTGGAAAAGGAAATTTTGTTCTTGGCGTGTTCGGGCGATTCGAAATTGATGCTCTCGACCTTGAGCATGGCGAAATAGCGTTCGCCTTCCTTGGGCGGGCGGATTTTGCCGCTGACCGTATCGCCGGTGCGCAGGCCGAAGCGCCTGATTTGGCTGGGCGAAACATAAATATCGTCCGGGCCGGCCAGATAAGAACATCCGGGCGTGCGCAGAAAACCGAAGCCGTCTTGCAGAATCTCCAAAACCCCATCCCCGAATATATCTTCCCCACTCTTCGCCTGCTTCTTGAGAATGGCGAAAATCAATTCCTGCTTTCGAGCTCTGTCGATATTTTCTAAACCCAGGGATTCGGCAATGGCAATGATTTCAGTGGCTTGTTTAAGTTTTAACTCGGTAAGGTTCATAAGGGTTATGGGAAAAGAAGAAAAGCAAAACGGCATGAAACCGTTTATGGCAGAGGTCGTTGTTGGAAAAAATACGAAGCTTATGGATGCGTAAGAGGCAAGCGCGGGCGATTTTAGCGCAATTACCGGACTTATCAAAACGATTTGTTGAAAAGTCCGGTGATCGGGAGCGAAATATTAGATGTTACTATCGATAAATGCGGTCAATTGCGACTTGGTGAGCGCACCCACCTTGGTCGCTTCCACTTCTCCGCCCTTGAACAGCATCAGCGTGGGAATGCCGCGCACGCCGTAATGCTGAGGGGTTTTGGGGTTTTCGTCGATATTCAGCTTGGCAATAGTCAATTTGCCTTGATATTCAGCCGCAACCTCATCCAGAACCGGTGCAATCATTTTGCAGGGACCGCACCATTCGGCCCAGTAATCCACTAACACCGGACCGTTGGCTTTAATTACCGTATCGTTAAAATCAGCATCTGATACATGAAGGACTAAGTCGCTCACGCCGTTCTCCACTAGTTTACAAAGCCAAAACTATAGTAATGTCCACCCGCGATTGTCAATCGATTTCATCGGCACGGCATTTTACGATATGCTATCGGCCTATGAAAAAAGCACATCTGACGGAAACACGTTTTAGCAATCTGGAGCTTTCCGACTCCATCATCAAAGGCCTGAAGGAAGCGGGATTTATCAACTGCACACCGATACAGGACAAATCGCTGCCGCTGGCCTTGCGCGATAAAGACGTCGCCGGCCAGGCCCAAACCGGCACCGGCAAGACCGCCAGTTTCCTGCTGGCCACCTTTCAGCGCCTGTTGAACGACGAAAGCGAGCAGATCAAAAATCCTCGCGCCCTGATTGTGGCGCCCACCCGCGAGTTGGCGATTCAGATTCACAAAGACGCGCTGGTGCTGGGCAAATATCTGAACCTGAAGTTCGCCCTGATCTACGGCGGCACCGATTACCAAAAACAGCTCGACAAGCTGAAAACCAATGTCGACATCATTATCGGCACCCCCGGTCGCATCATAGACTTTTATAAACAAAACGCCTTTACGCTGGACAACATTCAGGTCACCGTGATGGACGAAGCCGACCGCATGTTCGACCTGGGTTTCATCAAGGACATCCGCTTCCTGTTGCGGCGCATGCCGCCGCCGGAAAAGCGCCTGAATCTGCTATTTTCGGCTACCCTGTCGTACAAAGTGACCGAATTGGCCTATGAGCACATGAACAATCCGGTGCTGATCCGTATCGAATCGGAAGAAGTCACCTCCAAGGCCATCAATCAAATCGCCTACTGCCCGGCGAATGACCAGAAAATCCCGTTGTTGCTGGGACTATTGAAGCACCACCAGCCGCAGCGCAGCATCGTATTCGTCAATACCAAGCGTTGCGCGGAACGACTCGACGACTACCTGGATGCCAACGGCTACAAGGTAGCCATGCTCAGCGGCGACGTACCGCAGGAAAAGCGCCAACGGCTGCTGAACGATTTTCAGGAAAACCGGGTTACCTTATTGATAGCCACCGACGTGGCGGCGCGCGGCCTGCATATCCCCGATGTTTCGCATGTGTTCAATTACGACCTGCCGCAGGACGTGGAAGATTACGTGCACCGCATCGGCCGTACCGCCCGCTTCGGCGCCAGCGGCGAAGCCATCAGTTTTATCTGCGAGGAATATGCTTATTCGATGCCGGACATCGAAGACTATATCGGCGAAAAAGTACCTGTTGCCTCCATAAGCCCTGAATTACTGGTCGAGGACGTCGTCAAGCCGCGGCGGAAAGAGCCGCGCGAAAGAGTCATCCCGCACGACAAGCGGCCGCCGCGTCCGCGCCAGGAACGCAAACCTCGGGAATTCAAACCCGGAAATCCGGAATCAGCCCAACCATTAGGGCCCGAAAATCCTCCGCTGCCGGAAACTCCGTAATTTGTCGAACCGGCGACCGGCTGTCGGGCTTGCTGATGGCCGCCAGATACGCAATGCCGAAGCTTTGCGCCGAGCGCAACACCGGCAAACTGTCGTCCACCAGCAGGCAGCTGGTTTTTTCCAGGACGTGGGTTTCTTGCAGCGTACGCCAAAAACCCTGCTGTTCCTTGGCAAAGCCATAGTCGTGCGACGAAACGATAGCGTCGAAAAATTGCCTTAAACAGGTTTTTTCCATTTTCAGGGACAAACTGCCGCGATGCGCATTGGTCACCAACAACAGGCGGCGCCCACTACCGCGCACCGCATCCAGAAACTCGGTGACATGCGGATGCACCGCAATCAACCCGGCCAGCTCCTGTTTCAGGCCGGCGATATCCAATTTTAATTCCGCGCTCCAGTAATCCAGGCAATACCACTCCAGACGGCCTTCCATGGCTTTGAAGCGCGGCCGCAATTGATGCTTGGCCTCTTCCAGCGACAAGCCATGCAGTACGGCAAACCGTTGGGGAACGAATTCCTGCCAGAAGTGATTGTCGAAATTCAAATCCAGCAAGGTGCCATCCATATCCAGCAATACAGTTTCGATTTTTGTCCAATCCAACATAATGACTCCCTGACGATTCAATGTAACCCCGATGTTAGCGAAAAAGCCGAGGCTTTGTCAGCACGGCTCTGTTACGATTGGACACCCGACAACCGACCGATTTCGCCATGTCACGAAAAATGCCCATTATTCACAGTAAGGCGGTGATTGCGGAAACCCGCCAATTCCGTATCGAAGCCCTGCAACTGGAATTCAGCAGCGGCCAGCAGCGTCGATACGAACGTCTGGCGCGGGGCGGTTCGCACGGCGCCGTGCTGGTGGTGCCAATGCTGGATCACCAAACCGTCCTGCTGGTCAGAGAATATGCCGCCGGACTGCATCGCTACGAACTGGGCCTGCCCAAGGGCAAGATAGACCCCGGCGAAGACAATCTGAGCGCCGCCAACCGGGAGCTGAAGGAAGAAGTCGGCTACGGCGCTCGGCGCCTACGGCATCTGCATACGGTATCCATGGCCCCGGCCTATCTGGAGCACACCATAGACATCATTCTCGCCGAACAACTGTACCCGGAAAAACTGGCGGGCGACGAGCCGGAAGAACTGGAAGTGGTGCCCTGGAGCATACACGAAATCGACAGACTGATGCGCTGCGGCGAATGCAGCGAAGCGCGTTCCATAGCCGCCTTGTATTTAACCGCCGCCCATCTGCGCGACAGGCTTATCGATCAGCCAAGGCCTTGAAATAGGCTTGCCAATCGAACCAAGGCCCCGGATCATCCTTTCTGCCCGGCGCAATATCGCTATGGCCAACTATCCTGTCCCGACTCAACTCGGGAAAGTGCACGAGCAATAGCCGGGTCACCTCGACCAGTCTTTGGTACTGCCGCTCTTCAAAAGCCTGATTCACCGAGCCTTCCAATTCGATGCCGATGGAATAATCGTTGCAGCGCTGCCGGCCTTGAAATTGCGACAGGCCGGCATGCCAGGCCCGCCGGTCGAAAGGAACGAATTGCAACAACTCGCCATCGCGGCGGATCAACAAATGCGCGGATACCTTCAGCGGGGCAACTTCCGCAAAATAGCGGTGTTCATGCGGATTCAAGGCATTGCAAAACAGCTGCTCGATATACGGGCCGCCAAACTGCTCGGGCGGCAGACTGATGCAATGGATCACCAACAGGGAAATATCGGCGGCGTCCGGTCTGGCATCGCAATTGGGCGAAGGCAGGAATCTGGCTTTATCGATGCGATGGTCAAGAATATTCATGCAATTGTGTTAAGCGTAAATAGCGTATTTTCCCACAATCCGCCGCGCCGCTGACGCCAGGAAGCCCTTTGGCATGGTTTATAATGCCGTACTTGTTAATGCTTAGCTTGGATACCCTTGATGAAACCGCAGCCCAACCCGACAGACATTGCCGCCTACCTAGCCGAAGATGTCGGTAGCGGCGATCTGACCGCCGGCATTATTCCGGAAACCACCAATGCCAGCGCCCGGGTCGTCACCCGCGACAACATGGTGTTATGCGGCCAAGCTTGGTTCGAGGCAGTGTTCCGGCAACTGAGTAAGGACATCGTCATCGAATGGACTTGCAATGAAGGCGACGATGTAACCGCCGGCGGCACGCTTTGCCAACTGCGAGGCCCTGCCAGGGCCTTGTTAACCGGCGAACGCACCGCCTTGAATCTGCTGCAAACCCTGTCGGCCACCGCCAGCGTGGCGCGCCGATATGCGCGGGCCGTCGCCGGCACGGATTGCAAAGTGCTGGACACCCGCAAAACCATACCCGGCCTTAGATTGGCGCAAAAATACGCCGTCGGCTGCGGCGGCTGTGTCAATCACCGGATTGGTTTGTTCGACGCGATTTTGATCAAGGAAAACCATATCATTGCCGCCGGCTCCATTAGCGCGGCGATAGCCAAAGCCAGAACGCTCGGCAATGTGATGGTGGAAATAGAAGTGGAAAACATGGAGGAATTGCGTGAGGCGCTAACGGCGCAACCCGATCGCATCATGCTGGATAACTTTTCCGTTGACGATTTGAGACGCGCGGTGGCAATAAACCAAGGCAAAGTCGAATTGGAGGCATCCGGCAATGTAGGCTTGGCAGACATTCGCGGCATAGCCGAAACCGGCGTGGATTACATTTCGATCGGTGCCTTGACCAAAAATGTCGCTGCCATCGATTTATCTATGCGCATCGAATTATCTACCGCCTAACGATCATGAAGCCAGTGCATCGCCCCGGCAAATGAAAGACAGTCGCGATGATGAACTTGCGAACGCGACTATGCGTCGCTCCCACCATGACTTTCAGAGTAGACAAAAGCTTGATTGGCGGGCGTTATAACAACCCGCCAATGCCGGACCCCATAGTCAGCTTCGACTCAGGAAACCACGTTAAGATTTTCGTTTTCGTACAAGCGTGTTTTTTTCCAATTTACAAATTTGCTGTCGTCGAAATGCGCATCGTGATCGATGGCATGCTCATAACAGCTGCGGAACAGTCGCGCGGTACGAAAAGCATGCAATTCGTCATCGGCGGTAACGGTTTGTACGTTGCCGACCTGGAAGGTTTTATTTCTCGACTTGCCGTCCTTCACCCAAAACACCGTGTAGCACAAATAACTTTTATCCTTGCGGTGATCGAATTTAATCGTGCGGGACACCCCGGTAACCCCGGTGGTAGTCTTGTTTTTCGGCGGCTTTAAAAAACGGGTCTTGCTGCCTTTCAGCACAACCAGCATTTGGTCCCGCCATGTAATGGCAGCCTTCAAAGACTTGGTTTTGCTGCCCCACAGCTTATGGGAAAAATAGCGGCTGCTTTCTTTACCGCGCCGGACGATGCGAACTTGGAAACCAAATGCATCGGGTTCTGTTATATGTTTAACTTTTGCCATACGTATCAACCTTCAATCAACAAAAGCCCACAAGGTGATCCTGTTAGTCCGATACCATCCGTTAGTCATGTAAGCGTTAGACTACAAATTAACGTTAATTTGTCAGTTGCGCAAGTTAAATTTACTAGGATTGATACATGATTCCCTACTAATTTAGTGTAGAATAGCGGTCAGCCCTATCTGATAGGCGGATTCACCCTCATAACTTTTTGTTTTATAAATGAATTTGGAGAGAAATCAATGAGCGTTTTAGTAGGAAAGCAAGCACCTGATTTTACAGTTCCAGCCGTATTGGCCGACGGCCAAATCGTTGACTCGTTCAGCTTTTCCGAGGCAACTCGCGGTAAATATGCCGTGGTTTTCTTCTACCCACTGGATTTTACCTTCGTCTGCCCTAGTGAATTGATCGCATTCGACCACCGTATTGATGAGTTCAAAAGCCGCGGCGTGGAAGTTATCGGCGTCTCCATCGACTCTCACTTTACTCACAATGCCTGGCGCAATACCCCGGTCAACCAAGGCGGCATCGGCCCGGTCCGTTACACCTTGGCGGCAGACATCAGCCACGGCATCTGCAAGGATTACGATGTCGAATCCGCCGGCGGCGTCGCCTTCCGCGGCAGCTTCCTGATCGACAAAAACGGCCTGGTTCGCCACCAAGTGGTCAACGATCTGCCGCTGGGCCGCAATATCGACGAAATGCTGCGCATGATAGACGCCCTGCAATTCCACGAAGAACACGGCGAAGTTTGCCCGGCCGGCTGGAACAAAGGCGATTCCGGCATGAACGCCAGCCCTGCCGGCGTGGCGGAGTACCTGAGTCAAAATGCTGACAAACTGTAATTTTTAGCTGTCCCAGCGTAAACAAAAGGCGCATTGTTTAGGCAATGCGCCTTTTTTAATATAGGCCCGTGCCGTAAAAACAACCGGGGCAGGTTTTATTGCATGAGTCGAGGCGGCAACTTCATGATCGTCAGCTTGAAACCCAAATCAATTCCAGGCGATTAATTTTTCGGCATGACCGACGCGAAAGACCCCGAGCACCCTCCGCACGGAATCCGCAACATGCGCGACCATGCTCAAGCAGAAAAATTTACATTGGGACGTTGACTACAAACCGGACAAAGCGCGCGAACAGCTTCGACCGGCGACAAGAGGGCGTCTCTCTATCAACCGCGCAACCAAAGCCCCCTCGCCTATTGTTGAACATCTTGCTGAAGATTGAACGAATGGTTCTGCCATGCCCACCGATTTTAGGCCTCAAACCCAATCGGGCTGAAAGGACGGTCGGATTCGTCTCCGTAAAGCCAGGAAAGACCGGCCGACCCCGGCCCATCGATACGGCTGGCCGAATAGGCGTCCAGCAACGGGGTAATATGCCGCACCGATTCTGGTGTGGCGTACACAAAATATCGAGCACCATCGTCGCTCCAACCGCCGAACATCGCCATGCCCGCCGGCCCGTTTCGCGCCACATAGGCGGCACGGAAGGCGCCTAACAGCAGCGCCATTTCTCCGGATTCGTATTCCCGCTTCGACAACGTGATGCGGTACCAACTGGTAATTTTCGTCATGCCTCGCCTGCTTTCTATCAATTGCCTTAGTTCGCCCGGCGGGCCAACTCAAAACGGATTAGCGCCGTTTCCAGCCCGACGGAGTTTGCACAAAATGTCCGCCCGCCGCCTGCCCGATGACTTTTTGCGCGGTCAGCTTGGCTACTTCCTCGGCCGGAACGCCGTTCTTGGCGGCTATGCGCTGGTACTCGGCGCGCCGCTGCGCGTTGATACTATCGACCAGCGCTTTTACGTCCGCCGGCGCATTGCCATCAACCAGGCCCAGATAGCCGTTCATCAACTCGCCCACCAGACCGGCCGCCTTGGCCTGCCCCAAATCCGCCGCGTTGACTGGCGTGATCGCAAACCAAAGGCAAAAGGTTAAGGCCGCCAACAGTTTTATCGCATCATTGTTTTTCATCGTCCACTCCTTTAAAACAGGTCTTTGTTGCCACTAATCAGTGCGTCTACATCTTTTTCCACCTTCAAGCGTATTTCGTGTTCGATTTTGACGTTCATGGTGATTTCGATGGGTTTTTCCGGCGCTTCCAATCTGACTGACGGCGAACAGCCGCTCAGATACAGGGCTGCGCCGATGACGCCGATAATATTGATTGCACTCCAATTCATTGGTTTCTCCGCTTCGCGTTGATATTCCCCCAGAAGAGGCCGATTTTCATGGTTGGCCGGCCTTGATTTGTTCCAGGATAGGTTTGTCAAAGTCACCGGCCAAAAGACCTTTTTGCAACAAATCCGGCAAGTGGCCATTTAAATTCAGATTGAAAGCCACGGGATGCCCGGAAAATACCCGCGGGTTTTTACCTTCCAGACGCAAGCCCACCCGATAATCGCCATCGGCTTGATAATTCAGCGTGGCTTGCAGCTTATGGTACTGCAAATTGCGCAGCGCGCTAAAAGCCGGGTTTTCGCTTTCCGTTACCGGCGTATCGTAACGCAGCACACCCGGCCGCAAACCGTGCAATTTGCCGTCTTTTATTTCGATACTGTCGGTGGTCAAACTTAACGGCAACTTACCGTCCAATTCGCCGCTACCGGACAACTGGGGGTAATTCAGACTATCCAGCAATTGAGCCAAATCCAGTTTTTTGACTTCCAACGTCAACTTAAGCGGTAGTTCGTCGATATTGACCGTGTCCTGCACAATCGACATCTGCCCGCCGAACGCCGGCATGCCAAACCTGTCCACGGCCAGAATCCGGTTGTTGAGCCGCACGTTTAGTTGCAGCGCCTGCAATATGGTTTCCTTGCCTACATGCAGTTTGGGTAGCGCCATTTCCAATTGCAAAGCCGGCTTGACGATGTCTTCAACCGCTAAACGGATATATCCGTCCTCGGCCTCGATCGGTCCCGCCAGCATGCCCAAGCTATAACCGTTCAGATATATCCGGCCTGTCGACGGGCCGTCAGGCAACCAATTGAAATGCACGGCGCCCATTACCTGTCCGGTGGAAGCTTGCCAGCCGCCCAGGGTTTCCGGCAGCCAAGGCTTGATTAAACCCGTCAACTCGCCGAACGGCATATCCAAATGGCCGTCAATTGCCAATTGCGATTTGGCGGCGTTCAAGGCCAGTTCGGCACTTGCCCGATAGGCTTGATTACGGGTTAGTTCTAAACGGCCGGCTAAATTCGCCAATTTGTCGTTGGACCACGCCGACAGATTCAATTGCATGCCGGCCAGATTGGGTGCCGCGCGGATAAGGGCCGCATTGGAAACAGTCTCCCGCAAACTCGCCGGAATCAATTCCTCCATTTGCACCCAGCGCAGCAATTCGGACAAATCCCCCTGCAAATTACCTTGCAGCCGGGTTGGCCCTGGTTGGTCTGCATTCAACGCCAAAACGCCCGAACCAACGGTTGGTTCGACTGTCAACGAGGCATTGGTCAAGTTTGGATCAATTTGCAGTTTTATGGTGCGCTCCGCGTTGGCAAGCCGGATAAGCAGCGGCTTTTCCGGCTGAGCGTCGCCATCCAGGCGGCCGCTGAAACGGCTGACACCCCAGGGTGTGTCCACTTCGAGTTCCAGCCGCTTGATATTCAATCGCCGAAACGGCAGGGCCAATACCGGGTCATTTGCTTGCCGAGTGCCGGTCGCTTGATCGACTGCTTGATAGCTAATCCGCAGTTTGGCCTTGGTCATTTCGATAACGCCGAGACGTCCGGCGCGCAAGTCGTAATCGGCCTTGATGCCTTCAAGATCGGCCGTTATCGCCCCATTGCCGGCCCGCAGACCAAACTGCAGCCTTGCCAGTTCAGCTTGGCGAAAATCCACGCGGGCGCCGGATATTTCGGGGTTCAACAGTGGAATTTGTTGCAAGCCTTGCACTATGGCCCATTGCAAAACCGCCTCGTGCCGCGACCAGATAGCAGCGGCAGCGACAACAATCAACAGCCAAAACCCAGCCCCCGGATGGCGTCGCCGACACGACGCAGCCAGACCGGCCAGTTTTCGGGAAGCGGCGGGGCGCGGATAGGTCAAATGTTGACGACCCGCCCGCTTGCGGCCGACTGCAAGGCAGCAACGATGATTTGGCAGTTTTCCCTGGCATCCTCGAACGTCAGCGACGGCTCCGTGCCGTTCAACACGCAATCGCTGAAATGTTCGATTTCCAAATCGAAATGATTGGAGGCCGGCAAACGTTCTTCGCCTTGGCGGCCGTCCTCTGTCCACCAGGAAATCACCGGCACATCCCCCGGCAATTGCCACACCACGTGACATTTCAAACCGCCACGGGTACCGACGATTTCGTATTCGCAGCGCCGGGCTCGCTCGAAGCTGAAATCGAACTGAGCAAACCTGCCGTCGCCGTAATCCAGAATGCCGCTGGCGGAAATATCGGCGCCGCTGTCCGCATATCGCGCCATGGCCGTTACCGCCAGCGGCGGACGATCGAAAAACATCCGCAGCGAATGGATTGCATAACAGCCGATGTCCCACATGGCGCCGCCGCCCTGGTCCACATTTTTAGCCAAGCGGTACATCCTGGCCGGACGCATCATGAAGGAAAAACTGGTCCGTACGGAGCGAGTTTCTCCGATCAGGCCCGAATTCAAGAGCTCGCGGACCCTGCCGTGTTGCGGGTGAAACCGGTACATAAACCCTTCCATTACCGTAACCTTGTAACGGCGGGCGGCTGTTTCGATGGCATCGATGTCCGCGACGGTCAAGGCCATGGGTTTTTCGCACAACACATGCTTACGACTGGCTATGGCGCGCAGTGCCCATTCGGCGTGTTCATGGTTTGCCATGGGCAAATATACCGCCTGAATATCGGGATCGGCCAGCAACGCATCCGGATCGTCGTAGGCCCGTATATGCGGATAACAAGGCGCATACTTCGCCAGCGTTTCGGCGCTCGCGCCGGGCCGGCGGCTAGCGACGGCAATCAATTCGGCATTTGGCGCCGCCAGTATGGCCGGCAACAGTCTCTCGTTGACACGCGCCGCACCCAATATCCCCCAACGCAATTTGGCCTGATTTTTCATTTTCGCAATCTCCCGCTGAATATTTTTTGTTATCAAGCCCGGAGTTTGCAGCCTATCGGACAGCGAGTCAATCCGCAATCGGGCGCATAAATAGCCCTCGGCGGAATTTAACATGACTATCGCGGATCGAATTTCGGCATTAAGGTAAGAAGCGTGACATCACCTCCGACCCATGCAAGAAATACCCATGGGGGTAAAATTACCGCCAAAGCAACAATTGTCTGCAACGCCGATTCTCAAAATAACCGTCTGCCTCGGCGCAGGCGTTTTTTTATCCTGTCCGCCAACAACAGGAACAACTTATTCAATTCAACCAAATTTCTCCGATTCGCTTCATTGTTCAACCATTGCTTCCAAACGCTATTCGCGCAATGCCATCCCCGTATAAGCTTGGCCCAAATCCTTCCCGAAATCAAAGCCATTCGGCTTGCTGAAACGCTCAACCGGCTTTGCAAACTTTTCGCCCAGGCCTCGGGCAACCACATTTGATACAGACTCAATATAATTTGAAAATTCAACGACAAGCCCATCAGCCCGCCGCTCAGCACCAATAAATAAGCAAACTCCGGGGTTTCCCTGGTCAGATACCAAGCAAAAATATCGGTCAACATACTCATGAATGGAATGCCGATAGTCAATCGCTTCAACCAGACCGGGATCTCGCATAACACGAATAATTTTCCGACGAAAAACAGGATAAAGGCAATGCCGAACAGATGGATGTGAGATACCCTCACCAGCGATGGGATCGACGCGCCCCGGTCGGCCTCGGTCAATATAACGACTTGTTCATAGCTGGTTAATGACGGCAGATTCATGCCACTGGCCGGCGAATGACAAGCCACACAGTCGCGCCGCAGAATAGGGGCAACCTGGGCATGGTAGACGGCTTGCCCGGCGCCGGACGCTATCCAATCCAATATGACTATCCTGTCTGCCGGGGATTTGAGATTGCCGGCCATGGGTCCGTTGATGGCAGCCGCCAGACGGGTTTGTTCCGGGCTGCCGTGATAGGCGATGGCAATGTCGGCTATCGACAGGCCCGGTTGTCCATCTCGGCCCTGGTGCGCAAAAAACACTTGCCCCAGCGAAAACAGATAACCCAGAGCAATACTTAACAAAAACAAGCTGTTCAGTATCCTTTCCGAAATGGATATATCGCTAAAACGTTGACAGTTTGCCATGGGGCACCTCGTTCCAACAGAACACCCATTAATTTCAGCAAGATGCATGCCTTACAAATATATAATTTATATCAATGATTTACGTAATTGTAGATGCATTTATTAATCCCCAACTGGTGCGCCGCGCACCTCTGTTGTGCATATTCAACAATAGTTGCCAAATTACAACTTTCGAATAAACGGCAATACCACGCCAAAAATTAAAATAAGCAAGGAACCCACCAAGGCATTTTGACCAGGCCATTGCGCAAAAAAGGCAAACCCCCAGACCAAACTCAATACCGGCGCCAAGTAAGCTACCGCGCTCACCAAGGCTGCCGGCGCGGCCTGATAAGCCCTCGTCATGCAAAATTGCGCGCCGCTGCCCAGCACCCCGATCAACAGTAACAAACCCCATATTTTCGGCTTATACGGCAATTGAAATCCAAATTTGGCGAAATATAAAACGTGCAGCAACACGGCCACCACGCAAAAATAAAAGATCACCGACCGGGGCGCATTGCTCCGCCCGGCACGCGCCACCATCAAGTAAGCCAGCGCGGATAAGAATCCGGATATTAAGGCCATGGCTCGGCCCATTAAATCCATACCGTGCCCATCCGGTTTGAATAATAAAGCCGCACCGGCAAATGAGCCCAAAATTGCCAGCCATACCAACCAGGTATTTTTCTGCCCCAACACCCAAGGTCCCAGCAAAACCACAAACACACCGCTGGTGGCGGTCAGGAAGGCGCTTTCGCCCGGCCCGATTCGGCTGATGGCGGCAAACGACAGCATCAGCGCCGTAGAGCCGAATAAACCGCGTAACCACAATGAAGGCCGCCTGTCGCCGTATAATGAAACCAGATTGCGGCAATATAGCGCCGGCAGGATCAATAACAGCAGATTACTCAACACTCTGACAAAACTCACCATGGAGGCCGGCATCTCGTTATCGTAAAACCTGACGGCATATACGCAGGCATTCATCAGCGAAAATAGCACACTGGCCAGCAACATGTCCGTCAGGCCTTTTTTTCCGTGGAATGATGATGGATTGGCTTTCTGCTTGGAAGCAGCGGTGTTTGTTTTCGACATGGAGTGGATTGAATAGTAATAAGCTGGAAAATGTTGCCGACTGACTGGCGAGCGGATTTTCGGTTAAAGTGTGATCCCCCCTGTCTGCGCCCGACCCGAAGATACCGGACTTAAGCCATGTTGACACAAGACATTCTGCTGCAAGCCTTTAAGGCGATAATGACCCAGCCGGTCCGAACAGGCTTGATCATTCTGGCCATGAGTATCGGCGTGGCTTCCGTAAACGTACTAACCGCATTGGGAGACAGCGCTCGCCAATATGTCATCAACGAGTTCGAGTCGCTTGGCACTCATTTGGTGATTGTGTTGCCCGGCCGCTCGGAAACCACCGGAGGACATCCACCTATTTTCGGAGAAACACCCCGCGACTTGACGCTTGACGATGCCAATGCATTGCTCAAAAGTCGCCATATCGCCGCCATGGCTCCGGTCGTCATCGGCTCCGCGCCGATTTCCTCCGGCGGTCTGGAACGCGAAACCAATATAATGGGCTCCAACCATGCACTGTTAAAGGTCAGGCACTTGACCATTCAACATGGTCAATTCCTGCCCGATGCACCGACCGACAAGGAAATTCCGGTATGCGTGATAGGCTTGACCATAGCCGAACAACTCTTTCCCAATCGGCTGGCCGTCGGTCAATGGCTGCGCATAAATGATCGTCGTTTTCGGGTAATCGGCGTTCTGGCGAAAGAGGGGCAATCCATTGGCGTTGGCTTCGATGAAATTGTCATAATCCCCGTTGCGTCCGCCTTGGCCTTATTCGACAGCCATTCACTGTTCCGTATATTGGTCGAAACCCACTCACAGCAAGCCATGTATAAAGCGGTCGAAGAAATCAAGCGCATCATTACCGTTCGACATGACGGCGAGGAAGATGTCACGATTATCACCCAGGACAGTGTCGTCAACACTTTCAATAAAATATTGTCAGCCCTAACCCTTTCGGTTGCCGGCATTGCGGCCGTCAGCCTTGCGGTTGCCGGAGTATTGGTCATGAACGTCATGCTGATCAGCGTCAGCCAGCGAACTGCGGAAATCGGCTTATTAAAGGCGCTTGGCGCGACGCGGCGTAAGTTGCTGCAACTTTTTCTGGCGGAAGCCGCGCTACTGTCCCTCGTTGGCGCGCTGGTCGGCAGTTTGCTCGGCATTGGCGGCATCATGATTCTGCAATGGTGGTATCCCGGCTTTCCTCTCAGCCTACCCCTATGGTCCTGGCTATCCGCCATTGGCGTTGCACTCGGCACCGGTTTACTCTTCGGGGTTCTTCCCGCTCGCCAGGCGGCCGGCTTGGATCCCGTTTCTTCTCTGTCCAGGCGCTGAATCATGCATTGGCCTGATTTATTAAGGCTTGCTACCCGCAGCATTACCAGCCATAAGCAACGTTCGGCATTAACCACTCTCGGCTTGATCATCGGCATTGCCGCTGTCGTTATTCTGACTTCCATCGGCCGGGGCGTACATCGGTTTGTGCTATCCGAATTCACTCAATTCGGCACACATTTAATTGCAATTTATCCCGGAAAAACCTCGACTTTCGGATTATCCGGCGCTACTTTCAGCACCGTTCGCCCACTATCGATCGGCGATGCCGCCAGCCTGCAACAGCTTGACCAAGTCATAGCCGCCATGCCTGTCATTCAAGGCAATGCCCGCATCGAAGCCGACAAGCGGCAGCGTAGAGCCAACATTTTCGGCGTCAGTTCGGCTTTACCCTTGGTGTGGCAGTTCAAAATTCAAAGCGGCCGGTTCTTACCCGATGACAGCCTGGAAAACCCGCGCGCATTCGTGGTGTTGGGTAATAAAGTACAAACGGAGCTGTTTGGCACCTCTTCTTCTCTTGGCAAACGCATTCGTATCGGCGAAGACCGATTCATTGTTGTGGGCGTCATGGAAGCAAAGGGTCAGATGCTGGGTTTTGATTTGGATGACAGTGTCTATATTCCGTGCGGCAAGGCCATGGAAATGTTCGACCGACAAAGCTTGATGGAAATCGACGTTCTCTATGACAGTTCAGCAGCCAGCGAAGTTATCGAGCAGCGTATCAAGCGCCGACTTATCGCTCGCCACGGCTTCGAAGATTTTACCATTGTGACCCAAAATCAAATGCTGAAGAAAATGGATTCCGTATTGAGGATACTTACCTTGGCTATCGCCGCCTTGGGCGGCATCTCCTTGCTGGTCGGGTCCGTGGGCATCTTGACTATCATGACCATTGCCGTTTCCGAGCGGTTTAGCGAAATCGGTCTTTTGCGCGCCATTGGTGCCGAGCGCTTTGTTATTTTTCGACTATTTTTAAGCGAAGCTTTATTGCTAAGCTTGACCGGCGGCATTGGCGGCATCGCCTTGGGTATTTTGGCGACGCAATTAATGGCGGTCTCAATACCGGCATTGCCGGTACAGCTTGCTTGGAATTACATTTTACTGGCCTTTTTCATTTCTTTTGCAATCGGGATAGCGTCCGGCGTAGTGCCTGCCATTAAAGCGTCGCGATTAAGCCCCTTGGATGCTTTAAGGGCTGAATAGCTTTAAATTAACGGCGGACAAGACGCTCACTATCTTTACAGGGTCTTTTCGAATAAGCTTCCCTTCATCCCTGAATATGTTTTATTAACGAGGAACCCATGTTTGACATTTGCAATTATTACGAACAATTAGTTTATGACCATTTGTGGCATTTGAAGGAAATAAGCCCGGAACCCTTATCTCAATCTTTCCTTATGGACGTGGCCTGCATCGCACTTAATTCTTTACCCAACTGCTATGTGTGCAACCTCGTAGACAAGGGCGCCAACCTGACCGAAAGCGAACATCAGGACATGCGGAACGATGCCGTTAAGGCTATCGAAAGAGCAATCTTGATCGTTAGCGAAAATCCGCATGAAACCCGGGATCAATAAAACTTCCCGTCCTTCAAATTGCTTGCCGGTAATTTGATCAGCGGAGCTGATTTACTTAACGTCGATTGATCATGGTCTTTTATCGACTTGATATCGGTTGCACGTCGCGCTTGGCGACGCCACGATATAATTGCCGCGGCCTGCCGATTTTAAGCTCGGGGTCTGAAATCATTTCATCCCATTGCGCAATCCAGCCAACCGAACGGGACAAGGCAAAAATGGCGGTGAACATTTCTGTTGGAATCCCCAAGGCCCTCAGCACGATGCCGGAGTAGAAATCCACGTTCGGGTAGAGTTTCCTTTCGACAAAATACTCGTCTTCCAATGCAATTCGCTCCAATTCCATGGCCAGCTTAAACATTGGGTCGTTGTTTAGATTTAGCTCATCCAAGACTTCATGACAAGTTTGCCTCATCAATTTCGCTCGCGGATCGTAATTTTTATATACCCGATGACCAAATCCCATCAGTCTGAAAGGGTCGCTCTTATCTTTCGCCTTGGCGACATATTCCGGAATTTTAGTCACATCTCCTATTTCTTCCAGCATATTCAACACGGCTTCGTTTGCGCCACCATGTGCCGCGCCCCACAAACATGCGATACCTGCCGCGACGCAAGCGTATGGATTGGCGCCGCTTGAACCGGCTAGCCTGACCGTTGATGTGGAGGCATTTTGTTCGTGATCGGCGTGTAGTATCAATATCCGGTCCAGCGCCCGAATCAACACGGGATTGGCAATATAGTCGTCGTATGGATCCCCCATCATCATACGCATGAAGTTTTCCGCATAACCTAACTTTCTTTTCGGGTATATAAACGGCATGCCCGTGCTGTATTTATGACACATCGCCACTATATTCGGCATTTTGGCAATCAAGCGTATGGCGGCAATATAGCGGTCTTCAGGGCGGGTAACATCGGTCACATCGTGATAGAAAGCTGACAATGCGCCGACTACACCCACCAATACTGCCATTGGGTGAGCATCTCGGCGAAATCCGCTATAAAATTTCGTCAATTGCTCATGCACCATTACATGCTGGCTAATAATGGTTACAAATTCTTTCATTTGCGCGCCATTTGGCAATTCGCCGTTCAGCAATAAATAACAGACCTCCAGAAAGTCGCATTTTTCCGCCAGTTGCTCAATCGGATAACCCCGGTACAACAAGATACCGTTATCTCCATCTATATAAGTTATTTTTGACGAACAACTCGCGGTTGATGTGAAGCCTGGATCATAGGTAAAGTAACCGGTTTGCGCATACAGGCTACGGATATCAACGACCGATGGCCCCATTGTGCCGTCCATGATTGGTAGCTTTGACGCCTTTTCTTTATCGTCCTCTGTTAAGGACACATAGTTTTCAGCCATTGAATCGCTCCTACTGTTGATATTTTTACGTCAGTGCCGGTTACTTGTATTCTATTCGATGTATCTACCGGCAACTACGCATCATTGTTTACCGTTACTGACTTTACTATTTCTCATATCTCTTAGCTCGACAGCTGCGAAATCGTTATTGTTTTTTGTCGCCGATTTTTAGCCCCTCTTCTTCCCCGGTAACCAAACCTGACATGCATTCCACTACGCTCTCGGCGTAATTAGCATGTGCCTCTGCCAAGGCTTTAGGCGATCCAAAGGCATTTCTCAGGTCTTCCAGTGTTTTTTTGGGATCTTCGGATTCGTTCAGTTTTAACATTTTTGTGTAATTTATATACGCCTGTCTGCGCTGCGGATCGACCGGAATCATTCCTGGCATATCCTTTGACGATGTGACTACGACGCATTCGACCATTTTTTCGGGTGCGATATTGTAGTCCTTAATATCTTTATCCTTTTGCATCTGTGCCAGTATTGCTTGCTCATATTCCCCTTTTTCGGCACAACCTGTCATCGTGATAATTGTTGTAATTGCCAATATTAATTTTGCATTTCTCATTTTTTCCAACATTCTGTTATTTATTTTTACCGCTGAATTTAAACTTTTCGGGCCGGAATTTTTCTACTTTTTCCAGCTCTATCAATTCGTTTTATTTCCGAGCATTATTTTTGAACTGAGTTTATCGCTCATAAATCAAGCAACCGCACCCAAAAAAAAACCCCCGCCACCCTAAGGTAACGGAGGTTTTCCTCCTATCAATCCAAGACGAATCTTAGATTTCTTTCATTAGATGAAAGATGGGATTAATGGAGCGTCAACTGTTACCATTTGACGTGTACCGTTTTCATCCCAGAAGAACAACAAACCAGCGAAACGGCTGTCTGGATCGTAGATCAAGTCAGCTAAGCGGTATACTTCCCATGCTGCGTCAGAAGCTGTAACTTCAACAGTACGTGTCTCACCTGGAGCCAGTGGGCTGTTGTCGCTAACAGTCAAACCTTCTTCTGCCAACAAGTCATCTGGATAGCTGGTTTCATCTTCATGAACAGCAGGATCCAAGAAACGTACGCCAGCAGTGTTGAATTCGCCCAAACGAACAGGTGAATCGCCATTGTTGGTGATGGTCAGTGTCATTTGCATAGCACGACCTGGAACGCGGTAGGTAGCATCATCAACTTTTACTGAAACAGTAGATTCAGGCATTTGATAAGTTTTCATACCACGCAACAAACCAGCTTGCAGTGGGGTGGTCACTGGGTATTTTTCGTTGGTTGCGCCCATTGAAGCAGCAACGATAACCATAGTACCTACAGCGAATACCATACCGACTTTTTTATCGCCAGCAGAGATCAGAGTGTCTGCTTTGCCAGTGCTAACAGCGATGTGGCGTGGAACGAACATAGGACGTTTGATCCAGAACAACAACCAAGCAAAGGCGATTGCAAACCATACTGCGTGCCAGAAATAAACGTTATCCAGAGCGTAGGTTTCCAAGTTGATTGTTTGGCCAGTCAAAGTTGTAACTGGGTTAACAAACTCGCTCATAGAACCAGTAATGGTTACCCATTTGCCTGGGCCGATGATTGGACCACCGCCTTGTACGTTCATCATAGAGTGAACGTGCCAGTCACCTGGACGACGTGCTTTCAGCAGTACTTTGAACTCATAAACTTCGCCCAGTTCCAGAGAAACTGAACGAGGAACCAACTGACCACCGATCCAAGAACCAGCACGGATAAATACTGGACCAGGGATACCAACGTTCAGGAACGATACTTCTGGCTTATCAACAGTTTCAGGCCATCCCGCGAAAACCAGGAATTTACCGGAAATGGTCATAGTGTCGTTAACAGGCACTTCTTCTTTTGACCAGTTCAAGTCAAACCAGTGAATAGTACGCATACGCATGAACGCAGCCTGTGACTTTTCACCGTGAGCAGATGCTGTTGGAGCGTAGAACATCGCTGCTGTCATTGTGATCAGCAGTGCGACAAAGGACAGTTTTGCAACTTTGTCTTTAATTATTTTCATATTTCCTCCTCTATTACTAGAGAATCTTGTAATTAAGATCTACTGACAAACTTGTTAATTCAAATTCGTCAGATGTCATTTTCAATCAAAACTTCAGATTAGGACGCGTCGTCGGCGATGAAGTCGGTTTTTGCGAACCAACGGCCGAAGAAGTGCCACAAGAAGTAAATGATGATAGAAACGAATCCAGAGAAGAACGCTGATACTGGAGCAACGTCTTTACCGAAAGTTCTTAATGTACCTTTCTCTACCATACGGATGTACTCAGGTGTACCAGTTCTAACGTAGTGGTAACCTTGCAAGTCAGCCAGAGTCATCATCATGCCGTTGTATTCAACGGGCACGTGCAATGGCGCGATTACAGGCCAGTTACCTGGGTAGAACAACAAGCCATAAGCCAAACCACCAACAACAGCGGTCAGAGTCATGCTGTTACCCAACATCAGGATAACGTCCAGAACGATAGCGCCTGGCAGCAGGTTGGATGGGAAGCAGATGTTTACTGGGAAGTAAGTCCAGCCCCAGAAGTTCATGTATCTGTTGATCCACTCACCGATCATCAGAGCAACTACAGACAGTGTTGCGCCAACTGGCAAACGGTATCTCCACCACAAGCAAGCTTGAACAGCCGCAGGGAATGTAATAGAAACGATAGGTGCCACGGTTACCCACAGACGTCTATCTTTCCAGTCGGTCCAGAAGTCCCAGTCACCACCAGTCAACATATAGTGAATGTGATAACCGCCCAGAACCGCTGTGAACAGTGTAAAAAGAATCATCCAGTCAAACGTACGGGAAACTTGTACTGCTTCCGCACGAGAACGTACAGCTGATTGAGATGCGCTCATTAGCTTACCTCCTAAAGAATTAAAATTATATTTTTTTACTTTCCCTTATCCTGCCCCACCTAAATTTAAGCGAGGCAAGAAAGGAGATAGTATTTACTTTTACCGACTTGGATTAGGCCAGGTCTTTTTTCAGCAATTTGGTAATTGCCATTACTTCGGTATTCACAACACCCATGATAGCCAGAGCAGCCCAACCAAAGAATACGAAACCGTAGTGCAATGGAGCAACGAACAACTCTTCCATAAACCAGAATGTGTGACCCCACTCATTCAAACCAACGTTTGGCAGAATCATGAATGGGCCGATAACCGCAACCAGATACATCAAGTGCAGACCTTCATGGTATGTAGGCAGTCTTGTTTTTGCATACATAAATGCTGCTGTACCAGTGATGATGTAGATTGGGTAAGACAGGTAGAATTCGATGATGTGACTTGGAGTAAAGTCAGTATCACGAACGATGGTTTGGTGCCAAGTACCGTCTTGCTCGGTGAAGTATGAAGCACCCCAGTAGATCGCCCAACCGTAGCAAACCAACCAGATCCAGTGTGTGAAATGACGACGCAGTTCTTCACGTGGAGTGATTGACATTACTTTACGATCACGAGTTTTCCAGATCCAACCGTTGATGCCTGCAAACAGCAGAACTTCGATTACGATCTCGATGTACAACATGTTCATCCAGTATGTTTCAAACTCTGGAGCAAATGAATCAAGACCAGCGGACCAGCCATAGACACCTTCGTACCAACGAATGAAAGAATAGAAAACCAAATAGAGCAACATGCCCAATGTCAGGTTTCTTTTGTTTAAAAGCGGTGCTTCCGCAGCATCAGCCTTAACTGATTCAGTTGTAGCAGCCATTTCTACCTCCTAAAAGATTTTTAAATCCCCGGAACATTACCGGGAGTTCTTTGTTTTTCCCTTTGTTAAAAATTTATTCAACTTCGAATAAACCACCCCCTCCCTAAGAGTGCCTGGCAGTCTACCATCTCGACACTCCTTGTCAATACCGGCTCGCTGTTTTTTATCTATTTTCATTTATCCCGTTGCCAGAGACCATTCACTTAACGCTTGCAACGGTTTTTTTGCTAGAATCGCCGCTGCTTTCGCGCACCCCGACAACAACACCTCACCCGAAAATAGCCATGAACAAAAAAAAAATAGTTCTATTTGTCGCCTGTCTGGCCATCTTACTTGCGCTTCAAATCAAGTTCCTGCTGCCCCTGATGTACGACATCGCCGCGTCCGATTTATTTCTGGTTGAAAGCAAGGACAACGCCGACCCCATGCCGATATCAAACGACATGACCGCTCTTGCATTTACCCACTGCAACAGCCATATCAACAGCCAACTTGGCTCAACCGAAACCAGCGCAGCTTTCGCCAACCAGCCAACCAATGCCTGGAGCATTGGAAACTACGAATACATAATTAATGCAACGGTTGAAATTGCCACGAAAGATGCGCCAAGCACCCCTTACCAATATGTTTGCCGCATTCAATACGAAAATGGCGACGACCTGTCCGGCGCCGGCAATATCGAAAATTGGTCCGTTGAAGGCCTGACCGGCCTGCCTGATTTATAAAGAGGCCATCCCGGCGACAACATGCCTGCTTTTGATCGGCCACAACCCTTTTCAAAAGCAGCGCTACCGCTCTTACCCCCCCGACATCAATAGCTTTCGGCCGCACGCGGGCCACTATTACTCCCAACCTGCTAATCCGCAAAATGCCCGAATTTTAACGACGTTTATGCCCCAGGCACTCAAAACGGCGGCAAGGACTATAAGCGAGCGAGACCCCAACCAGACCGAATTCGAGCGGACAACAGGCAAAATTCCGGCCTACCGACAGCTCTGGAAGTAATTTGAGCTTGGAGGACGGGCGCCAGCCTATACGATTGTATTCACGGCGTCCCACCCTGCAAGCAGTCCTACCCTATCCGCGCTTTCATGATCGTTACGTCGTCAAATCGTCGCTCAGCTGCCGCCTTGCCTTATACCAATACAACAATAGCCCAAGCCCAAGCAGAACCACCAACCCTATGACGAAACCGATTACCAGAATAATGGGCTGTCCATCCGGATCGACTCCCACCTCCAACGGCACTCGAAACTTATCGTCTTCCTCCACGGCCTCGCCGATCAGAAAATACATGACATAATCGCCGTTTTTATCCACCTCGGCCCGCGCTTCCACCGCTCCTCGCGGATACAGTTTGGCCGGTAACTCAATGATGGTACGAATTTCGCGTATATCATCCGGGAATTTTTGCCCGGTTTTTTCGACTTCGACCAACCTGATGCCAATCGGGGTAGTACGTATATCCCGGTCAATTAAATCCGCCGTGAAAAACATTTTTCCCGCCCGAGGAATTTTTTGGCAGAAAGGCACAAATGCGGCTTTATTTTCCGGTTTCAATTCTTTACTGTCGGGCTGCAAATACGCACTGAAATGCACGGCATAAAAATCGTTGGCAATGATGCAATCCAAGTCGGGTCTGTTACCCAAGGCGTTGGATTGTTTGCTGCCGAACCCAAACTGTTCGCAGCCGGTCAGAGACAATGCAAACGCTATCAAACAGGATATAAAATAATAATTTAAACGCTGAATATTCATGAACTTTTGCCGCTCGACAACCAAAGTTAAATTTATGGTTTTACGGTAAATTGAAATTTACCGGTGACAATGTGGGTATCTTCCGAAACCACCCGATAACGAATGGTATATGTGCCGGGGGGCAAATCTTCCACGCTGGCATGTATGTGCGATCCGTCCAGCAAATCCTGTTCAACGTCGCGTTTATCAACCCTCTTGCCTTCGCTATCGATCACCGCCAGCGCCTTATATTCGCTCCTGACCGGATCGTTAAACCACAAATCTATCTGCTTGGGCGCCTCGGCGACTTCTTCATCCTTCGCCGGCTGAGACTTCACCAAAATGGCATGTGCCAAGGCCGTCAGAGGAAACGATAGCGCCGCAAACAGCAGCAAAGGTTTTATCAGTGTTGTTAATTTAGGCATAACTATCTCTTATTGATTGGAATTATTATTTAGTACCGCTATTACCCATTGCTTGACAGCGCCCGGCTTTTGCTCGGCCCAGGCAGCCAGCCCACCGAATGGCGTCGAGACTATCCTTGGAAAGGTCGCCGAAACACCGGCTCCGGAAATCTGTCTTGCAGACGACCAGCGCTGCCCGCCATCAAGCAACTCGCTGATTGCCACAATCGTTCCATCCGGCCCCATGGCATCCCATATCGCCAGCAAACGATTATCCGCCAGAACCGCCATGTCGCTGTGAAACGCCAATGCCGTCCCGCCCATGGGCAAGGGTTGCGACCAACTTTTGCCGTTGTCGGCGGACTGTAAATAATACAGGCCGGCCTTAGTCTCGAGCCCGGTCCAAACCAGACTATGCAAGACCCGCAAATCCGAGACAGCCATGGCGCCGCCGTTGTGCGGGCAACCGTCGAATACCCAGTTAAATTCACCTACCGTGGCTATACGTTGCCAGTTTTTTCCGGCATCGGCGGACTGCGCCAGCGCCATGTCGCGTGGCTCCATGTCCCGATAAAGCAGATTGACTTGCTGTTCCGCCCCCATCAACAGACGATTCCAGCAGCAGGAACAACTGGACTCGTCAACGGTTTGAGCCAACTCCCAATGCCGTCCCGCATTGGAACTTCGCGCATACCTCACCCCCTGGTGACCATTTTCATCCCTGTCGTCCAGCCAAGCCAGATGAAAGCGGCCAGCTTGATCCGCCACCAACTCCGGATGAGACTGATCGACGTCACTGGCGGTGGGATTAGCCCCCGGCGACCAGGTTTTTCCGCCATCCAGCGAATATACTGCCTGCAAGGGCCCCATACCCGGAAGCTCTCCGGTGATTTGCCAAATTGCCAGCAATGCCTTGCCGCTGGCGGCAATCTGTACATCGTTACCCGCTCCGGACTCTACGGTGGCCTTTGCGAAATGCCCGATTTCCACCGGCTCGGACCAGGTCAACCCGCCATCATCCGAACGCACATAAAGGATAAAAGATTGCTTGGGCTTTGCCGTCGCCACGGCAAGCAATCCGTGCACCACGCCTTGATCCTGGTATATATCGAAGCTCAGCAGATTTTGCCCGGCAAAGGGATAAGACTTCAAGGGATACACAACAGTAATTTCAGTACCGTCGTGCAGATTGCCTGGTCTGGCGGAAGACTGGGCGCACGCCGTCAAAGCCGCGGCGGCAAACAGAAAAACAAAGCGAAACATTCTCCGCAACATAGACACCGACATATTGCTCATTAAAAAGACCATCACAATTACATCATAACCAAGTCAAACACACACCCTTAAGCGGTTTTGACGGCTGTTTCCGGCAAGTTGAAGCACAGCGACACTTTTAAGCCGCCCAAGCTCGCTTTTGCAAAACCAATCTCCGCCTCGTGCAGACGAACGATGCGACTGACTATGGACAAGCCTAAACCGCTGCCTTCCGCGACCTGCGCGGTGTCCACGCAGCGATAAAACCGCTGGGAAATACGGGCGTAATCTTCATCAGCCACCCCCGGCCCGCTGTCTTCGATAAACACCATAACCCGCCTGGCTTCAGGATAAAGGCTGACCTTCACCTGTCCGCCAACGGGGGTATATTTAATGGCGTTATCGATCAGATTCCGGAACAAAATATTCAATAATTGCGAGTTGGCTTGTATGGCTACCCCCTCTCCGCCAACCAATTCAATGTCAATATTTTTCTCGCGCGCGGAAAATTCGATATCGGCAATCACCGCAATCATGGCCTGACTCAGATTCACCCACTGCTTGTCGAGTTGTACATTCTGGTGCTGGACTCGGGACAAGGTCAAAAGTTGCTGCACCATATGGGTCATGCGCAAAACGGCCTGCTGACATTTTTGCAGGGCTTGATCGCGCATGGCGGCATCCTTGGTTTTTTGCGCCACCTGCAACTGCGTCATCATACCGGCCAACGGCGTTTTAAGTTCGTGCGACGCATCCGAAGTAAAATTTCGTTCATTGGCAAACGCCTGCTCCAGCAAGCCGAACAAGTTATTGATCTGTTCGACCATGGGCACCACTTCCGCCGGCAATTTGTCCAGCGACAAAGGCTGCAAATAGCCCACTTCGCGGGCCGCCAACTGTTCCTTGAGCGCATTCACCGGCCGCAGCGTGCGACTGACGATCAGCCATATCACCAGCCCCAACACCGGAAAAGCCACCAACATCGCCAGCATTTCCTGACCGGCCAGCGACTTGATCAGCTCGCGGCGTATGTCGTCGCGCTGACCGACATGAATCACATACTCGCCGTTATCGGTACCGATGCTGAACACATGCCAGACCTGATTATTGATCAACGTGTCGCTGTATCCGTTGCGGGTCAAGGACAGGGCAAATTCCGGCGCGCTTTCCGAGCGTAGCACCACTCCCTCGCTGACGGAACGCAATTGAAAGGCGATTTTGCGCTCGTATTTATGCCCTAGAATAGGCATATGGAACAAATCGGGCGACTTATTCTGATCCCAAAGCTTGGTCAGGCGCCTTTGCTGTAATAAATTTTCCACAAAGGAATGCGCCACCCGGGCCGACTGAGCCAACTCGGCATTGGACAACTTGGTGATTTCGTCGCGAATCTGCAAATAACTGACATAAATAGTCGCCCCCCATACCAGCAACAACGACGACAACAACGAGAACAGCAAGCGTTTTTTCAGCGACCATGGCCGCAAACCCGGCCGCATGCTCAGACTTCGTCAATGATGTAACCCACCCCTCGAATGGTGCGGATCAGATTGGCATCCAGTTTTTTACGCAAATGATGAATATGCACTTCGACCGCGTTGCTTTCCACTTCCGACCCCCAGGCATACAGAGCCTCCTCCAGCCGGGCGCGGGAAGTGACATGGCCGATATGCATCATCAGGTAGTTTAAAATCTCGTATTCCTTTTGCGACAACTCCACCGCCGCGCCGTTGTAGAACACCTGATGCGCGGCCGGATCCACGGTAACGCCCTTATGCTCCAACAACGGCGCGCCATGCCCCTCGTTACGGCGCGCCAACGCCCTCAGGCGGGCACAAATCTCGGTCAGATCGAACGGTTTGCAGACAAAATCATCCGCGCCGCTATCCAGCCCGGCCACCCGCTCCGAAACGCCATCGCGGGCGGTCAATACCAACACCGGCGTATTGTCCTTGCGTCTTCGCAGGTTTTTCAGCACGCTCATGCCATCCATGCGCGGCAAATTCAGGTCCAGCACAATCAAATCATAATGATTCAGCTTTAACGCCTCGTCGGCCTGGGCGCCATCGGTCAACCAATCCACCGCGTAACCCTCCAGACTTAGACCGGCCTTCAAACCATCGCCGAGTATGGCGTCGTCTTCTATCAATAACAATCGCATAAAATTTTATGAATCAGTTGGCTGATTTAGGAACATTTCAATTCAAATACCGTTTTTTGTTCCCTTCGCGCCGGCGCGAGGAATCGGATAGGCCAAAACCCGTGACACAAAGGGATATACCTATCTGACATCGAATTTCGGCATTAACGCATCAGGCGTCGGGGTGTTCGGCAAAGGCTGTGCCAGCATGGACGCTGTCACAGAGCCTACATGGACGTATTTACGGCGTCCCTTGACGCACACCCCGACGCCAAAACCCATGGCACAAAGGGATATAAGCCGGTCATTGTAACAAGGAATCATTGACCTTAATGCCGCCGCAAGCGGTTCAAGCCAATACGAAAGCGGAAAAGCACTGTCGGGGATGAACGCCAGCAAGGCATGCACCCCGACCATGGCCTGCGGGCGCATCACCCGCAAACTTCCACCTCAAACACCGTTCCCTTTACCGCCACCACCTTAACCTTGGTACCGACCGGACAATCCTCGCCCTGGGCTTGCCACAGGCTGTCACCCACCTTGATTTTGCCCTGGCCGTTTTCAATAGCGGTTACCACATTGAAAACCCGGCCGATATATTGGGCACCGCGTCGATTCAACAGCGGCTGATCGCTTTCCTGAGACTTTGCGCTGACGTAACGCCGCCAAACCATTATCGAAGCAACCGCCATCAACGAAAACAGCAGCAATTGCACCTCGAATGGGGCAGAGGGGATCATCAACAAAATAGACCCAACCACAAACGCCGACACCGCCAACCACAAAAAAAAGAAGCCGGGGGCCAGCAGTTCCACAGCCAAAAACCCCACCGCCACTACCCACCAATACCAAAACACGATCTCCAACTCGGCCATGGTCAGGCCTTTTTGTTCAGCGCTTCTTTGGCCAATTCGCCTATACCGCCCAAGGCACCGATCACGCTGGAGGCTTCCAGCGGCATGAAGATCAATTTGCTGTTATTGGCCGCGGCCACGTCTTTCAACGATTCGATGTATTTTTGCGCCACGAAGTAATTGATGGCCTGTACGTCGCTCTTGGAAATGGCTTCCGATACCATCATGGTGGCGCGGGCTTCGGCTTCCGCCATGCGTTCGCGCGCCTCCGCCTCGCGGAAAGCGGCTTCCTTGCGGCCCTCGGCCTCCAAAATGGCGCTTTGCTTCAAGCCTTCGGCTTTCAATATCTCCGCCTGCCGCATGCCTTCCGCTTCCAGAATTTGCGCGCGCTTTTCCCGTTCGGCCTTCATTTGCCGGGCCATGGAATCCACCAAGTCCTTGGGTGGCGAAATATCCTTGATTTCGATACGGGTGACCTTGATCCCCCACGGCGAAGTGGCTTCGTCAACCACGCCCAAAAGCCGGGCATTGATTTCATCGCGGCGCGACAGCAATTCGTCCAGGTCCATCGACCCCATTACGGTACGGATATTGGTCATCACCAGATTGATGATGGCCATATCCAGATAAGTGATTTCATAAGCCGCTTTTGCGGCGTCCATAACTTGGTAAAACACCACGCCATCTACCCGCACCATGGCGTTATCCTTGGTGATCACCTCTTGCGACGGTACATCCAGCACCTGTTCCATCATATTCAATTTACGGCCTATGCGGTCGATGATGGGCATGATGATATTCAAACCCGGGGTCAAGGTATTGGTATATTTCCCGAAGCGCTCAACGGTATATTCCATGCCTTGCGGCACGGACTTGACACTCATGAACACCAATAACACCGCAAACACAAACAGCATGGTTACAAACAAGCCAAAGCCGCCCATAACGCCTCCTAAATTTTCTGATTGAAATTATTGTTTATTGCAAACTGTCACCCGACTAATAATAATGCATCACTCTCAAACTTGCTGGTTATAGGACCCGATTCATGAACACCCTGATTTATTACAGCTTTAGCGTACTATTCGTTTGCATACTGGTGCTGATCGTCGGCATGATAAAGCCCAAGTGGGTATTTCTTTGGATGGAAAAACCGGGTCGACTACCCGTATTGATGGTGGCGCTAGCTCTGTTTATGGTCTTCGCGGTGATGTTCGGCGAAGGTAACAAGCAGTTACAGCAAGAAAAAGCCCAGCAGATCAAACAGCAGACTACCCAACAACCCGGCGCGGAAGTCCCCGACCTGCATTGAAATCAGCGCCTTTTTTTGACGCTGAACGCATCGACAAGATTTTTTAAACGTTGCAAATCGCCGGCCTTCGCGTCGGCCTGATAGCGCAGACGGATAAACAGAGCGCTGATTTGCTCTATTCGTCCGGCCAATTCCGGCAACTGCTTTTGGGCTCGCCCGGCAAAGTCTTTCGCCCCCTCCCCTTGGCCGATCACCACCCCGGCATCAGCCAACTTGCCGCAAAACCGCCGATAAACCAATAAGGGCTTATCGGCGGTTTTTGCCGGTTTTTTCAGCAGCCACCACGCCAGGGGCAACGTGACCGCCAGCAGACTACCCAACAGCCATTTGACCAAGGGGGAGATGCCGTCTATTCCCAGGGTCCGCAAAAATTGCATCTGATTGGCGCCACTGTAGTTGATAACCCAGCGTTGCCAGTTGTAATCCACGCTCTGCCATAACTGCCGGCCACGCTTGAACCAGTTCAAGGCCGCCGAATCGCCCGTTAACGGCCCGAAATTCACCGCGCCACTGGCAATTTGCAAATCCACATTCACCCCGCGCTCCACCCGCTCCGGCGCCACCGCCGCCGTGGGGTCGAATCTGACCCAGCCCTTGTTCTCCAGCCACGCCTCGGCCCAGGCATGCGCATCGGCTTGGCGGACTTCCAAAAAGCCGCCTACCTTGTTGAATTCGCCCCCTTGATAACCGCCGATCACCCGCGCCGGAATCTTGGCAATCCGCAACAGGTAAACAAAGGCGGCAGCGTAATGGCTACAAAATCCGCTGCGGGTTTCGAATAAAAACGTGTCGATGGGATTTTCCGGCATCAAGGGTGGCGCCAGCGTGTAAAAAAACGCTTCCCGCCTGAAGTGATTCAACAAATTTTGAATGAATTGTTCGGGAGAAGCATTGCCGCCACCCAGGGCCTTGATCAATGCCAATTGCCTGTCCGATGCCGCCAGGGGCAATTGCAGATTTTCCCGGTAGTCGGCCGGGCTGAGAGGGCCGGTATTATAGAAGGGGCGAGAAACAATTTTGTACTCGGCGCGATCGGCCGGCCTTTTGTCGCTGCGCAACTGAAAACCGTGGATGCTGCGCAATCCGGCGCCGAAACTTTCCGGCATTTCCAGCCCGAAAACCCAGTTTTGCTTTTGCGGCTCCATCAACAAGGTATATCGATAGGCATCGCCGCTAAACTCGGGGGGCCGAGCCGACGTGTCGCGGCTGGAGTCAACCGTCCAGCGCACGCCATCGGTGCGCGAATAGACCGCGCCGCGCCAATAGCGCAGAAGCGGTGGCGGAACATCGCCCTCAAACCTGACCCTGAACACCAACTCATCCGACAAACTCAAATCGCTGATCGAACCGGGCTCCAGTGTATCGCTAAGTCCGGACAGGGCCTTGTTGTCGTCGGCCAGCCACATCCAACGCGGCGCTTCCAGCCGTGGAAACAACACAAAAAGCACCAAGGCCAAGGGCAAAGCCTGTAAAACGATGGCGGTCGCGGTTTTTAGCGCGGCTCGGGTTTCCACCCGCTCGGCGGTTTGGACGATCAAGGTAGCCAATAACAGGATACAAACCAACAAAATATAGCCGGCCATCAGAATGCTTTGTTCGTATAAAAACTGCGAAGCGGCCACGATGAAGGCCAGATATACCACCAATAGCACGTCGCGTCGGCCACGAATCTCCAGCAGCTTTAAACCCAGCGCCACCACAATCAATCCGGTACCGGCATCGCGGCCGAACACGCCGCGCTGCTGGCTGAGCAACAATGCCACGCCCAACAACGTCAATAAAAACAATTGCCAACGCTTTGGCAACCACCCCGGGTAACGAACAGCCATGAAGCGCCAGACCAGCATAACCGCGAAAAAGCCGAACAACGGCCAGGGAATATGCCAGCCGTGCGGCAGCGTGATCAGCAAAAGCGAGCCCAACAAAAAACTCAGTCCTCGCCGATCAAGCGCCCCCACCATCATTTAAGATTCCAAGCCAAACAGCGCCAAAGCGCTTAAGCAAGCCTGATTATGCGCGGCGCCACGATCCGGTTCCAACCTTACCCCCGGCAACAGCAAACCGTAGCGTCGTCCGGCCTGCTCGGCATCCACCAGCCAGCGGCACAGTTGGCCGAGCCGCGCTTCCGCATCGGCGCCGGGCGTCGTCTCATAATCCAGCCAAAGCTCGAGGCTGGAGGCACCGGCGTATTGCTTGCTGTGCAAGCCGCGTCCCTTGGCATAGGCCTTCCAATGAATCTGCCGGATGGGGTCTCCGCTTTGATAGGATTTAAGACCATAAAACTCGTCACCCTCGCGCTTGGACTGCCCTTGCCCACCGGGCCCGGAATCGGTTTCCGGAAACGGCAATTCCAACTTGGCCGGTTGCGGATAAACCAGCACCCGGCTATCGAAACGCAAGGGCGACCAGGCCCGAAACAATCCCAACGGGTAACAGCTGGACAAGGTTAGAGTATCGCACGCCAACCAACCCCTCTTTTCGGCGGGCACCGCCAATGAAACGGTTTGCGTTTCCCCTGGCCGCAGCCGAATGGTCCGCGGCTCCCGCAAGCTCACGTCTATCGCCGGACGCGCTTGGTCGCCGGGATTGTGCAGCACGAAATTGAATAGCGCCTGGTCGCCGGCGAATACCGGCTGATGCTGCCCCGCTCTGACCACCAAGCCAGACAGCGCCTTGAAACTATGCAAAATAGTCACAAAAAACACACTGGCCAGTAAAAAGCCCAACATATACGCCAAGTTATTGTTGTAAACAAAGGCTATCAGCAACACCAGAACAATCAATAACACGAACAGTAGGCCCTGCCGGGTGGGCAGAATAAACACCCGCCGTTGATCTAATTGAATAGGACCGGCGGCGGGCGCCTCGCCTATCAAAAATCGGCTCGGCTTAAACCGCTGCCGCCAGCCCAACGAACCACCATTCACAGCACGGCCACCTGCCGCAGTATGGGGGCGACGGTAGCTCCGGAATCGCGACCGCCCGGCGACAGGCGATGCCCCGCCACCGCCGGCAACACCGCTTGCACGTCTTCCGGCAATACCGCCCCGCGCTGATCCATTAACGCCCAGGCCTTGGCGGCCGCCAACAGCGACAAACCCGCCCTTGGCGACAAGCCGCAAGGGTAGTCGTCGCAGTGGCGGGTAAAATCGATGATGGCCAGCACATAATCCAGCAGGGCTGGCGCCACATGCACGCCGGCAACTTCGTGCTGCAAGGCCGCCAGTTGCTCAGCCGGCAAATACACCGGCAGGTTTTTAATCAAGCGATGCCTGGGCTGACCGATCAGCAGCTCCCGCTCGGCCTGTCGACTGGGGTAGCCCAATTCGATGCGCATCAAAAACCGGTCCAGTTGCGATTCCGGCAACGGAAAGGTGCCGATTTGATAAGACGGATTTTGCGTGGCGATGACAAAAAACGGCTCGGGCAGGGGATATGTTTGACCTTCCACCGTAACCTGTCTTTCTTCCATGGCTTCCAACAACGCGCTTTGAGCCTTTGGGGTGGCGCGGTTGATTTCATCCGCCAATATCATTTGATTGAACAAGGGGCCTTGACGAAAACTGAAACTGTTTTGCCGGCTATCGAAAACGGCGGAGCCCATGATGTCGGCCGGCAAAATATCGCTGGTAAATTGAATCCGTTGATAACCCAGGCCGAATAAATGCGCCAGGGCATGTGAAAGCGTGGTTTTGCCGACGCCGGGAATGTCTTCGATCAGCAAATGCCCCTTGGCCAACAGGCAGCAAACGGCCAAACGGATCTGCGTCCGCTTGCCGAGAATAACGCTGTCGGCACAGGCGAGCAGTTGGTGGAGAGCTTCGTGCATAATCAAACAACCGGCGGCAAAAGTCTGAATTGTGGCTCGATACGGGCCGGCATTGCAAATGCGCCGGCATCCGGCCCGAGGCAATGTGGGCTGCTTATGCTAGAATCCTTCCAATGCACGAATTGGAAACCTTTAAGCTTATCGAGCGCATCAGTTCATTGCTACGCTCGGAAGAACGCAAAAAATACGCCGCCATCGGGCTGCAACCCGTTCATGGACAGGTTCTGGAATATCTGGCCAAATGTAACCGATACAGCAACACGCACGCTTCCGTCGCGGAATACCTGGGGCTAACCAAAGGCACGGTTTCGCAAAGCATTCAGATTCTGGAACGCAAGCGCTACCTGCAAAAAACCACCGACAGCCTTGACGGCCGCGTCGTGCATTTAAGCCTGACCGAAGCCGGCATGGCCTTGGTCGATGAGCTGAAACCCCTGGATATATTCAAACAAGCGGAACGGGAAGTCAGCCATCAGGAATTCGACTCCATCGGCAACGCCCTGCAAACCACCCTGAGCGTGCTGCAAAAAGTCAATCAAAGCAAAAGTTTCGGCATGTGCCGCAGTTGCGAACATTTCAGGGTAGTGGCCCATCATTACCAGTGCGGAATGACAGACGAAGCCCTGGAACGCGACGATACTGATAAGATATGCCGAGATCATATTCCCAAACCCAACCCCGTCATCAATCAAGAGTAATTACCATGTTCGATCCAAAATCCATTGACAATATCGCCGAGCGTATTGCCGGCGCCATTCCACCCGGCTTAAGCCACTTCAAGGATGATATGGAAAAAAACGTCCATGCCTTGCTACAAAGCTTTTTTTCCAAGCTGGACTTAGTCAGCCGGGAAGAATTTGAAGTACAAAAAGCCGTGCTGGCCAAAACCCGCGCCCGCCTGGAAGACCTGGAAAAGCGCGTGGCGGAGTTGGAAAAACAGCTGACGCCCGAGTAAAGCGCCATGTCCCTGGCCGTTGTGTTCAGCCGGGGCCGTTCCGGTATCGATGCACCGTTGGTGACTGTTGAAGTGCACGTCAGCAACGGCTTGCCGGCGCTCAATATCGTCGGTCTGCCGGAAACGGCCGTCAAGGAAAGCAAGGACAGGGTGCGCGGCGCGATCATCAACTCGCGCTTCGAGTTTCCGTTTCAGCGTATCACCATCAATCTGGCGCCCGCCGATTTGCCCAAGGAAGGCGGCCGCTTCGACTTGGCCATTGCACTCGGCATATTGGCGGCTTCCGGCCAAATACCCAAGGACAATCTGCCGAGTTACGAATGTTTGGGCGAATTGTCCTTGGGCGGCGAGTTGCGGCCCATTGCCGGGGCTTTGCCGGTAGCGATACACTGCCGCGACGCCGCCAGGCAACTGATTCTACCTGTTGGCTGCGCCGATGAAGCCAGCCTGATCAACGATGCGCAAATTTTGCCCGCCCGAACCTTGCTGGAAGTGTGCGCCCACTTGAGCGGGCAAAGTCCCATCCCGCTTGCCAAAACCGCCACCTTGGCGGAAACCGGACAATTCGAGATCGATTTTGCCGATGTGCACGGCCAGTTTCATGTCAAACGGGCCTTCGAAATCGCCGCCGTCGGCGCGCATAATGTTTTGCTGTTGGGGCCGCCCGGCACCGGAAAATCCATGCTGGCGGCCCGCCTGCCCACCATCCTGCCGGAACTGAGCGAACAACAGGCTCAGGAGACCGCCGCCATCGCCTCCATCAGCGACCAAGGCCTGGATATCGGGAAATGGCGCAAGCCGCCCTTTCGCGCGCCGCATCACACGGCCTCCGCCGCCGCATTGGTCGGCGGCGGCAGCAATCCGAAACCGGGCGAAATATCCCTGTCCCATCATGGCGCCCTGTTCCTGGACGAACTGCCGGAATTCGATCGCAAAGTGCTGGAAGTACTGCGAGAACCGCTGGAAACCGGCCATATCACCATCTCTCGCGCCAACCGTCAGGCCGACTTTCCGGCCCGCTTTCAACTGATAGCCGCCATGAATCCCTGTCCGTGCGGCTATCTGGGCGACGCCTCCGGCCGCTGCCATTGCAGCTCCGAGCAGATTGCGCGTTATCGCGCCCGCGTCTCGGGACCCTTGCTGGATAGAATCGACATGCATCTGGAGGTGCCGCGCGTGGCGCTGGATGTATTAAGAAAAGGCGCCAAGGAAGGTGAGGAAAGCAGCCAAATGATCCGCGAACGCGTAATCGCCGCCAGGCAAATAGCCCATCAACGCCAGGGCAAAACCAATTCGGAACTGAATGCCAAGGAAATCAAAGTCTATTGCGAACTCAGCGAAGCCGGACATCGCCTGCTGGAACAGGCGCTGGAAAAGTTCGGCCTCTCCCACCGGGCCTATCACCGCATCTTAAAACTGGCCCGCAGTATTGCCGACCTGGCGGACTCCCAAAACGTGGAAATCAAGCATCTGAGCGAAGCCATCGGCTATCGAAAACTGGATAGAAGCCGTTGACCGAGGAAAAACAGCCGATGCCTCGGGTTTATCCAAGGATAGGCGACATTTAAGCTTCGCGGCACCGATTGCGCGAGCGCCTCCGGCTAACAAACGTAACCCTAGCGGCTCAGACCGCCATCGGCGCTGTCAGCGGCGGGTGATGCCGGTAGCCTTCCAGCCTGAAATCGCCCGGTTCGACTTTTTCCAGCCATTCCGGCCGGTATTGGCCGCTTGCGGCATAGTCCGGCACCCGTTCGGCAATCACCAGTTTGGGGCTGGGAAACGGCTCGCGAGTCAATTGCTCCCGCAGCATGTCCAGATGGTTTTCGTAGATATGGGCGTCGCCGATGAAATAGGTGAACCAGCGCGGAGTATAACCGGTCAGGCGGCCGACCAGATGCAGCAGGGCCGCGCCTTCCGCCAAATTGAACGGCGCGCCCAGGCCTATGTCGTTGGAGCGAATATATAGACACAGCGAGATTTCGCGCTCGGCCGGGTTAAGCAGAAACTGGTACAACAAGTGGCAGGGCGGCAGGGCCATTTCCTCCAGTTGCGCCCAGTTCCAGCCGTGGAACAGAATACGCCGATTGCCGGGGTCGGTCATGATGGTATCCAGGCACTGGCGCAGTTGGTCTATGGCCTTGTAAAGCAATACGCAGTCGGTACCGTTGTCTTCGACGATGCCGATTTGCCGATAGCCCTTGGCCAGTGCATCGGCGATCCGCGCGGCGCTTTGCGGCCGGCCGGAAGCGATCAGTTTGTAGGCCGGCCATTGCCGCCATTGCACGCCGTAAACCGGCCCCAGATCGTCGTCCCCCAAGCGGTAGGGATTGGCCAGCCACTGCTGGTTTTGGTTGGCGTTTTGGTCCCAGACCTTGCAGCCCAACTCGCGAAACTCGGCGGCGTTTCTGGAAGCCCTTAAAAAACCAATCATTTCGCCGATGGCCGATTTAAACGCCAGCTTTTTGCTGGTGACGGCGGGAAAACCTTGTTGCAAATCGAAACGCAGCATGGCGCCGGGCAGGCTGATGCTGCGAATGCCGGTGCGGTTCTGTTGCCAGCTGCCCTGGTCCAAAATGTTTTGGACCAGGTCCAGGTATTGTTTCATAGCGCGGGTATTAAAAAGCCTGTTGGAAAGATTGAGCGTCGGCCGCGATGCGCTTTACCACATCAAATCGTCCGGAATTTGGAAGGCCGCGTAAGGATCGTCCTCGGCGGCCACATCCTGGGTGGCTTGATTGAGCACCACCACGCTGTCGGCATCGCGCGCTTGTATTTTACGGGCAACTTCCGCCGGCACGATTTCGTAGCCCTGCGCCAGTTTAACGATGCCGGCCCGGCCGTTGATCAGCGCATCACGCACCTTGTCCGCCACGTAAACCGCCTTGACCTTGTTGTCGTGGTTGAATTGATAGGCCACGCCGTTGGCGTCCTGGGCTATGCGATTCAGCAAGGCGATTTGCTTGATTTGCGCGGCCAGGGCCTTCTGCTCTTCCAGTTGTTTGCGCTGGCGGTTCAGTTCCCGATCCCGCTCGATCTGTTGCTGGCGGGCCTGCTCGGCACTCAGTTTGATGTCGTCGACGATTTCGACGCCGTTGTTGCGCTGCAATTTGTCCTGCTTGCGTTTTTCGGCCTTGACCTGTTTGACCTTGGCCTCGTTGGTCAGGCCGGATTTCAGCAATTGGGCCTGCAAGGGATTGAGTTGCGGTTTTTTCATGTTAAATCGTCGGAGGGAAGATACGGTAGTACGGCTTGCCAGTCGATTTCCAGGCCGGGCAGGGCCTCGACCGGCGTGATGCCTTGCAATTCAAAAATATCCGGTTTGCCGAATTCGCCGTCAAGCAGGCGGTAGACAGTCAGCAGCCGGTCGCCGGGATGAACCAGCCAATATTCGCGCACCCCATGGCGTTCGTAGAGGCGGTGTTTTTGGATATGGTCGCGGCCGGCCGTGGACGGCGACAGTACTTCCACCACCCAATCCGGCGCGCCGCGCACGCCGCGGCGGTCGAGTTTGCCGGGGTCGCAGACCACCATCACATCCGGCTGCACCACCTCGTCGGTTTCTTCGTCGGTTTCGTCATGGCGCGGCAGGCGCACATCCAGCGGGGCCACCAGTGCACGGCAGGTTTTGCCGTGTAAAGCGTTTGCAGTTTGCCGAAAGATTTCACCGGCCACCTCCTGATGCACCAGCAGCGGGGCCGGCGACATCATATACACCACGCCGTCGATGATTTCGCAGCGCACATCGTCGGGCCAGCTCAGGTAATCCTTATAGGTGTAATGTTTGTCTTTCTCCAATGCAAAAGCCATGGCGAGGTCTCCGGGATCGGCGTTCGGGCAAGCATAGCACAAGCACTTATTGCCCCAACAGCTTTCCGCTGGCGTATTTTTGCCACCAGCTTAATGGGCGGGTGACCGGGGTCGGGCAGCGGTCGTAACCCTGATATTCGATGCCGCGAAACACCTCATTGCGCAGCCATTGATAAGCAGCGGGAGAGCTGGTTTGCAGGCGTTCCGGAATCAGGACGTATTGCGCCACCAGTTCGGCCAGTTTTTCTTGGGTATTGCCGTCGTAGCGGCCATCGTTGACTTCGTGCAGATATTCGAAGGCTTCGAACCATTTCGACGGCCAGAGCGCCAGTTTGGCGTCGGCGATGATTTTCATGATCTGTTCGTCGTTGGAAATCTTGTGGTATTTGTAAAAAAAATACAGGTCGTCGGTGCCGTTCCAGAAGTGAAAATTATCAATGGTGTGGGCGATTTCGTGTACGACGATGGGCAGACGGAAATCCACCAGATATTGCACGTCTATATCCCGGTAAGTGGCGCCTTCCTTACCCTTGTCGAACTCCTTGACGGTAAACACGATCAAATTCTGGCCGCTGAAAACCTGCGCCACGGTTTGCGAGCGAAAACCCATACCGGGCGTAAAGGTCAAGGGATGGGTATGATCTTGCCAGATGCTGGTGTTGTAATCTTCCTGAAAGGCGTCGTGTATCAGTTCCTGTATCGCGCTGGGTTTGTCGGCGATTTCCCGCTGCAGATTTTCGACCGGTTTGGCCTTGCTGATACTTTGCCGCAAAAAAGCCGGAATCTTGCGTATGGCTTTTTCGAAGACACGGATATGGTCGGCGCCGAAGCGCTTGACCTGATAGCGGTAATCCTCGCTGTGCTTGATGACGGTCTTGGTATCGTAAAACAGCGCTAGCGCCCGCCAGGCGGCGTCTTTATCGTCCCAGTACTTTTCCAGCACGCACAACTCCGCCGAAACCTGTTTTTGGCAATCGTCTTTATAGCCGGCCAAATCCTCCAAATGCTCGGAATTGGCATGGTCGGTCAATACCGCTACCGCCTGTTGGCGCAGATTGGGATGGTTGTTTTCGTAAAAACGGATGACCTCGGCCAACCGCTCGCTGGAGAGGAATTGCTGTTCGCTGGTGGCGCACAATAATTCGGCATTTTGCGACAGGGTGAAAAAGCGGTTTTGAAACAGGGCTTCCGGGCCCGGCGCGGCCGCCGAGGCGGACAGGCCGCACAGCAGCAAGCCGGCGCCCCATAAAGATTGCGTCCGCTTCAAGCCTTATTTATCCATGCCGATGGCATCCCAGGTCTGTTCGATCAGGGTTCTTTCCTTGTAATCCGCCACCGGGATACCGTTGGGGTAATTCAGTTTAAACACCCTATCGGTATCGGCCGCCAGATCGTCCATGCCCAGTTTGGTATAAGCATCGCGCATGATGACCAATGCATGCGGCACCGCCGGGGTGCGCTGGTATTCCTTGATGATGTGATTGGCCCGGTTCACCGCCGCCACATAGGCCTTGCGACGCAGATAAAAATCGGCGACATGCACTTCGTACATACCCAGGTTGTTGCGCAGGGCCACCATGCGTAATCTCGCATCCGGCACGTATTTGCTTTGCGGGAAACGCTGGATCAATTCCTGGAAGTTATCGTAGGAATCCTTGGCGTTGCCGGGGTCGCGCTGCGAAGAATCGGTGGGCAAAAACCGGTCTATGAAGCCGATGCCGCGGTTGTAATTGACCAGACCTTTCAAGTAATAGGCGTAATCGACGTTGGGATTTCTGGGGTGGACTTTGATGAAGCGGTCCACCGCCGCCAGGGCGGCTTCCGGATCGTCGTTTTTATAATAGGCGTAGGCCACGTTCAATTGCGCTTGGGCGGCGTAATCGCCAAAGGGATAGCGGGCTTCCAGGGCTTCGTAAAGCGTGATGGCTTTTTGATAGTTTTTATTATCCAGCGCTTCCTTGGCTTGCTGGTGAAACTTGGCATCGTCCCAACCGACGTACTCGTCTTCCTTGGCCGAGGCGGACTCCTTGCCGCCCAGACCGCTCAGGGCATTCAAGGCTTCGCAACCGGCCAGGCCCAGAACCAAACCGGCCATAAAAACAGTTTTTACTAAAAGTAATCGCATAGAAAAGACAACACGTTGTAATATTGTGAGTTTTTTGCGGCAAATGGCAACAGCAAAGCCGCGAGTATATCTTAAAAACGACTATGACGATATTAACCGAACGGGTTCCCGAAGAACTGGCCGGCATGCGCCTGGACCAGTGTCTGGCGGAAATATTTCCCGACTATTCCCGCAGCAAGCTGCAAACCTGGCTCAAGGACGGCCGGGTACTGGTCGACGGCGAACAGCGCAAAGGCCGCGAAAAAATGGACGGCGGCGAGGAAATCGAGCTGGATGCCGAGGCGGAGCAGGTGGTGGAATATGACCCCGAAGACATCCCGCTGGACATCGTCTACGAAGACGACTGCCTATTGATCGTCAATAAACCGGCCGGGCTGGTGGTACATCCGGCGGTGGGCAACTGGAGCGGTACCTTGGTGAATGCCTTGCTGAATCATGTGCCCAGCCTGGATACCTTGCCCCGGGCCGGCATCGTGCACCGCATAGACAAGGACACCAGCGGCCTGCTGATGGTGGCGAAAACCTTGCAGGCCCACAACAGCCTGGTCGAACAATTGCAGGAACGCAGCATCCACCGCGAATATCTGGCCCTGGTGAAAGGCTGGATGACCGCCGGCGGCACCGTGGACCAACCGATAGGCAGGCACCCGGTGGATCGCAAACGCAACGCGGTGCGCCGCGACGGCAAGGAAGCGGTCACCCATTACCGACTGGAGCAGCGCTTCAAGCGCCACACGCTGATCCGGGTCAAACTGGAAACCGGCCGTACCCACCAGATTCGGGTGCACATGGCGCACATCAATTACCCCCTGGTCGGCGATCAAACCTACGGCGGCCGCTTTCAAATGCCGGCCGAATGTAATCCCGCATTGGCCGAGGCCTTGCGCAATTTCAAACGGCAGGCGCTGCACGCCACCAAACTGGGGCTGGAGCATCCGGAAACCGGCGAATACATGGAATGGGAACAAGCCATGCCGGCGGACATGCAAAACCTGATCGATCTCCTGACTAAAAATGAACTGGATCAAGCCTGATTGGCCGCTGCCGGCGCATGTGCATGCCGCCACCACTTTACGCGGCGGCGGCGTCAGCAGCGGCGGCTACGCCAGTCTGAATCCGGCCGGCCACGTCGGCGACGACCCGCAACACGTGCAGAGCAACCGGCGCATCATAAAACAAATGCTGAAACTGCCGGCCGAACCGGTCTGGTTGCAACAAGTGCATGGCATCGAGGTGGTAAAGGCCGACCGAGTTCGCGCCGTAGCGGAAGCCGATGCCAGCTTTACCGACCAAGCCGGCACCGTCTGCGCGGTGTTGAGCGCGGATTGCCTGCCGGTGTTGTTTTGCGGCGACGACGGCGCGGTGGTCGCCGCGGCTCACGCAGGCTGGCGCGGCTTGCGGGCCGGCATCATCGAACAAACCCTGTCCGCCATGCATTGCCGCGAAGTATCGGTCTGGCTGGGGCCTGCCATCGGCCCGCAACATTTCGAAGTCGGCGATGAAGTGCGGACGGCTTTCGTCGGCGACAAGCCCAAAGCCGCCCAAGCCTTTAAAGACAGGGGCTCTGGCAAATGGCTGGCGGATATCTACCAACTGGCCCGCCTGCAACTGGCCGAATTGGGCGTCGAACGCATTTACGGCGGCGAATATTGCACGGTAACCGATGCGCCAAGGTTTTATTCCTACCGCCGGGACGGCGCCGCCACCGGCCGCATGGCCAGTTTGATCTGGAGAGATTGATTTTGAGCACTTTGTTATTGATCGTCATCTTTACCGCCATTGGCGGTATTTTGAGCGTGCTGACCGCCGGCGTGTTTTTACTGTTGCCGGAACAAAAAAGACAAAACCTGTTGCCGCACGGCATCAGCTTTGCGATCGGCGCACTGTTGACCGGCGCTTTCTGCGGCTTGATCCCGCATGCGTTCGAAGAGGTGGCCGAGGGCGAAATGCAAATGCTGTCGGCCACCATACTGATCGGTATTTTGTTTTTTTTCATTTTGGAAAAACTGTTGGTTTGGCGCCATTGCCATTCCCACGCCTGCGAAGCCCACGGCGAAGATTCCCACGACCACCACGCCGGGCACCAACATCAACAAAACGACCATGGCCGGCGGGTGGCCGGCATGTTCATCATCCTGGGCGACAGCATCCATAATTTTGTCGACGGCGTGCTGATAGGCGCGGCGTTTTTGACCGACCCGCAACTGGGCATGGTCACCAGTCTGGCGGTTGCCGCGCACGAAATTCCGCAGGAAGTCGGCGATTTTGCCATCCTGCTACACAGCGGTTACAGTCGCGGCAAGGCCCTGCTTTACAACGTGCTGGCCAGTTTGACCACGGTGATAGGCGGCGTTTTGGCCTATTTCAGCCTCGGCGATCTGCGCCATATTCTGCCCTACTTCCTGACCCTGGCGGCTTCCAGTTTTATCTACATAGCCGTGGCCGACCTGATCCCGTCCCTGCACCGGAAAACCGATATCAAAACCTCGCTGGAACAGATCGGCTTTATTCTGGCCGGAGTAGGCCTGATTCTGCTGATGCAAACCATCGCACACAGGTTCGAGAGCTAATTTGCACCCGCCGTTTTCGTGGGCGGACTAACCCTGTGTAATTTCAATCCTACCGAGCCTGACTAAGGCACCCGGAATGGAAAAATCGATGTTTCACTGCTGTCTTTGGAAGGAAAAGCCAAGGACTTTTGGCGATTTCTTCGCTGACTTCGGCCTGCATGTCCTGGCGATGGAATTAAAACCGGCGTCGTTGGGCCATGCCAGCGTGAACGGTTTCAAATTCAAGGCCGGGTGATACCAGGCCGACGACATTAGTTGTGATGGTGACTGTTGGCTAAATGGTTAGTGTTTTCGCTGAGTTAGACTTTGCCGGAAACGCTGGCGTTTATCCGGCCTACCGGACTGATGCGCTCTAAAGCATGGCAAGCCTTATTCATCCCACTCTTCGTTGGCCATCTCGGCAAAACGGCTGTTATCTTTACCTGTCTTTTGTTTAAAAATGCGTTCCAGCAGTGGCGACATGGCTCCGGTAATATCTTGTTGTAACTCGGCAATGATCTCTTCAATGTCGGGGCCGCCTTTAACGATGACCGGGTGCGCGCCCAATTTGATCAACTCGTTGGTGGCCGTACCGCCGACGGAGCCGCAATACACCATATCGCAACCCGTTAACCAGGCAAGCTTGGGTTTTAATTTGTCGTCATTACCGTCGCGTTGTTCCTTAGCAAACAACTTAGCCGCCAGAGGCGTCGCGGTAGAACCATCAATAGCATAAACATGAAATCCCAAAGACGACCCAAAATGCTGGTTGACGATTTCCCCATCCGAACTCGCAAAAGCAACGATCAGCTTATTGGCATCGACTTCAAACTCCGCGACACTGTTTACATCGGCAAGTTGACTCATATGACACTCCTCAATGAATATTTGGGCCAAAGAACGACCAAGGCGAAATCTTGCAATCGATGGTCTTTGGCGATGTTAATCCGTACCCCGCCGAAATTACCGGGCACGGCGCCGGCTCGCTCGGTAGAATTCCAGTTACTTGCGTGGCTGGTATTCCGCCACCAGCACCTTAATCTTTAGGCGCATAATGTCTTTCAACATATGCAATTTTCGATCATGCTCCTGATGAGCAATATCGTAGATTTGCTTTCCGAGGGTTTCGTTACTTTCTTCGGGTAGGCTCAAGAACCATTCAGTAAAAAAGGCATCGTAGCTGTCTATCGTTTTGATCAACTCAAACCTGAGCCTTTCCCTGTCTTGCCTGGGAATTGCCCTTAGCGCTTCATCGATAACAGCATCAAGATCTGATTTTTGTGGTTTGTTGGAAACGGGAAACGGGAAACGGGATGATTTCAGACATAAGCACGGTAAAATGATAAGCAATCGAACACAGCATTGATTTACGTATAGCCCGCTTAATTCACATTTCGCACCAAGTTTTAACCGATTGATTAATCAGTGAAAAATATTGATATTATTGTCGTGTTTGCAACAAATAAAACCCTGTTGGGCGGTCGATGTTTGAATGGCGGCAGTAAGCGGGCAGAGTCGTTAAGCAATATTATCCAGAACCGTCACCAGCACCCAGGCCACGACTTTCAAATTTCCGGCGCCATCTCGTCCGCGAAAAAGCATTGTCACTCGCGCTACCTTCGGGATTGCCGGTGGAAATCATTCTTTGCTTGCGGCTAACCGGCCCTGACTGTATCGTTGCCGGTTTGAACATCAGGCCGCAATCCGCATGTCCGTACAATCCGCCAACACATTGATTCTGGTCGACGGCTCGTCGTTTCTGTTTCGCGCTTTTCATGCCGTGCCGCCGTTGAGCAATGCCCAAGGCGAGCCGACCAATGCCGTTTACGGTGTTTCCAACATGCTGCGCAAACTGATCAACGATTACGACACACCCTATGTAACCGTGGTGTTCGACGCCCCCGGCAAAACCTTCCGGCACGATTTGTACGACCAGTACAAGGCCCACCGGCCACCGATGCCGGACGATTTGCGGGTGCAGATTCAACCCTTGCATGAGCTGATCCGGGCGCTGGGTCTGCCGTTGATCATCGAGCACGGCGTGGAAGCCGACGATGTGCTGGGCAGTTTGGCGCAAAATGCCGCCCGCCAAGGCTTTCGGGTGATCATTTCCACCGGCGACAAGGACATGGCGCAACTGGTGACTGAACACATCACGCTGGAAAACACCATGACCAATACCCGCATGGACATTGCCGGGGTGGGGGAAAAATTCGGCGTCAAGCCCGAACAAATCATCGATTATCTGGCCCTGATGGGCGATGCGGTGGACAACATTCCCGGCGTGCCCAAGGTCGGCCCCAAGACCGCCGCCAAATGGCTGCAGCAATACGGCACGCTGGAAAATCTGATCGCGCATGCCGACGACATCAAGGGGAAGATCGGCGACAACTTGCGCGAAGCCTTGCCACAACTGCCGCTGTCGCGGGAGTTGACTACCATCAAATGCGACGTGGCCTTGCATTACAGCCTGGAGGAACTAAAACGGCACGAGCCGGACATGGCCGCGTTGAAACAACAGCTGGGGCACCTGGGCTTCAGCAGCTGGCTCAAGACGTTGAATGGCGACAGTTCCAAACCCACTGTAGCGGGAGAAGAGCGGACGATTGGCAATGAAAATACGGCTTCCAATATTCCCTACCAGCCTACTGCCTCAAGTGAGAAGGAAACTGCTTCCGCATTAAGCCGCGATTATCAGACCATCCTCACGCAAACGCATTTCGATAGCTGGCTGGAAAAACTCAAACAGGCCGAACTGTTCGCCTTCGACACCGAAACCACCAGCCTGAATTACAGCGATGCCGAAATCGTCGGCGTGTCGTTTGCGGTAGAGGCCGGACGTGCCGCCTACGTGCCGTTGGTACACGACTATCCAGAGGCGCCGGCGCAACTCGACCGGCAAGCCGTGCTCGAGGCATTGCGGCCGCTACTGGAAGACCCGGCCAAGGCCAAGCTGGGGCAAAACCTGAAATACGATGCGCATATCCTGGCCAATCATGGCATCACATTACGCGGCATCCGACACGACACCATGCTGGAATCCTATGTGCTCAACAGCACCGCCAGCAAGCACAACATGGACGATCTGGCCAAGCATTATCTGGGCGTGGAGACCATTCATTTCGAGGACGTGGCCGGCAAGGGCGCCAAGCAGATCGGTTTTCAGGAAGTGCCCATCGAGCAGGCCGGCGAGTACGCGGCGGAAGATGCCGATATCACGCTACGCCTGCATCAAACCCTGTCGGCGCAATTACAGCAACAACCGCGTTTATGGGATTTGTATAATCAAATCGAAATGCCGCTGATAGACGTGCTGGTGCGCATCGAAGCCAACGGCGTACTGATCGACAACGCCATGCTGGATCAGCAAAGCCTGGAACTGGCCAACCGGATGATAGGCATCGAACAACAGGCCCACGATCTGGCCGGCTCGGCGTTTAACCTGGGGTCTCCCAAGCAAATTCAGGAGATTTTATACGACCGCCTGAATCTGCCGGTGCTGAAAAAAACCCCGAAAGGCCAGCCGTCCACCGACGAATCGGTATTGCAGGAACTGGCGGTGGATTATGCCTTGCCCAGGCTGATCCTGGAATTTCGCGGCATGAGCAAGCTGAAATCCACCTACACGGAAAAGCTGCCGCAGCAGATCAACCGCCGCACTGGCCGGGTGCATACCTCTTACCATCAGGCGGTGGCGGCCACAGGGCGTCTGTCGTCGTCCGACCCCAATTTGCAGAATATTCCGATCCGTAGCGAGGAAGGCCGCAAAATACGCCAAGCCTTTATCGCGCCGCCGGGTTACAAAATCGTCGCCGCCGACTATTCGCAAATCGAGTTGCGCATCATGGCGCATTTGTCCGGGGATGCCGGTTTGCTGGCGGCCTTCTCCCAGGGCGTGGACGTGCACAGCGCCACGGCGGCGGAAGTATTCGAAGTCGAGCTGGAACAGGTCACTCACGATTTACGCCGCTCCGCCAAAGCCATCAATTTCGGTTTGATTTACGGCATGTCGGCCTTTGGTCTGGCTCAGCAATTGGGCTTGTCCCGCAATCAGGCCCAAGCCTATATTGATCTATACTTCAGTCGTTACCCGGGCGTGAAACGGTACATGGACGACATTCGCGAACAGGCCAAACAGCAAGGCTTTGTGGAAACGATTTTCGGCCGCCGTCTGTATTTGCCGGACATCAATGCCCGCAACGCCGCGCAAAGGCAATACGCCGAACGTACCGCCATCAACGCGCCGATGCAGGGTAGCGCCGCCGACATCATCAAACGGGCCATGATTGCCTGCGACGGCTGGATACGCGACAGCGGCGCCGACTTGAAAATGATCATGCAGGTGCACGACGAGTTGGTGTTCGAAGTGGCCGAACAGCAGCTGAGCGACTGCATGACCGAGATTCGCAACATCATGTCCGCCGCGGCCGATCTGCGGGTGCCTCTGCTGGTGGAAGCGGGTTGCGGCGATAATTGGGATCAAGCGCATTAAACGGGGAAAACCTTTTGACCAACCTGGATGAAGAGCAGTTATTGGCATTTGTCGATAAAATGCCGGCCTTTCGCAGTAGCGTGCAACGTCTGCTACGCTTGGCGGCCGATCTGAATGCCGATAGCCGGGAGATCGTCCAGGTGATAGAAACCGACCCGCTGATGACGGTCAAGGTTTTGAAAGTGATCAATTCGCCGTTCTACGGTCTGGCGCAAAAAATCAGCTCCGTGCAGCGGGCCGTGGTGCATCTGGGCATCAACACCATCAAAAATCTGGCTTTGTCGGTGGCCGCCATCGGCGTGTTGCCCCGGCAAAACCAGGCCGGCTTCGATACCCACGCCTTCCTGTTGCATTCACTGACCAGCGCCGCGCTCTGCAAACTTTTGGCCGATCGCCTGAAAGTTCCGCCCATGCAGGGCAGCGATTATTTCGTGGCCGGTTTGTTGCACGACTTCGGCAAGATCGTGTTCGCGGAATTCGTGCCCGCCACCTATAAACAGGTTTTGCTGACCGCCCGCGCGCAAAACCTGAACCTGTTTCAGGTAGAACTGGACATGCTGGGCACCGACCACAGCCAAGCCGGCAAACTGTTGGCGCAACATTGGGGGCTGGCCGACGATTTGATCGAAGCCATCGACCACCACCACGGCGACCACAGGCACACTCAGCTGGGCGACTGCCTGTGCGCCGCCAATCAGATCAGCAAAAAACTGCAATTCGGTTTTGCCGGCAACCCGGTAATCGATGAGCTGCCGCCCGGCACCGAGGAAGTTTTCGGCATGAACCTGGCCGCTTTGATGGCGGACATGGGAGATTTGTCCGCCATCAAAACCGAAGCACTGGCGTTTATCGATTAGGCGGACCGGCGATGAAATTTAAATTTTGGGGCGTCAGAGGTTCCATTCCCACTCCCGGTCCCGGCACGGTCAAATACGGCGGCAACACCACCTGCATAGAAGTCAAAAACGCCGGTAACGATTTGTTGATACTGGATGCCGGTACCGGCATCTTCGCGCTGGCGCAAACGCTAGCGGCACAATCGCCCATCGTCGCGCATATCTTGATTACCCACACCCATTGGGACCATATCCAGGGCCTGCCGTTTTTTCTGCCGCTGCTGTCGGCGCGGAATCAAATCCACCTCTACGGCGGCATGGACCCGGTCACCCAACAAGGTATCGAAAGAGCCTTAAGCGCCCAGCTGCAATACAGCTACTTTCCCATTATCCAATCGCAGCTGAAAGCCCAACTGCACTACCACACTCTGAAACCGGGCGAACCGATACAAATCGGCAGCACCACCATCGTGCCGACGGTATTGAATCACCCGGTGCTGAATTTCGGTTACCGTTTGAACGACAGCGACGGCAGCTCGCTGTTTTTTACCGGCGATTATGAAGCCCCCCACAACCCTTACGCCCCCGACGATCCGGATTACGCTTCCAACCAGCAATTTATCGAAGCCAAACTACTCGAAGTGCATGCCGCCATGCGGAACGTGGACGCACTGATAGTGGACTCATCCTATACCGATGCCGAGTACCTTAAAAAAGTCGGCTGGGGCCACGGCACCTATGGCGCGGCCTTGCAATTGGCCCGGCAAACGGGGGCGAAAAAACTGTTTTTGACCCACCACGAACCCACCCGCGACGACCGGGAACTGGAAGCAATCTTTCGCGAGGAAGTTACCAAGGCCGGCCCGACGGAGTTCGAGATCGTGCTGGCCAGGGAAGGCATAGAGCATGTACTGTAGCGGCATCCGGCCTGTTTGTCCGACACGCGGCTGGACCGGGCCCTGGCTAGCGGCATGGCTGTCTTTAAAATCGTACACCCGCCAGAAACTGAAACAGCAGTCGGTTGCCCTGAATCACCGTATCGTCATAGATGGAACTGCTGACATAACGCTTATCCAGCAGATTCTCGACCTTAAGCCGAAGATCCAGTTTGTCGATTTGATAATGGGCTGACAGATCGGTGCGCAGATAACCCGGCACCTTGAAGCTGTTGGCATCGTCGCCAAACCGGCGACCGACATAGACCAAGCCCCCGCCTAAACGCAGCTTGCCGGGTAACGCCAATGGTGCTTCATACATGGCCCATGCACTGCCGCTATATTTGGGCGTACTTCCGAAGCCATTACCTTTTAGATCTATACCGCCACCAAATTTAGCTCCAATCCAACTGTAATTCGCCAATAGCTGCAGTCGTTGCGTAATTCGGCAGATACTGTCGAATTCGAAGCCATGGCTGTGAATTTTACCAATGGCGACTGCAATCGGGGTCGGCGGGGGCGCGCCCCGGTAAATTGCTTTATTGCTCGTGAATGTCCCGGTAATAACCGCTGACGCTAGTCGGCGTAACGAAGGTATGAAACCCCAGCAGCAGGTCATCGCGCTCGACGTGAAAATAATGGCCGGCAAAATGCAGCGACCAATGTTTAGACACTTGATGATCCAGCGCGGTGCTGAAGCGCCAGTAATGCCGATCCGAACGGGCGCGCGGGTCGACATAGGATTGATCGAAAACGACTTGATTTTGAGTGTATACCTTATCGAAGCGGTAAGGTTGGTATTGATAGCCGTATTCGAACCCGACATTCAATGCGCCGCCAGCGGCATATTGCCAAGTCAACGATGGCGCAATGGTCGCCCTATCGTTAGCCGTACAACACCGAGGAATGGCCCGTCAGAATTTCCATCCGCTCGATCAAAGCCATGTCGCGCACCTGAAAGCGCTGGTTATCCAGCACGCCGTCCAGATAAGCGCCGCCCGCAGTGGTAAAACCGCGTATGCGCAAATCGGTATTGAAGCCGGAATCCGCCGAACTGGCTTGCACACCGCTGACGAACGGGGCGAGGTCTTCCAGCCGATAAGCCAAACTGTCCCGCAACAACACCTGATTGACCACACCGACCGAGCACGGGGTTGACAGCAAGCCGGCGGGCTTACGTGCCGCACCGGTCGCGCCTTGGCTGTAATGCTCCTCATCGGCGGATTCGGCAACGACGACCTCCGCCAGGGTATGCGCGATGGGATCGGCCGATACCTGATTGGCGGCCAGCAGGCCGAACAGACATAAAAGGTGATGTATCATCTATATCGACACCACCCGCACCAGACAGGACAAACCTTCGGTTTCCGGAAAACAAATGTCGCCCCGTTCATCTGTCATTTTCCAGTAAGAAATGATGCTGCAAGGGTAGGAAGGCGCCTTAAATTGGACGCTGAGTAATACGCTGTCGCCGGGCAGGGTTTCGGGGATTTCGATACAGGTTTGTAAGGGCCGCAACCGGCGTTCGGAATCCGGCGGCACTATGCCGGCGAGGATATTGGGGCTTTCGGCGCTCTGGTCCACACAGCGCAGCTTGCGATTTTGCCAGGTCACATGGCCTATATTCTGGATTTCCCAGGTTTTGCAAAAAATCTGGTCGGTGGTAACCGTCGTATGATCCGGCACGGTTTCCGCAACGAAACCGCTGGCATCGAATTGATATTTCGCCCCGGTGGCCGAAAACTTCGGCAGATCCAATTGGTGCAGCAAATGCCGAAATAAAACCACCGAATGTACCTGCAGGGCGCCCGCCAATGCTCGGATATTGGGGATATCCGGATGGACTCGGACAGCTTGCAACCGAGCCGCAATATATTCATGCCGGCGATTTTGATAACGGCCAGGCTTTCGTACGCAACGACCAGGGTTTGGCCGGCATCATTGACCGGCATTGCCAATATGTCATCGCGCCGCAATGGCGGGATATCGCCCCCTTCGAAGACCGGTTTTGGCTGGTAGAAAATCAACGGGGCGAAATCGGAGTGTTGGATGATTCGGCTCAAGTCTTGGTCGAATTCAGAACGAAAGTGACGGAGCTGCAACCCGGCCATCAACTCTGGCTGAGCCGGCGGATAGAGCAAACGCAACTGGCGGAGTTGAAGGAAGCCGTCAACCGTAATCTGGCCCGGCGGTGGTCCTTGTTACTGCGGGGCCAAACCCAACTTGGCATCATGCGGGGCAAACTGCAAAACGGCGAGTGCGGCAAGGCATTGGTGCGAGCCGGCCAATGGGGACAGCCCGTTCGCTTGCTGCTTGATATTCCGGAGAGAGGTCTCAACAAAGGCGCCGGCGGCCGTATCGGTTGGGACTATCCGAATACGGAGGCAAACTACGATTTATCGGTGGAATGCCCGGTCAGCGGGCTTGCGGCGGACAGACGGTATGACCTGGGGATTGCCTGGGAACATCTGGATCTGCCGGCGCCTTGGCGCCAATAGCTCCCAAGCGAGCATCACAGACAATTTAACGCACCGACAGTTTGGTGGCTGCGCCTGTTCCGCCTGTCAATTCCCGGAGTTTTGAGCGGTTGGCTCGGGCGAAAATTGAAACCATTCGTCCAGCATTTGATGAACGTCGTCTATGCCGATTTTATGCAAGGCGGAAAACAACTGTAAGGATACGGTAATGCTGCTGCGGCTCAATTCCCGCTGCACGGCCAGCAGGGTGTTTTTGGCGGCGCCGAATTTCAATTTGTCGGCTTTGGTCAGCAGGATATGTAAAGGCTGGCCGGTATGCTCGCACCACTCCACCATTTGCCAGTCGAATTCAGTCATCGGATGGCGAATGTCCATTACCAGCACGATGCCGCACAAGGCTTTACGGTTTTTCAGGTAGTTTTCCATCATTTTCTGCCAATCGCGCTTAACCGCCACCGGCACCTTGGCGTAGCCGTAGCCGGGCAAGTCGACCAGCTTGCGCTGCGGGTCTATTTCGAAAAAATTCAACAACTGGGTGCGGCCGGGCGTTTTGCTGACCCTGGCCAGGGCATTTTGCTGTACCAAGGTATTGATGGCGCTGGACTTGCCGGCGTTGGAGCGGCCGGCAAAAGCGATCTCCATGCCTTGGTCGGGTGGCGCATCCTGCAAGCGGGGCGCGCTGTTGATGAATTTGGCCTGATGGTAGATTGGATTCATCGCTGTCTCGCTTAAGGGTTATAAATCGGTTAGAATCCGGCCATTATAGCGTCCGGCGGTGTATTTAAGGCTGCCTGTCGTCGATTAACCTTCCTGAACAGGGGCCAATAATGATAAAAAAACTGCTGACTGTTTCCATTGCCTTGGCGCTTGCCACCAGCACCGGTTTTGTTTTTGCGCAGGGAAATACCGGCGCGGGTAAGGAAAAGGCCGCGTCTTGCGCGGGTTGCCACGGCGAAGACGGTAACAGCACAATGCCTGGCTTTCCGAAATTGGCCGGCCAACACCAGGGCTATCTGGTCAAGCAATTAAAGGCTTTCAAGAGCGGCGAACGCATTTCGCCGATGATGGCTCCGCTGGCAATGGGGCTGGATGAAAAAAGCATGGAAGATATTGCCGCTTATTACGCCGGGCAAAAAGTCTCCCGCAACCCCGCGCCCGCTTTACCGGCCGACGACGAAGACGATGACAAACCGGCCAAAACCGACGAGGAAAAGAAAGCCGAACTGGCCAGCTTGATCGAGCAGGGCAGTGACTTATACCGCAACGGCAATATCAGCCGCGAAGTCTCCGCTTGCGTGGCCTGCCACGGCCCCTACGCGGAAGGCAACAAACCGGCGGCCTATCCGGCCCTGCATTCGCAGCATGCCGATTACTTGATCAAAACCCTGACCGACTTTAAAAACGGCGCCCGCAGCAATAACCGCGAAAACGTCATGCATATGATCGGCAAAAAAATGACCGATGAAGACATCAAGGCCGTAGCCTACTACATCTCAACCATGAAATAACCGGCCACGGTTACCCGCTCCGGCGGACTACCCGCCGGAATCCAATGAATCCCCATCCCGCATGGGGATTGCCAGAATTCCTTAGTTCATGCCGCAATCGACCTTTCCTATTCTGCTGCGCTTTTTAGGTTCGATGAACCTGGCGATTACCTTGTTGGTGGCGATTGCCGTGGCGGCGGTGATAGGCACGGTGGTGCAACAGAACCAGCCCTATCCCGACTATGTGTTGAAATTTGGCCCGTTCTGGTTTGAAGTTTTCAAAAGCCTGGATTTGTACAATGTGTACTCGTCCGCCTGGTTTCTGAGCATACTGGGCTTTTTGGTATTGTCCACCAGCGTCTGCGTTTACCGTAACCTGCCGCATGTGCTGCGCGACCTGAACGACTACCGCGAACACAGCCAACGCAGCGCCTTGTCAAGGCTGCCGCACCAGCACACTTTTGCAAACGAACTGGACACTCAAGCCAATTTGGCCCGCATCGCCGCGCTATTGCAGCGGCACCATTACCGCTTCAGGCATAACGACGCTCAAACCGGCCTGCTGATTGCCGCCAAAAAGGGTAGCGGCGGCCGCCTGGGCTATATCTTCAGTCATGTGGCCATCATCGTCATCTGCGTCGGCGGCCTGATGGACGGCAACCTGCCGCTGAAGATTGCCGAATGGCGCGGCGAAATCGCGGTGGAAACCCGGCGAATTCCGGCCGGAGAGATTCCTCCCATCAGCACATTGTCCGCGGAAAATAGTTCATTCCGGGCCAATATCGATATCGCCGAAGGCGGACAATCCAATCTGGCCTTCATCGATTACAAAGACGGTTATTTGTTGCAAAAACTGCCGTTTACCCTGCAAGTCGACGATTTTCGCATCGAACATTATCCCAGCGGCCAACCCAAGTCCTTCGAAAGCGATTTGACCGTCATAGCCCCCAGCCTGCCGCGACCCTTGAAACAGACTATTTCGGTTAATCATCCCTTAACCTTCAAGGGCTACACTATCTATCAAAACAGCTTCGGCGACGGCGGCTCCAAGCTGCATTTGCGGACTTGGCCCCTATACAGCGCCGCCAATCCCGGCCGGCTGACCGCAACCGTGAAACAATTTACCCAGCTCGACGACCACCAACTGGAGATTTCCGATTTCAGGCCATTCAATGTCAATCCCGATCCCAGCGGCGAAAAGAAATTCATCAATCTCGGCCCCAGCTTTCAATACAAGTTGCGCCAAGCCGACGGCACGGCCAACGAATATCTAACCTATATGCAGCCTATCGAACAGGAAGGCCGCTGGTTTTATCTGAGCGGTATGCGCGGAAAGGTCTCCGAACAGTTCAATTACTGGTTTTTGCCGGCCGACCGCGAAAAGCGCCCGGCCCGTTTCATGGCGTTTTACCACAGCCTGCGCAACCCGGAAATCTTGCATGCCATCGCCATGCAAACCGCCGCTTCCAGCGATAGCGGCAAGCAATCCTCTAATGATGACAGACAGAAGGTTGCCCGATTCATGCAGTCGCTGGCCGAGCAGTTTATCGAGGGCGGCCAGGAGAAAATTACCGCCATGCTGGAACAAAGCGTGGCGCCTGAAAAACGCCCGGAAGCCTCCGCGGTCTACAGCGCGGTCTACAGCGCGGTCCTGCAACGCTTGCTGAAAAACGTTTATTTGCAGGTGCTGCGCCAAGAACGTATCGATGTAAACCAGCCCATGTCCGACTTTGACAGCCAGTTTCTGCTGGATGCGCTGGCCGCGGTTAATCTGGCGCATGTTTACGCCGCGCCGGTATTTTTGGAATTGGAAAGCTTCCAACACATCGAGGCCACCGGGTTGCAAATCACCCGTTCGCCCGGTCAATGGCTGGTATTTCCAGGTTGTCTGTTGTTGGTGCTGGGGGTGTTTTGCATGTTCTATCTGCCGCAACGGCGTCTGTGGATACTGCTGGAAAATACCGCTAGCGGGTCGGTACTGCTGCTGGCCGGCAGCGCTCAGCGCAACCGCTACGACTTTGACAGGGAGTTTGAACTTATCAAACAACAACTGACCCAACCCACCACTTCTGTTCTGTAAAACCGCCATGGACAACACTTTACCCCAGCCCTTCCCACAGCCCTCCTACCTTCAAGCCAGAAGCGCCTACGACTGGCTCTGGGCCGCGCTGGTATTGATGGGCGCGGGCCATGCGTTTTCGCAATATCAGGCCTTGATGGATGCTTATGAAGTCGGCATCCTACTGGTCAGCGCGCTCTTTTTGATTTGGCTGGGCTGGAGCTGGCCCGTATTGAAAAACTTTAGCCTCTGCGTGGCCAGCTTCAGCTTGTGGGCGATTTCGGTTTACGGCGGCGATTTGAGCCGGGCGGAAAACGCATTTATATTGAAATATCTGTTTTCCAGCCAGTCGGCCATCATGTGGATGAGTGCCTTGTATGTGATGGCGACCTTGGCCTATTTCGGTTTTTTGTTGTCGGGGCGCGAATTTATCGGCAATGTGGCTTCGGCGTTGACCTGGAGCGCCACCGCCATGGGCCTGACCGGATTGATGGTTAGATGGCGCGAATCCTATCTGCTGGGTGCCGACATCGGCCACATTCCGGTCAGCAACCTGTACGAGGTGTTCATCCTGTTTGCCATTATCACGGCCCTGCTCTATCTGCATTACGAACAACACTACCAAACCCGCAGCCTGGGCGCGTTTGTGCTACTGGTGATCAGCGCGGCGGTCGGTTTCTTACTCTGGTACACCTTCGACCGGCACGCGGACGGCATTCAACCCTTGGTGCCGGCCTTGAACAGTTATTGGATGAAAATCCATGTGCCGGCCAATTTCGTCGGCTACGGGGCCTTTTCCCTGGCGGCCATGATAGGCTTGGTATTTGTATTGAAAAGCCGGGCGCATCAAGGCCTGTTACTGGCAAGATTGCCGGATTTGGCCTTGCTGGACGATTTGATTTATAAAGCCATTGCCCTGGGCTTTGCTTTTTTCACGCTGGCAACCATTCTCGGCGCCTTATGGGCAGCGGAAGCCTGGGGCGGTTATTGGTCCTGGGACCCCAAGGAAACCTGGGCGCTGATCGTCTGGCTGAATTATGCCGCCTGGCTGCACATGCGGCTGACCAAGGGCTGGAGCGGCAAACCCATGGCCTGGTGGGCGATAATCGGCTTTTTCGTCACCCTGTTTGCGTTTCTGGGCGTGAATATGTTTTTATCTGGTTTACATTCCTACGGAGAACTTTGATGTTAAAAAAAATCGCATTTTTGGCACTGTTTTGCCTGGCCGGCCTGGTTCGCGCGGAAGGCGGCTACGAAACCTTGTCGCCCGCGCAGCCGGTGCAAAATCCGGACAAAGTCGAAGTCATCGAATTTTTCTGGTATGGCTGCCCGCATTGTTACAGCCTGGAGCCCTCCATGGTGGAGTGGTTGAAAACCAAGCCCGCCAATGTGGAGTTCATTCGACAACCCGCCGTTTTCAGCGATTTATGGGGCAAGCACGCCAAGGCTTTTTTTACCGCCGAGGCCTTGGGGGTAACCGAGAAAGTGCATGCCGATTTCTTCGACGCCATCCAAAACAAAAAACAAAAATTGACCTCGGAAGACGATCTGGCCAAGTTCTTTGCCGCCCACGGGATCAAGGATGAGGATTTCCGCGCTGCTTACAATTCATTCATGGTAGACGCCAAAATGCGCCAGGCCGAAACCATGGGCGCCCGCTACGGCATCAGCGGCGTACCAGCCATCGTCGTCAACGGCAAGTACCGGGTGACGGCAAGCACGGCCAAATCGCAAGACAACATGATTGCCGTTACCAACCAGCTGATTCAACGGGAATCGACCGCCAAATAACTCCGAGGGCTTTATTTACCCCTGTTGCCGGCAATTATTTATTGCCGGCAATTCGGCACCGGTAGAGTATAATCTCTGCTTAATTGCCGATTATTCCGAGGTAATAAGCCTGCATGAGCTTTTTCAAAACGAGGGACGATTCGCCGGCCAAGTGGAAGGAAAAATACTTCGACCTGCTGGACAGTCAGGAAAAATCCGAGCAAGAGCATAAAACCAGTCAGGATTTACTGTGTAAAACGATTATCCGTTTTGCGCTGGCCGCCAAGGGCTATAATACGACTCTCGATCCGCATCTGGATCGCATTCGCGAACTGTTGAAAACCGGCGTTAAAATCCAACTGCTGCGTAGCGAGCTTGAAGAGTTTTCCAATGCCCTGCTGAGCATGGAAGATTATTCAAATCGCGAACGTGCCGATGCCACGCTGTTATTCGACTTTTTGACCGCTCATTTTCCGGACCGCTCAAGGGATCTGGAAAACCTTCGCCAACGTTACGCCGCGGGCGATTATTCATCACCGCAACTTCTATTCTCTTCACTCTCCAATATCCTGGCGGACAATCCATCGGAAACGGGCGATTTTGCCGGAGAACTGGCGCTGGCCGACACCCAGGCGATTGGTCGGCATCTGCTGGAATTGCTGGAGGGCGCCGATCTGCCCGGGGAGTTTCTGGACGACGGCAACAAGCTAAAAAACCGCTTGCAAAGCGGTCAACCGCTCGGCCCGATATTCGGCGACGCGGTCAATTTGCTAATGTCCATTAAAGACCATCTACGGCTCGAACAACAGGACATGGCCGATTTTCTATCGGCCTTGACCGAGGAGTTGGCCGGACTTGGCTTGCTGGCGACGGGCGTAAATATCGCCGCCGAGGACGCGGAAAAAAAACGTCACGATATTGATCGGGATCTGGCGTCTCAGATGGCCGATTTACAGAGAAAATCCGCCACCGCCACCCAGCTGGAGCCCTTGAAGCAGCTGGTCGGACTTCGGCTGCAAAGCATCAACCAGCAACTGCAGAGCTACGCCATGCAGGAACAAGTGGAAAGAGATAAAACCCAACGGGAGCTCAGGAATCTGTTACAGAAAATCAGGGACATGGAAGCGGAAACCAGCGAACTGCAATCCCGGCTGGACGCGGCGCAAAATCGGGCGATGCGAGATCCCCTCACCAACTTGCCCAACCGGCTGGCATTCGAAGAGCGCCTGACCGATGAAATAGCTCGCGCCAACCGCTACGGCGGCGCCTTGACACTGGCGGTCTGGGACATCGACCTTTTTAAAAACATCAACGATACTTACGGACACAAATCCGGCGACAAAGCCTTAATGGTGATTGCTAGATTGCTGTCCGGTCATTGCCGCGAGGCCGATTTCGTGGCGCGTTTCGGCGGCGAGGAGTTTGTAATGCTGCTGCCGGAAACCACGCTGACATCCGGATTGAAAATGACGGACGACTTGCGGAAAAACATTGGAAAGAGTAGCTTTCGCGCCAATGGAGACAAGATATCGATTACCCTCTCGTGCGGTTTGACTCAATATAAACAGGGAGACAACAATGAATCCATATTCATACGCGCCGACGGCGCCCTGTACCAAGCAAAACAGAATGGCCGCAATCAATGCGTAGCCGCCTGAACCGAGCATGAGCGCCATCCCGCCAGCCGCCGACCAGGAAAAGCTGCTTTATAAGCTGGTCATCCAGTTTTTGATTTTCAGTCAAGGTAGCCATAAATTATTGGAACCTCATCTGATCCAGATCGGCAAGCGCCTGAAGTCCGGAGCAAGCCTGCATGAGTTGACGCCGGAGCTGTTGGCCATTTCCAAAACCCTATTGCATATTTCCAAACAAACCGAACCGAGTAAGAAGGAAAACGGTTCCACGCAACAACCCGCCTATTTATTGCAACGACTCGATGAGTTGCTGGACAGCAGCGACGTACCGCTGCGCTTTCAACAACAAAAAGCCGCCTTGAGGCAGCGTATCAAGGCCAACGCCGACGACAGCACATTCAATAAAGTCATCGATTCGGCTGTTGCCTTGTTGGTGGACATCAAGGATTATGCAGTTTCCGAGCAAAAAGACATTGGGGGGTTTTTAAGCCAACTGACCACGCAACTGGGCGAAATCGAACAACATGTGGAACTTGTCGGGCAATCCAGCCAATTGTCTTACGACCAACGCCAGCATCTCGATCTGGAGATCAACCAACAACTGGACGACATTAAGGGCTGCGCCAACGAGGCGGAAGAGTTAACGGCCCTGAAAACCATTACTAGCGATCATCTCGACCGCTTGATGATGCAACTGATGGAACACAAACAACTGGAAAGCGAAAGACAGTTGCACGCTCAGCAACAATTGACCTTGATGGCGGAAAAGTTGCAAGCTCTGGAAACGGAAACCGAAGCCCTGCGCACCAAGCTAAAAATCGAACATGACCGAGCCTTGTGCGACACCCTGACGGGCTTGCCCAACAGGCTGGCCTATAAAGACAGGGTGGATATGGAGGCCAATCGCTGGCGGCGCTACCGCGCCCCCTTATCCTTATTGATTTGGGATATCGATTATTTCAAGCCCATCAATGACAACTACGGCCACAAAGCCGGCGATAAAACGCTGAGCCTGGTTGGCCAGCTGTTGCTGAACAATTGCCGCTCCACCGATTTTGTTGCCCGCTATGGCGGCGAGGAATTTGTGATGCTGATGCCCAATACCCAGGCAATCCAGGCTTATGCGATGGCGGAAAAGGTCAGGGATATGATCGAACACTGCGGGTTCAACTACAACGGCGAGAAGATCGATTTAACCATTAGTTGCGGAATCAGCGAATTTACCGATGGAGACCAGCACGACGACGTATTCATACGCGCGGACCAAGCGCTGTATCAAGCCAAACAGGCCGGACGGAACCGTTGCATGATCTATCAAAACGAGCTCGACTCACCCAACAATTAATTCGGTTTGGGTAATCTGCTCAAGACGGTCTGGCGCGAGGGGCATCCGGTGCCATGATTGGCGGTTAACAAAAGCTCAAAATCAGCGCCCCGCAAACGCAAGCACATTGCCCCAACGCTCATGCTGTGGAGCCGATAGGCAAGCATCGAAAACGGCAATTGCCTCATCGCAACTGATAACTTCCTGTCGACTTTCCAAAATGAACTTGGCCAAACTGCTGATGCAGACCCAATGCAGCGCATCGTCAATAAACCGGTAGGCCTGTTTAAGCAATTCCGCCAGTTTTTTGTCCCGCAAGGTTTTGGATGTAATGAAATAATCCAGATAATATTGCGCTCTCTCCAGATCGCTATGGCCGCCGTAATGCCTTAACGCTTCCAGAGTCATCAGTTCCAGATTAAAGATTTCACCATCGCCAATGGCGACGTACTTGGCTTCAGCCAAGGGCCCGACCAACAAATTGACCACATCGGCTTCGTACGCGCGCTGACAGCTATGCTGACCGCAATTGGTCATCGCGGAAAAACTTTCAATCACGGCAATCGGTAAATTTTGAATCAGATTGCCATCGACCACTTTGGCAAAAAATTCGCGTTGGCTGGAATCCGGTCTTTTGATTTGAATTTCGAAAAACACCGGAGGCAGTTGCTTTTGCCGGTTTCGAATGTGAATGGCGGCGGCATGACCCGCTTCGTGAAAGGCAGTACGGCAATTAAGCTCGTCCGTATTCAGAAATGCGGCGGCAGCTACTTTGTAGTTTCTTTCCATAAACAGCCTCGTCCAAAAAAGATGCGGCATTAAGCCGCATTGAGGAAGGATATTAAAACTCTTTCCCTTAGGAGAGGGAGCGCATACAAGAGTTGCATACAGTTTAATAAACAAGCGGCGCTTTGAAAATGTGACAAATTGCCGCGCATAAATCGGGCCATCGCCGCAATGGCGACATGGCGACATGGGTTGGAGCCCTGCCGACCCGGCACAAACTCACTCTTCGACCCTGGGTCGTGCCTTAGCCCAGAAAGGTAGGGCCAGAGTCAATAAGCACGCTAACCAGATTAACAGTTGTTGGTTGTAGAGCGCATAGCTCAAGGCGACGGGCAAACCTTCCGACAAGCCGGGGTGGGCCTGAATGAAGTCCCGGCCATCCAAAAAGGCTTTGGTTTCGCCGAATACCATCGCTATTGCGGCAAAACTCAAGCCGTAGGCAATCAGACGGTCATGGCGCCCCCCTATGTTCCAACCGCACAATTGATCAAAACCCAGGTCACAGCCTTTTATGTTGCCGCTGGCTAGCCACTGACAAGCCACAAGGCCGACAATACCGAGGACGGGAAGGGCAAACTGTTCGATCGGAAAACTCAGATAGCGCCCGGCAACCGCCAAACCGTAAGTTTTGTATAGCGCCAACAAAATGAAAAACAAATAAGCATTTTTAAGCTTAAACGCCAACGCGCCCGCGCCCGGCCGCCGATTCAAAATATCCAGGTAGCGCTGAATCAAAAACACCAGTAATACCACGTTCGCAAACAACATAAAAACCGTGTAAGCACGCTGCAAGCTACTGTAACTGGTATACCAAAGAAAATGCGCCAAGGTGACCAGACAGATACTAAAAAGCTGGGTAAACAGCAACAGTACCAGCAGACTTGGCAGTGACCTGAATTGAATTTTTTTGAAACAAGCCGCAATGATGGTCAGCCATATTAAAACCGCGAACGCAAAATGTGTTAGCCAATCCGGATTTTCAGCTACCGGGCCGGTCAACGGAAAAACCGGTTTTCTGTCGGCCGAAAACAGCCCCCAATTGGCGCCGACCACGCCTTCCAGATTGCTTTTCCAAGGCTGGTTAAACGCTTCCACGATGTTGTAATCGAAACCGTGCCGGGTGGCGACTTGTATCATGCCTCGGATAAACCTGGCTTCATTGACGACACCCGGAACCGCCAAGCCGCGCTGCCGACCCGCGCTGGGCCAACCGGATTCGCCGATTAAAATGGGTTTTCCCGGCGCAATGCCTCGCGCCTCGTCTTCGACCTGTTTGACGATTTTTTCCAGATGTTCCGAAGCTCGCTCCACCGAAACCGGCTCGTCTTCCCAATACGGCAAAATATGGATAGTGATGAAGTCGACTTCCTTGATCAATTGGGGATGCTTCATGTACATCGACCAAACATCGGCATAGGAAACCGGTTGCTTAACGACCCGTTTGACTTCCCGGATATAGCCGATCAGCCGATCGACATCCATATCGCCGCGCAACAATACCTCATTACCCACTATCACCCGCTTGACCACATCGGGATTGGCATTGGCTGATTTGATCAAGGCATCCACTTCCTTTTTATTATCCAGGTAACCATAACCCAACCAACCTCCCTGGATTACCGCCAGCCCATGCTTGCGCGCCAATTCCGGCACGTTTTCCATGCCCCCGCCCACACTGGAATAGGTACGCACACTCAGGGTTTTATCCGCCAGTAAACTTAAATCCTCATCTACATGTTCCTTGGGCGGAAAAATCTCCTCCAGGGGACTAAAGCCTTCCCGGAAAGGCGCAAACGATAAGCTCATCAATTTGCCGGCCGGCACATCGACTCCGGCGTCCCGTGGCTGATTGACAAACCAGGCAACGCTGGCGTGAACTAAAAGCACCGCGAAGGTACAAAGCAATAATCGGGCTGATGACATAAATGAAGATATGGTTTGGTTGGCGTTCGGACAGCGTTAATGACTCGCAAAGCCGATTATATCGATTTTCCGCAACGGCCGGGTTTTACCCGGTCCCGACCGCCGGACGAACCGCATTTTTTCGAAATAATTTCTGTACTTTACCCATGGGTTCTGGTTACAGTATTGGGCTATCCACATATCGGAACCCTGTTCCGTTACCAATAGACTCATCGTCAATTTTATGAGGCTTTCCATGCATAAAAAAGTTCTTCCCTTGTTGTGCGGCGCCATACTGCTGCCGTTTTCACCATTGGTCACGGCGGAAACCAACAAATTGCCCGCTTCCAGCAATGTCACAATGGGTAGCGCGGAAGAATTGTGCTCCGACTTCACCGACCCCAAATGGCGCGAAGCGCAAGTCATCGATGGCGTGGAGATTCAGGAGTCGAAAATGTGCAACCCCGACAATCCGGCCGATATTGCCGCGTTTGTCAAAGGCACCAACAATATTTCCATGGATACGCTGATGAAAACTCAGCTCGCCGCCGACGCCATCACCGTAGGCAACGACATGGATGGCGACGGCGATCCCGATCACTACATCATCAAATTGGAAATAGCCGAATTAAACGGCCATTCGCCCGATATGCGCGAACCGACCACTACCTTCGACATTGCGCCCGGCATTCAGCCGACTTTCTGGGTTTACGCCCCCAAAACCCGCGACATGTCGACTCTAAGTTTATATGAGCCCATCGCCAATCCTCTGTTGCGCGCGCCTTCCCCGGTTATTCGAGTCGAACAGGGCGATATCGTCTGGCTGGTATTGGAAAACAGCCACTATCTGCCGCATTCCATTCATTTACACGGGGTAGACCATCCTTATATGGATCACGGCGGCGAGGGCAACGATGGCGTGGGCCAAACCGGCCAAATGGACGTCATGCCCGGCAGCAGCAAAACCTATGTCATCAAGCCGCGCCAACCCGGCACCATGTATTATCACTGCCACGTACAGCCCCATGTACATATTCCCATGGGCTTGCAGGGAATCTTCGTGGTTGAGGAGAACCGCCCCAACAATTGGGTGCAGGTATTCAACGTCGGCGGCGGCCAAGTCAGACACCCTTCCGTGGCCGTGAAGGAGAAATACTCCGGCGAATACGATCTGCATTACCAGTCCGCCGACAAGGAATTGCATATGATGGCGCGTTCCGCCAACGATCCGCGCCTGATAGGCAAGCGGCTAAATCTGGAGTATGACATCACCGACTCCAAGCCGGATTATTTCATGCTGAACGGCCGCTCCTTCCCCTACACTTTGCGGGAGTCGCTGATCGTCATGGAAGAAAACAAAAAGGTCAAAGTGCGGATCCTGAATGGCCACGAAGAGGCCTTTGCCATGCACATACACGGACACAAGCCCATGGCAACGCATTACGACGGCGTGGATAACGGGCCGTCGTCCTATATCAAGCGCGACGTGCACGGCATGGTACCGGCACAAAGGCTGGATCTGGAAATCAACGGCACCGACGATGGCTTGAACAGTTTCGGTCAAGGGGTATGGATGTTCCACGACCATGTCGAAAAATCGTTCACTACCGACGGTATCGGCGAGGGCGGAGACATCAGCCTGCTGGTTTATAAAAACTATTTGAGCGACAAGGGCATCCCGGAAGTACACGGCGTTAGCCTGGCCCCCTACTTCACCAAGGAGTTCTGGGAAGGCAAGTATCCGGTATGGCAGGATTACGACAAATGGAAAAGCCTGGGCCTGCCTGAAATCAGAGCGACCAAGGACAAAGCCTTTGTATTGGCGCCCCCTACCGCCAAGCCGGCGGACGCTTCGCCTAATCCGGCAAGCACCGTCAATAAGCCGTCGTTTATAGGCCAATTGTTTTACGGCTTTTTGCTGGGTCTGCTGGCTTACACCCTCTATATCAGACGTAAAGACATTCTGGCCCTATTTGGCAAATAATCCCGGCAGAGACCGCGCCGACCCGGGTCG
>NZ_JANIBJ010000017.1 GCF_024505185.1 Methylomonas subterranea
ATTCCAGACAAAATTTCTGCGCGCCTGCAAACGCGCAATGGCAACACCGCCTTTCGAAACTCTACTCGCGCGGTCTATTGGTTTGCGCCATCAAGGCGCTTTGGAATAATCAGCGATCAGCAGACGATCGTTGATGAATCTTAAAATTGCTTCACTATCGACAGCGACCGTGCCTTTCATCAAGGCGCATTTTCCCTGCCGACCCAGATAGAGCGTTTTCAACACTCCATCTGCACCAAAAATAAATTTAAGCGTGGACGCATGACCCTAAGGCCCAACGGACACAGTACATCCAGCGGCGTTCCTCTGCCACCCCACTAGGGGCTATATAGCTGGTACTTCTTCGCTTTTTATACTGCCGAAGTGCAGTCTATGAAAATTTCGTCCCGAAAAGTTCTACGTGCGGGGCTATTTTGGGGTTGAAATTAAGCGACTGTCAAATGGTTTTTTCATTTTATTTCAATTGCTTAAGTGATGAATACAGGCTGGACGGCGTTGGATTTTATTGGACAATTCAGATTTAACGACATGAATGACTTTCGCACCAACCGCCATTGAAAAGCGGGGTATTAAAAACTGGGGTGACGCCAAAATCGATTAAATCGATTTAGACAAGAGATATATCTGGATGATCTGGAAGCTGATTTATAGACATCGTCTGCGAGTAATACCGGTAATACTGGATAATCCGTCGACATATCCTTTGCAGCCTACACCAGAGAGGGTGGTAACACCGGTAATACCAGTAATCTCATTTTCAACAGTTACAGTGCTCGGGTGTTCCCAGAGTCGCAATGCAGGCTGCGTGATGTTTAAACAGGTCCTTTATCGCTCAATAAATGATATATTTATGATCGATAAAATCATTTTGTATTAATCATGATCTGGAATTGGCAACTGGCGGGTTGGCCGCGCTTCACCTACAACGCGACGCAGCTGGATGATTTTGAAAAGCGCTTGTTGCTCGGCGCCGGTGTGTCATTCGGCGCGATCAAGCATTTGTCTGAAGACGACAAGCGGCATTTGACCATCGAGCTAATCAGCAATGAAGCCTTGAAAACGTCAGCCATTGAAGGCGAATATCTCAACCGGGACAGCCTGCAGTCTTCGATTTGCCGTCAATTCGGTTTAGTCACCGATCATCGAAAAGTCCCGCCAGCCGAGCAAGGCATCGCGGAGGTTATGGTCGATTTGTACCAGCATTTTGCTACCCCACTAAGTCATGAGCAGTTGTATCGCTGGCACACTTGGATTACGGCCGGTCGTAGCGACCTACAGGATGTCGGACGGTATCGAACTCACGACGACCCGATGCGAATTGTCTCAGGTCCCATTTATGCGCCCAAGGTCCATTTCGAGGCGCCGCCATCCTGCCAAATGACGCCGGAAATGGATCAGTTCATTGATTGGTTTAATAGCACGGCACCTGATGGAAACACGCCCTTGCCGACCTTACAGCGCGCGGGGATCGCGCATCCTTATTTTGTCAGCATCCATCCGTTCGAAGACGGTAACGGTCGCATCGGTCGCGCCATTGCCGAAAAGGCATTGGCCCAATGTCTGGGGCAACCGACATTAATCGCCCTGGCATTTACCATCGAACGCCACCGTAATGCGTACTACACCGCTTTGGAAATGGCTAACAAGCAAATCGACGTGACTGATTGGCTGGTTTATTTCGCCGAATTGGTAATGGCCGCTCAGGAATACACCCATCAATGGATCGATTTCTTAATTCAAAAAACCAAACTCTACGACCACGTGCGTGGGCAACTGAATCCGCGACAGGAAAAAGCCTTGGCCAGAATGTTTCGGGAAGGTCCGGATGGCTTCACAGGCGGATTGAGTGCGGACAAATATCGCAGCATCACGGGGGCACCTTCAGCAACGGCCACGCGTGATCTGCAGGATCTGGTCGCCAAGGGCGTATTGTTTAGAACGGGAGAACGCAAACATACGCGCTACTATTTGAACTTAACCGGAACACTACCTTAAAGCCTGATTACCCTGCTCGCAATACATAGTCCAGTCGGCCATGAGCTGAGATCGCTTTTCCATCAAATCGCCTCGGCGATACGCTGCCTCTGCCTGATTTTTAATCGTGTGGGCTAATGCCATTTCAAGTACTTCATTGGGATAATGGGTTGTTTCAGCAGCCCAATCCCTAAAACTAGATCGAAATCCGTGAACCGTCAGTTCCGGTAGGCCCATGCGTTTTAATAGTTGCAGCATGGCCATTGCCCGAGGCGACAAGGGCACTCGATGAGGTTTGTTGGCTTTCATCCGTTCGACGGGAATGGTCCACGTCTGACTGATAACATCTATTTCATCCCAAGTTGCGCCAATGGATTCATTGGTTCGGGCAGCGGTAAGGATCGTAAATTCCAGACATCGCGCGGCGATGCCTTGTTGATTTCTTAGTTTTACAATAAATTCCGATATATCCGTGTAAGGCAATGCGGCGTGATGTTCGACATTTTGAACTTTGGATGGTTTAGGTAATATCTTGTCAAGATGACCACGCCATCGAGCTGGATTTTCACCTTCTCGATATTTGCTTACAGTCGCCCAATCCAGCACCGTTTCGATGCGACCTCGCAATCTGCTGGCCGTTTCATTTTTGGAGGTCCAGATTCCTTCAAGACATTTAACAACCAGTGCCGTATCGACTTCCGCGACCGGGAGTTTGCCAATGGTTGGAGATGCGTACTGTTCTAGGGTATTCGACCATTGCTGAGCATGCTTAGGATTTTTCCAGCCATGGCGATTAATTTCAATGTAAGCGGAGGCACATTCTGCAAATGTCATTGACTTGGCGACGGACAAATGAAGCTCGCGTTCAATTTTCCGTTTTTCCACCAGAGGATTCAGACCTTGCTTGAGCAGCTTTCGGTACTCAGATGCTTGCTCCCTGGCTGCTTCCAGCGAAATATCGCCAAAACTACCCAGACCAATCTCGGTAGCCTTTTTATTCCTGACAAATTTGAAAATCCAGCTTTTTGAAAGTGTCGGACTAACCTGTAGGTAAAGACCACCACCATCACTGTGATAACCGGGAGTTTTGATTGTCACAACCTTGCGTGCGTTCAGCTTATTCAAAATCCGACTCATAAATCCTACCCTACTTCCTACCCTACTTCCTACCCTACTTTCGGCATCGGATTGGAGTATATTTTATCGAACCAAGCTGGACAATAAATTTGTAACTTATCGTTTTTTAACAAGAATTTAGGACGACAAAAAACGATATAGGACTTTTGTTAGAAGGACTAGCTCTCTGCCATTATTCCTGATATATCAACAAGTTATATCGAATACAAACCGGCCATAGCGCCGGTTTTTTATGTCTATTTTCACCCATTTCCGCAACCCATGCTGGTTTTGACCTAGTAAAGGGGCAATTCCACCCCTAATAGCAGCGCAATATGCTTCTGGTTTTAGGCGCGTACAGGAAGAGGGCTATTGGTGCATGCGTTATCTGAACCAGCCAAACAATTCTATTTATCGCGTGGCTTTGTTCATTCGCCACTTCAGCCGATGACATTGCTCATGACGCTCGAAACCATTCGGATCATTTTGGCAGAGCCTGAATGAGTTGCAGCAGAGAATCCTGTTGTTGCGGGTTTGGGTGGTGGCGGGGCTGTCGGTTTTTAGAGTGTCGAGTTTGCGCTGAAATATCCGCCAGTAATCTTGGGCGTCGGCCCAGGCACGGGCGACTTCGTCTTTGACTTTGGCCGCTATCGAGGCCAAAATCGGCGAGGCGCTGGCCGATAGTGTCGTCATGCAAGCCTTCGAGTATATCGGGCGACAGGATGGTATCTTCGATGCGAATACTGGGGTAGTTCATGTTTCAATTAATCCGTTAATTTGGGTTAAACGCCCCTTATTGTGCGATGCGCATCAGGTTTCGTATTTTTAGCTGTTTTTGTCCGTTAGCGATTTTGCCTGTGCCGTCAACGACGATAATTGCGTCTATGGGTATTTCCGTTTGCTTGATAAGCATGGACAGCAATTGCTCGACATAATGAGCCATTTGTACCGTCGTCATGCATTTATTCCGTGGGAACGATTACCGGTGGTGTCAACGGTAAGCGAGCGGCACGGCGCGCAAAACGGCGATCATCAAAGCTATAAAAACGTTGGCATTGGTTGCAGGCCGTATGATGGAGGGCATCGGCAAAATCCAGACCCTCGGCTTGTAATGCCAAAGCTTGCGCAACGCGCGGCCATTCTTCGACATTGACATGGGTAAGCCCGAGCAAATGTTCAACCACGCGGCGAAAATCACTGGCATCAAAGCGATAAAACGCGCGCAACACCCATTCCAATTCCAGAATGACCGTTAAAGGTACGAATAACTGTTCTGAACCCGTCAGGATGCGGTGGGCGATTGGGCGTTGTGGGATCATTTGGATCGTCGACATAAAATCGAGCCAGTATATTCGTGTCGACTCCGATCATTCGGCATCCCGCATGGCTTGAGCAACATCAAATTCAGATAGATGTCTTTCACCTGGTTGTTTACATACCAATAGGCCATAGCCATCTTCTGGCCGCGTTGGTTGTATGCGTTTTTTGACTTCGACTCTTAATCCGGCATTTTCCAAGATCAGATTAAGCTGGGAACCAGCGGTAATGCCTAATTGTTTACGTATGTCGAGTGGCAATACGACTTGGCCTTGTTCAGAAACGGTGACGGTTTGCATGGTGGCTCCTCATATAAATAGTCGATTAATTCAGTATGCTAGTGCATAGCTATTCTGGCAACAAAATATAAATACCAAGTAAGTCCATCGGCAGTACCGGATAGACTACCTGGAATTGCTGTTTATCCATCGGGGCGCTAAAACGCTGGTGGGATTCGACCAGGTGTTTGGATTACTGTTCTGCGACTTTTTTTGGAATTCTTCGTCTAGTTGGCTAAGCAGTTTTAGCTCGTTATCCAGGAAACTGGCTCGCGCCTGGGGTGACAAATCAGATGTTGCGCGGGCTTCGCTCAACAACTGTTTCGCGTCGTGGTGATCCAGAAATTCTTTTTGCTGCGGAGTGCCCACCAACCCCAGAGCAGCATTTCCTCGGCGACGATTTGGTAATTGGCCTTGATTTGTTCAATTACGTTGCGGCAGCGGAACAGCATCAATGTGGTTTTGGTTTTGACCTGTCCGGTTCGAATCCCTAGCTCTCCGCCATTACATATAGTTAAGACCTTGATAAATAACTACTTATCAAGGTCTTAATTTTTTCTACCCTACTTTTGATTCTAATAACCATCGCCGCTTCCATTTCAGCCGGCGTTATTTGATACATGGCTATTATCAGCCATTTGTCGACTCCTTCAATGATTTGAGTCAAAGCTCGCAAAGTTATTAGCATCCCTGCCGTAACAAAGTCACGGCTCCTAGGCGAAGGGGCTTTTACGACGACATCTATTGAACGGCGGCCGGCTTAGGCTAGATCTGCTTGACGCTGATATTCAGGGTCTGAATCCGATAGGCGATTTGTCGTGGCGTCATGTCCAACAGGCGGGCGGCCTTGGCCTGTACCCAACCGCATTGTTCCAGCGCGGCTATCACCCGTTCGCGCTCGTCCATATCCTCGTCATGCAAATCCATCATCCTGATCGGCGCGGACGGTTGCGGGCGGTTGAGGCTGATTTCGTCTTCCAGGCCGGTGCTGATGATGACGTCGCGGTCTATGATGCCGTCGTGGCTCATGATGGCGGCGCGTTCCAGGCGGTTTTCCAGTTCCCGTACGTTGCCGGACCAACTGTGTTTCATCAGGATGCGCAAGGCGCTTTCCTTCAGTTCCAGCGGCCGGCCGCCTTGTTGTTTGGAAATCCGGTTCAATAAAAACGCCGCCAATTCCGGAATGTCCTCGATGCGGTCGCGTAGCGGCGGCATGTTGATGGGCATTACATTGAGCCGGTAATACAAATCCTCCCGAAACAGGCCGTCCGCCACGTCTTTTTCCAGATTGCGGTTGGTGGCGGCGATGATGCGCACGTTGACTTTCAGGGTCCTGACCCCGCCAACCCGTTCGAATTCGCCTTCCTGCAGCACCCGCAGCAATTTGGCCTGAAACGAGGCGGAAATCTCGCCCACTTCGTCCAGGAACAGGGTACCGTTGTCGGCCAGTTCGAAGCGGCCCTTGCGTTGGCCGATGGCGCCACTGAAGGCGCCTTTTTCGTGGCCGAACAATTCCGACTCCAGCAGGGTATCCGGCAAGGCCGCGCAATTGAGCTTTAAAAACGGTCCGCTGGCACAGTTGGAATTGAAATGGATGGCATTGGCCACCACTTCCTTACCGGTACCGGATTCGCCGCGAATCAGCACCGTGGTATGCCATTTCGCCACCTGGCGAATGATGTCGAACACTTTCAGCATGGGTTCGGAATGGCCGATGATGTTTTCGAAGCGGTAGTTCTTGACCAGGGTCTGTTTCAGAAAATCCCGCTCGTTGACCAGTTCGGTTTGCTTGCGCTCCATGGCCCGCACCGAATTGACGCTGTGGGCGATCAGATTGGCCACCATTTCCAGAAAGCGGGCCCGCTCGCCGAGAAAGCTGGAATCGCAAGGTTGCGCGGCCAAAATACCCACCACTTCGCCTTGTTCGACCGCCAGCGGCGAACCGATGAAGGGCAGATCGGGGTTATAAACGCCCAGGCGGCTCAAAAAACGCGGCTCGTCGGCAATGCGTTCCACCACGATGGTGCTGCCTTCATCCAGAATGGCACCCACCAAGCCTTCGCCGGGCTGGTAGCGCACGCTGCGGTCTATGCCGTCGCCGTATATTTCGCAAATGCTCATGCTGTCGTCGTCCAGGTCCCGCAGCGTAATCATGCCGAAGTGCAGACCGGAGCGTTTATGCAATATCTCCAAAATGCCCTTGAGTTTGTTACGCAAATCATGCGTGCTGTTCAGCAGCTGGCTTACCAGAAACAGCGTGTCCAGTTCCGACTCGACCAGTGTGGCGCGATCATTCATGAATGCTTACTCCCAACGAATGCTGTTGGCAGGGAAAGCTGATGTTGAAACGGCAACCGTCGGTGTAATCCGAATCGATTTCGATAATGCCGCCATGCTGGCCGACGATTTCCCTGGCCATTACAAGGCCCATGCCGGCCTGGGCGCCGCCCAGGTTTTGATGGGTGCTGAAAAAAGGTTCGAATACTTTTTGCCGCTGATTGGCCGGAATGCCGGGGCCGCTATCGGCGATTGACACCCATACCCAGTCGTGCTCGACGCCGGTGCTGATATTGATCAGCCGCTCGTTGCAGCCGGCACGGTTCATAGCATTGACGGCGTTATCGATCAATTGTTTGAACAGCATGCGTAATTTGTTGGCCGAACCGAGTACGGACGGCAACACCGGATTGGGCAGCCAATCCACCACCACCCCGTTGGCCAGAAATTTTTGACTGTATAGCAGCATGGTTTCATGTAGCAGTTGATTGAGATTGACCGGTGTCACGGCGGTTTCCGGAATTTCCGGCACGCAACGTTGCAGGGTATCCAGGGTTTCCTCGCCCCTGGCTTGTACCTGACTCAACAAATCCTTTAACGACTGGTTTTGGCTGTCATTGCGTTGGCTCATGATCTGAATGGCCGCACCAATCTGGTTCAATGGTTGGCGGATCTGGTGCATGGCGCCCAGCAGGGTTTCGCGGATACTGCGGATATGCTCTTCCTCGGACATCAGCTGCCGCAGGGTGTGCATTTGCAATTTTTCCTGCTGGCTACGTTGCAGGCTGATGTCGTTAATGGTCAACAGTAGATAGTTGCTGGACTGGCGGGAGAAAAAATTATCCGCGTCGGTGCCGTTTTCGCAAAACCAGTTGCCGGAGCAGGAAAACCAGCGGGTACCCCGGCGGCCTATGCCCTCGACCCGGATCTCCCGATTGCTGAAGCCTTGCGGCCGGCTGCTCATGGCGGCCCATAAATCGCCCATGTCCTGTTGCAGGGCATCCAGAAAAAACAGGGCCGGTTCGGCGTAACCCAATTCGCTGATCAGCATTTTATACATCTGGTTGTCCAGCACGATGCGGTTGGCGCTGTCCAACACCACCATGGCTACCGGCGATGCATTTAACACCGATTCGATCAATTGTTTCTGGTTGTTGACCTGTTGCTCGGCGTAATGCGCCTGGGTAACGTCGCGGTGCATGCCGATGTAATGGCTGATGGCACCGTGTTCGTCCAGCATGGGCGCGATGGTCAAGTCGGCCAGATAGCGCTGGCCCAGCTTGCGCCGGTTCACCAGTTGCCCATGCCAAACCTGCTTGCGGGAAATGGTATGCCACAGATCGTAGTAAACCTGCCTCGGCGTGCATTTATCGGACAGTTTGGATTCGTTCTGCCCCAGAATTTCGGCGGCCATATAACCGGTGACCTGGGTGAAGGCATTATTGATATAAAGAATGTTGGCTTTTTTATCCGTAATGGAAATCGCGATCGGCGCCTGCTCAACCGAGGCCACGAACAGCGACAGGGGGACGGTTTGCGGCTTTCCCCTACCCAGTTGGCCGGACTCGAGCGAGCCCACGCCCGGTGCGATCAACTCGGCCACCTCGGCCGCGATCTGGTCTGGGAGAAAATCCGGTGTTGTTTTGTTCATTGCTGACTCTGCTTGATTGAACCGACTACGCATTACATTAGCAAATAAAACGCCAATATTCTTAATTTGGGGCTTTGTAACAAATCCGCCCAGGCAAAACCCTTGTGTCTCTCGGGATATTGTAGTCTTTGCGACAAAATTCAAGCCCCCGCTTCGGCGGATGTGCTGTTTGATACAGCTGATCCGCCGCGCCGCGGACCGCAAATGCACTAAATCTGCCCATTTAACCCCACAGAGATTGTTGGCATAGATGATGCTGAATCGTTCACAAACAACTGAGCGTAAAAGGCAATGGGCGAATACTTACTGCTGATTCTAGGGACGGCGTTAGTCAACAATGTGGTGTTGGTAAAGTTTCTTGGCTTATGCCCCTTCATGGGCGTCTCCAACAAACTGGATTCCGCCTTGGGCATGGGTCTGGCCACCACCTTCGTATTGACTCTGGCCTCCGCCGCCAGCTGGGTATTGGAACACCGCTTGTTGATACCTTTCGATATCGGATTTTTACGGGTTCTGGGCTTTATCTTGGTGATTGCCGCCGTGGTGCAATTCACCGAAATGGTGATACATAAAACCAGCCCTGTTCTCTATCAGGTCTTGGGCATCTTTCTGCCCTTGATCACCACCAATTGCGCGGTTCTGGGCGTGGCGTTGCTTAACATCCAGGAACACTACAATTTCGTGCAAAGCCTGCTGTTCGGCTTTGGCGCGGCAATGGGTTTTACCCTGGTGATGGTGCTATTTGCCGGTCTCCGTGAACGCCTGGCGTTGATGGCTGTACCGGCTCTTTTTTCGGGCACGCCGATCGCATTCATCACCGCCGGCATACTGTCCCTGGCATTCATGGGCTTCGCCGGACTGTATACCAAATGAAACGGGCTGTCTTGAATCGCAAGATTTGCGACATCCCCACCGCCGCCGGCATATTCTGAACCATAGAGACGGACTATGTACATTCTATCTGCCATCGTCATCCTGACCGCATTGGGTTTGTTCCTGGGCTTGAGCCTCGGCATAGCCGCCAAATATCTGCGGGTGGAATCCGACCCACTGATCGAAACCGTGGAGGCCCTGATGCCCGGTTCGCAATGCGGCCAATGCGGCTTTCCGGGCTGCCGGCCGGCCGCCGAGGCGGTGGTTTCCGGTGCCGCTCCCCTTACGCTGTGTCCGCCCGGCGGCACTTCGCTGGTGGAACAACTGGCAAAACTGCTCGGGGTGGAAGTCGATTTGAGCCAGACCAAGGATGCCGAACCCATGGTGGCCCGCGTCAGCGAAGACACCTGCACCGGTTGCACTCGCTGTTTCAAGGTCTGCCCCACCGACGCCATTGTCGGCGCCCCCAAACAAATTCACGCCGTGGTGGCCGACGCCTGCATAGGCTGCGAAAAATGCGTCAACGTCTGCCCCACCGAATGCCTGCAAATGCATCCGATCGAGGTCACCCTGCGCGATTGGCGCTGGCCTAAACCCCTGGCCGCGGCTTAACCGGAGAACCTGCATGCTGGCTTTATTCGAAAACCCCAGACTACGCGGCGGCGTTCATGCCGAGGAACACAAGGTCGAAACCTCGGGCCTGCCCATCGCCACGGATATGCCGTTGCCGAAAAAACTGTATATCCCGGTACAGCAACACGTCGGCAAGCCGGCCGAACCCCTGGTCAAAGTCGGCGAAAAAGTCCTGAAGGGCCAGCTGCTGGCCTATAGCCAAGGCACTATTTCCGCCCCGGTACACGCACCCAGTTCGGGCACGATAGCGGACGTGCTGGATTTTCCGGCCCCCCACCCCTCCGCCCTGCCCATCCGTACCATTGTCATTGAAACCGACGGCCTGGATCAATGGCTGCCGTTGCAAGCGCCGGACGATCCGCTGTCTCTGCCGGCTGAGGAAATCTGCGCCCTGGTCGGCGCGGCCGGCGTGGTCGGCCTGGGCGGCGCGGTGTTTCCGTCGGCGGTAAAACTCGATTTGGGCCGCAAGAACAAAATCCAGATGTTGTTGATCAATGCCGGCGAATGCGAACCTTATCTGACCTGCGACGACCGTCTGATGCAAGAACGGGCGGGCGAAATCGTCACCGGCATCCGCCTGATGTTGCGCGGCATGCACGCGCCGGAAGCCACCGTCGGTATCGAAGACAATAAACCCGAAGCCTTTATCGCCATGCGCGAGGCTTGCGCCGAATTCGCCAATATCAACGTAGTGCAGGTGCCCACCCGTTATCCCATGGGTTGGGACAGGCAAATGCTGCGTTATCTGACCGGCCGGGAAATTCCGGCCGACGGCCGCGCCACCGATATCGGCGTGGTTATACACAACGTCGCCACCGCTCACGCGGTTTACAAGGCGGTATGCCTGAATCAGCCGCTGATCAGCCGGGTGGTGACCGTTTCCGGCGGCGCGGTGGCGGAACCCAAAAACGTCGAAGTGCTGATCGGCACCCTGATGTCGGAAGTGCTGGATTTTTGCGCGGCCGACAAAAGCCGGGTCGCCCGCTTGATCATGGGCGGACCGATGATGGGCGATGCGCTGCCGCTCAGCGAAGTGCCGGTGGTAAAAGCCTGCAACGGCATTTTGGCCTTGTCGGAACAGGACATCGAAATCCCGGAAGTCAAGCCCTGCATCCGTTGCTCCACCTGCGTGACGGCCTGCCCGGTCGGCCTGCTGCCGCTGGAAATGGCCAGCCGCATCCGCGCCAGTCAGTTGGACGCCGCCGTCGATTTGGGCCTGAAGGATTGCATCAATTGCGGCAGCTGTTCCTACGTTTGCCCGTCCAATATTCCCTTGGTGCATTACTTCAAGTTCGCGTCCGGCGAATTGTACAAGCGGCAGCAGATGGAGCATAAATCCGAGCAAACCAAGCGCCTGATAGATGACCGCAACCAACGCATGGAACGCATCCGCCTGGAACAGGAAGCGGAAGCCCGCCGCGTGATGGAAGCGCGCGCGGCCAGGGCTCGCGAGCAGGAACTGGCCAAACTAAAGGCGCAACAGGCCCAACAAAGCATTAGCGAGCCCACCGACATAGCCACCGCGGAGGAAGTCCGATGAGCATCAAACCCATCAGCGGCCCCCATGTCGTCGCGGTGCGCAGCGTCGACAGCATTATGCGCAAGGTGATTGTCGCGCTGGTGCCGGCCACGGCCTGGGGCATATTTTTGTTCGGCTGGCCCGCCCTGTATCTGTGCGCGGTGACGATTTTATCCGCGTTGTTGTTCGAAGCCTTGTGCCTGAAATTGAAGGGCGTGAACGCCGGACCCTATTTGCGCGACGGTTCCGCCGTTCTGACCGGCCTGCTGGTCGTCATGACCCTGCCGCCCTGGGCCCCCTGGTGGATAGGCGTGGTCGGCGCGGGGATTGCCATCATTTTGGGCAAACAGGTCTACGGCGGCCTGGGACAAAACTTGTTCAACCCGGCCATGCTGGCCAGGGTGGCCTTGCTGATTTCCTTTCCTATCGAGATGACCACCTGGGTGAATGTCGAGCCGATTTTGGCGGGTCCAGGCCTGCTCGAAAGCCTGAGCATCACTTTTTCCGGCCTGTCCGATTTGGACGGCATCACCGGCGCCACCACTTTGGGCGCGGTAAAAACCGGTTTTTCCCAACATTTGACCCTGCCCGGCCTGCTGCACGAGTATTCGGGCATTCTGGCCTTCATCGGCTGGGAACGCGGCAGCCTGGGCGAAACCTCCACGCTGCTGATTTTAGGCGGCGGCCTGTGGTTGCTGCGGGAAGGCGTGATCCAATGGCACATTCCCGTTTCCTTGCTGTCCAGCATCGCCCTGCTGTCCGGCCTGGGACACTTGATCGACAGCCAGCATTATCTGGGCCCCTGGGCACACCTGAATTCCGGCGCGCTGATGCTGGTGGCGTTTTTCATCGCCACCGATTACGTGACCTCGCCCAATACGCCGCTGGGACAAATGATTTTCGGCGCCGGTTGCGGCTTGCTGATATTCATCATCCGCAGTTGGGGCGGTTACCCGGAAGGCACCGGCTTTGCCATTCTATTGATGAATGCGGTCACCCCGCTGATCGACCATTACATCCGCCCGCGCATTTATGGGCGTTATCGCAACGGCAAACCCATAGACGTCAGCTAGCCGAGAGAATCGCATGAGTTCAGACCCCTTAAACGAACAACCCGCCGCAACGCCGGAAGCGGAAAACCCGGCGGGCGCCAGGCAAAAGTTGCTGGCTTTCCTCGAGCCGGACAATCTGGCGCTGTGGCGTTCGAAATTGAGCTATCAGGCCGGCGTGTTGGCGGTGTTCGCGCTGCTGGCCAGCGTGTTGCTGGGTTTTGCCGATCTGGCCACCCGTGGGGAAATTCAGCAACGCCTGGAGGAAGACTTGAAGGCCAGCCTGGAAGCCGTGGTACCCCAGGATTTATACGATAACAATCTGCTGGCGGACACCGTGACCCTGCCTTCGGCCGATTACAACATCGGCGCGGCCGAGACCGTGGTTTATCTCGCCAAAAAAGCCGGCGCCGTCAACGCCGTCTGTTTCAAGTTCATCGCGCCCGACGGCTACGCCGGCCCCATCAGTCTGGTGATGGGGGTTAAGGCCGACGGCGAAATTCTGGGCGTGCGGGTTATCGCCCATGTCGAAACGCCGGGCCTGGGCGACAAGATAGAACTGGCCAAGTCCAAGTGGGTGTTGGCTTTCAACGGCAAATCGCTGGATAACCTGTCGGCGGCGCAATGGGCGGTAAAAAAAGACGGCGGGGTATTCGACCAATTCGCCGGCGCCACCATCACCCCGCGCAAAGTGGTACAGGCCATCAAGCGCGGCCTGGATTTTTATCGGGCCAATCGGGCTCAACTGTCGGGTGCGGCCGCAGTCCCTGAAAAATAACGTTTTAGACGCAATAAACCGGCTCTCTCGGGGAGACATAGACATGAAACTGAATACGCTATTCTCGGAACCTTACCGCAAAATCGCCAAGGACGGTTTGTGGGACAACAACGTGGTATTGACCCAAAATCTGGCCTTGTGCCCCTTGCTGGCGGTGACCGGCACCGCCACCAACGGTCTGGGCATGGGCCTGGCCACCATGGTGGTGATGGTGGCATCCAATGCGGCGGTATCGTTTAACCGCCATTTGATTCCGGCCGAAATTCGCATTCCCATCTTCGTGTTATTGATCGCCGCCCTGGTGACCCTGGTGGATTTGTTTCTGAACGCCTGGATGCACGAATTACACAAGGTACTGGGCCTGTTCATTCCGCTGATCGTCACCAACTGCGTGATTCTGGGCCGCGCCGAAGCCTTCGCTTCCAAACAAGCCTTGATGCCCTCCATGTGGGACGGCCTGATGATGGGGGTCGGCTTTACCCTGGCCATGGTGGTGTTGGGCGCGGCGCGGGAAATCAGCGGCGCCGGCACCCTGTTCGCCAACGCCTCCGTGCTGTTGGGCGAAGGCTTCCAATTTATGGAATTGACCGTCATACCCGAATACAAGGGCTTTTTATTGATGGCCCTGCCGCCCGGAGGCTTCATCATGCTGGGATTCATGGTGGCCGCCAAGCGTCTGCTGGATAGAAAAGCCGCGCAAAAGCAAACGCCCGGCGCGGTAATCGACCAACTGCAATTTGCCGAACAAGACCATTAAGGGAGACCGCCGATGAACGTAGGAGTGTGCTACGCGGAAGCCGACCGCCAATTGTGGCTGCGTCTGGAAGTACCGGACGGCAGCAGCGTGCAACAGGCCATCGAGTTGTCCGGCGTGCTGAAACAATATCCGCATATCGATCTCGCCACGCAAAAAGTCGGCATCTTCGGCAAGTTGGCCAAGCTCGATGCCTTGGTGAAGGAAGGCGACCGGGTGGAAATTTACCGCAAGATCACCGCCGACCCGCAGCAGGTGCAACGGCGCCGCATCGATACGGATGCCGACGACGATTAACCGAATTTTTTAAACAGGAGACACTCCATGCTACTCGAAAACTTGGACAAACAAGGTTTGACCTTCATTACCAACGTACTGGGCGCCACCAGCGATTCCGGAATATGGGCCTACCGCGGCGATCTGGTACTGATCCAGGGCTCGTTCCGCGAAGGTTCCACCACCGATCGCAAGCCGCCCGAATTACTGTTGCGTCAAACCGCGATCCTGGCCAGCAGCGACAAATTCATTTTCCTGAACGGCTTGTTCGATGAACTGCAACACATCCCCGTGTTCATCGAAAAATACAAAGAATTCCTGACAGCCGACACCTTGACCCTGTTCTATGTGGAAAACATCGAAAGTGCCATGCAGATAGAGCTGGAAGGCGTCACCTTTCGGCTGCTGCCCTACAAGGAAGGCATGGTCTGGAACGAAACCATGGAAACCCTGTATATCGAAAAAGCCGATCTGAAGGGCCAATCCGCCGAAGACAAGGTGGTCACGGTCTATGAAGGCGCCAAAAGCTATAAATTCAAGGGTGAAAGCCTTAGCTTCGCCGACGCCTTGAACAAAACCATCGTGGTCAAAAAAGAAGCCGCCGTCGGCCCGATTTAAACAGGCGGGTAACATCATGAAGCCGTTCAAAACCGTCACTGCCGATGCCGCGGAGCAACTGATCGCCGACGCCAAGCCCTTGATCCTGGATTGCCGGGATTTAAAAGACTACCGCGCCGGCCATATCGAAAATGCCATGCATGTACACGAGCAATTGCGCGACAGCCTGCTGAAAAAAGGCGACAAGGCCCGCGATATGCTGATTTATTGCTATTACGGCCATGCCAGCGAACATCTGGCGGAAATGTTTTGCGATTTCGGCTTCAAACAAGTCTACAGTCTGGCGGGCGGTTATGCCGGCTGGAAGGAACATCACAAACCTACAGGTGATTTATGAGTCAATTATCGCGAGAACTGGCCTTACGTATCGCGCTGGCAACGCGCGTCCTGCCCGGTGTAGACGTCCCGCAACTGCTCGGCATTTTGCACGAAAAGGTCGGCTCGCCGCTGGACGATGAAAAGCTCAAATCCATCACCGTCACCAATCTGAAAACCGGCATCGGCAGTTTGGACGGCGAGGAAGACGGCGAAGACATCGGCATCGGCTTGGCCAACATCAAACTGGCCGTGCGCTATCTATGGGGCGAGGAAGACGAAGACGAAGGTCTACCGGAAATTCAAACCTACAAGGACGGCGACATGCCGGAATCGATCCGGGTGGCGGTGGCCTCCAACAGCGGCGCCCTGCTGAACGGCCATTTCGGTTCCTGCATCCGTTTTCTAGTGTATCAATTGTCCCGCACCGAATGCCGCCTAATCGACATCCGCTCGACCATAGAGGCCGACAACGCCGACGACCGCAACCTGTTCCGCGCCACTCTGATTGAGGATTGCCACGTGCTGTTCGTGCAATCCATAGGCGGCCCGGCGGCAGCCAAGGTGATCCGCGCCGACATCTATCCGATCAAGGTACCCGACGTGATCGATGCGGTGGACAAGCTGACCGAATTCCAAAGCGTGTTCGACGCCGCGCCGCCCTGGATGGCCAAGGCCCTGGGCCGTGGCGCCGAGGAAAGAAAACGCTTCGTGGCACACGAATAAAACCCGCTTTGCCCTGGGCGGTTTTGTCTATCGGCAAAACCGCCCCTCCTCTCCCAACCGTTTGGCGTTTCAGCCAAAGGTCTTGTCCGCCGTTAGCCTTTTCCCTCCCTTCCGCCATTGCCCGGTCCGAAAACATTGACAGCACCCTATAACGGGTTATAGTCGGCGGCCATTGAGCAAAAAGACCCGAGGAGGCATGGTGGCGCTGGATTTATCCGATACCCTGGTGATAGGCGTGACCGCAACGGCGCTATTCGATTTAAGCGAAGCGGATGCGGTATTTCGCGAACAATTCGCCGACGATAAAGAATCCGCAATTCAGCACTATCGCGAATACATGCAGGCCAGGGAAAACGATGCATTGACCGACGGCACCGGCATGCCACTGGTAAAAGCCTTGTTGGATTTGAACAGATATCAACCGGCGGGCGAACCGCCCTTGATCGAGGTGGTGGTGATGTCGCGCAACAGCCCGGAAACCGGCATCCGGGTGTTCAACAACATCAGGGACAGAAAAATACCCATTTCCCGGCATGCCTTTACCGGCGGCGAATCGGTGGTCGACTACCTGGAGGCCTTCGATGTCGACCTGTTCCTGACCACCAATATCAAGGATGCACAGAAAGTCATCGACGGCAAAACCTGTGCCGCGGCCATCGTAAAAAAACCTCCCGTCGACTTGGGCGACATCCCCGAGGGCCAGGTTCGCATCGCCTTCGACGGCGATGCCGTGCTGTTCGACGACAGCAGCGAGATCGTCTACAAGGCGGAGGGATTGGGCCGCTTTCATAGCAACGAAGACGAAAACCAGGATGTCCCAATGCCGGAAGGACCTTATGCCGCCTTGCTGAAAAAGCTATCGCGCCTGCAGGACCGCTTGCCGTTCAGCGTGGCGTTTTCGCCGGTGCGAATTGCCATAGTCACCGCCAGGAATGCACCGGCGGAAATGCGGGTAATCAAAACCCTGCGCCATTGGGGCGTCTATGTGGATGAAGTATTCTTTCTGGGCGGGCTGGAAAAAGCCAAAGTGCTGAAGGCCTTCAGGCCGCATATTTTCTTCGACGATCAAGACCTGCACCTGGAAGAAGCGGCAAAGTACGTGCCCTCGGGAAAAGTCCCGCATAGCAGCGATTCGCCGCTGCATAAAAAATGAAGATGCCGGATAAAGTGCGAACTTCATACCGAACAGGCGTGCATTCCGATTGATACGCAAGATATTCCAGTTTAAAGTTGCGCACCGTCATCCCTATAGCGCGGCAAATTAACGCCGCCTGGTACCTCTATTTTGCAAAATTCAAGCAAAAGCGCTTTTATAACCGGAATTACCGGTCAGGACGGCTGGTATCTGGCTCACAATCTGTTGGCCAAGGGTTATAGGGTGCACGGTATCGCCAGACATTTGCGTCCCGGACGGCACTGCGTGCCCTTCGACAGTCGCATCGAACTGATGCGCGCATGCCTGACCGATCCCGGGCAAATCAAAGCCGCATTGCTGCATAGCCGTCCCGATGAAATCTATAACCTGGCGGCATTCTCGCGCACCTACGCCTCGCGGGCCTTTCCCGAGGCGGTTTTTGCGGTCAATGGCCTGGGCGCCGTATCGATATTCGACTTGGCGCGGGATATTTGTCCCGGCGCCAAAATTTTCCAGGCTTCATCTTCGGAAATGTTCGGCAAGCCGCCCAGACAGCCGCAAAACGAGGCTACGCCTTTCAATCCGCTAAATCCTTACGCCGAGGCAAAAATATATGCGCATGCCGCCGCCGCTGATTATAGAAATCGCCACGGCCAATTCATTGCTTGCGGCATTTTGTTCAATCACGAAAGCGAGCGTAGCGCACAGGACTTCGCCCTGCAGAAAATCGCCCACGGCGCGGCCTGCGCACGGCTTGGCTTGCGCGAATCGCCGCTAAAAAACGAACTGGGCATGCCGATGGTTTCAGACGGCCGATTGCACATGGGTAATCTTACCGCCGCCCGCGACTGGGGATATGCCAGGGATTACGTCGAGGCCATGTGGAAGGTATTGCAACACGATACGCCGGACGACTTTGTGATAGGCACCGGCCATAGCCGCGACTTGGAAACCATCTGCGAAATTGCTTACCGTTCAGTGAACCTGGATTGGCGGAACCACGTTCAGACCGATACCGGCTTGCTGAGGCCGGTCGATGCCGGACGGACCCAAGCAGACACCGGCAAAATCGCCGGTTTACTGGGATGGCAAGCCGAGACGAGCATGGCCGTGATGCTCGGCAACATGATTGACGCTCAAACAAGCATTTTAGCCGCCGAATTGAACCTCTCCATTTCCGACATTCCCGCCCGTCAAACATGCGCATAGTTTTAAATACCACACCTTTATTGGGTCCGCTGACCGGTATAGGGCAATATGTTCATCATCTGGCCATGGAACTGGCCAAGTTGCGCGAACATGAGGTTCATTATTACACCGGTCGCACATGGTCCAGGCTACCGCCTTCGCCATCGATGCCGAATATGAATTCGTTGATCTGCAAGATCAGGAGGGCCATGCCGTTCGGCTACGATCTGAGCAGATTGATACAAATTCAAGGCTTCGGCGGCCGAAGCGCCGACTTTGACCTTTATCACGAGCCCAATTATCTGGCGCTGCCGTTTGACGGCGCGACAGTCGTAACCGTGCATGATTTCTCCTGGCTACATTACCCGCAATACCATCCCAAGATCCGGATTAAAGCAATGGAACGCTATTTTGATCGCGCGGTGCGGCAAGCCTGCCATCTGCTTACCGATTCGGAATATGTCCGCCAGGAAGTCATAAAGTATCTGTCCTTTCCGGCGGACAAGGTGACCGCCGTGCCGTTGGGCCTGGAACACGACTGCCGGCCGAGAAACGCCGCCGAATGTCAAGGCAGCCTGCTCCGGCAAGCGCTGACTTTCAAACAGTACTTTCTGGTGGTCGGCACATTGGAGCCGCGAAAAAACCTGGGCACCATATTGCAGGCTTATCGAAATTTGGCGCCCTCGATTCGCCGCCGCTATCCCTTGGTGATCGCCGGCATGGCGGGCTGGGGAGATAATCCGTTCAGCCGGCGTTTTGCCGATCTGCTCGCCGCCGGGCAGGTACGTTATCTCGGTTATCTGCCGCGGCGGGAATTATTGGAAATCATGGCCGCCGCGCGGGCCTTGCTGTATCCGTCGATTTACGAAGGCTTCGGACTGCCGCCGCTGGAGGCCATGGGTTGCGGTGTGATTCCCGTGGTTTCGGCGGCCTCCTCGCTGCCGGAAGTGGTGGGCGATATCGGCATCCAACTGATGGCCGAAGACACGGAGGCCTGGACGCAAGCCATGGAAGGATTGACGGCGGATACTGAATCACCCGGTCCGGAATACGCCAATCGCTTGCTGGAGCGCGCCGGCCGGTTCAGTTGGCAAAAGTGCGCCGCGGAAACCGTGGCCGTCTACCAAAAAGTGCTAAAAACCGCATGAAGGTTCTGCACGTCTACCGTTGTTACTATCCCGACCAATTCGGCGGCCTGCAGGAGGCCATCCGGCAAATCGCCCTCGCCACCCAACCCTTCGGCGTGGAATCACGCATTTTCACTCTGTCGCCCAATCCCTTGCCGGAAATCATCGAGGCGCAAGAAGCACGCATCATCCGCGGCCGCTCATGGCTGAGTCCGCTGTCCTGCGATATCGGCGGCCCCGCCGCTTATGCGAAATTCCGCCGGCTGGCGGAGTGGGCCGACATCATTCATTACCAATTTCCCTGGCCGTTTGCCGACTTGATGCATGTGGCCGCGAAGCCGCAAAAACCCGCGCTGATCACCTATCAGTCGGATATCGTCGGCAAGGGCCTGGCGGCAACCTTGTGCAAACCATTGACCATGAAAATGCTTGCCAACATGGATTGCATCGTAGCGACCTCGCCGCAGTATCGCGATTCCAGTCCCGTGTTGTCGCACCCCGGCTTGGCGGGCAAATTACGGGTGATTCCGTTGGCGATCAGCGAAGTGGCTTACGACAAATCGGCGGATTTTTCCGCCTTCGATAACCAGCGGTTCGATGCCGACAAGCCCTTCGTGCTGTTTATTGGCGCCTTTCGCCGCTACAAGGGGCTGAGCAACCTGTTGGCCGCCGCAAAATGGGTAAACGGCCAAATCGTCTTGATAGGCAGCGGACAGTTAACATCCGAAACGATGGCGGAAGCCCGGCGCCTGGGGCTGAATAATCTGATATTCCTCGGTAGCCAAACGCAGGCGGCAAAAGTGGCGTTTTTGCGCAAAACAAAAGCAGTGGTCCTGCCCTCGGATTTGCGCTCCGAAGCCTTCGGCATGGTTTTGGTTGAGGGGCTGATGTTTGGAAAGCCCTTGATTTGCTGCGACATCGATACCGGCGTTAATTACGTAAACGCCCGCAACGAAACCGGCTTTACGGTACCCGCAAACGACCCGCGCGCGTTGGCCGATGCGATAAACCGTTTGCTGGACGACGAGGAACTCAACCAGCGCATGGGAACAGCGGCAAGACAGCGTTACGAACGGTATTTTTCCGGCGAGCAAATGGGAGCAGCCTACGCGGCAACCTATCGGCAGCTGTTGGAACAACGGAAATACCCGGCCCACCTCGTCAAGCAAACCGACCCGGGGCTTTGATGAGCGAAAAAACCTCTAGCGATACCCGCGCGCTGTTAAGAGTCCTCTGGCGCCACATAAGCGCGGAAAAGCAACGCAAATTATCTTATCTGGCCGTCGCTCTGATGCTGAGCGGGCTAGCGGAAACCGTTAGCATAGGCACCGTCCTGCCGTTTCTGTTTGCCCTGACGCTGTCCGAAGAACATTTTCAACACCCGCTGTTCCAGCCTTTTCTACAGCTGTCGAATACGTTCCTGCCAAATCAGTTGCTGCTAACGCTGACCTTGGTTTTCGGAATCAGCGTGCTTATCAGCGGCGGGATGCGTTTATTCGGGGTATGGGCCACATCGCGACTGGCTTTTTCCGTCGGTGCCGACTTGGGCTTGAACCTCTATCGTAGGGTACTGTTTCAACCCTACGACGTTCATGTCGGCCGCAACAGCAGCGCGGTGCTCAATCTGGTTTCGGGCAAGGTCGACAATGTGATCACCCATATCCTGTTGCCGATATTAAGCCTATTCGGTCACGGCGTGATGCTGATACTGATATTGGCCTTGATGATATTGGTGAATAGCGCCGTCACGCTGCTGGTATTTAGCGGATTCGGTTTATGTTACTGGCTGATATCCGGGCTTACCCGCTCCAACTTGCTGCATAACAGCCAAACCCTGGTTAAAGAATCCACTGGGTTGGTGAAAAGCGTGCAGGAAGGTCTGGGCGGCATACGCGACATTCTGATCGACGGGTCTCAACCGGTTTATGCCGAACAATTTCAGCGGATTAATCGCGCTTTGCGGCGAGTGCAGTCGAACAACATATTCATCGGCGCTTTTCCCCGTTATCTGATGGAGGCACTGGGCATGTGCTTTATCGCCGTATTGGCTTATGTTCTGATTCGGCAACAGAATGGCGCGACTTCCGCGATTCCCTTATTGGGCCTGTTCGGCTTGGCCGCGCAAAGAATATTGCCGCTGCTGCAACAATGTTACGGCGCATGGGCCAATATACATATCGGCCGCAAGTCCCTGCGAGATATCGTCGAAATACTCGAAAAACCTTCACCCGACTCGGACGTATTGCCGTCATCGCCGATAGTTTTCCAAACAGAAATAGCGCTGAATCAACTTTCGTTCCGTTACGATTCGGCAACACCCTGGATATTGAAAAACATCGATTTAAGCATAAGCAAGGGGGAAAGAATCGGGCTTAGCGGAAAAACCGGTAGCGGCAAGAGCACCCTGCTGGACATTATCATGGGATTACTGCAACCCATTGAAGGCAACATGATGATAGACGGTCAGATTATCAACGCCGCCAACCGTCGGAGCTGGCAAGCCCGCATTGCCCACGTGCCGCAAGCGATTTTTCTGGCGGATACAGACATTGAGAGTAACATCGCATTCGGCCAGTCCAAGCCCGATATCGAGCGTCAACGCGTCCGAAAAGCCGCCCGGCAAGCGCAAATCGCCGATCTGATCGAATCTTGGCCGCAAGGCTACCAAACCCGCATCGGAGAACGAGGGATTAAACTCTCGGGCGGGCAGCGCCAACGGCTCGGGCTGGCGCGCGCGCTTTACAAGCAAGCGGATGTGATTATTCTCGACGAAGCCACCAACGCGCTCGACATGGCCACGGAACAAGCCGTAATACACACCATTCACGCGCTTGCCGGCGATGTTACGCTTATAATCGTCGCTCATCGCCATTCGGCTTTTACAAATTGTGATCGGGTTTACGAATTAATCGACGGAAAAATCCGCTTAATCCCTTGACGGGGAATAACGGTTTATAAGGTTTTACGGAGTAAGGATTCCGGCCAAAACAACTTCCGCATTCTGTTCCGTCTCTCTCCGGGACGGTTACTCTGAAAGTCACGCGGCAACGGCCCAGAACACTAAGGACATAACGCAGTTGACTTTCATTTGCCGGGGCGATGCCGAGCCTTCATGAGCGTTACTCTGAAAGTAAAAAATCGAGCGGGTACGGTTGCTTGTTGGACAGGCGTCGGCAGCAAGGATGCTGCCGACGAGCCTACACGGACGTATTTACGGCGTCCTGTGCGGCGAGGAACCGTGCCCAGCTGCACTACTTTCATTTGCCGGGGCGATGCCCAGTCTTCATGAGCGTTACTCTGAAAGTCATGCTGGGAGCAACGCATAGTCCCGATTCGCAAGGCCATCATCGCGACTGTGCATCGCTGCTACGAGTCTGTCTTTCAGTTGCCGGGGCGATACACCAGTTTCATGATCGTTAGGGTGATATAAATTAAGGACGGAGTCCTAACAGACCTGATCCGCCAAACGTATATAGCCGTGTGGCTTGACGACATTGCCAGAGCGAATTGGCGTTATTGAATTACCACATACCAAATTTATCCAGCACACAGAATTCAATGAAAAATAAGGTGTTTTTAAAGGTTGTAATATTCAGTTGCGAGCAGCCGGATAAAGTGATGGATACCGTCGGTAACCTGCTGAACAATGAATATGACGATATTCAAGTTGTTTTAGCGACGTCGTCAATCGATTCCGTGCAGGCAACCGGTAATTACCAGCCGATTCATATCCCGGACAAATCCGTATACCATCTCAGGGCCCATATCGGCCAATTATCGCAAGATAGCGAGTGGACCTTGCTTTTTGAAGACCACAACCATGTGGATAGCGCTTATATGGGGTATGTATATCAACGCCTTAAAACGGTTCCGGAAACTGTGTCTAGCGTTTATGGGCCGCTGAGCAATAAAAAATCCACCAATAGCTGGTCGTTTGCCAGCTTTATTATGACCGGCGGCAAATTATGGTATCCGATTCAAAATGCACCGGACGAATCGGTAATATTTAACGTCGCATACCGAAGCAAGTTATTAGCTGGAAAAAAATATCAATTGGGCGAATTCGAACGGGAGGCATTCAAAATACTCCGCGGCGAGAAAGTCTACAACCCCGACATGATCGCCGATCATTATCAATACAGAACTTTTCCCAGCGTAATGTTCTACCACTTTTGCAATGGCCGGGCTTCGGGCGCTCTGTGCGAGAAATCCTTAGTCCGAAGAATAAGTTGGTCCTTCCGCCATGCCAAAGCTATAACCGGTAGCCGATTTTTGGCATTAAAAAATATAATTCACAACCATCGGCAACAGGAAAATCTCCCGCCTTATTTGGAATTCCAGTTGTATATTTTATGTTTATCGCATGCCTTGGGCGCCATTTACGGTGCATGGTTTGGCGTGGGAAAGGCGCTGAAATTTCTTGAGTAACACTCATGAAACCGGCGCATCGCCCCGGCAAATGAAAGGCAGCCTCGTAACGATGATAGCCATGTGAATCGCGACTATGCGTCGCTCCCACCATGACATTCAGAGTAACGTTCATGAAGGCTCGGCATCGCCCCGGCAAATGAAAGTCAACAGCGTTATGTCCTTAGTTTTCTGGGCCGTTGCCGCGTGACTTTCAGAGTAAGGATTCTGACCGCAATAACTTCCCCATTCTGTTCCCTCGTCCTCCGGAGCTTGTGGTAAAAGCCAAATTGCAGTTGGCCTAAATGTCCGCCGCCGCGCGGACTGCTTAGAAAACGGAACCGCACACATGTTTATACCCTCACCTAGCCTTTTCCCGGCGGAAAGCACGCACTGATTGGCTTTTACGGCACCCTCCAATGCAGCGGCCAAGGCGGATTTTCAATACGCCCGTTTCATGTCAAGAGCTTGCCGATTCGGAAAATATATGTGCCGATATCGAGTAAGGACTATCATTGCCACTTCGGCATTACCACTGCCCGACAACACCCAATAAGCTCAATAATATTACAAGGGAACTAGCATGCTATCGCGATATATGCCGGTAGAGATGAGGCTAAAAAGTTCGGTGGCGGCATGGCTGAAATGGTTATTGGTCGCCGGGCTTTACTTGCTGACGGCAAAACTGGCGCTGAACTATTTTGCACCGGAAGGCAGGGCCAGCGTGTTTTTCATTGCCAGCGGGTTGGCGCTTGCAGCCATCTTATTGGGTGGTCGGCGTTATGCATGGGCGATATTGACCGGCGCCTTACTGCTGAATATCCTGCAAGGCAAGCCCCTGGCGGCCGCGGCAATCATTTCGATAGGCAGCACGGCGGGCGCTTGGTTGGGCGCCCGGTTGTTATGCCGAACGGCCCGCTTCGACCGCTCTCTAAAAACCCTGCGCGATTATTTGCTGCTGATTACGCTCGGCGGCGTGGTCGCCTGTAGCTTGCCCGCCGTTATAGGCTCGCTGACCTTGCTCGGCATGGGGACCATTACCAAGGACATTTTTTTTAACAGTCTGCTGCATTGGTGGATGGGCGACACCTTGGGCGTTATTCTGATGGCGCCCTTGATTCTGGTCTGGTGCAACAGCACAGGCAAGTTGAGTAATCCTAAGCAGTTTGGCGAGGCCGCGCTGATCCTGGGCATCAATTTTTGGGTCGGTCAGCTGGTTTTCCTGGATTGGTTTCACGATAGCCTGGGGGCTTACGCCAAAAGTTACTGGGTATTCTTGTGCATCTGCTGGGCGGCGGTACGTCTCGGCAGCCGGGCTACCACTTTGATTTTATTGCTCACCTCCGCGCAAGCCATGTATGGCCTCACGCAACATCGGCTGGGTTTCTTCGACCACGATCTGGGCGATCGGCATGACATCAACTACTGGTTTTTCATGGTAGCCGTATCGGTGGTCGGCATGGCCCTGGCCAGCTATTTTGCCGAGCGGCAACATGCTCTGGAAATCCTCGGCGAAAAGGAAGAACTGCTGCGTACTTTTTTGAACGCCATGCCGGATAAAGTCTGGTTGAAAAATCCCGACGGCGTTTATTTACTGTGTAATCGCAGCTTCGAGCTTTTATACGGTGCCTCGGAACAGCAAATCGTCGGCAAAACCGATTATGACTTTGTCGGCAGCGAGCAGGCGGATTTCTTCCGCGCGCGTGATGTTGCCGCCATGACCGCCGGCAAAGCCCGCATCAATCAGGAATGGTTAACTGATGCCGACGGCAGTCATAAGGCACTCTATGAAACCATCAAAACACCGGTCAATACCCACGACGGCAAACTGATTGGCGTTCTGGGCATGGCTCGCGATATCACCCAGCTTCGTGAAACCCAGATTGCACTGGAAGAGCGTATCAAAGAGCAAAAATGTTTACATGCGGTGTTTCACGCCACTGAAGATTTGCAAAAGCCTTTGGCGGACGTCATGCAAGCCGTGGTGGAATTATTGCCCGCCGGCTGGTTTTATCCGAATATTACAGCGGCATGCATTGACTGGGACGGCCAGTCATTCAGCACGGACAATTTTGTTAGTACCGCGGACCTTGATCGGCTAAGCGCGGCGATTGAAATCGACGGCTTGGCACCAGGCCAAATCACCGTCTGTTACTTGGCTCCAAGGCCGATGCAACAGGAAGGGCCGTTTTTGCGCGAAGAGCGCCAATTGCTTAATACCATCGCCGAGCGATTGGGCAGTTTTTTGCAACGCCGCCGGGCGGAACAAGCCGCCAGAAACCGCGAACGTATTTTCAGCTCTATTGTGTCGCAAGCCACGGATGCCATCACCCTGATCGACGCGGAAAGCCTTGAATTCATAGAGTTTAACGACGCCGCCTGCCAAAGCCTGGGTTACAGCCGCGCGGAATTTGCCTGCTTACGCCTTAACGACATTCAGGGCGAATTCGATCTGGCGACCATGAGAAACATGATTAACGACTTCATGCCGCTCGGCTTCGCGCAGTTCGACACCCTACGCCGGCATAAGAACGGTTCCTTGCGTAACGTGCATGTCAGCATCAAGGTCATTGAGATCGATGGACATCAATATTTGTCCTTGATCTGGTCGGACATCACCGAGCGCAAACAGATAGAACAACAGTTTCGCCATCTGTTCGACCACAACCCGGCGCCGATGCTGATTTATGAACGCGGCAGTCTGGCCATGGTGGCGGTGAATGATGCATTTACGGCGCTCTATGGTTATAGCCAAGACGAAATCGCTGCGTTAAAGCTGACAGACCTGTACCCGGAAGAGCAAAAACAGGCCATCGCCGATTTGGCCGCCGGCTTACACGGTTATGCCTACGTCGGCGAGTGGCGGCATATCCTGAAAAACGGTTGCGTGATCGACATCATCGTGCGTTCTCACGACATCAACTTTGCCGAGCGCACTTGCAGGGTGGCGGTGATTACCGATATTACCGAGCTTAAACAAGCGGAAGCGGAATTACGCAAGCTTTGGCTGGCGGTGGAGCAAAGCCCCAACAGCATCGTCATTACCAACCTGGATGCCAACATCGAGTATGTCAACCGACATTTCAGCGCGGTCACCGGCTACAGCCGAGAGGAAGCCATCGGTCAAAATCCGCGCATTCTGCAATCCGGCCAAACCAGCCAGGCTACTTACGAACAGATGTGGGAGAAAATCACCCAAGGCGACAGTTGGTCCGGCGAGTTGATCAATCGCCGCAAGGATGGCAGCGAATACATTGAATGGGCCCAGATCACGCCGGTACGTCAACCGGACGGCACGATCACGCATTATCTGGCCATCAAGGAAGACATCACCGAAAAAAAACAAGTAGAACTGGAGCTGGATTCCTACCGCCACAATCTGGAAAATCTGGTGGCCGCCCGCACCCGGGAACTGGAACTGGCCCGTCGGCAGGCGGAAGCGGCCACCGTGGCAAAGAGTCAGTTTTTAGCCAATATGAGCCATGAAATTCGCACACCCATGAACGCTATTTTGGGCATGTTGTACCTGGCGCTAAAACACCAGATGCCCGCCGCGCTGCACAATCATCTCAGCAAAGCCCAGAGCGCCGCGCATTCGCTGTTGGGCATCATTAACGACATACTGGATTTTTCCAAAATCGAAGCCGGCAAACTGGAATTCGAAGCGACGGAATTTGCCCTGGATGGCGTGCTGGAGCAACTCACCGATGCGATTGGCCTGCAGGCCGAACAAAAAGGCGTGGAGTTTTTGATTCGTTACGACGTCAAGATTCCCTCCATGCTGCAAGGCGACCCCTTGCGTTTGAAACAGATTTTGTTGAACCTGTGCGGCAATGCCATCAAATTCACCGAACGCGGCGAAGTGGAGCTGGGACTGAGGATGCTGAGCAACAAGGACGGCATCGTTACCCTGCAAATGTCGGTGCGCGATACCGGCATAGGCATGGATAATGAGCTACAGAATCGCCTGTTCCAGAAATTTACCCAAGCCGATCAGTCCACTACCCGGCGCTTTGGCGGTACGGGCCTGGGCTTGGCCATCAGTAAACATCTGGTCGAACTGATGGGCGGGCGCATTTGGGTGGAAGATACCCAACCCGGTAAGGGCACGACGATTTGTTGCACCTTGCAATTGCGGATTGCCAGACAAGCGGAAATGCATAAAAGCGAGCTATATGCCCAGACAGGACCGTTATTGAAAGGCATCCGGGTGTTGGTGGTCGATGACAACGCGGTATCGAGGGAAATTCTGGCCGAAATGCTGCGCTACTTTCAGCTGGAGGTCAGCGTTGCGGCCGACGGCTTAAGCGCTTTGCAGTTGCTGCAAGCTTCAACCGAACAAGCTTTCGATCTGGTGTTGATGGATTGGCGCATGCCCGGCATGAACGGCGACGAAGCCACCCGCCGCATTCATGCCGATAGTGCTATCGCGCCCAAACCCAAGGTGATCATGGTAACGGCTTATGGCCGGGAAGAGGTAATGTTGCTGGCGCAACAAGCCGGCGTGGACGGTTTTTTGATTAAACCGGTTTCGCCATCGTCGCTGTTGGATTCAATATTGACGGTATTGGAGCGTGGCAGTATTAGCGGCAGACAGGACAAAACCCTGGCCATTGCTCATTCGATTGCGCCGCCTGACTTTGCCGGCGTACGGGTACTGTTGGTGGAAGATAACGCCATAAATCGCGAATTTGCCACCGAATTACTGCTGAGCATGCATCTCGATGTGGACGAAGCCATCAATGGCGAAGAGGCTTTGAGCATGGTGCAACAGCAAGACTATGATGCGGTGTTGATGGATATTCAAATGCCGGTAATGGATGGCCTGGAAGCGACCAGACAAATTCGCGCACTGGCCAAAAACGCCGGTAACGAGCGCTTTGCCACTCTGCCGATTATCGCCATGACAGCGTTGGCCATGACCCGTGATGCCGAGGAAAGTCTGGCGGCCGGCATGAACGATCACGTCACCAAACCCGTCGAGCCAACTAGGCTGTTCGCCTGCCTGTCAAAATGGCTACCGCCGGCCGGCGCGGAGGCGCGGCAAAATAGTCTTACCACAATTCAGGCGCCGGCAGGCCGGAATGCCTACTCCGCCGAATTGCTCGGTCTGAGCAGCTTACAAGCGCTGCAAGGCATCAAGCGTATCGGCGGCAAGGAGGAGTCATATCGAAAACAACTCAAACGCTTTCGGGAACATTATTCCAATACCGTGACAGAGCTGCAACGGCTGCTGCGGGAAAACAAACTGACCGAAGCGGAGGCCTATTGCCATTCGCTGAAAGGGGTAACCGGCAACATTGGCGCTCACCTGCTCTATCAATGTATCAGCGGCATCGACAACCAGCTGAAACAACAGCAAACTCCCAGCACCGAACAATTAAATCAGTTGAACGTCTTGTTGCAACAAGTCATGCTCGACATCGACAGCCTCGCGGCGGCGCCCACCAGTGTAGCCGCCGCAACGGTGCCGCTATCCAAAGACGCTGTAATCGCTAAGGTTGCCCTGCTGCTGGAGGTGTTGGAAACCGACCTGGGCGCGGCGGAAACCATCATCAGCCAACTGCGCGCGGGCTTGGCCGGCAGCGCACTGGCGAATGACGTCAATGAGATCGCCGATCAGATGGAAGTATTTAATATCGATCAAGCCATGAGCTTGCTTTCTGAATTGCAACAACGTCTACTCGCCGACGTAAATTCAATCAACCACCACGAACATGACTGAAGCCAATCACGCAAAATCCCGCATCCTGATAGTCGATGACGTCAATGAGAACCTGCATGCTTTATTGAGCATACTGCGCGACGAATACGCCGTGATGGCGGCGACCAACGGCGCCAAGGCTTTGGAACTGGCTACCCGAACACCCTCGCCGGATTTGGTGTTGCTGGATATAAAAATGCCGGACATGGATGGCTATGAAGTACTTCATCGGCTGAAGACCAATCCGGCAACGGCCGATATTCCGGTGATTTTTGTCACCGCCTTGTCGGAAACAGCGGACGAAGCCGCCGGCATCAAACTGGGCGCCGCCGATTACATCACCAAGCCAATCAATCCGGATCTGCTGAAACAACGCATACTGACTCAGCTCGAGTTGCGCCGTTATCGCCGCAAACCCTTGCTGTCGCTGCGAGATCGGGTATCGATCCGCGACGAACGTCCGGCCTTGCTGCTGGTGGATGATGTGCCGGAAAACATCCACGAACTGGCCGAAGCCTTGAAGGATGAATATCGCATCATGGTCACCAGCAAGGGCCGCAGAGCTATCGACATGGCGCTGGGCCCCACCCCGCCGGATCTGATATTGCTGGATATTCTGATGCCCGATCTGGATGGTTATGAGGTCTGCCGGCGCATCAAGGCCCACTCCCAGGGCAGTCGCATCCCGGTGATGTTTGTCAGCGTGGTCGACGGCGCGGTGGACAAGGTGCGCGGCTTCTCGATAGGCGCGGCCGATTACATCACCAAACCCTTCGACATCGATGAAGTACGGGCGCGGGTACGCACCCATCTGGAACTCAGCCGGTTGAACCAACATTTTGAACAACTGCTAGAACTGCACAATGCCGAGCTAAAGCATTTAAACGACATCGTCAGCCACTCCCCCGTGGTTGCCATCACATGGCGGAATGTCGACGACTGGCCGGTGAGCTTTGTGAGTTCGAATATTTCGAATTGGGGCTATCGCCCGGAAGATTTGCGTTCGGGCAACATCAAGTTTCTGAATCTGCTTGCGCCGGAAGATAGACTGGCGGTCGAAGCCGAAATTCGGCAACACCTTGCGCGGGGCCCTGATGAATATTATCAGCAATACCGTTTCTGGCACGGCGACGGACATTGGATTTGGATAGAGGAATTTTCCAGATTGGACAGGAATGAACAAGGTGAAGTCACTGCCATCGACGGCTTGCTCAACGATGTCACCGGCCGCGTGACCGCCGAACAAGCCTTGCGTGATAGAGAACAACAACTGCGTATCATGGGCGACAACCTGCCGGATGGTTATGTCTATCGCTACAAATTCCATCCCAACGGTCAGGCCGGCTTGGAGTACATCAGTGCCGGCGTGGAGCAATTACATGGCTTAAAGCCAATAGACGTGCTGAATGACGCCAGTCTATTATTTGCCCAAATGGAGCCCAATTCGCGCCGGGAATATCTCGAGGCGGAAGCCGCCTGTATGCGGGAGTTAAAAGATTACAAGGGTACGGTACTGTTTAACCTGCCCGACGGCGGCCAGCGCTGGATATCGTTCCAGTCCAGCCCGCAAACGCAGGCCGATGGCAGTGTGTTTTGGGACGGCATTGCGGTTGATGTTACGCAACGCATCATCAATGAACAAAGATTGAATGAACTGGCTAGACGCGCGCAAGCCTTGCTGGAATTACCCAAGGCCGCCGAAGAAATGACCGAAGAAGCTTTTATGCAATTCGGACTGGAATTTGCGGAAAACTTGACCGGCAGCCGGATTGCCTTCGTACATTTCGTCAATGACGATGAGGAAACCATTGAACTGGTGACATGGTCCCGCAACACCCTGAAGCATTATTGCCACGCCACCCACCAGAAACATTATCCGGTCAGCCAAGCCGGTATCTGGGCCGAAGCCCTGAGAAAACACCGGCCGGTTATCTTTAACGATTATGCCAACGCGCCCGATAAGCGCGGTTTGCCCGAAGGCCATTCCGAGTTGATCCGGCTGATTTCGGTACCGGTCATCGAGAATGGCAAAGTCGTCATGCTGACAGGGGTAGGCAATAAAGCAAGCGACTACAGCGAGCACGACATAGAAACCGTACAACTGATTTCGAACGATGTCTGGCGTATTGTGCAGCGGCAACGTAACGCCCGAAAAATTGCCCGTTTTAACCGGGTGCTGGACCGCTCGACCAATGAAATCTACATTTTTGACAGCGAGACCCTGCGCTTCATTGATGTCAATCTGGGGGCGCGCAATAATCTGGGCTACTCCATGCGGGAATTGGAGCAGATGACACCGCTGGACCTAAAACCCGACATTAATCCAGAGGATCTGGAAAAACTGCTTGCCCCCCTGCGTCAGGGCAGCAAACATCGTTGCGAATTCACTACCGTGCATCGCCGCAAAAACGGCAGCCTATACCCGGTCGAGGTGCATATCGAAATCACCGACGATCGGCCGCCCTTGTTTGTAGCCATCATCAATGATCTGACCGAAGCCAGACAGATGCAGGAGCGCATTACCCAACTATCCCGATATGACGCCGTCACCGGCCTGCCCAATCAGTTTTTCTTTGAAGACCTGTTATCCCTGGCGATTGCCGAAGCCGAACGCAATAACTATCAAATAGCGGTGATGTGCCTGGATATCGCAAACTTTCATCGCGTCGACGACAGCTACGGATTCAAAATCGGCGATCAGGTGCTGAAAGTGATCGCCAATCGTCTGGTTAAGACCGCCGGTAGCGAAGGTATCGTCACCCGCATGGCCAAGGACAATTTCAACATTGTTCATCCGCGCATCAACGATATGTTGGAGGCCAAGCAACTTGCCGAAAACATACAGGCCGCCATTTTGGAGCCCATTGTGCTGAATGATTTCGAAATCCACCTCGAAGCGAATGTCGGCATCGGTTTTTATCCGGCGGACGGTGTATTTGCCCACGAGCTGGTGCAACACGCGGGCATCGCCTTGAATCAAGCCAAGGCCGACAAGCTCTCGAACGTGCGTTTCTTTGAAAGGGAAATGAATGAGTTGTTGCTGTCCGAAATTGCCTTGACCAACGATATGCGACGCGCGATTGACCGGAATGAATTCGAGCTGTATTACCAACCGCAAGTCGACCTCGGCAGTGGGTCGGTGATCGGCCTGGAAGCCTTGGTACGCTGGAATCATCCGGTACTAGGTTTATTGCCGCCCGGAAAATTTATAGCCCTGGCGGAGGAGTCCGGACTGATAGTACCGCTGGGAAATTGGATTTTACAGCGAGCCATATTGCAAGCCAAGGAATGGGTCAATGCTGGCATCACCAACACCTCCCTAACGATAGCCGTCAACGTCTCGGCCATGCAGATGCAAGCCAGTACCCTGGTGGATTTGACTGAAAACTTATTGAAAGAAACCGCCCTGCCCGCCGATTGTATCGAGTTGGAGCTTACCGAAAGCCTGCTGATGACCAATATCAGCGAAACACAGGCGCTGTTAAAACGCCTGAAGGATATGGGCGTGCAATTATCGATCGATGATTTCGGCACCGGCTACTCATCGCTCTCTTACCTCAAACAGTTTTCCGTGGACAAACTCAAGATCGATAAAAGCTTTATCGATGGCGTTACCAGCAATCCCAACGATGCGGTCATCGTACAAGCCACTATCGCCATGGCGCATAGTATCGGCTTGAAGGTAATTGCCGAAGGCGTTGAAACCGAAGCCCAGGCCAACTATCTGCGTTCCCTGCGCTGCGACCAGCTGCAGGGTTATTATTTCAGCCACCCCCTTCCAGCCGGTGGTATTCGGCAGCTATTGCAATCGGCTGGCAAACTGAGTCTGCCGGTCGCCGAACGCAAACCCAGTGTACTTTTGGTGGATGACGAACCGAATATTTTATCGGCCCTGAAACGGGTTTTGCGACGGGATGGCTATGAAATTTTCACGGCTCAAAGTGGCGAGGAAGCCCTGGAGATTTTAGCCAATCAGCCCGTGATGGTGATTCTGTCCGATCAGCGCATGCCCAATATGACCGGAACGGAATTTTTATCCCGCGTCAAAATCCTGCATCCTCGCACCGTGCGCATAATCCTGTCCGGCTATGCCGATCTCAACTCGATTACCGAAGCGATCAATAAAGGCGAGATATATAAGTTCCGTACCAAACCCTGGGATGATGATGAATTACGTAATGACGTGCGCGAGGCTTTTTTGCATTACGAATCACTCGAGCGCAGGCAAACAGGTACTTCGTATATTCAGTCTTGAAGCCTAACGGTCATGAAACTGGTGCATCGCTCCGGTAAATGAAAGGCAGTCTCGTAGGATCTACGCATAGTCGCGATGGTGACCTTGCGAATCGCGACTATGCGTCGCTCCTACCATGACTTTCAGAGTAACGATCATGAAGCCGGTGCATCGCCCCGGCTCATGAAAGCAGTCTTCCAAGGCGCGGTTGCTTGTTGGACAGGCGTTGGCGGCAAGGATGCCGCCGTCGAGCCTACACGGACGTATTCACGGCGTCCTGTCCGGCAAGCAATCGCACCCAACCTAATATTTTACTTTCAGAGTAATCGAAAACTACAACAGCGCGGCTTTTCGGTTGTCCGCCCACAATTTCCTAAACTATAATGCCCGGCGAAACATCGGTTGCCGGCGAGGAAACAGAAAACAAGCCTTATAACGGCAAGAGCGCGGCGGGGCTTTTCCGCCCGGTCCGTTGCCTACAACCATTCCGACGCAGCGGGATAGCGGGGGGCCGGTTGGTACAAACTCAAGGCGCGAGTCAGACCACCAGCTCAGCCTTCCTTCGTTCACTTGCAATACTCTTTTGCCCGAAAGCCGCCCCCATGAACCATGTATTTTGCTGAAGCGCGCCTATCTCTACCGGCGCAAAATTCAAATCGCGCATATCGCCGAGGCTCTTATGCGCGCCCGCTTGGCGCGCCGCATGCGTAAGCCAAGCCGGTGCTTTAAAGCGAATTTGCCGCCCGCGCCGGACCAGGCGGCTGTTTGCGTACACGCGCCAAATCCCCGGCTGCGGGAATCGCTTGGAAAAATGCGCATGACTTTTCGATCGTCTGAAACATTGGTCTTGCACGAATGCCATTTCGCTTAGATCCGGAACAACGCTTTTCCCGCATGGCCGCGCACATGCCGGGCTTCGTGTTTACCTTCAAGGTGTCGCCGGACGGCCGTTTCAGTTTCCCCTATGCCAGTGGAGGCATCCGAAACATTTACGGTTTGCAGCCGGAACAAGTAGCCGAAGACATGGCGCCCTTGCATGCCATGGCGCACCCGGACGATCGCGAGCTGATCGAGGCCGCGCTGGCCGGCGCGGTAAAGGATAGAGGCTTGTTTCACCTCGAATTCCGCATCGTTCACCCCGAAAAAGGCATACGCTGGCTGGAAGCCAAGTCCGCGCCGGAACCGGAACCCGAGCCGGATGGCAGTATTGTATGGCACGGCCTGATGCTGGACATCACCGAGCGCAAGCAGACCCAGCAGCGCCTGGAATTGCTGGAGCGCGCCATAGACCTGTCGTCCGACGCCATCTTCCTGCTGAGCGAGGATTTTCGCTTCCGCTATGTCAGCGCGGCCGCTTGCCGCTCGCTCGGCTATAGTCGCGAACAACTGCTGGGCATGACCCCGCTCGATATCGACCCGCGGGCCACGCCCGAATTGTTGCGGGAGATACAGTCCGCGCCACTGAATCAATCGATCATGTTCGAAACCATGCACCTCGGCAGCGACGGGCACATATTTCCGGTCGAAATCAATGCCACCCACTTCAAAGACAACGGCAAGCTCTTCGGTCTGAGCGTGGTGCGCGACATCAGCGAGCGCAAACGCATCGAGCAAGTCTTGCAATCCAGCAGGGTCGCGCTGGAGGAAGCCCAGCGCATCGGCCATATCGGCAGCTGGGACGTGGACATCGTCAACGATGTGTTGACCTGGTCGGACGAGACCTTTCGCATCTGGGAAATCGACAAGACCAAATTCGCGGCTACCTTCGAGGCCTTTGTCGACACGGTGCATCCCGAGGACAGGCAGCACGTGGTTCGGGTCTATAACGCATCGATCGCCGACGGTAGCGGTTATGAGGTCGAGCATCGCCTGCTGTTTCCGGACGGCCGTGTCAAATACATACTCGAACGCGGCCAGCCCTATTACGATGCCGACGGCAAACCATTGCGCTTTATCGGCACATCGCTGGATATTACCGAGCGCAAACATCTGGAGAACACGCTGCAATTCATCGCCCAGCGCGGTTGGCAGGCCGATGGCGAATCCTTCCTGATTGCGCTGGCGCGCTATCTGGGACGTACACTAACGATGGATTATGTGATCATCGACCGGCTGATACCGCGCACGTCGACAGCCGAAGCGGTGGCGTTCTATGCCAAGGGCGAAGTGCTGCCCAATGTGCAATACCACCTTGCGGGTACGCCTTGCGCCAATGTCATGGAAGGCTCAATGTGCTGCTACGCGGAGCGGGTGCGGCAATTGTTTCCCGAAGATACCTTGTTACGGGAAATGGGCGTCGAAAGTTATGCCGGACTGCCGCTGCTGGATTCCTCCGGACGGGTGGTCGGCCTGATTGCCGTGATGGACGGCAAGCCGATGCACGACGTCGCCGAGGTGACCTCGCTGCTACAACTGGTGGCGACCCGCGCGGCGGCCGAACTGGAACGCGAACAGTCCGAACGCCTGCTGCAAGAATCGCGGCAATTCCTGGACCGGGTGATCGAGACCATTGCCGACCCGGTGTTCGTTAAGGACAGCGAGCATCGCTGGGTCAGGTTGAATCAAGCCTTTTGCGATTTTATCGGTCAACCGATGGAAGCCCTGCTGGGCAAATACGATTACGATTTTTTTTTCCGCGCGCGAGGTCGCTATATTCCGCGCCAAGGACGAAGCCCTGTTCGCCAGCGGCGAAGAGGATGTCAGCGAAGAGACATATACCGACCTTGATGGCAACTGCCATAACATCATCGTCAAGAAAACCCGCTGCAGCGATCAGCGCGGACAACGGTTTCTGGTGGGTACCATCCTGGACATTACCGAGCGCAAGCGACGCGAGCAAGAACTGGCCCGCCTGCACTATGCCATCGACCACGTCGAGGAAGCGGTTTACCTAATCGACGAACAGGCCCGCATCCATTACGTCAATGCGCATGCCTGTCAGAGTTTGGGTTACAGCCGGAATGAACTGTTGGGCTTGAGCGTCCCGGATATCGACCCCGACTATCAGCATGCGGTGTGGCCCGCGCATTGGCGCGACCTGCAAACTCACGGCTCGCTGACTTTCGAAACCCGCCACCAGACCAAGGACGGGCGGATTTTCCCGGTCGAGGTGGTTGCCAATTATATTGAATCCGACGGCCAGGGCTACAACATGGCCATGATACGCAATATCAGCCAACGCAAGCAGATGGAATCGGCGCTGGCCGAGCGGGAACAGGAATTCCGCACGCTGATCGAAAACCTGCCGACCTATGTCTTGCGACTGAATCGCGGCTTGCGCCACACTTACGTGAATCCGGCTTTCGTGGCCGCCGTTGGCCTGCCGGAAGAGCGGATTCTGGGCGCGCATGTCAGCGCATTCTGGCGCGCCACCAATGTGACTATTGATGCCTACATCAGCTTGCTGAAGCGGGTGCTGGCATCCGGCGCGCGGGAGGATATCTCGCTGGAATGGCGTAACGACCATGGCGCCCTGTACAGCCATCTGGTGCGGGTTTCGCCGGAATACAGCAGCGGCGGAGAAGTCCGGGGTTTGCTGGTTTTGGGGTTCGATATGACCAAGCATAGACGGGAGCAATTGCTGGATGTCGAACGTCGCCGGGTATTCGAGCGCATGGCGCAGGGCGGCGACCTGGGCGAAATACTGACGCAAATTGCCCTGTACGTCGAATCCGCCAGCCCCGGTTGCCAATGCCGCATCTTGTTATTGGATGCTGGCGGCAAACGTTTGATCGATGGGGTAGCACCGTCGTTTTCCGTCCCCTGCCCAGGGCAGAATCAAGGCCTGGCCGTGGACGACGAAAACAGCGGCTGCAGCGTTGCTTTCTGTCGCGCCGAACCCTTGATCATAAAAGATATGCGGCTCGCCTCCCAATCCGAGCATTGCCGCTCGTTTGCCCGCCAATCCGGCATGATTTCCAGTTGGTCCGATCCGATCATCGGCTCTGCCGGCCAACAGCTGGGCGTCGTCACCCTTTACCGCGACCAGCCCGGCGAACCGGACGAACAAGACATGGGCAGACTGCGCTACGCCAGCCATTTGAGCGCCATCGCCATCGAACGCAAGCGCATCGAAGAGCAGATGCAACACCAAGCCAGCTACGATACCTTGACCGGATTGCCCAACCGGCGCATGTTTCGCGACCGCTTGCACGAAGAAATCGCCAAGGCCGAGCGCGGCGGAGAAAGTCTGGCCCTGCTGTTTATCGACCTCGACCGCTTCAAGGAAGTCAACGACACCATGGGTCACGAAATCGGCGACCTGCTATTGGTGGAAGCCGCTCAACGCATACGTTCAGGCATTCGCGAAACCGATACCGTGGCCAGACTGGGCGGCGACGAATTCATCGTCATTCTGCCCAGGGTGGACGACATGTCGAACCTGGGCAGAATCGCCCAAAACATCGTCAATGCCATGACCAAGCCCTTCTGTCTGGATGGGCATACCGTGTATGTTTCCACCAGCATAGGCATTGCCGCCTATCCTTTCGATACCGACAGCGCCGACGGTTTGGTCGGCTGTGCCGATCAAGCCATGTATGCCGCCAAGGAACAGGGGCGCAACGGTTTTAGCTTTTTCACGCCCGCCATGCAACAGCAGGCGCATACCCGTTTATTGCTCGCCAACGACTTGCGCGATGCGCTGGCCAAGGAGCAATTGCAAGTCCACTATCAACCCATAGTCGATGTGGCCGGCGGAGCCATTGTCAAGGCCGAAGCCCTGTTGCGCTGGCGTCACCCCCGGCGCGGCATGGTGCCTCCCGACCAATTCATTTCCATTGCCGAAGAAAACGGCCTGATCCACGACATCGGCGACTGGGTGTTCCGCCAAGCGGTGCAAACCGCCAAGCGCTGGAACGCCGACGGACGCTTGGCGCGGCAAATCAGTGTCAATCTGTCGCCGCGCCAATTCATCAAGGGCGATTTTTATATCTCCTGGCTGGCCTATCTGGAGCACAACGGCGTCCCCCCCGAACATATCGTCATCGAAATCACCGAAGGCCTGCTGCTGGATGACCGCCCCGACATTCTGCAAATCATCAATCGTCTCGGAGACGCCGGCATACAGGTTTCCTTGGACGATTTCGGCACCGGCTATTCGGCGATGGCTTACCTGAAGAAATTCCCCATCGACTATCTGAAGATAGACCGTTCGTTTGTGCGCGATCTGGAAAGCGACCCCAACGACCGCGCCATCGCCGAAGCCATCGTGGTGATGGCGCACAAACTGGGATTGAAAACCATCGCCGAAGGGGTGGAAACAGAGGGTCAGCGCGATCTGCTGGCTGCGGTGGGCTGCGAATTCGTGCAGGGCTACCTATATGCCAAACCCATGCCGGAGGCGGAGTTTCTGGCTTTTGCCCGCTAGAGGACTCTTGCCGACTATGCCCATTGCCGGGCATAGTCGGCATAGCCATCCCGCTTGATCGCTTCGTACCGATCGCCTCGGCAAACATACACCGCAGGCAAGGCGTAGCCGTTGAATCGCTGCGCCTTGATCAGGCTGTAGGCGCCGACATCGGCAAACAGCAACCTGTCGCCGACGGTCGGAATCTTAGCGAAGCGATACCGGCCGAAAACGTCGCCGGCCAGACAGGTCGAGCCGGCCAGAATGGCGCTATGTCCGCCTTGCGGATCTTCATCCAGCAGCTGCGGCCGGCGCTGGTATTCGAAAATTTCCGGGTGATGATTGACCGAGCTATCCAATACCAACACGGTTTCACCGTCGCTATCGAAACGGTCCAGCACGCTGGTCAGCAAATAACCGGCGTTTCCCACCAATGCCTTGCCGGGCTCCAGGTATACCTGTTCGGCGACATGAGTTTGCAAATATCGTACGGCTTCAATAACGGGCGTAAGGTCGGCAATGCGGTGATACAAATAACCGCCGCCCAGATTCAGCCATTTCAAGCCGGTTTGCCGGCTTAAAAACGGTTTTAATTTTGAAATAACGGCTTGCAGCGGCTGAAAATCTGTCCGGCCGAACACGGTATGCAGGTGCAAGCCTTCAATGCCTTCCGGCAAGGCTTGCCCGAGCAAGCCGACATCCACGCCCAGTTTCGAATGCGGGCCGCAAGGGTCGTATCGCCGGTCATCGGCGAAGGATAGCTTGGGATTGACCCGCAAACCCGCCGAATAACGGTCGGTCGATGAATGCAAACGCTGATATTGCGAGAGGGAATTGAAACCGATGTGACTGCATAGCGCGGACAGTTCGGCAAATTCGTCCGCTCTCAGACCCGGCGTGGTCACATGCAGGCTGCCCCGACCGCCCGAAACCGCGCTAGCCAAACGGGCTTCAAACAATGAACTGACCGAAAAGCCGTCCAGCTTGTCGCTAAGGTCGCTCAGCAAGGCCGCCAACGGCAGCGCCTTCATGGAATATAAAATCCGGCAACCGCTGGCTTGCCTGATGTGATGCAAGGGGCGCAGATTGGCATGCACTTGCGACATATCCAGCACGAAGGCCGGGCTGTGTTCAAGCCGGCGCTTCAACTCATCGACCGCTATCATGGCAGCCGCCGCTTGCCGGAAAACAGGTTCGATTCCGTCACCACCAGATTCATGTAGACGTCGTGGCTTTGCATTTCGACGGCGGGCAATATTTGCGACGCATAACAGACGCCGGCCAACACCGCGTCCGCCCTCACCTCGGACAACAACCTGTCGTAATAACCGGCGCCGTTGCCCAGGCGCCCACCCATGCTGTCAAAGGCCACGCCCGGTACGACGACCGCATCCAGTTCCGCCGGCTTGATGCATTTATCCGCTTCCCGCCAGCGAGCCTTGGGCGGTTCCAGGATATTCCACATACCGGGCCGCAATTCGTCGAGTGCCCGCAAATGCCACAAGCCCAGGCATTTGTTGCCCAGCGCGTCGACGGTGCAATACGGCACCGCGATACGTTTGCCGCCGGCCAGTTGTGCCGCTACGGCCGGCAAGGTGCGCACCTCCGAACGGCAATGCAGATACCAGAGTATGGTGTCGGCATCGGCATACCAAGCTTGCGAAATGACAGTGCGGCAAATTTCGGCGCTGACGGCGTCTTTATCGGCTTGCGCATCCCGCGCGGCATGGGCTAGGCGGCGTTGCCGTGGTTTATCCATGCCGGCGAAAATAATCCAGGGCCTTGGTCAGTAAATCCGCCGCATCGCTATGCAGATGCAGGGCGTTTTCTTCCTTGCGCAACCAGGTGAATTGACGCTTGGCCAGTTGGCGGGTGGCGATGACGGCTTTTTCCCGCATGGTCTCGAAGTCGTATTCGCCGTTCAAATACGACCAGGCCTGCCTGTAGCCAACGCAACGGATAGCCGGCAAGCCCTCGTGCAGATCGCTGCGCGCCCGCAAGGCCCGGACTTCATCCAGAAAGCCTTGCTCCAGCATGGCGTCGAAACGCGCAGCGATGTTGGCGTGCAAGGCATGCCTATGTTGCGGGGCGACAATCAGTTTTTGGTAAGCAAACGGCTGCTCGCTTTGCGGGTCGGCGCCGAAAAAATACGATAATGGCCGACCGCTGATTTCAAAGACTTCCAGGGCCCGCTGTATGCGCTGCGGATCGTTGACGTGTATGCGGGCGGCGGCTTGCGGATCGATTTGCGCCAGACGGGCATGCAGCGCCTCCTTGCCCAGTTCCAATAAATCCCTATCCAGCCGTTGCCTGATGTCGTGATCGGCTTCCGGCAGATCGGCCAAGCCCTGGGTCAGGGCGTTGAAATACAACATGGTGCCGCCGACCAGCAAGGGCAACTTGCCGCGCCGGGTAATCTCTTCCATCAATTGCAGCGCGCGGCTCCGAAACTGGCCGGTGGAAAAAGACTCGCGGGGGTCGAGTATGTCGATCAAATGGTGCGGAACGCCGCCGCGTTCCGCCAAGGTCGGCTTGGCGGTGCCGATATCCATGTCCCTGTAAACCAGGGCGGAATCGACGCTGATGATTTCCGCGTTCAAGGCTTGAGCCATTGCCACCGACAGCGTTGTTTTGCCGGACGCGGTCGGCCCCATCAGTAAAATGGCAGTAGGTTTGTCGGTGTTCATTTACTGCCCGCGCATGAAAAACTTGTCCAGATCCTGGTGGCTAAGCGAAATCCAGGTCGGCCGGCCGTGATTGCATTGGCCGATGCGTTCGGTCTGTTCCATATCGCGCAACAAGGCATTCATTTCCTCGATGCTGAGCTTGCGTCTGGCCCGTACCGAACCGTGACAGGCCATGGTGGCTAAAATGCTGTTGATGGCTTGTTCGGCTTTTCGACTACACCCGTTGGTCAGCATGTCGGCCAGGATGTCGCGCACTAATCCATCGACATCGGTCTTGGCCAGCAAGGCTGGGGTCGAGCGCAATACAACCGTTTCAGGGCCGGACCGGTTGAGTTCAAATCCCAAGCCAAGAAAAAACTCGTGTTCCCGCTCCGCCAGATCCGCTTCGGCCGCCGTTACCCGCAGCTTGATCGGCAACAGCAAGGGTTGCGAGACGATGGCGCGATTATGGTAATGCTGTTTCAAGCGTTCGTAAGTAACCCTCTCGTGCGCGGCGTGGGCATCGACCAGGATAATGCCGCCGGCGGTTTCGGCCAGAATATAAATGTTGTGGATGTGGGCCAAGGCAAAACCCAGCGGCGGCATGGCTTGCCCGGCCGGCGCGGCTTCGGCTTGCGGATTCAGTTTGGCATAGGCCTTGATTTGCTCGGCAACCGCCCCCGTCAAATTCGTTTCCCTTGCGCCCCTGCCGCCCGCGGCCGCGGAATACGACGTGGATTGTTGCGGCTTGTAGACGTGCCCGCCCATATCCGCGGCATCGAGTTCATTGGCGGCGGACGGTTGCGCTGCGCAAGGCGCGGCCGCATAGGCCAAACTCAAGGGTAAGTCAATTTGCTGACTCGGGGTCGGACGCGGCTCCGCAACAAAGCTTGGCCCGGCGACCGGCTGGGTTTGGACTTGTATTGGCCGCGCGGGAGCTTGTCCCGGCCGTTGTTCGGCCAGACTGCGATGCAAGGCCTGAAACAGGAAATCGTGCACCATGCGTCCTTCGCGAAAGCGCACCTCCAGTTTGGTGGGATGGGCATTCACATCCACCAAGGCCGGGTCCAGTTCCAAATACAGCACGAACACCGGATGACGACCGTGATACAGCACATCCTGATAGGCCTGTTTCACTGCGTGCGCCACCAGTCTGTCCTTGATCAGGCGACCGTTGACGTAGAAAAACTGCATATCCTGCTGGCCGCGCGAGAAGGTCGGCAAGCCCACCCAGCCATGCAACCGCAGGCCGGAGGCGGCATAGTCGATTTTGACCGCATGGTCGACGAAGGCCGAACCGCAGATGGCGGCGATGCGCTTTTCCTGTTCGCCTTGGCTGGCGGCCGGTTTTAGGTTCAATACCTCGCGCTGGTTATGCCGTAATAAAAATCCCACGTCGAAGCGGCTCAGAGCCAGTTTCTGGATCAGGTTTTCGATATGGCCGAATTCGGTTTTCTCGGCTTTCAAAAATTTTCGCCGGGCCGGAGTATTGTAGAACAGGTCCCGCACATCGACGGTGGTACCGGACGGGTGAGGGTCGGGCTGGGGATCGAAGTTTCTTTCGCTGCCGTCGGCGCTGACCGCCCAAGCGCAATCGGCGGCCTCGGTACGGGAAATCAGGGTCAAACGCGCCACCGAACTGATACTGGGCAGGGCCTCGCCTCTAAAACCCATGCTGGACACTTGTTCAAGATCTTCCAGCGAAGCAATCTTGCTAGTGGCATGCCGCGATAGCGCCAAGGCCAAATCGTCTTTGTCGATGCCACAGCCGTTGTCGCGGATTTTGATCTGCTTGATGCCGCCCTGCTCCACATCGATATGAATCTGGCTGGCGCCGGCGTCAAAACAGTTCTCTACCAATTCCTTTACCACGGACGCCGGCCGCTCGACCACTTCGCCGGCGGCAATTTGATTGATCAGTTGAGTGGGTAAGGCGTGTATCCGCATCGGCCGAGCTCGCGAAAAAAGCGCGTATTCTAGCGGATCGCTTGGGCTCCGGGTGAATTGATTCAGCCCGGAGGAGCGCTGGAATTAACTGCTGCGCGGAATCTGCAGCACTTGACCGGCCTTGAGGTTGCCGTCTTCCATGCCGTTGGCATGGCGCAACTCGCGCATGGAAACGCCATAGCGCTGAGCAATGCCGGACAGCGTTTCGCCGGTGCTGATGACGTGTCGGGTATTTGCCGCGCTGACGGTGATCGCGCTGTCGGCCTCCACCGTGTTGGCTTTGACGACAACGGGTTCGGATACCGTTTCACGGGCAGCGACGCGGGTAGCGGTTTTGCCGGATTTTTGCAGTTGCGCGAACAAGGTGTTGGCGGGCGCATACTGTTTAAAGTGCGCCACGATGCCGTTAAACACGGCTGAGGCCATTTTGTCCTGATAGGCGCGGCTGTTCAAACGTTGCTCTTCTTCCGGATTGGAAATGAAGGCGGTTTCCACCAAAATGGACGGAATAGGTGATCTCAACACCACGAAACCGGCTTTCTGCACATTTTTACGATGAAGGTGTCCGGCGGAATTCACGCTTTTCAAAACCTTGCTACCCACATGCTGGCTGGCTTCCTTGGCGGCCTTATTGGATAAATCCATCAGCACCGACGCCAACACATCGTCATGGGCGTCGACCGTCGCGCCGCCAGCCCGGTCGGCGGCGTTCTCGCTATCGGCCAACGTTTGCGCCATCTGGCTGGAAGCCCCCTTGTTGGCCAGGGTATAAACGGAAGCGCCGTGCGCGCTGGGATCGTCAAAGGCATCGGCATGAATGGAAACGAATAAATCGGCCTTGGCATCGCGGGCGATTTTCACCCGGTCGTGCAATTTAACGAAATAATCGCCATTGCGTATCATCACGGCCTTCATGCCGGGTTGTCTGTTGACCGAACTTTCCAGGCGCTTGGCAATCGCCAAAACCACGTCTTTCTCCTGGGTACCGTGGCCGCCTTGCGCGCCCACATCCTTGCCGCCGTGACCGGCGTCTATGGCAATAACGATATCCCGACCCTTGGCCCTGACGGGCTTGGCATTGACCGTCGAGAGGGTCTTGTCCCTGGCGACTTTGTTTTCCGGAATTTTTTTTGCCGGCCGAGCGGCGGCAACGCTGGCGGGCGCCGGGTTGGCGCTGGCCGAGAATTGCAGCTGCACGCTGCTACCGTTGCTGACCGCCACCGCCTTGGCGTCGGCGTTTAATTCCATCACCACCCGCAAATCGGATTTGTTACGGATGGCCGAACGCACTCCCACCACCAGCGGATGATCGGCGGGGGGCTGCGGCATGGCGGCGGAGGCGGCGGTATTTTCAAAATCCACCACCACGCGACTGGGATTGTTCAGCGTGAAATAGCGGTAATGCGGCGTAGCGTTCAATTCGAATACCACGCCGCCCGGTTGAAAGGTCAGAGCCGATAGCACATTTGCCGCCGCATGAGCGGGCAAGGTCGGCAAGAAAAAACCCATTATCCAGAAAAATATAACCATCTGTCTCATAAGCAGCCGACCGTGCAAAAATTAAAAACGTTCTGAGATTATAGCAGCAGGCCTTTGTTTTTCCAGTCAATTATCAAGGAATTTTTCAGCGATTCCGCTAGCGTGTTGATTTCTATCGTTCTTCCGGAATTTTGATACTCCAGCGCGATTTCCAAATCGGCCGCCGGCAGATATCCGGCGCCCAATTGCGGCCACTCCACGCAAACCAGGGCCTGCTGTTGCAGGTAATCGTTGATGCCCAACCATTCCAGCTCTTCCGGGTCTTTCAAGCGATATAAGTCGAAATGAAATACCACGCGGCCGTCCAGGCGGTATTCTTCCACCAAGCCGTAAGTGGGGCTTCTAACCGCGCCCCGGTGCCCCATGGCCCGCAGCAGTCCGCGAATCAAGGTGGTCTTACCGGCCCCCAGATCGCCGTACAAAAACAATAGACACTTTTGCGGCAACACACCGGCCAAGGCGGCACCCAATAATTCCGTTTCATCGCTATCCCGCAATTCGATTTTCATGGATTTAACAGCCCCCTGATTTTAGGTAACAATTCGCTGGCCAGCATGCCGCGTTCGCCTTGGCTTGCCGCGATTAAATCGGCCGCTTCGCCATGCACATGCACCGCCAGCGTTGCGGCATCCGTCAACGACAGACCCTGGGCCAGCAGCGCCGCCATGACGCCGACCAACACATCGCCCATGCCGCCGGCGGCCATGCCCGGATTACCGGTGGTATTGACCATGATGTTACCCGCGTCAGCAATCAGGCTGCCCGCCCCTTTCAACACGCAGACGCCGGCATACCGGTTTTGCAACATTTTGACCGCAGCAAAGCGGTCGGCGCCAATATCGTGGGTCTTGCACCCCAAAAGCCGCGCCGCCTCGCCGGGATGCGGGGTTAAGATCCAATTCGGCCGGCGGGTGGGTTGCCGCGCCAATAAATTCAATGCATCGGCATCGGCCACACAGGGTTTATCGCTTGCCAGGATCTGGCGAAGCATATCTTGCGCCCAACTATCCTGTCCCAAGCCCGGCCCGATGAGGATGACATCGGCCCGCTCCAACCAAGGCTGCAGATCGCCGGCGGTTTCCACCGCATGGCACATCAATTCGGGCCGGCCGATATTCAGCCAATCGACATGCTGGGCCCGGCTGGCAAGGCTGACCAAGCCGGCGCCACTGAACAGTGCCGCCTCGCCCGCCATGCGAATCGCCCCGCTAAAGCCCCGGTTCCCGCCAACCGCCAGCACATGGCCGAAATTACCCTTGTGCGCGTTGCGGCGGCGGCGTTTCAAGGGTATTTTGCTTGCCAGCATGGCGGTGCGCGGAAGTTGAGCCAACACCGTTTCGGGCACGTTCAGGCTCGAACAGACGATATCGCCGCGATAATCGGCGGCGTCCCCGGTAAACAACCCGCACTTCAAGGCTATAAAGGTGACCGTGAGATCGGCCTTGACCGCGCATCCCAACACGCAACCGGTATCGGCGTGCAGCCCCGACGGCACATCGATGCTCAAGACCGGACAGCCGGTGTTATTGATATGCGAGATCGCTTGCGCATATTCCTCGCCGACCGGCCGGCTCAAGCCGGTGCCCAACAAGGCATCGACGATAACGCCCGCCGAATCGGCGCGACCGGCGAACCGCGCCACACGGCCGCCCGCTTGTATAAATTCCCGATACACGGTCAGTGCATCGCCCTTCAGTTGACCGGGGTCAATCAGCGTGTAGACCGAAAGGCGGAAACCGGCCGCCAAGGCCAGATTGGCCAATACATAGCCATCGCCGGCATTGTTGCCGGCTCCGCAAAACAGCGTGATTTCGGTTTGTCCCGGCCAACGCTGCCTTAGGGCGTTAAAGGCGGCCGCGCCGGCGCTACGCATCAATTGCAGCCCCGGCATCCGCAGATTGTGAATGGCGATATGCTCCGCCTCGCGAATTTGGGCTACGCGATAGAGCGCTGGCGAGGATGTTTGCATGGCGTTGTTGTGTAAAATAGACGCGACCACGACATTATATGCCAAGCCCGCCATGCCCCCAATCGAAACGCCGGATTTCCAACAACTTGCCCTGCAAATCAAAGCCTGGGGCGGCGACTTGGGCTTTCAGCAAATCGGTATCAGCGACACCGACTTGAGCGCCGCCGAACGGCATCTGCAAGATTGGCTGAGCAAGCACAGGCACGGCGACATGTATTACATGGCCGCGCACGGTTTCAAGCGCAGCCGCCCGGCCTTGTTGCAAGCCGGCACCCGCAGCATCGTCAGCGCCCGCATGGATTATCTGCCGGAAGATCCCTCGCGCGGCCGCGAGCTGCTGGATCAGCCCGCCACGGCCTTTGTCTCGCGCTATGCCTTGGGCCGCGACTACCACAAACTGCTGCGCAACAGACTGCAAAAACTGGCCGATAAAATCGCCGCCGAAATCGGCCCGTTCGGTTACCGGGCCTTCGTCGACAGCGCGCCGGTACTGGAAAAAGCCATCGCCGAAAAAGCCGGGCTGGGCTGGATAGGCAAACACAGCAACCTGATCAATCGCAAGGCCGGCTCCTGGTTCTTTCTGGGAGAAATCTACACCGACCTGCCCTTGCCGGCCGATGCGGCCGTCGGCAACCATTGCGGCCAATGCACGGCTTGCCTGGATATTTGCCCCACCCAGGCCATAGTGGCGCCCTATCAGGTCGACGCCCGCCGCTGCGTATCGTATCTGACCATTGAACTGCAAGGCAGCATCCCGGAACACTTGCGCCCGTTGTTGGGTAACCGCATCTACGGTTGCGACGATTGCCAATTGATTTGCCCGTGGAACCGCTTCGCGAAACTTAGCGCGGAAGCCGACTTTAAGCCCCGTCACAAGCTGGATCACAGCAGCCTGCTGGAATTGTTCGGTTGGACTGAAAGTGAGTTCTTGCGGAAAACCGAAGGTTCGGCGATCAGGCGCATCGGCCATAAGCGCTGGCTGCGCAATATCGCCGTGGCGCTGGGCAACGGAATCGCCTCGGAAGACAGCATAACCGCATTACGGCAAAAACTTCTGCACGATGACGAGGGGGTGCGGGAACATGCGGATTGGGCCTTGCGCCGGCTAAATACGCATCGGAGCACCGCTGAGGAACGAAGGGGTTGAGGCGCAAACAATGTTAGCATCAACCGTGACGCGCCAAAAAGTATGATTTATTCCATCTTAGGGCACACATTTGAAAACAGAACTCAGTGTGCACCAGGAAGATAGTTTTTGGTTTTCATGTTTAGCCGCACCGCCACCTCTGAACGCATACGGGGATTACAACTGAATCGGGCTAACCGGCTACGGAATGGCTATTGTAATCAAGCAAGGCTGACTGCTTGAGGCGCGCCTTAGCTTAATCGCACCCAATTTCCGCACAACTTAGGCATGGCAGGCCGGATTCGTGCTAAGATAGCGGTTTTTTTACGGCAGGTATAATTATGGCAAAAGAAGATCAGATTGAAATGGATGGAAAGGTTATCGACACCTTGCCCAATACCATGTTTCGCGTTGAACTGGAAAACGGCCACATCGTGACGGCTCACATTTCCGGCAAAATGCGCAAACACTATATCCGCATCCTGACCGGCGATAAAGTCCGGGTGGAAATGACACCCTACGACCTGACCAAGGGCCGCATCACATTCCGCAATCGCTGATCCCGTTTTACACGGGATTGCGATTGCTCTGTCCGTTTAGACCATCTGATTCATTTCCGAAACCACGAGTTGCTTGCCTTCGATACCAAACGCCAGTTGATCGTTTTCGACAAAAATCCGCACATGTCCACCGTTGACCAAACGACCGAACAACAGATCCTCGGCTAAGGGTTTTTTGACTTTTTCCTGAATCAAGCGCGCCATCGGTCTTGCGCCCATTTTTTCGTCGTAACCCCGTTCAGCAAGCCAAATCCGGGCATCCGTTTCCAGCGTCAAAGTGACGTTTTTGTCGGCCAGCACCGCTTCAAGCTCGAAAATAAACTTATCGACCACGCTGCCAACCACGCTGATATCCAGGGGTTTGAACTGTACGATGGCGTCTAGCCGGTTTCTGAACTCCGGCGAAAAACCGCGTTCTATCACTTTCATACTGTCGGTAGCGTGGTTCTGTTCGGTAAAGCCGATCGACGCCCGACTGCCCTCCTCTGCCCCGGCATTGGTGGTCATGATCAGGATCACGTTACGAAAATCGGCTTTACGGCCGTTGTTGTCGGTCAAGGTGCCGTGATCCATGACCTGTAACAGCAGGTTGAATACATCGGGATGGGCTTTCTCCAGCTCGTCCAACAACAACACAGCATGCGGATGCTTGGTGACCGCTTCGGTCAGCAAGCCGCCTTGATCAAAACCCACATATCCCGGAGGCGCGCCTATCAGGCGAGATACCGTATGGCGCTCCATGTATTCGGACATATCGAAGCGGATCAGCTCTATGCCCAGCACCTTGGCCAATTGGCGAGTCACTTCGGTTTTGCCGACCCCAGTGGGGCCCGCGAACAGGAAGGAACCAATGGTTTTGGTGGTGTCGCGCAGACCCGCCCTAGACAACTTGATGGCGGAAGTCAGCTCGGAAATCGCTTCGTCCTGTCCGAATACCAGCATTTTCAAATTTTTCTCCAGATTGGACAGTTTATCCTTGTCGCTGGCCGATACCGACTGGGCAGGCACCCTAGCAATTTTGGCGACAATCTCCTCAATGTCCGGCGCGTCGATGGTGGCCTTGCGTTCGCCTTCCACAAACAGCCGCTGCCGCGCTCCCGCCTCGTCAATGACATCGATGGCCTTATCGGGCAAGTGCCGGTCGGTGATATATCGCACGGATAATTCCACCGCGGCCCGCAGAGCCTCCTGGGTATACTTAAGGCCGTGGTGCTCTTCGAAACGGGTTTTCAGGCCTTTCAAAATCTGCACGGCATCTTCCACGCTAGGCTCTACGACGTCTATTTTTTGGAAGCGACGCGCCAGGGCATGGTCTTTCTCGAAAATGCCGCGATATTCCTGATAGGTGGTAGAGCCTATGCAGCGCAGTTGACCCGAGGCCAACACCGGCTTGATCAGATTGGAAGCATCCATCACGCCGCCGGACGCCGAGCCCGCACCGATAATGGTGTGAATTTCGTCAATGAACAAAATGGAATTGGGTTCTTTTTTCAGCTGGACCACCAGTGATTTCAGGCGCTTTTCAAAATCGCCCCGGTATTTGGTACCGGCTACCAGGGCGCCCATATCCAACGAATAAATCACATTGTTCAGCAAAATCTCCGGCACTTGCTCTTCGACGATACGCTTGGCCAAGCCCTCCGCGATAGCGGTTTTACCAACCCCGGCTTCCCCAACCAGCAAGGGGTTGTTTTTGCGCCGCCGACACAAGACCTGTATGGTTCTTTCGACTTCGGAATCGCGCCCGATCAGCGGATCGATATTGCCCTTGATCGCTTCTTCATTCAGATTGGTAGCGTATTTTTCCAGCGGACTGGCCGTGGCGTCGCCGATACCGCGTTCGGTTTCACTCTCTTCGGCGGGGCTTTGTTTTTGCTGCTGTTCGATTTTGGAAACCCCGTGAGCCAGATAATTCACCACATCCAGGCGGGTGATATCCTGCCTGTTCAACAGATAAACCGCATGCGAATCCTGTTCGCTGAACAGAGCTACAAACAGATTGGCGCCGGTAACTTCTTTTTTGTCGGACGCCTGCACATGAAACACCGCCCTCTGCAATACCCTTTGAAACCCCAGCGTGGGCTGGGTTTCCCGCTGTATGCCTTCCGGAATCAGGGAAATGGTTTCGTCGATAAAACGGGTCAGCTCGGCGCGCAGGGCGTTTACATTGCAACCGCAGGCAATCAGTATTGGTATAGTGGTGACGTTATCCAGTAAGGATAACAATAAATGTTCGACCGTTATGAATTCGTGTCGTTTGGCATGGGCACTTGTAAATGCTGCATTCAATGTCACTTCAAGTTCTTTGCTTAGCATGGCTACCTCTCACGCTTCTTCCATTGTGCACATCAACGGATGATGATGCTCCCTGGAATAATCATTAACAATATGTACCTTGGTTTCGGCCACATCTTTGGTGTAGGTGCCGCACACCCCCACTCCTTGCGTATGCACTTGCAGCATCACTTGGGTGGCTCTCTCCTGACTCATATTAAAAAAGCCGGTGAGAATTTCGACTACAAAATCCATCGGAGTAAAATCGTCGTTCAGTAACAGCACCTTGAAAAGAGGCGGTCTTTTCAACTGCGGTTTTGCCTGCTGTACGACAATGTCACCATCATTGTCTCTCATGGGATCGAAATCAGTCATGTTCCGGGTTTGCCTGTTTGGTTCAGGGTTTTAACATAGCGCCTAACTTGGCAAATTTCAATCTTTACCCACATAAAAAACATTTCGCGTAAAATGCGCCCCCTTATAAGACTTTACCCGCACACATGGTCTGGAAACCCCACGTTACCGTTGCCGCCGTCATCGAAAAAGACCAGCGTTTTTTGCTGGTCGAAGAGACAACAGAGCACGGCATTGCGTTCAATCAACCCGCCGGCCATCTCGAACCGGACGAAGATCTGATCAGCGCCGTCAAGCGCGAAGTTCTGGAAGAAACCGCCTGGCAATTTGAGCCGGAAGCCCTGGTGGCCGTTCAACTGTGGCGCAAAACACCGGAAGCTCCCAGTTTCATGCGTTTTTGTTTCTGCGGCAGCGTACATGACCATAAGCCCGAGCAGCTCCTGGATGTCGGCATTTTAGCGACCCATTGGTTGAACCGCGCGGAAATAATGGCAAAACATGACCAATTACGCAGTCCCTTGGTGCTGATCAGCGTGGATCATTATTTAAAGGGGTATCGGCATCCGCTGTCCCTACTACACACATTCTTAGACTTGGCATGAGCAAACACATCATCGTCGGCATGTCCGGCGGCGTCGATTCTTCCGTCACGGCATTAATGCTGCAAGAACAAGGCCACAAAGTCACGGGCTTGTTCATGAAAAACTGGGAGGAAGACGACGGCACCGAATATTGCACCGCGATGCAAGATTTGGCCGATGCGCAGCAGGTTTGCGACACGCTGGGCATCGAATTAAAGACCGTCAACTTTGCCGCCGAATACTGGGACGAAGTGTTTGAAGTGTTTTTGTCGGAGTTTAAAGCTGGTCGGACACCCAATCCCGACATTCTTTGTAACAAACATGTCAAATTTAGGGCATTTTTGAACTACGCGATCGAAGACCTGGGCGCCGAATACATCGCCACCGGCCACTACGCCCGCGTCGATGAACAAGACGGTGAATTTCGGTTATTAAAAGGCCTGGATCCCAACAAGGAACAAAGCTACTTCTTATACGCGATGGGCCAGAAAGCGCTGTCGAAAACCCTGTTCCCGATCGGCCATCTGCATAAACCGGATATCCGCGCCATGGCCGAAAAAGCCGGCTTCACCAACAGCCGCAAGAAAGACAGCACCGGCATTTGCTTCATCGGCGAACGCAAATTCAAGGAATTCCTGCAACGCTACTTGCCGCATCAGCCAGGCGAAATGCGCACCCCGGAAGGCCAATATATCGGCAAGCACCACGGCTTGATGTATTACACGCTGGGCCAACGCCAAGGTTTAGGCATAGGCGGAGTCAAGGACGCGCCGGACGAGCCCTGGTTCGTTCTGGAAAAAGACCTGGAGAATAACGTCTTGATCGTCGGCCAAGGCCACGATCATCCGTTGATGCTGCACAACACATTGGAAGCCGGCCAACTCGACTGGTGCGGCAGCAAGCCTTTGACCGAAACCATCCGCTGCGCCGCTAAAACCCGCTACCGCCAACCGGATCAAACCTGCGTCGTCGAACCGCTGGATGGCGGCACCCGCGTCAAAGTCCGCTTCGACGAACACCAACGGGCGATTACGCCTGGGCAGTCGGTGGTGTTTTATTTGGGGGAAGTTTGTTTGGGTGGTGGAATTATAGAAACCAAATACAACGCTTAAACCATGGCAGAGAACGAAAGCCAGATTGTTTACGTACTGACCAATCCCGCCATGCCGGGATTAGTGAAGATCGGTAAAACGACGCAAGTCGAAGTGGAAAGCCGCATGAAGCAACTATACGGTACGGGAGTACCAGTACCGTTTGATTGCACTTTTGCCTGCCAAGTCAAAAATGCAACGGAAGTGGAAGAGGCGCTACACCTCGCCTTTGGCATGCACCGCATCAACCCAAACAGAGAATTCTTCAAAATAGAAGCAGAGCGAGTTATCGCCATTTTGAAGCTTTTGAAAGTCGATGAAATTACCTCTCAGGTGGAACAGACCATTGAATCCGATATTTCCGAAGCCGATAAACAATCCGCCCAAACCTTAAAGCAGGCAAAACGCCCGAGGATGAACTTTCATCAATTAGGCATCCTGAACGGATCAATACTAATTTCAAAAGATGGGAAACATCAAGCCGAAGTCGTCGATGAAAAGAAAGTTTTATTCAACGAAGAAATTTGCTCTCTAACAGCGGCGACAAGAAAATTATTAAGTTTGCCGGATGATTACCCTCTACAACCTTCACCACATTGGACCTTCAATGGTCGAACCATTAAAGAACTCTATGAAGATTTTCACTCCAACAACGATGAAGACGAGTGATTACTCTTTCAAGCAAAAATTTAGTTTTTCAAATATATAGGCAATTACCATGACCCTCACCGCCATCTCCCCCATCGACGGCCGCTACGCCAATAAAGTCGACGCCCTGCGCCCCATCTTCAGTGAATACGGGCTAATCCGTTATCGTGTCGAAGTGGAAGTGCGCTGGCTGCAAGCTTTGGCCGCCGAAGCCAAGATCGCCGAAGTACCCGCCTTGTCCGCCGAAGCCACCAATGTGTTGAACAAAATCATCAGCGATTTTTCCGAAGCCGATGCCCAAGCCGTCAAAGACATCGAGAAGACCACCAACCACGACGTCAAGGCGGTCGAGTATTTTCTGAAAGCCAAAATCAAGGGCAACGCCGAACTGCACGCCGTCAACGAATTCATTCACTTCGCCTGTACCTCGGAAGACATCAACAACCTGTCTTACGCCCTGATGCTGAAAGAAGGCCGCGACCTGATGCTGGCCGAGATCGACGCCACCATCAACGCCATCAAACAATTGGCCTTGGATAGCGCCGAGCAACCGATGCTGTCGCGTACCCACGGCCAATCGGCGACGCCGACCACGGTCGGCAAGGAATTCGCCAACGTCGTCGCCCGCATGCAGCGCCAACGCGAACAACTCGCCAAGGTCGAACTGCTGGGTAAAATCAACGGCGCGGTCGGCAATTACAACGCCCATAGCGTTGCTTATCCGGATGTCGATTGGGCGCAGTTTGCGCAAAACTTCGTCGAGTCTCTGGGCCTCACTTTCAACCCCTACACGATACAGATCGAACCGCACGATTACATGGCCGAGTTTTTCCATGCCCTGTCGCGCTTCAACACGATCTTGCTGGATTTCGACCGCGACGTCTGGGGCTATATCTCGCTGGGTTATTTCAAGCAAAAAACCGTGGCCGGTGAAGTCGGCTCCTCGACCATGCCGCACAAGGTCAATCCGATCGATTTCGAAAACTCGGAAGGCAATCTAGGCCTGGCCAATGCCATTTTCGGTTTTCTGGCCGACAAACTGCCGGTATCGCGTTGGCAGCGCGACTTGACCGATTCGACCGTGTTGCGCAACATCGGCGTCGGCATTGCTCACACCAGCATCGCGATTCAATCGACCTTGAAAGGCATCTCCAAACTGGAAATCAACCCAGCCTTGCTGGACCAGGATTTGGATCAAAACTGGGAAGTGTTGGCCGAGCCTATCCAAACCGTGATGCGCCGCTACGGCATCGAAAAGCCTTACGAAAAATTGAAGGAATTGACCCGCGGCCAGCGCGTTACCGGCGACGTAATGCGCGCTTTCGTCGAAAAGTTGGAGATTCCTGCGGCAGCCAAAGCCGAATTGCTGAAACTGACCCCGCATAGCTATACCGGTTACGCGGCGGATTTAGCCAAGAAAATCGGTTAAACACCAGGACAGGTTGTTGCTGAACTTCATCTGGATATTCTTCTTCCTGAGCGCCTTCGCCACCGCCGCCTTCAAGCTGCTGGTGTTGGACGACACCCAGGTGTTTTCCGAGTTGATGACGGCGATGTTCAGCCAGGCTAAGACCGCGTTCGAAATTTCGCTGGGGCTGAGCGGCGTGCTGGCCTTGTGGTTAGGTCTCATGAAAATCGGCGAGCATAGCGGTTTCATCGACTTGTTGACCAAGGCGCTGAATCCGCTGTTCAACCGGCTGATGCCGGAGATACCGAAAAATCATCCGGCGCTCGGCGCGCTGACGATGAACATCGCCGCCAACATGCTGGGGCTGGACAATGCGGCGACGCCGATGGGCATCAAGGCCATGCAGGAAATGCAGACCCTGAATCCGCATCCGGAACGCGCCAGCAATGCGCAGATTTTGTTTCTGGTATTGAACACCTCGTCGGTGACCTTGTTTCCGGTGACGATCTTCGCCTACCGGGCGCAACTGGGCGCGGCCAATCCAACCGACGTGTTCATCCCGATATTGATCGCCACGTACATATCGACGCTGACCGGTTTGCTGGCAGTCGCCGCAGTGCAGAAGATCAATCTGCTGGACAAGGTGGTATTGGTTTATCTGGGTGGCATCAGCGCCTTGATCGCCGGCATTCTGATATATTTTTCCGGCCTGGATCGGGCGGAGATGTTGCAACAATCGGCCTTGCTTAGCCACGTGATTTTGTTCAGTTTGGTAACAGCTTTCATCGCCGCCGCCGCTTACAAACGCCTGAACGCTTACGAACTATTTGTAGACGGCGCCAAGCAAGGTTTTCAGACGGCGATTGGCATCATCCCTTATCTGGTGGCGATGCTGGTGGCCTTCGGGGTGTTTCGGGCCAGCGGCGCATTGGAGTTGGTGACCGATGGCGTCAGGCTATTGGTCAATGTGGCCGGCATCGACAACCGCTTCATCGACGGCTTGCCCACCGCATTGATGAAACCCTTCAGCGGCAGCGGCGCGCGGGCGATGATGATAGATACCATGCAGACTCACGGTGCCGATTCTTTCGCAGGCCGGCTAGCATCGGTAGTGCAAGGCAGCACCGAGACCACGTTTTATGTGTTGGCGGTGTATTTCGGCGCGGTCAACATCAAGCAGATACGCCATGCCGCTGCCTGCGGCATCGTCGCCGATCTGAGCGGGATTATTTCCGCGATTTTGGTGACTTATTGGTTTTTCGGTTAATTTTTCAAGTGGACGGTGCATTACGCTACGCTAATGCACCCTACACGTTATCGATTCAACGTTTCACGACAACATGCAGATACATTTAAAAACCCTCGGCTGCCGGCTCAACGAAGCGGAACTGGAAACCTGGGCCCAAGCCTTTCAAGCCAGAGGCCACGGCATTACGCGCGATATTCAGGACGCTCAACTCGTCGTCTTGAACTCCTGCGCGGTAACCCAGGACGCAGTTAAAAAATCCAAGCAGCTAATACGCCGCATCCACCGCGACAACCCGCAAGCCAATCTGGTGGTCAGCGGTTGTTACGCGACGCTGAATGAAGCAGAAGCCGCGCAATTGATGGGCGTGGATTTGATAGTCGGCAACCAAGATAAAAACCAGCTGGTGGAAAAAGTCCTAGAAGAATTGAATTTGGACAGCATGCCGGCCATGTCCACCGAACCCGGCGAAATCTCACTGTTCAGCCGCGGCAGACAGCGCGCCTTCGTCAAGGTTCAGGACGGCTGCCGCTACCGCTGCACTTTTTGCATCGTCACGGTCGCCCGCGGCGAGGAAAGCAGCCGGCCCATTCAAGCGGTCGTAGACGAAATCAACGCCTTGCATGCCCAAGGCATTCAAGAAGCCATCATCACCGGCGTACATCTGGGCGGTTATGGCAGCGACATTAACAGTAATCTGGTCGAACTGGTGTCGGAAATCTTAAATAAAACCGAGATTCCACGCCTACGCATGGGTTCATTGGAGCCGTGGGAGCTGCCGGAAGGCTTCTTCGAATTGTTCAAAAACCCACGCCTGATGCCGCACTTGCATCTACCCTTGCAAAGCGGCAGCGACAGCGTATTGCGGCGCATGGCGCGGCGTTGCAAGACGGCCGAATTCGCCGAGCTGGTGTCGAAAGCCAGAGCCGCGATTCCGCATTTCAATATCACCACGGACATCATCGTCGGCTTTCCCGGCGAAACCGAGGAAGAGTGGCGGGAAAGCGTCGAATACATCCAAAACCTCGGATTCGGCCATATCCATATCTTCAGTTATTCGCCGCGCGAAGGCACCAAGGCGGCGGGACTGCCGGATCAAGTCAGTCGGGAAATCAAGAAGCAGCGCAGCCAGCAACTACACGCCCTGGCGGAAACCATGAGACAGGATTTCGTTGCGGACAATTTGGGTTGTTTGGCGGAGGTGTTATGGGAGGGCCAAACCGAAGGCCTGGATAATGGCATGACGCGTTATTTCGGCTATACGCCGAATTATCTGCGGGTGGCCTGCAATGTGCCCGACGGGATCAACCTGGAAAACCGGATACTGCCAGCCCGGCTGCACACGGCCCAGAGCCAGTTCATCGCTGCCCAATTGGATTGACCCGCCAACCGTCGCCGGAAGCCGCTTCAATACGGCTGCACCGGTGGCGCGCCTTCGTGATCGAACAGATTCAACACGTCGTCCTCGGGTACATTGCCGTCGTTGACCAAATAATTGCGTTGCGAAAAATAGGCTCCGCGAAAAAAGGCATAACGATCCAGCGCCGCTTCGCTGGCAATGCGTTCGGTTTCCAGGTTGTCCGCCCGCAAATCCGCCGCATTCAACGCACCCAAGCCGCCCGATACGGCGGTCGATACCGCCGAAGAAGCGAAATAAATGCCGGTATAGCTGATGGGATTCATGGCCACATCGCCCGCCAGACCCAGCACGCCGCGCGGCGAACTGGGTCCGAGCAGGGGCAGCACCAGATAAGGCCCGGTCGGCACGCCCCATACGCCCAGGGTTTGATCGAAGTCCTCTTGGTGCTTGGGCAAGCCTACGTTGCCGGCCAAATCGATAAAGCCGGCCAGACCCAAGGTAGTGTTTAACAAGAAGCGGGTACCGTCGAATGCGCTTTGGGCGAATTTACCTTGCAAGGCGTCATTGAGGGTGACGCGAATATCGCCGATATTACTGAAAAAATTCGAAATGCCGCGATCGACCACGTCGGGAGTTATCCAGCGATATCCCTTGGCCACCGGCTTCATCACGCGATCGTCCACACCGTCGTTGAAGGATTGCATGCCACGGTTCCAGCCTTCCCACGGATCTCCCGGATCCGTGGCTCGGACAGACGCGCAGCCGTCCAGCATCAGCAAGGTTCCAAGGATGGTTAACAGCGTGATTTTGATGTGCATCTGCCTTATCTCCCATATCCCGAATATCTGTATAACTTACTCGCTCCGGCGGCTTTTGATTCGCCATCCCATAAAAACTCTCGCGCCCAATAAAAAGACCGCGCGCCAAGGGCATTGCGGTTTTTTATGTTGACAATGCGCGGCGGAGCTTAATACGGATTGGTATTTAGCGGCCCGAAACCCTCGTCCTTCAGCTCTTCAAATTTCAGCACATCGTCCTCGGGCACGTTGCCGTCCTTGACCAAATAGTTGCGGTTGGACAAATAAGCATCGCGGAAAAACTGATATCGGTCGACCGCCGCTTCGTCCGCCACTTTGCCCAGCCCCAACAGATCGGAACGGGCATCGATGACTTTTAAAGCGCCGGCGCCCACCGACACCGCCGCGCCTATCCATTCCGGATTAAGATAAAAACCGGCGTATGTGATGGGATTCATGGCGGCGTCGCCCACCAAACCGACCACGCCCCGCGGCGAACTCGGCCCGAAAAACGGCAAGACGATGTAAGGACCGGTGGGCACGCCCCACACACCCAGGGTTTGATCGAAATCTTCGTTATGTTTGGGTAAATCGATCATGCTGGCGACATCGATTAAACCGCCGACACCGGCCGTGGTATTGACCAGGAAACGGGCCGTGTCCATGCCGGATTGCATGAGTTTGGCTTGCAACAAGTCATTGGTGAAAACGCCGATGTCATCCAGATTACTAAAAAAGTTGGTCACGGCTTGATCGGCAAAATTCGGCATGACCCAGTTATAACCCTTGGCAACGGGCTGCATGACATAACTGTCCACGTCGTCGTTAAACGACTGCACACCCCTGTTCCAGCTCTCCCAGGGGTCCCGTGGATCGGGGTTTTTCACGGTCGCGCACCCGCTCGATAAAGCCAGCGCCCCGACAGCCACCAAAACACTTGTTATTTTGCCTCGCATAAGTTTTACCTCATCACCTGATTTATTGTTTATAGCCGTCCGAAACTGACGTAACATATCATACAACCGACTTACCCAGCCATAACAGACCCATGCAGATCAGCCACACCCCGCTCGGCAACCGCTTTAGAGGTTATTTACCCGTTGTCGTCGATATCGAAACCGCCGGTTTCAACGCCAAAAAAAATCCGCTGCTGGAAATCGCCGCCGTCATCGTCGAACAGGACTCGGAAGGTTGGCTGGGCATCACCGAAAAACACCATTGCAACATCGTCCCGTTCAAAAACTCCGAACTGGATGAGGCCGCCTTGAAATTCACCGGCATCGATCCTTATCATCCGTTTCGCATGGCCGTGGACGAAAAGGAAGCCCTCAATCAATTGTTCGCGCCGATCAGAGCGGCGGTAAAGCGTAACGAATGCAAACGAGCCATATTGGTGGGCCACAATCCGGCATTCGATATCAATTTTCTGAATGCCGCCATTGACCGAACCCAAATAAAACGCAGCCCGTTTCATCCCTTCAGCAGTTTCGATACCGCCACGCTGGGTGGCTTGGTATTCGGCCAAACGGTGCTAGCCAAAATTGCCGAGGCGGCGGGACTGGAGTGGGACAACCAGCGCGCTCATTCCGCGCTTTACGACGCCGAACAGACTGCGGAGTTGTTCTGCATTATCTATAACCGCTGGAAAAAACTGCTGGCTTTCGAAGCCGCCTAAGCAGTTGCCATCGCAACCGCTTAGGCGGACAATTTCTAAGCGGCGCCGACCATGCCTTGCAATTCGCCTTTATTGAACAAGTCCATCACGATATCGCAACCGCCCACCAATTGCCCGTTCACATACAGTTGAGGATAGGTCGGCCAGTGGGAGTATTCTTTTAAGGCATCGCGCAACTCGGGATCTTCAAAAATATTGATCGCCCGATAATCGGCGTTGCAGGCTTGTAACACCTGCACCACACGGCCGGAAAAGCCACATTGCGGAAAGTCGGGAGTGCCCTTCATGTACAAGACCACCGGATAACTGGCCAGTTGTTCTTCAATTCTTTCGATTACGCTCATGGGAATTACTCAATCCAAAATTAATAACCCAGCGATTTTATCAAGAATAAGCGCCGAGTTAAATAAATCCGCTCACGGTCTCGGGGTCGAGGACCGGCAAAATTCGCTACAGATATGAAATAGAGTCTCCCATGCGTCTCCTCCCGCCTGCCCCTTGGCCTGCGCATCCGCCTTGGCGCAGTGAAGCAGCAAAGACTCTATGTCGCCGACAGCGAGCCGGCCCAGAGCCTCCTGCAGCAATGGCCGGCGCATGTCCCTGATTTGATGCCGCTTGAAAACGGCATCCCGATGGCCGCCTTGCGCCAAATCCGCTTGAAGATTAAACAAAACCCTGGCCTCGCGGCTAAGCGCCCAAAGCACCACCGGCGCCGCGACACCTTCGGCCTTAAGCCCGTTCAGAATTTTAACGGCCCTGTTCCGCTTGCCGGCCAGCAAGGCATCGGTCAACTTGAATACATCGAAACGCGAACTGTCGGCAACGGCGGCATCAATCGCCGCTTTGTTTATCGACGCCTGCCCGTACAGAATGAACAGCTTTTCGATTTCCTGCGCCGCCGCCAACAAATTGCCTTCGATACGTCCAGCCAGACTTTTGAGCGCATCCGGTTCAAGGCGCATGCCTTTGCGCTCGGCCCGTCTTCGCAACCAAGCCAGCAATTCGGGTCCTTGCAAGGGCCAAACCTGCACCACCGCCCCAAGATGCTCGATAGCCTGAAACCATTGGGATTTTTGGCCGGCGGCGTCGATTTTGCCGGCGGTAATCAGCAAAAGCGTGTCGGCCGGCAAGCGTTGGCAGTAGGCCGTCAAGGCCTTACTGCCTTCCTGGCCCGGCTTTGCCGACGGCAGACGCAAATCGATCAGTTTTTTATCGGCGAAAATCGACAACGAGTCGGCTTCTTCGGCCAATTGCGGCCATTCATTACCCTGCTCGATGGCGATGACTTCCCGCACCGTATATTCAGCCCGTCTGGCTGCGGCCCGAACGGCGTCGGCGGCCTCGCCGACTTGCAAGGGCTCGTCGCCGGTGATCAGATAAACCGGCCGCAAGGATTGACGTAGCGCTTCTTCCAGTTGATCCGGCTTGACTCGCATGCCCGAGTTCAGGGCTTTTGATTTTCTATCGCAGCCTGTGCCCTAGCCATCATCATGCGCACGGCTTGCCTATAGATTTCGCTTTGTATCATGTTTTCTTCGTTTTCCTTGGCCAGAATCGCCGTCTGGTCGTTGAAAAACTCGCGGCTGATCTCTATGGTCTGCTCTTCCTGCAGGGGGTTTTCCTTACTGTCGTAAAACTGGAATCTCAGATAATAATTGAGTTCCACTTCGCTGGATTTACCGGTCGAACCCACCGACAACACGCGGCGGCGGAAATCTTCCTTTAATACCTTGACCACTACGCCGGCATCATTTGGCGAGATTGCCAGTTTTCCGTCCGAAGCCTTCAAAACCGCCTTGGTTTCAGCGTGCAGCGCTCCGGAAGCTCCGAACAAATACAGGCTTTTCAGGGCGGCCGGCAAGGCAATCGTACCGCGCAAATGATAACCGCAGGCGGTCAACATACCCAGGACAACGATCAAAACGATTTTCCGGATTTTTTTCATCAGCTTGGTTCTTTTGATTAACGGATCAGACAACGATGTTTACCAGCTTTTGCGGCACTACGATCAGTTTTTTCACGGGTTTACCGTCTAGATAACGCTGCACGTTCTCGTCGGCCAGGGCCAGGGCTTCGATTTGCTCTTTACCGGCCCCCGCCGCTACCGCCAATTTGCCTCTCAACTTGCCGTTTACCTGCACCACCATCTCAATGGCATCCTGGGCCAACGCCGCTTCATCAAGCGTTGGCCAAGCCGCCAGTACGATATCGCCGCCGTGACCCAACTCGTTCCATAATTGTTGCGCCGCATGCGGAATAATGGGTGCCAGCATCAGCACGATGGCTTCCAGCACCTCCTGCCGTAGCGCGCGGCCGTTGTTGCTGTCGTCCTCGAATTTGTTCAAGGCGTTGACCAGTTCCATATTGGCGGCAATCGCGGTATTGAAGGTATGCCGGCGGGCCATGTCGTCGGTGACTTTCTGCAAGGCTTGGTGCAACTGGCGGCGCAACGCTTTCTGCCCGTCACTCAAGGCGGATTTGTCCGGAGCCGCTTGCGGCAGGCCGGCTTGCACATGCAGATAAACTTGCCGCCATAGACGCTTCAGAAACCTGAACGCGCCTTCAACGCCGTCATCGTTCCATTCCAGGGATTGATCGGGCGGCGAAGTAAACATGGTGTACAAACGCACGGTATCGGCGCCGTATTTGTCGATCAGCACTTGCGGGTCGACGCCGTTATTTTTGGATTTGGACATTTTCTCGATGGCGCCCACAGTGACAGGCGAACCGTCTTCCAGCAGCTTGGCGCCGACGATCTTGCCCTTGGCGTCGCGCTCGACTTCGATCTGGGTCAGATTGTAATAACGCTTATGACCGTGCTCGTCGATTTGGTAAAACGTCTCCGCCACCACCATGCCCTGGGTCAACAGGTTCTTAAACGGCTCGTCGCAGACGATCAAACCCTCGTCGCGCAACAATTTGGTATAAAAGCGCGCATACAGCAAATGCAGAATGGCGTGTTCGATGCCGCCGATGTAATGGTCGACCGGCAGCCAAAAATTGGCGCGTTGGTCCAGCATCGCGCCATGGCAATCGTTGCTGGCGTAGCGGGCAAAATACCAGGACGACTCCATGAAGGTATCGAAGGTATCGGTTTCGCGGCGGGCCGGCTTGCCGCATTTCGGGCAAGCGGTGTGCGGGAAGGTCGGATGCGCGGCCAATGGCGATTGCGAACCATCCAGCACCACGTCGCGCGGCAACGTCACCGGCAATTGGTCGTCGGGGACGGGCACCGTACCGCAGTCGTCGCAGTAAATCACCGGCACCGGCGCGCCCCAGTAACGTTGGCGCGATACGCCCCAGTCGCGCAATCTGAAATTGGTTTTACGTTCACCCCTACCCAATGCGGCCAACTTGGCGGCGATGGCGTCGAAGGCTTGTCTGAAATCCAAACCGTCGAATTCGGCGGAATTTTTCAATACACCCTTATCGGTAAAGGCTTTATCGGCCACGCTGTCGTCGGCACCGTCGGCGGATGCGATGACAGTCTTGATGGCGATACCATATTTGTGGGCGAATTCGAAATCGCGCTGGTCGTGAGCCGGCACCGACATTACCGCGCCGGTGCCGTAGCTCATCAAGACGAAGTTGGCGATCCAGACCGGCACTTGTTCGCCGGTCAAGGGATGAATCGCGTTGTAACCGGAGGCGATACCGCGCTTTTCCATGGTTTCCATGGCCGCTTCCGAGGTTTCCATCTGCTTGCAGGATTCCAGAAACGCGGCAATATCGGCATTGGTTTCGGCGGCTTTTTTGGCAACCGGGTGTTCGGCGGCGACCGCAACATAAGTCACGCCCATCACCGTATCGGGCCGAGTGGTGTAAATGCGAATCGGCGATTCGAAACCGTCGACGGCAAAGTCCATCTCCACGCCTTCGGATCGACCTATCCAGTTGGCCTGCATGGTCCTGACCTGTTCAGGCCAGCCGGGCAGTTTCTGCAAATCGTCCAGCAGTTCCTGGGCATAGGCGGTAATTTTCAAAAACCATTGCGAGATCTCCTTTTTCTCGACCTGGGTATCGCAGCGCCAGCAGCAGCCGTCTATAACCTGCTCGTTGGCCAATACGGTTTGATCGTGCGGACACCAGTTGACCGGCGCGGTTTTCTTATAAACCAGGCCTTTTTCCAGCAAACGCAGGAAGAACCATTGCTCCCAGCGATAATACTCAGGGTCGCAAGTGGCCAACTCGCGACTCCAGTCGTAACCGAAACCCAGCCGTTTCAACTGGTCGCGCATGTAATCAATATTCGAATAGGTCCAGTCGGCCGGATGCACCTTGTTCTGCATGGCGGCATTTTCGGCTGGCAGACCGAAAGCGTCCCAGCCCATGGGTTGCAGCACGTGCTTACCCCGCATGCGTTGAAAACGGCTGATTACGTCGCCTATGGTGTAATTGCGCACATGACCCATGTGCAATTTGCCGCTGGGATAGGGAAACATCGACAAACAATAGTATTTTTCCTTGCCGGTATCCTCCTTGGCGGTGAATACGCCGGATTTCTCCCAATCAGCCTGCACCTTTTGCTCAATCGGCAACGGTTTGTAATGCTCTTCCATCCTATTCGTCTTTTCGTGTAAAAAGGCGCTAGAATACCTTACGGGCGCTTAAATCCAAAGCCTGAAATCATTAAAACAACCGGGAGAAGCCATGGGCGAAAACAAACTGATCAAAGCGTACGACGACCTGATGGGCCATCTTTACGAAGCCATGGACGACACCCTGCACAGTGTTGCCGAAGCGTTGGAAATCGCCAAGGAAAAAACCAGCGCCTTGGGCGGGCACACCCAGGAAGAAATCAACAAAATCGCCGATTATGTGATGCGCGATGTGGAACATGTCGCCACCGCGCCGTCGCAACAGCACGATAACAATTCGCTGTCCGAATGGCTGAAATTCGATATCGACCTGATCGAGAACTTCGCCCTGGACGCCTTCCTGGACATCGCCGACAAAACCAAGGTCAAGTTGGCGGCGCTGGAGATGGAAGCCAAGCAATACCACCCGTATAAAAGCGGCGAAATCGCCAGCCCCGGCACCTTTGTCTGCGACGCCTGCGGCAAGGAGATAGCCTTCAAATCCACCAGCATGATCCCAAAATGCCCGGCCTGCGGGGGCGATGCCTTCACACGTTGTTGATATTGCACGCTTTAACCTTATAATGCGGGCTTTTATTTTTTAAACTATCGAGGCGATTATGCGCAGGGTGATTTTCAATCAAAAAGGCGGTGTCGGTAAATCCACCATCACATGCAATCTGGCGGCGATCAGCGCCGTCGAAGGCAAAAAAACCCTGGTAATCGACCTGGATGTACAAGGCAACTCGACCCAATATTTACTGGGCGCCAAAATAAGTGATTCCGACAAAACCATCGCCCACTTTTTCAAAGACAGTTTGGGGTTGGAGTTGTTTGGCGGCGGCAAGGAAGGCCTGGACAGCGCCATCCACGAAACCCCATTTCCGAATCTGTTCGTGCTGCCCTCGCATCCCGATCTGGAAGGCTTGCAAAGCCGCTTGGAATCCCGCCATAAAATTTACAAACTGAAGGAAGCGCTGGAAAAACTGGAAGGCTTCGAGTGCATCTATATCGACACCCCGCCCATTCTGAATTTTTACAGCCTGTCCGCGTTGATCGCCGCCGAAAAATGCCTGATTCCGTTCGATTGCGACACTTTCGCCCGCGAAGCACTATACACGCTGATGCGCTCGATCGCCGAAGTCAAGGCCGACCACAACCCCAGACTGGAAGTCGAGGGCGTGGTGGTCAATCAATATCAGAAACAAGCCAATCTGCCCCGGCAGCTGGTGGACGATTTGATTGCGGAAGGCCTGCCGGTGTTGGAAACCAAAATATCCACCTCGGTCAAGGTCAGGGAATCGCATACCGACGCCAAGCCGCTGGTGCATTACGCGCCGTCGCACAAATTGACCGAGGAGTACCGGGCCCTGCATCTGGAAATCCACAAGTAAAACCGATAAAAAAGGCCGGCGGAGACCGGCCTTTTTTACGCTTCGAAACTTGGTCGGAACATCGCCGGCACGGACGAATCAGGGCAAATCCGCGCTGCGCACCCAATCGCCCGGCCGCACGCGATTATGCGCGCCTGACTCCAGGTTGCCGGCCGCCATCGACGGCCCCACGTCGGTGACCACCATCACACCGACCGGATCGGTAAAGCCCATGCCGGCCGAAGAGGCGAAGGTGTCCATGGCGTAGACCTTGAAACGGTCGCCGACCTTGATCTTGTCCTGCGCCCCGGCTGCAATGCGGATGCGATTATTCTCCACATGGCTGATCCGGGCCGCAAACGGGTAACAACCGAACAAATCTCTGATGTCCTCGCTGGCCATGGCGATGATTTGGGTGATTTTATGCCCGGCCGAGGTCGAGCCGAAGCGCTCGCTGCCGACCGTGTAACCGGACGGCAGCGACACGTCGCCGATGATGGAGTCGGTATAACGCTGCTGAAACAACAGCGCGCCGGTAAAGCCGTCGTAGACGTACACATCTATGCCGATACTGCGCCGAGCGATGAAATCGCGCATTACCGATTTCAGTTCCGCCAGTACGCCGGAACCGCGCACATATTCGGTGGATTCCAGCTTGAAATCCCGTATTACGCCGGCCAATACCAATTGCGCGTTCTGGCGTCTGGCCACGTCCAAAACCACCGAATTGGAAACAACGCCGTTAACCGTCACTTCCGGCGCCAAATCCGGCCTATCGTAAAGCGACGAGGAGGTCAGGTTGCGAGCGATGAAATCGCCGCTTTCCATCAGACGGTTACCGATTTCCCTTGGGATGCCGCCGAACAAATCCTGACTCTCGCTGCCGCTGATATGATCGGCGTTCATGAGCGGAAATCCCGTGGCGACGATTTTTTTTCGGTAGGACGCCTGACGGCAAGCCTGGTGTTGCGCCAACACCGCCAGCGCCTGCACATGATAGGTATCGCCGTCACGCCATTCATCCACCACTTTGATATCGCTGGCCAGCAATGACTCCGAGCCGGAACGCTTTAATTGCAGCGAGGCATTGGCAATCGCATCGCCAATCGCCGCTTGCCGGGCTTGATCGATACCCCCGTCGGTAATGACGGCGCTACCCCGCACGGTAGCCTGCCGACCACCGATGGCTTCCGCCTCCGATCTAACGTTGTTCGAGCCGCCGCAGGCGGCCATCAGCATCAATAACAGCCCCGCCAGTCCCAGCTTAAAGCGCATTGATGAACCCATCGATCAACAGCTTGTTGAACAAGGTACGGGCAGCTGTATTGGCCATCCATTCCAGATCGTACAGACCGACATTCAGCAATAGGCTATCGACGGGATTGCGGTCCTTGGAAAAACCGCTCACCGCGAACTGATCGCTGCAGTCTATAGTGGCGCAGGCCAGATTGGCGCTGGTGGTATAGGCGGTTTTGTAACCCAGGCGGCTATAGGCCAACTTGTCGTCTTCCTGGATGCATTGCCTGGCTTGCTCCGGATTGCCGCTCATGCATTGATAGAAACGCGGCGTCAAATTGAGTTTCAGAGTGGTTTTCAAACTGTCCTGCACGGTCTGGTAATCGGTGGACTGGGCCGAGCGCAGATAAATATCCATATAGACGCGGTAGGCTTCGTGACTGATCACCTGAGAACCGACGGTTTTATTTTCGCCCAGCGGCTCGTAATACAATTGATCGGCCAAGCCGCGGTAGGCATTCAATTTGGCTACCTGCCGCGCGGACAGCCAGCGGTGGTTCACGTTCAACTTGCCGCTGTCATCGAAGCGGCTGTAGCCGTCGGCAACCAGGGCTTTAGGGCTTGCGACTGGTTCGCGGCCGCCCGGAGTTGAACAGCCCGCCAGATTTGCCGCCAGCAGCGCGGCAAGGATAATTGGATAGCGTTTCATGGAGAGCCCCCCTTGGAATCTAGCTTCGCCCGCTCCGCGTGGGAGTGGCGCGTTCGGATGTCGGAAAATTATTTGCGCCTATCCGGGAGTGTCGTAAAAATCGAAACAGCCCCTCTCCCTCGGGGAGAAAGTTAGGATGAGGGTATATAGAACACTGGCTTATTAATTTCACCCCCGTCACCCAACCCTCCCCGCAAGGAGAGGAGGGCTATTACGACCGTCCCTGTATGAAGCAGTCATCGGCAGCCAAGGATTTTTCTTGAACAAAACAGCTCTCGACCCGCCGATATCACTATTTGTTGTCTTTATCGCCCGCCACCGACCAAAGCTTCTCCAGTTGGTAAAACTCGCGCGCCTGCCCGGTCATGACATGCAACACCACATCGCCCAAGTCCACCAACACCCAGTCCGAGCCTGATTCGCCTTCCACACCCAAGGGTTGCAGGTCGTTTTCCTTGACTTTTTCAATCACGTAATCGCATAGCGATTTGGCATGACGGGTAGAGGTAGCGGTGGCAACCACCATAAAATCGGTAATACTGGTCTTGCCCCGCACATCCAGGATGGCGATTTGATGGGCCTTGCGTTCGTCAAGTTCGGTTTCGACCAGCTTTAGGAGTTGTTCTGCTTGCATTCAATGTCCTGTTCTGAGGATAAATAAAGTTGATGGTGCCGGATATAGCCAATGACGGCGTCCGGCAGTAAAAATTTAGGGCTGCGGCCGGCACCTATCAGCGCGCGTATGCGGGTTGCGGAAATATCCAACGCCGTGACGGTCTGAAAAAACAGCAGTCCCGCCGGTTGTTGTCGCAACTGCCCGCTATCGGTGCAAAGCCGCTGCCGTAAAAATACCGGCAACTCGGCCGCAACGAATTGGGGCCGGGTCATCACCACGACATGGGCATAGTCGAACAAGCTTTGCCAGCGGTGCCAGGCAGTCAAGCCGGCAAAGGCGTCCAGGCCGACAAACAACAACAAACCGCTTTGGGGATGCTCCATCCGCAGCGAAGCCAGGGTATCGACCATATATGAAGGCCCCTCCCTGTCCAGTTCGCGGCGGTCGGCATAAAAACCCGGCGTATCCGCGCAAGCCAGTTCCAACATCGCCAAGCGCATGTCGGCCGCCACCTCCGGCTGCCCGCGATGCGGCGGCCGGCGGCAGGGTATCATCCTGAGTTGTTGCAATCCGAACATCTCGCTGACTTCCAGCGCCGTGCGCAAATGGCCGAAATGCACCGGGTTAAAGGTGCCGCCGTATATTCCTATCATTATTGCCTGATATGTCCGTCACCCAGCACGATGTATTTCAACGAGGTCAAACCCAGCAGACCGACCGGACCGCGCGCATGCAGTTTGTCGGTACTGATGCCGATTTCCGCACCCAGGCCGTATTCGAAACCGTCGGCAAAACGGGTGGAGGCATTCACCATCACCGAACTGGAATCCACTTCCCGTAAAAACCGCCGCGCCAGCGTGTAGTCCTCGGTGACGATGCTTTCGGTATGGGCGGAACTGTATTTATTGATATGCGCAATCGCTTCGTCGATGCCGGCGACGATTTTTATCGACAAAATCGGCGCCAGATACTCGGTGCGCCAGTCCTCTTCAGTGGCCCGCAGCGCGTTTTTGACCAGGGAACAGGTTTTCAGGCAACCGCGCAATTCCACGCCTTTTTCCGCGAATTGCGCCGCCAATACCGGTAACAAGGTCCCGGCCATGCTTTCCGCCACCAACAAGGTTTCCATGGCGTTGCAAACCCCATAGCGATGGGTCTTGGCATTCATCGCAATCGCCACCGCCTTGTCGGGATCGGCCTGTCCGTCTATATAAACATGGCAGATGCCGTCCAGATGCTTGATCACGGGAATCGTAGCTTCGTGGCTGATGCGTTCTATCAGACTTTTGCCGCCGCGCGGCACGATCACATCGACGAATTCCTTCATAGTGATCAATGCACCCACCGCCGCCCGGTCCGTGGTTTCCACCACCTGCACGGCATGGGCCGGCAGGCCGGCCTTATCCAAGCCCCGGGCAATACAGGCGGCGATAGCGCGATTGGAGTGTATGGACTCCGATCCGCCACGCAAGATGCAGGCATTGCCGGACTTTAAACACAGCGCGGCGGCATCGACGGTAACATTGGGCCGCGATTCGTAAATGATGCCGATAACGCCCAGCGGCACCCGCATCTGCCCGACCTGTATACCGCTGGGACGATAACTCAGATTGCTGATTTCGCCGACCGGATCGGGCAGCGCGGCCACTTGTTCGAGACCGGCCACCATGGCCGCGATACGGCCGGGCGTCAGTTCCAGCCGGTCCAGCGCGGCCGCATCCAAGCCGTTTTCCCTGCCGGCATGTAAATCCTTGGTATTTTCGGCCGCCAAGCTGGCGCTGTCGGCGGCAATGGCCTCGGCAATAGCCAACAAGGCTTGATTTTTGCGACCGCTATCGGCCTTGCCGGTTTCCCGTCCGGCCACGCGGGCTTGTTGCCCCAGTTGCCGCATATACTGCTCAATGTCCATCATTTACGATCCGATGCATTTCAAAAGTCGGCATTATAGCAAGCCGGCCGCCGTCACAGAGATAAAGCAAGCAGCGCCCCTAACTCACCAGGACAGGAAAATTCGCCTTATGCGATAATGCCGCCGTTTTCGACTAAGGCATAACACCGGAGATTTTGCATGACCGCATTGATAGGCATCATCATGGGTTCCACGTCCGATTGGGAGACCATGCAACATGCCGCGCAAACCCTTGAACATCTCGACATTCCGCACGAGGTTGAAGTAGTCTCCGCGCACCGTACCCCCGACAAGCTGTTTCACTATGCCGAAAACGCCGAAAGCAGGGGTTTGGAAGTCATCATCGCCGGCGCTGGCGGCGCGGCGCATCTGCCCGGCATGACGGCGGCAAAAACCGCCATTCCGGTGTTGGGAGTACCGGTGCAATCCAAAGCCCTGAACGGCATGGATTCGCTGTTGTCCATCGTGCAAATGCCGGCCGGCATCCCGGTCGGTACCTTGGCTATCGGTAAGGCGGGCGCCATCAATGCCGCCCTGCTGGCCGCCGCCATCGTCGGCAACAAGCACCCGCAATACCGCCCCGCCCTGGATGTTTATCGTCAGCAGCAGACCGACAACGTCACCGCCAACCCGGACCCCAGGCAGGTGCAGGCATGAAAGTCGGCATTTTGGGTGGCGGCCAACTCGCCAGAATGATCGCCTTGGCGGGCTATCCGCTAGGCTTGAAATTCATCGTGCTCGACCCCGACGCCAATGCCGGCGCCGCCGGTTTGAGCGAACATTTACACGGTGCTTACGACGATCCGGAGTTATTGGCGCAACTGGCGGCAAAAGCCGATGTGGTCACCTACGAATTCGAAAACGTGCCGGCGCATGTCGCTGAGTTTTTGACCAGTCACACCCTGGTCTATCCGCCCGCCAAGGCCTTGGCGGTCGCCCAGGATCGCTTGTTGGAAAAGGATTTTTTCAATCGAATAGGCATAGGCACGGCGCCCTACGCCGCCGTGGACAATCCGCGCGATCTGCGGACGGCCTTGGCAAGCATCGGCTATCCGGCCATACTGAAAAGCCGCCGCATGGGTTACGACGGCAAGGGTCAGATGGTGTTAAAGTCCGAGGCGGATTTGGAACCGGCTTGGCATGCCATGCAAGACGCGCCTTCCATCGTCGAAGGCTTTGTGCCGTTTCAACGCGAGGTTTCCATCATCGCCGCCCGCCGCCCATCGGGCGACATCGCGTTTTACCCCCTTTCCGAAAACCAGCACAGCGGCGGCATTTTACGGGTGGCCAGAGCCTGCCGCGACGACGCGGAACAGGCCATGGCCGAAGACTACGTCCGCCGCCTGCTGGAAGAACTCGACTATGTCGGCGTCATCGCCTTGGAATTGTTCGATGTCAATGGACGACTGCTGGCCAATGAATTCGCGCCCAGGGTGCATAACTCCGGACATTGGAGCATCGAAGGCTCCGAAACCAGCCAGTTCGAAAACCATTTGCGGGCCATTCTGGACTTGCCCCTCGGATCGACGCAAACCCGCGGCAACGCGGCCATGGTCAATTTCATCGGCGGCCCGCCGGATACGCAAGAACTGCTAAACTTTCCGCATGCGCATTTGCATCTTTACGACAAGGCGCCGCGCAAGGGCCGCAAGGTGGCGCATGCCACGGTCAGAAGCGACGATGCGGAAGTCTTTGCCGGCACCCTGGAACAATTGTCCGCGCTGGCTCAACGCATCGACAATTCCTGAGTCCGGTCCGCGACCGCTTGAAACATCCGCCGGTTGGCCGAGCCGGCATAAAGGGAGCTCAGAATGATCGAACACATGGTTAGACATTACAACATCTTGTCCATCGTAGGTAACATCATCACCGTCCATGTCGGCGGTGCAACGGAATATCGGGATATCACCACCCGCTTCGGCGATTTGGCGCAAATCCAGGACGATAACGGCAGCCGGTCGCTGGCGCAAGTGATCAAAATAGACGGCGGCAAGGTTTCCCTGCAAGTCTTCTCCGGTACGCGCGGCATCTCGACCGCCGCCAGCGTGCGTTTTTTGGGCCACGCGCAGCAGGTAACCTATTCGGAGAACATACTGGGCCGCATCTTCAACGGCATCGGCGAGCCGATGGACGGCGGCTCCGATTTGCTTCCCGACCCCAAGGTCACCATCACCGGCGCTTCCGTCAACCCGATCAAGCGAGTGTTGGCTTCCAAGATGATACGCACCCAGGTGCCGATGATAGATGTGTTCAATTGTCTGGTGGAAAGCCAGAAAATCCCCATTTTTTCCATCGCCGGCGAACCCTACAACGCTTTTTTGGCCCGGGTCGGCATTCAGGCCGACGCCGACATCGTGATTTTCGCCGGACTGGGTCTGATTTTCGATGATTTTCACTATTTTCGAACCCAATTCGAATTAGCCGGCGTTTTTGCCCGTACCGTGATGTATTGCAATCTGGCCTCCGATCCCATCGTCGAACGCCTGCTGGTGCCGGATATGGCGCTGGCGGTGGCCGAACGCTTCGCCGTGGAGGAAGGCAAGCGCGTTCTAGTGCTGATGACCGATATGACCGCCTACGCCGACGCGATGAAGGAAGTGGGCATTTCCATGGAGCACGTACCTTCCAACCGCGGCTATATGGGCGATTTGTATTCGCAACTGGCCAAGCGCTACGAAAAAGCCTGCGACTACAAGGGCGCGGGCTCGGTAACCATATTAAGCGTCACCACCATGCCCGGCAACGACGTGACCCACCCGGTACCGGACAACACCGGTTATATCACCGAGGGCCAGTTTTATCTGCACGACGGCATGCTGGACCCGTTCGGCTCCCTGTCCCGCCTGAAGCAACATGTGATCGGCAAGGTAACCCGGGAAGACCATGCGCAGATCATGAATACCATGATCCGTTTCTATGCGGCCGCCAACGACGCCGAACAAAAGCAGGCCATGGCCTTCGATCTGTCCGACTATGATCGCAAACTGTTGAAGTTCGGCAAGCTGTTCAGGGCGCGCTTCATGGACATCAACGTTTCGATTGCCCTGGAACAGGCGCTGGATTTAAGCTGGGCAACCCTGGCCGAATGTTTCTCCGAGGATGAACTGCTGATGAAGCAGGTCTTGATCGACAAATATTTCCCCAAGGCCGGTCATGGCGAAGCTGTCGTTTAACAAAGCCGCCCTGCACAAGGAAACCGGCAAGCTGAAACGCTACCAGCAATATTTGCCGTCTCTGGAGTTGAAGCGGCAAAAACTGGTGATGGAAAAAGCCAAGGGTTGGTCGCGGCTGGAACAGACCCGCCAGCTGATTGCGCAATGCCAGCATGCGGTGAGCGAATCGCTGCCGATGATTTCCAACCGCGATATAGACTTGAGCCGGCTGGTGTCGGTAAGCCGGGTGGAACTGGATCAGGAAAACATCGTCGGGGTCACTCTGCCGGTGTTGAAGCGGGTTGAATTGACCGGCAAACCCTACTCGCCGTATCTGAAACCGCACTGGGTCGACCACGTGGTCATCCGCTTGCGAACCATGCTGGAGTTGCAACTGCAACAGCGCGTGGAGCAGCAACGCCTGCATCTGCTGAATGCGGCGGTAAAAAAAGTCACGCAAAAAGTCAATCTGTTCGACAAGGTTCTGATTCCCAAGACCCAGCAAAATATTCGCAAGATCCGCATTTTTCTGTCGGATGCCGAACGCGCCGATGTGGTACGCGCCAAGATCACCAAGCAGCTACGCGCGACGTCGGGAGATTGAATGGCCATCGTCAAATTAAAGAAGTTAACCTTTTGCGGCTTGCTAAAGGACAAGCGGCGGGTGCTGGAGCAATTGCAAGGCTTGGGCGAACTGCACCTGATCCCGCTGCAACCCCTGCCGGCCAATCCGGAGAGCCGGGACGAGAAACAAGCCACCCTGTTGCTGCAGGCCTTGCGCTATCTGAATGATTGTCCGCGCAAGCGGCATCAAGTAAGCAACGATAAAAATTTCAACGCCGACCGCATCGTGGAACAAATCCTCAAGCTGAAAAGCAAAACCCGGGAATTGAGCGATCGCCGCGACGCATTGCTGAAGCGGATTCAGGACCTGGAGCCCTGGGGCGACTTCGTCCTGCCGGAAAGCGGTCTGCTGTCGAATCAATGCTTCTGGTTTTACATCGTGCCCAGGCGCATGCTGGGCAAGTTGAAGGATTGCGGCTTGGTCTGGCAAACCGTGCATCAAAACAATTTGTTCAGTTACGTAGTCGTGATTTCCGAGCACGAACCGCCGGAAATTGCCTTGCCGGTGCCGCGCAGCCATACCGGCTCCCTGCCGTTGTCTACTTTGCGCGATCAAGCCGACGAACTGGCAATGACCCTGGAAGATTTGCAGGCCCAACGCGAATCCTTTACGCGCTGGATCGCCTTGCTGACGCTGCATTTCGCCGCAAGCCGCGACCACGACGAGTTGCAACATGCCCAAACGATTACCCGCGACGAATTAGGTGTGTTTGCCCTGCAGGCCTGGTTGCCGGAAAAACGAGTGGAATATTATCGACAATTTGCAGACGCGGCGGGCTTGGCGCTGCTGACCGAAGATCCGGCCCCGGCGGATAAACCTCCGACACTGCTGGAAAACCCGCCCACGTTGGCCGGCGGCGAGGATTTGGTAAATTTTTACCAAACGCCGGGCTACCAAGGCTGGGATCCGTCCCTAATCGTATTTTTCTCCTTCTCGCTGTTTTTTGCGATCATCTTGTCGGACGCCGGCTACGCCGCCATATTTATGAGCCTGCTGGCCTGGAAGTGGCGCGGCCTTGGCGCTAGCGCCAAGGGCCGCCGTTTCCGCATGTTGGCACTATGCACCCTCGGCCTTTCCTTGCTGTGGGGAGTGCTGTGCGGCAGCTACTTAGGCTACGGTCCGGGCGACGACAGTGTATTGGGCCGGCTCAAATGGTTCGATCTGAACGACTTCGACGGCATGATGCGGCTGACTATCGCCATCGGCGTAATGCATATCACCCTGGCCAATCTGGTCAAGGCCTGGCAACGGCGCCGTTCCACCTTGGCGTTGGCGCCGCTGGGTTGGATAGGCTTGGTTAGCGGCGGCTTTTGTCTGTGGCTGGCTCAAGACCAGCCAGTGACCTTCCTTGCGAGTTTGGGCCGGGGCTTGGCGGTAACCGGTGCCGCGCTGTTGATACTGTTCAGCAGCGAACGCCGCGTCCGCCGCTGGAGCGACTGGTTCTGGCGCCTGCTGGACGGCTTGAAAAGCCTGATCGGCATCACCCAGTTGTTCGGCGATGTGCTCAGTTACATGCGTTTATTCGCCCTGGGATTGGCCAGCGCTTCCCTGGCCGTAACCTTCAATCAACTGGCCGAACAAGTGCTGCGCGAATTTCCCGGGCCGGGTCTGCTTTTCAGCATTCTGATATTGTTACTCGGGCATTCACTGAATTTGGTGCTGTGCATTCTGAGCGGGGTGGTGCACGGACTGCGATTGAATTTTATCGAATTTTATAATTGGAGCGTTTCCGATGAAGGTTATCCGTTTAAAGCATTTTCCAAAAAAGGAGTCGATTGATGGCTGAGTTACTGGGTATTTTAGGTTGGATCGGGATTTACGCGCCGATGGCCCTGGGTGCGATGGGCAGCATAGCCGGCTGTTCCATCGGCGGTCAGGCCGCGGTCGGCGCCATGCTGGATACCGAAACCGGTTACGGCCGCTATATCGGCGTGTCGGCCATGCCGTCTTCGCAGGTCATTTTCGGTATCGTGGTGATGTTTACCCTGAATCGGCCGGTCAATATCGACAATGCCGCCGGCTTGTTTGCGGTGGGGGTGCTGTCGGGCCTTGCCCTGATGTTGAGCGCCGTCTATCAGGGACAGTGTTGCGCGGCCGCCATTCACGCCGCCAAGGCCAAACCGGAAATCTTCGGTTTATCCATCGTGCCCGCCGCCATCGTGGAAGGCTTCGCCGTCTTTACCTTTATTTTCGCGCTGGTCATTAGCGGCGGCATTCCCAAAGTGTAAGGATGGCATCATGAATGAGGAAAAAGCTGAATACGCCTCCTCGGGTGTCGAACAACTCATTGAACGGTTGCGGGAACAGGCCATACACGCCGGCCAGCAAAAAGCCGAAAGCATCGTCGCCGACGCGCAAAAACGCGCCGCCTGGCTGATTGCCGAAGCCGAACAGGAAGCCGCCGATATCGTGAAAAAGGCCCGCGCCGAAGCGGATGCCATTCATGCCGCCGGCGCCGACGCCTTGAATCTGGCGGCGCGGGATGCCTTGCTGCGCCTTCGGGACACTTTGTTAGGCAGCTTTAGCCAGGAAGTTCAGCGGGTAGTCGGCGAAAAAATGGCCGACCGAAGCTTTATGGAACAACTCATACTGGCGCTGGCCGGTCAGGTAAGGGAAAAAACCGGACTGGACCGGCAAAATCGACTGACTTTTCTACTGCCGGAAAATGTGGTCGGCGTGGAAGAATTGCGTAAAAACCCGGAAGAGTTACGGCAAGGCGAACTGTCTCATGTGGCCGCCGACCTTGCCGGCGACCTGCTGCGCAAGGGCGTGAATTTCGAAGTCGGCGACGAGTTAAAATCCGGCTTGGTAATCCGGCTGGAAGATGACGCCATGTACATAGACTTTACCGACGAAGCCGTGGCCGCCCTGTTGCTGGCGCACCTGCAACCGCGCTTCCGCGCCTTGCTGCAGGGCATCGTCAAGTGACGGCGGGATTCAAATACACGCTGCTGCTTACCAGTTTGCCGGTACAACCGGCGGAATTGTTCAGTTCGCGGCTACCCGTCATTTCCCGAATCCAACTGGATAAACGTCTGACCCTGCTCGACGCGGAAGACGCGGCGGATTTGGCGCGGATTGAAGGTTTGTTGCATTGGTCGAAAATGTCCGAACGGGATGACGCCACCATCATCAACGCCGGCGAACGGGAATTGGCCTTGGTGCGCAGCGCCTTCCTGCGCGACATCGTCGCTTGGCGCTTGGAATTAAGAACCTTGTTAACCGCCCTGCGCCGCCGGCATGCCGGCGAACATATCACGCCGGCCGATCCCTTTTACGGCTTTGGCCGCCATTTGCGTTTTATTCACCGTTACTGGCACAAAGCCGATTTCGGCCTGGGCAACAGCCTGCCCTGGATCAAACAGGCCCAACAATTTATCGCCGAGAACAACCCCATGGCACTGGACAGGTTGATGCTGGAATTGAACTGGAAACACTATGCCCGCCTCAGCCGGGGGCATTATTTCGATTTTCCGGCGGTGGTGTTGTATGTGCTGCGCTGGTATTTGATCAATCGCTGGGTCAGTTACGACAAGGACCGGGCGCTATTACGCTTTAACGAATTAATCAACGCCGAAATGGCCGACGTACGGCTGGAATTTGAAGGAAAAGCATGAACGAATACGCAACGACCACTGCCACGGCGCGCATTATCGCGGTACAGGATGACATCGTTTCGCTGGAATCCAGCGGCGACAGGCCCCTGACCAAAAATGAGGTGGTATACATCGTCCCCAGTCGCGGCGAAGCCAAACACCAGGAACGCCTGAAAGCCGAAATATTGCGCATATACGGCAATCGGGCCGACGCTCAGGTTTACGAAAGCACCATCGGCGTCGGAGTGGGCGATCCGGTCGAACAAAGCGGCGAATTGTTGTCCGTGGAATTGGGCCCCGGCCTGCTCGGGCAAGTCTATGACGGTCTGCAAAATCCGCTGGATTTATTGGCCAGCCAATTCGGTTATTTTTTGCCGCGCGGCGTCGATTTACCGGCGCTGGACCGCAACGCCAAATGGGCCTTTACCCCATGCGTGCAGACCGGCACCAGACTGTATGCCGGCGCCGCGCTGGGCAGCGTGCAAGAACGCCGCTTCAAACATAAAATCATGGTGCCCTTCGATATCCGCGGCGAAGCGGAAGTCACCTGGATACAACAAGGTAACGTCACGGTTGACGAGCCGGTGGCGAAAATCCGCCTGTCCGGCGGTAAGGAACAACTCATCACCCTGAAACAGCGCTGGCCTGTGCGCAATCCCCTGTCGCAAGCCATGCTACGCAACAACATCAACCAGCGCCAATACCCCAATGCTCCGCTGGTAACTCATTTGCGCTTGATCGATACCTTCTTTCCGATAGCCTTGGGCGGCACCGGCTGCATACCGGGCCCGTTCGGCGCCGGCAAAACGGTACTGCAAAGTCTGATTGCCCGAAATTCCGAAGTCGATATCGTCATCGTGGTGGCTTGCGGCGAGCGGGCCGGCGAGGTAGTGGAAACCATCAGCGAATTTCCGCAAATGATAGACCCGGCAACCGGCGGCTCGTTGATGGATCGCACCATCATCATCTGCAACACCTCTTCCATGCCGGTGGCCGCCAGGGAGGCCTCGATTTACACCGGCATTACCCTGGGCGAATACTATCGGCAAATGGGTTTGAACGTGCTGCTGCTGGCGGACTCCACCTCGCGCTGGGCGCAAGCCATGCGGGAAACCTCCGGCCGACTGGAGGAAATTCCAGGCGAAGAAGCGTTTCCGGCCTATCTGGACTCATCCATCAAGGGCATTTACGAACGGGCTGGGGTGGTCTCCAACGCCGACGGCCACACCGGCAGTTTGACGATGATAGGCACGGTGTCCCCGGCCGGCGGTAATTTCGAGGAACCGGTGACGCAATCCACCCTGAGCACCGTGAAAACCTTTTTGGGCTTGAGCGCCGACCGCGCCTACAAGCGCTTCTATCCGGCAGTCGATCCATTATTATCCTGGTCGCGCTATCTGGAGCAGTTAAATCCCTGGTATCAGCGGGAACTGGCACCGGATTGGACCAAACAAGTGCAATCCGTGCTGCAACTTTTGGCGCACGGCAACAGTGTGCACGAAATGATACAGGTGGCCGGCGAGGAAGGCGTGACCATGGAAGACTTCGTCACCTATCAGGAGGCCTTGTTTGTGGACATGGTGTATTTGCAACAGGACGCCTTCGATAAGGTCGACGTATCGGTGCCGATGCAACGGCAAAAAGAAACCTTTATGTTGATCATGCGGCTGATTGATGCCGATTTGCAATTTAGCGACCAAAACCATGCCCGGGAATACTTTACCCGCTTGACCGGTTTATTTAAAAACTTAAATTATGCGGTCTGGCAATCCAACGAATACCAACAACTGCTGGACAAAATCAACCATTTGATATCGGCGATCTGACGCGCGGGTTTATCCGGTCCGTGTCCGGACCCGCAAGCTGCCCGCCGGCGCCACGCCATCGGTAAAATCCCCCCCGCGCCGGGCTGCTTTGAATTAGAATGGCCCGCATGCTCCCAGGCATCGGCCATCCATTTCTTGCTTCCATGGCGGTCTATTATGAATTATCGAGCTCATGACTATGATATGGCATCGGGAGGACTGAGCGGCGCGAGATACGTTCGGTCGGTCCGCTTAAGGCGCTGGCTGGTATTTTTGCTGGTTTTTCTGCCCTGCATGCTGGTTTCGCAAATTTATATATTTTTGCAACCGGCCATCTATCAAAGCGTGGCGACCGTGCTGACCATGGCCGCCACCGATATCGATCAAAACAGTCCCGCCGCCGACATTCAGCATGTCAGCATCCAGAAACAGCTGTTGTTAAGCCCGGCGATTTTGGACAAGACCGTGGAACACCTGCAAAATATGCTGACCAACAACCGGGAATGGAATAGCGATCAATTGCGGGAGATGTTTGCCGTAACGCCGGAGCCCGATACCAATCTGGTGCACTTGCGGGCCGAAGGGCCCGAACCGAAAGTACTGCAGCGCTCCGTCAACGCCTGGATAGAAACCTATCTGCGGCTGCGAGCCGCCTTCATTGCCGACAACACCGATAAAGTCACCGGCGAAATCAACGACCAGTTACGCCGCATCGACAGACAAGTGGCGGAAAAACGCAACCAAGTCGAGCGATTCCGCCTACAACACAATATTTTATCCACCGAAAGCGCCGACAACGAGGCCCACGCTCGCTTGCAAGGCCTGAACAGTTCGCTGAACAGCGCCCTGGATGACGAAGTAAAAGCCAAGGCCAAGCTGGATACCGTTACGGCCGCGATTTCCCGCAACGAAGTCGTGGTGCCGGAAGAAGACACCCGGGCCATGGCGGTCTTGCTGGAGCAAGCGGAAAAACTGCGGGAACAATTGGCGGCCATAGAAGCGCAATACACCAAGGATTACATCGACCTGAACCCCAATCTGCGTCGGGTAAGGGAGCAATTAGTCGAAATCGAAGCCAAAATTGCCGAGAAAGCCGGTGTCGGCAAGGACTTTGCCCGCCAGGAAGCCGAACACAATTATAGCGCCGCCAGAGAGGCGGTCTTGCAGATCAAGCAGCAACTGCAGGCCCATAAACAACTGGCCGCCGACTATACTTCCCGCTTCTCCGAACATCAGGCTCTACAACAGGAGTTGTTGAAACTGGAAACCTTGCAGCAGGACACCAAGCAACGGTTGGCCGATATCGAAGTCAAACAACGGGAAAAATACCCGCAAGTGGATGTGGTGGAGTGGGCGTCATTGCCCGACAAACCCATCCGGCCGGATTACCTTCAGGAATCGTTATTGGCGTTTGCGGGCAGCTTGGCGCTGGCCTTGCTGACCCTGCTGATCATCGATTATTTGAACCGGGAACCTCCGCCCGCCGCGCCGATGAATCTGGGCGGCATCCATTTGCATCATCAACCGCGGGCGATGCTGGATGTAAGCGAACTCCCCACGCCCCAAGTCGGCCACGCTCCCTTGAAAGCCTTGCCGGTCGACAACAGCCTCCGCGAACTGGAGCGGCCGGAAGTGCTGGCCTTGAACCAGGTGGCCGAACCCTCGATCAAGGCCGTGGTTTATCTCCTTTTCAACGGTCTGACGCTAGGGGAAATTCTGAGCTTGACGCCCGAATGCCTGAATACCGAGGCTTTGATGATATTGATCCCCGGACAGCGCAATGTATTGATGACGGAATCGGTGGCGGACTGTTTCAGCGGCGATTTCGCCTTACAAAATTTGCCCAACGAAGCGGAAATCAAAACCTTGCTGTGCTGCGCGGCCTTGGACAGCGGCTTGCAAGATCCGGAAAGCGTTACGATAGAAAGCCTGCGCCACACGTATATGCTGTATTTGGTCCGTCAAGGCATCAAATTGGCGGATTTGACCAAAGTGGTGGGAGCGTTATCGCCCGCTCAATTATTGGAGTTGGGACGGTTTTCGCCGGCGCAATCCGGCCTGCCGCTGGAATCGATCAACCTGGAGTATTTTATCTAAAACCGACAGCCGGCTCGGCCGCGCGGGTGCTCAGAACACGCTCCATGCAACCGTTAAACCGGCCATCACGATAGAAACCATGCTCATCAATTTGATCAGAATGTTCAAGGACGGCCCCGAGGTGTCTTTAAACGGATCGCCCACCGTATCGCCGACCACGCATGCCTTATGCACGTCGGAGCCCTTGCCGCCCAAATGCCCCTCCTCGACGTACTTTTTGGCATTGTCCCAGGCCCCGCCGGCATTGGCCATGAATATCGCCAGCACGAATCCCGAGGACAGACCACCCACCAACAAACCCATCACGCCGGATACGCCGAAAACCACCCCGGTCAGCACCGGAACGATGATTGCCAGCAAGGACGGAAACAGCATGGCTTTCTGGGCGCCCTTGGTGGAGATTTCCACGCAACGGGCATAATCCGGCAAACCGCTGCCGTCCATGATGCCGGAAATTTCGCGGAACTGACGCCTGACTTCTTCCACCATTTTTTGCGCGGCCCGCCCCACCGCATTCATGGTCAAGCCGCAAAACACGAAGGCCATCATGGAACCGATGAACATACCGATCAATACCTTGGGATTCATCAAGCTGACTTGATAGTAGTTCATGAAATCCTCGAAACCGGCTCTATGGGTGTCGATGGTTGCGCCATTGGCCAACGACAGGGTGGTATGTCCCAAGCGTATCAGGCCGATTTTAATTTCCTCGATATAGGAAGCCAGCAAGGCCAGGGCGGTCAGCGCCGCCGAGCCGATGGAAAAGCCCTTGCCGGTGGCGGCGGTGGTATTGCCCAAGGCATCCAGCGCGTCGGTACGTTTGCGCACTGCCTCGCCCAAACCGCTCATTTCGGCGTTGCCGCCGGCATTATCGGCAATCGGGCCGTAAGCATCGGTGGCCAGGGTCAGGCCCAGGGTCGATAACATGCCGACAGCGGCAAACCCTATGCCATAAAGGCCCATGCTCAAATTTCCGGCCAGCAGCATATTCGCCACATCGAATTGGATGGCGCACAAATACGCCAGAGTAATGGCGACGGCAATCGTCATCACCGGGATCGCGGTTGAAATCATGCCCAAGCCGAGACCGGAAATAATTACGGTAGCCGGCCCCGTCACCGCGCTTTCGGCAATTTTTTGCGTCGGGCGGTAGGAGTGCGAGGTGTAGTACTCGGCGGTTTGTCCGATGACGATGCCCGCCAACAAGCCGGTCACCACGGCAAACGAAATGCCAACCCAGTTGGGCAAGCCGCTCAGGTACAGGATGACGAAAGTCGCCGCGGCGGTCAGCAGGGAGCTGATATTCACACCTCGATTCAAGGCAGCCATCAGCTGCTTCATATCGGCGTTTTCACGGGTTTTAACCAGAAAAATCCCAATCAGGGACAGAAACACCCCGACCCCGGCAACCAACATCGGCGCCAGAACGGCCTTTTCCTGCAAGGCGGGATGCAACAGAAAAGCCGAGGCCCCCAAGGCCGCGGTTGCCAAAATCGAGCCGCAATAAGATTCGTAAAGATCGGCTCCCATGCCGGCCACGTCACCAACATTGTCGCCCACATTGTCGGCAATGGTGGCCGGATTGCGCGGATCGTCCTCCGGAATGCCCGCTTCGACCTTGCCGACCAAATCCGCTCCCACGTCGGCCGCCTTGGTATAAATACCGCCGCCCACCCTGGCGAACAAGGCCTGGGTGGACGCGCCCATACCGAAAGTCAGCATGGTGGTGGTGATAACGACCAACTTATGCCCCGGCTCCATATCCTCGACAAAATAATCCAGCACCCAATACCAGACCGATATATCCAACAGCGCCAGACCAACCACCACCAAGCCCATCACGGCACCGGAACGAAACGCAATCCGCAGGCCCTGGTTCAAGGAATTCGCTGCCGCATGGGCCGTGCGGGCGGAAGCATAAGTGGCCGTTTTCATGCCGAAGAATCCGGCCAGCCCGGAAAAAAAACCGCCGGTCAGAAAGGCAAAAGGCACCCAGCTGTTTTGCAAGCCGAAATAAGCCATGACCGCAAACAACATAGCCAATACGATAAAGACCAACGAGACGATTTTGTATTGTTGTTTAAGGTAGGACATTGCGCCTTCCCGCACATACAAGGCAATTTTTTTCATGGTCTCCGTCCCTTCGCTTTCCCGCATCATCTGCCTGAAAAAGTAGAATGCAAACAACAGCGCGGTCAGGGCGGCAAAAGGCACTAAAAAGAATATTGGGTTTTCCATAAGCTTTCACTAAATTAATATTGATGTTGTTCACGGCGAACGGTACGGAGAAAGTTTAGGCCATGTTTGCATTAAAAGGCACAAGGCGTGGATAGTTGCCGGTAGTTATTCATGTAGAATGACATCCTTCAAAGTCATTTGGGGAAAACCGGCAAATATCGATTCCTCCCGCCCCGCGCTCTGCAACATACCCAAGGGCGTGAAGTTCGGATTCTGTACTTCGAGTGGAATAACCACAAGTTTTTTACATTAAACGATAAGTTATGCAACAGATGATCAGACTATTAGTTATTTTCGCCGCCAGCTTTTTGTTAAGCAGTTGCGCCAGCATAGGCAAAGGCATTACCGAAGCCATTTTGGAGCGACAGGACTCGGAGGACACCCGTCTGTGCGAAGTCACCGGCAACAATTTCACCGGCTTAAAGCCGCAACTGGAAGCGCCGGGACGCAAAATGAAAGTGCTGATGGTGCATGGGGTCGGCAACCACCTGCCAGGCTATGCCACCGAATTTCTGGAAAAACTGACCAAGGAACTGGAACTGCCGGTCACCACCCGGGCTTATAAAAATATCAAGCTGGCCGATCCCAGGAACCCCAAGGAAAATTTGGGCAACCTGAGGATTCACCGTTACCTGGATCAGAATCAAACCCAGGAGTTGCTGTTTTACGAATTGACCTGGTCGGAAATCACCGCCAAGGATAAGGAAGTCTTGTCCTACGACAACTCAGGCGAACAATCCTTCCGCCGCGCGGCGATCAACGACTTGTTGAAAAAGTTTTCCAACGACACCGGCCCAGACCCCATCATTTATTTGGGCGAAAAACGCGAGGATATCTTGGTGGCTTTTGCCCAATCGTTCTGCTGGATGATCAGCGGAGACTGGAACAGCCTTCCGGACGATGTGCAGCAAGTCTGTTCGTCCAAGGATGTCACACCGTTTTATAACGACAGCTATGCCTTTGTTTCGCACAGTCTGGGTAGCCGCATCACCATCGACGGCTTGCAACGCTTGGCCTCGATTTACGCCGATGACGACAACGCGCTTTACTTCTCGGCGGTTTCGAACGTGCTGAAAAACAAGGAAGTACCCATTTACATGATGTCCAACCAATTGCCGATGTTGCAACTGGGCCGCGCCATACCCAAAATCGTCAACCAGGAAGCGGCCTATTGCCAAGCCGGCGGCGATAAGTTTGCCGAGCGCATGCTGCTGAAAACCAACGTCATAGCGTTCAACGACCCCAACGACCTGCTCAGCTACACTCTGCCGCACGATTTCGTCAGCAAGTATTTGGATTCGCGCCTGTGCATCAACGTTACCAACGTCAACATCAACGTAGCGAAAATTTACGATGCCTTCGGGTTGGGCGAATTGGCCAATCCGATGGAAGCGCATATCGGCTACGATACCGACGACCGGGTGATAGCCCTGATCGCCAAGGGTATCGCCAACCCCAAGACGGCCCCCATCGTCAACGAGCGCTGCCGCTGGATCAGGACCATAGACTGAATTCGGCTTTCACCCGCCGATGGAGCGCTGAAAAAAACCGGTATTTATTCAAGGCATTGGCCTCAATAAGCAAGCCGGCCGGTTTATCGGCTGCCGCGGCTTATCGGGGCTATCAATCAGCCGAGCGCTCCCCTCATGGTTTGAAAGCGCAACCGTGTATTTGGCGATTCAGTCAAATAACTCGATCTCCGCCGCATTGACTTGACTTGCCGCCAAGCCAAGGGTTTGGGGCCGTGGAGCAACATTGGAGAGTAAAGAGTTCAAGCGTTCGATACGCAGCTGGAAACGTTGCAAACCGTCTTTTTGTTCGTGATCTTGTTGTAACTTCTGGAATTCATACAAATATTCGCCGATGCGCGTGGTTTTCAGCGTCAGTCCGCTCATGATTTGGGTCACGATATCCTCGAACTGCATGGCGATTACACCTTCCGCTGTCAAATGCTGGATATGTTGCGTCATTTCGGTAATTTGATACGAATGGCCGCGCGCCTTGTCGGTAATCAGCAGCAGTTCGTTTTCCAGGCCCGATAGATTTTCCCGTGAACGCTCAGCCAAACTAAGATCGGTTTGAGTGGCATGATTGATCTGCTTGCCGACGTCTTGCAGCGACGCCAAAATATCGTCCAGCATCGCGCCGATTTCTTCATTGAATATGCGGGTTCTCGATGCCAAGGAGCGGACTTCATCGGCCACCACGGCGAAACCCCGTCCGGCCTCGCCGGCCCTCGCCGCCTCAATCGCGGCATTCAAAGCCAGTAAATCGGTTTGCTGCGTCAATTTGGCAACACTGTCCAACGACCCGGCAATGCGCAGTATCTTGCCTTGCATCGATTCGAAGCTGACGGCTATGGAACTACTGGAATGTTTGAGTTCATCGAGTTTGCAAACAAATTCGTCGATCAGACCGCGGGTTTCGCCGAAAAAACGTTGCAAGCCTGATGCCTGCTGAGTGGTGCCGAGTTCGGAGCCGGTCATTTGCAGGACTTCATCGATCAGCGCACTTAACACCAGGCGCTGATTGGCGGACTGTCTATCCAATCCTGTCAAACTTTGCGACAGATTACTAACCGAGTCCTGCATAATCCGGCGGGCGCTGGATACATCCCGTTGCAATGTGTAAAATTCGTCTTGTGTATGCTCCAACGCGCGATCGCATAGGCTCTTATACTCCGACATCATCCGCTCAAGCTCGCGCATCCGGGCGTGTTGATTCATTTTCCAGCTCACGCGGCCTCGATGGGAAAAGAACACTATGGAGACCGATAGCAACGCAAATAACAGATAGATATGCGGCGATATCCCGGCAACCACAAATGCCCAGACCCAGCAAACCAAGGCCAAAATAATAAGCAGCCAGTTCAATGCGGTATCGATACGTCTCATGTTTTACCTCAGCAGGCGCTTTCGAAAATCAGCATTGCGCCGCTACCGCCGAACTCATGCCGTCATCGATATCAACAAGATATTCGTCCAGTTGATCCTTGGTTGAAATTTGTCTGATGGCTATGTTTACCATCAGGTCGATACCGGTATCGCTTACCAACCTCTCGATACAGGCCTTAACGCGCGTTGCAAACACACGGGCGCCGGCGACGTCGGTATGCGGCAACAAAGCCGCGAACGAGTCGTCGTTCCAATGGGCGACACCGTCGGATTTTCTGACCCAATTCGGCAATTGCGCCGCTATGTTATTCAGGGTTTCATAGTAGGGTTGAGATTGCGTAACGCACTGGTTTTGCTTGCAAATAGAGATACTGAACAATGCGCAAGAAAATGGCGCGGACCGGTATCGACCAATCCTGTCCAGCTCGTTGTTTAATTTCCGTTGAAAGCCTTGCTTGTCATCCAATCCGACGAATTCGCCCGCTGTGAAAATGCCGCGCTTATCCCCGCGCTCGAGGTCGAGCATGTCGATCAACTCGCGCAGTTCGCCGCCATGGTATTTGGTCAGACTGATCCAGGTACCGTAGACATACCTCACCAATTCGCTTTGCGTAATAAGCCCTACCAACCGGGCAGATTCGTTGACGACAACCGAGCGTTTGATGTTTTGCGTTTTAAGTTGCGTCAGGGCTTCCAAAATAGTCGCCGTTGTCCGAATGGTGGTCACCGGACTGCTCATGTAATGAGTCAACGGCATACAGATATTTTTGCCGCCGGCGATTATCCTGAACACGTCCTTGGTCGTAATGATGCCGACCGCGACATCGCCTTCGACAACGACGACGCAATCCTCCAAATCATTGAAATGACACAAGATATCTTCAAGTATCCAATCGGACGAAAATGAAATGAGCTCGGACCTGGAAATTAATTCCCCGACCTTTTTTTTCTCCACCAGAACCGTGGGAGTAATCGCCGAGAGCAAATCGGTATAGGTCAGGATTCCCTTGAGGGCATCGCCGTCGGTAATGCCCAAATATCTTCTACCGAAAGCTTCGAGACATTCCATTGCCGCCAGCACATGTTGATTCTGCTGAATGCACGGCAGTACGGGTAGGGAAATATCGCTTAAAAGCGCATTTCTGTCGCCGTCCCGCGCCAGATGCGCCAATAAGGCTTCGATGGAAAAAATATAGCGTTGGCAATCTTTCTCGACGATTACACTGCTGAGATTTTTCTCAACCATCAGTTTGGCGGCCTGGGCAACCGTCATGGTCGAATGCGACAGCGCGACCTGCTTTTGAGCGATCGAGGCAACCGGTGGAAATTTGCTCAAGGTCATGATTTTTTTCCATTGCCTGCATTGCAAGGCAAACCGTTAGGCTCGAACCACCGGCGGTAATTGATTTTCATGGCTATAGGCTCAAATGAGAACATCATCGAATACCTGGGGACTTGGCATTAACCGGGTTTGATTGGCAAGCGAGGTAAAGGCGTCATAGTCCCTGATCAATTCGGCAACCGATTTGGCCTTGATTTTACGCATCAGATTGGCCCTATGCACTTTAACGGTTTTAATGGCAATTCCCATCCTGTGGGAAATTTCCTGCGTTGAACAGCCTTTCACCAACCACTCGCAGGTTTCCAGTTCTCTTTTCGTCAAATTAATGAATTGCCGACTTATTTCTACCCGGTAAATGTGCCGGGAAAAAATCTGTTCCAAAGCCGACTGCATGACATCCAGCCGAAAAGGCTTTTCGATAAACTCGGTTGAGCCGATATTCATTTGCCGCAAAAGATTTGCACCCTTGAGCAATCTGCCGATATAAATTTTTGAACAACAAAGCCAAGTGGCGGCAAGCAAGCCGTCGTCGCAAATATCCATGAACTTTGTATCCAGAACCATGCAACATGCAATGTGGCCATGGATCAATTGCGCGTGATTTGTCCGCAGCCACCTGAACAGGTCCTTGCGGCAACTGAATGAATGCACCTCCGTAGTCGAATCCAGACAGATACGGCGAATTCCCTTGTAAGTGGACAACTCGGTGTCCACAACCAGAACCACCCTTTTCAAATAAGGCAAACCGACGGGCATCAATTTAGGAAATTTCCGTGACCATTAACATGACAAAACCGGGGGGAAGTTTAGGTGGTTTCCCTTTTTTGTCTATAGGGCCGAAGGCCTAGAAAAAGAATGAGTCCCGATGCCATGAACGCATGGAATTTGAAATTTTTTCCAGGGTTTTTCCAGGCATTTGGCCTAAAAAACGTGGTTGTTAAGCTTAAAACATGCTTTTTTAGCGCTTAATTTGCATTTGCCTGTTGATAGAACAATTAATTCCGTTAGACTTGCCGCTTGCCATCAATTAACTGGAGCGATTTATGAAATTCGACATCACCAATCCGGGCGCTTTTTCGACTTTGCTGGTCAATCTCGAATCGGGCGAAGCCATCAAGGCCGAATCCGGCGCCATGATCACCATGAGCGAGACCCTGGATGTAGACTCCAAAATGGAAAGAGGCTTGTTGGGCGGTTTGTCCCGCAAACTGCTAACCGGCGAATCGCTGTTTTTCCAAACTGTTACGGCGGCGCGCGGCCCCGGCCAAGTGATGATGGCATCGGCTTATCCCGGTGAAATCGCCGTGCTGGAACTGGATGGCTCGGAGGAATACATATTGCAAAAAGACGGCTTTCTGGCCGCCGAGCAATCGGTGCAGGTTTCCACCAAGGCGCAGAACTTGACCAAGGGCCTGTTTTCCGGCGAAGGTTTTTTCGTAATGCGGGTCAGCGGCAAGGGCAAGCTGGCCATCAGCACCTACGGCGGCATTCAAAAACTGACCCTGGCACCGGGCGAAACCCGCATCATCGACAACAGCCACATGGTGGCCTGGAGCGCCAACGCCAACTATAAAATCGAAAAAGCCTCCAAGGGCTGGATTTCCAGCTTTACCAGCGGTGAAGGCTTGGTGTGCCGCTTCCATGGGCCGGGAGACGTGTATATTCAAACCCGCAATTCGCCCGGCTTCGGCTCCTGGGTACGTCAATTCATTCCAACCCGCTAATTCGGCGGACGCATCACCGGGCATGGCGGGCGAGTTATGAGTTTGGTGAGTCATTTCAACGGCTTGTATTACGCCGGGAGGGAAAAATTTACCGTGCAGTTTTCGGTTTCCACTCACGGATTGATAGAATTCGAACTCGGCGAGCGGGAGCGCGTCGCCATCGCCTTGCAAGGCACCGTGTTGGAGTTGATCGGTGACCCCGGCGTCACGCTGCAAATCAGCTGGTCGGGTCATGACGGCCGCCACGCGCTGCTATGCGGGGAACCGGAGATATTCGATAAACTGCTGTCGCTGAACATACCGCCGCCGGCCCGGGAGCACATCAGCGAATTGCAAGCCAGGCAACATGGGCGGTTAAAGGGCGAACGACACCGGGTGCCGGTCTATCTGGCACTGATCGCGGCGTTTTTTGTCGGCGCTTACTTCACGCTGCATTATTCCGCGCCGTTGATTGCCGATATGATTCCGTATGAATGGGAACAAAAAATCGGCGCCATGGCCTTCGAAAACTATCAGGTGGGCAAAAAAACCGTCAGCGATAAAACCGTCACCGACGCCGTCGACGCCATTATCAAACGCATAGACCAGTTTGACGGTGCGGATATCGAATACCAGGTGGCGGTGGTCGATGCCGATATGATCAACGCCTTCGCCTTCCCCGGCGGTTATGTGGTGGTCACCACCGGTTTGATCGAAAACGCCGACAACCCGGAACAGGTGGCCGGCGTGCTGGCCCACGAGTTGACGCACGTGTTGCAGCGCCACAGCATGCGCAAATTGGTGCGTCAGGCCGGCATGGGCGTTTTGATCGGCATCGTGTTCGGCGATGTTTCGGCATTGTCGCAATTGATCGAACTCAGCGCGCAACTGGACAGCCTGTCCTTCGACCGCGACCAGGAGCGCAGCGCCGACGACGGCGCCATCGAAATCATGACCGCGGCGGGCCTGTCGCCACGGCATCTGGCGGCATTTTTCGAAAAGATCCAAAAAGCCGACGAGCTGACCGGCAATATCCCGGAACTATTCCAAACCCACCCGTTGACCGACGAACGCAGCAAACGGGTATCCGCCGCGGCCGAGCCGGAACAAGTCTTTCAATTCGATCTGGATTGGGAGCTAGTCAAACAGGCAATATAAAGGGGAGTGACGGGCGGGCGTTTTGCCATGAAAATACCGGCCCATCCTGATACGGCACAGGCTGTTTTATGCGCTTTTACCGTATAATACGCGCCAATTTTACAGCCTAGCCAACCGAGGAACCATGAGCATCACACTGTCCAATCGCGTCAAAGCCGTCAAACCGTCACCGACTTTAGCCATTACCGCCCGGGCGGCCGCCATGCGCGCGGCCGGCAAGGACATTATCGGCCTGGGCGCCGGCGAGCCCGATTTCGACACGCCCGACCACATCAAGGCTTCCGCCGTCAAAGCCCTGGACAACGGCTTTACCAAGTACACCGCGGTTGACGGCATTCCCAGCCTGAAAAAAGCCATCGCGCAAAAGTTTAAAAGCGATAACGGCCTGGACTATGAGCTGAAGCAGATTTTGGTCTCCAGCGGCGGCAAGCAAAGTTTTTACAATCTGGCCCAGGCCCTGTTGAACCCCGGCGATGAGGTGATCATTCCCGCGCCCTATTGGGTTTCCTACCCGGATATGGTGCTGTTGGCCGACGGCGTGCCGGTCATCGTGGAAGCCGGCCAGTCGCAAAATTTCAAGATCACCCCGGCGCAATTGCGCGCGGCGATTAGCGACAAAACCCGCTTGTTCGTCATCAACAGCCCGTCTAACCCGACCGGTGCCGCCTATAGCCTGGATGAATTGAAAGCGCTGGGCGAAGTGTTGCAGGATTATCCAAACGTGCTGATCGCCACCGACGATATGTACGAACACATCCTGTGGAACAAGGGCGGGTTCGTCAACATACTGAACGCACGGCCGGATTTTTACCCGCGCACCATCGTGCTGAACGGCGTATCCAAGGCTTATTCCATGACCGGCTGGCGAATCGGCTATTGCGCCGGCCCGGCGGATTTGATCGAAGCCATGTGCATCATTCAATCGCAAAGCACCTCCAACCCAACCTCGATTTCGCAAGTCGCCGCCGAAACCGCCTTGACAGGCGACCAAAGCTGCATCGATACCATGATGGTGGAATTTAAAAAGCGCCACGATTTCGTGGTGGCCGAATTGAACAGCGTAGACGGCATCGACTGCCTGCCGACGGACGGCACGTTTTACGTATTTCCCAACGTGGAAAAACTGCTGAACAGGCTGGACGGCATAGACGACGATTTGCAATTTGCCGAGTATTTGATCGAAAAAGCCGGCGTGGCGCTGGTGCCGGGTTCGGCATTCGGCTGCCCGGGCCACATCCGTATTTCCATTGCCACCAGCATGGCCAATCTGGAAAATGCCCTGGCCCGGATCAAACAGGCCGTTTAGCCCGTAGGCCGGAATTAGCCCGCCCGGCGGCAGCAAGGGCGGGCT
>NZ_JANIBJ010000018.1 GCF_024505185.1 Methylomonas subterranea
GTTATTTTTTACGCGCCGGACTGGCTGCGGGATCGAAAAGACCCCGCGCCCCCTTGACAAAACTACTTGCCCAAAACCTCGCCACGAACCGACTCTACTATAGCCGCAGCCTCTTCTATTAATTCAGCAGGTACATTCAATTGCCGCATGGTTGAACCCAAGTGCTCCATAACGATATCAAAATGCGAGTCATTCAAACCCATGGCAACCAGCCTGGCATGCCCGTCTCGCAATGAGCGCCCCGTATAATCGTTCGGACCTCCGAAAGCTACCGTCATGAAAGCCTTCAAATGGGCAACCTGCTTCGGCATATCGGTTTTATCGAAATACCGATTGATTCGATAATCGCTTAATACCTTATCGTAAAAAATATCCACGGCCGCATTAACCGCCGCTTCGCCGCCCAACCGCTCGTATAACGACGCAACCTCGTTTTCACTCATGGTACCTCCTCATAAATGTTGTTTTTATAATTTATGACCGTCCGCATCCGCAAGAACAAGCCCTCCAGACAGAGTCGATCAACGAAGATGATACTACCGATTAGTTTTGATCCAAAACCGATCCAGTTGTCCGTGTATTTCTTGTCGCTCAACCGATACGATCAACACCTCCCATATATGCTCGCAATACTTCGGGCACGGTGATTGTGCCGTCCTGGTTTTGATAATTTTCCATCACGGCAATCAGAGTCCTACCCGCCGCCAAGCCCGAGCCGTTTAGTGTGTGCACCAACTCCGGCTTACCCGTCTCGGGATTGCGCCAGCGCGCTTGCAAGCGTCGCGCCTGAAAATCCTTGAAATTACTGCAGGACGAAATCTCGCGATACTTTTGCTGGCCCGGCAGCCAAACTTCCAAATCATAGGTTTTCGACGATGAGAACCCAGTATCGCCGGCACACAGCAAGACCTTACGGTACGGCAAATTCAGCTTGCGTAAAATCGCTTCCGCGTGCGCGGTCAGTTCTTCATGCGCCCGAGCCGATTGCTCCGGCGCGACAATTTGCACCAGTTCGACTTTTTCGAATTGATGTTGGCGTATCATACCGCGCACATCACTGCCGTAAGCCCCCGCCTCGCTGCGGAAACACGGCGAATGGCAGACATATTTCAGCGGCATCTGCTTGGCATCGACAATCACGTCGCGCACGATATTGGTGACTGGTACTTCGGCGGTCGGAATCAGGTAAAAAGTCGGATCGTTCCTGACGGTGAACAAATCCGCCTCGAACTTGGGCAACTGGCCGGTACCGCGCAAGCTATCGGCATTGGCCAGGAAGGGTACATAAGTTTCCTGATAACCATGCTCATTGACGTGCGTATCCAACATTAGTTGAATGATGGCTCGCTGCAACGTGGCAAGCTTACCCGCCAAGACCACAAATCGCGCGCTGGCGATTTTTGCGCCCAACTCAAAATTCATGCCTAGCGGCTCGCCTAAATCCACATGATCCCTAGGTGTAAAATCAAACCGGGGCAATTCGCCCCAACGGCCGATTTCGACATTATCCGCATCGCTCTTTCCAGCCGGCACGGCCTCATCCAGAATATTGGGCAGGCCCTCCATAATGGCGTTCAACTGCGTTTGAATCTCGGCCAATTCGGTTTCCGCGGCCTTGAGTTGATCGCCCAAATCCGCCACCTGATTCAGCAGCGGCTGAATGTCTTCGCCCTTGGCCTTGGCCTGACCGATCGCCTTGGAACGGGTGTTACGCTCGTTTTGCAACTCCTGGGTTTTAACCTGAATGTCTTTCCGGCGGCTTTCCAAGGCCAGATAATTATCGACGGCGAATTCCACGCCGCGTCTATTGAGTTGTTGTTGCACGAATTCCAGTTCGCTTCTGAATAAACGAGGATCTAACATAGGAGGGAATTACCTGGTTTTTAAAAAAATAGGGATTTGGGTTTACGGCCGACAAGCGCGTCGAACATTGGATTTAACCGAAGATTCCAGATCTTAAAGCCTGAAAAAATGCTCTCGGTAATACTTTAATTCTTCTATGGATTCGAGAATGTCATCCAGGGCTTTGTGAGTGGCTTTTTTACTGAAACCATCCTTCAATTGCGGCGCCCAACGCCCGGCCAGTTCTTTTATTGTCGATACATCAAGATTGCGATAATGAAAATATTCTTCCAGCTTGGGCATGTGCCGGTACAAAAAACGCCTGTCCTGACAAATGCTGTTCCCGCAAATCGGCGATGACCTGGCCGGCAACCAATCAGCTAAAAATTCCAGCGTCAATCGCTCGGCGTCCGCCGCGGTGATGCCAGACTCCCTGACCCGCTGAATCAAACCGGACTGGCCATGGTGGCGCTGATTCCAGTCATCCATCGCCGCCAGTGCCGCTTCGGATTGATGAACCGCAAGGACCGGACCTTCCGCCAACAAATTAAGATTTTTATCGGTGACGACCGTGGCGATTTCGATAATCAAGTCGGTATCCGGATCGAGCCCGGTCATTTCCAGATCGATCCAGATTAGATTGTCAGCATCCTGAGCCATTTTTATTTCCGTTAAGGCTTGTAGATTAATAATGTTGCGGCAAATTGTAGCATTAGCTACCCTGTACCGCTAATTGTTAACCCCCCTCCACCAATCCGTATCGATGAACACCTTTACAGTCATATTTTTATTCGCCCTGACCCTTTCCTACAGCGTCCAGTTTTGGCTCTCGGCCCGACAAAAAGCCCATGTTGCCAGCCATCGTAACGAAGTACCCCTGGCTTTCCGGGACCGGGTGACATTGTCCGCGCACCAAAAAGCCGCCGATTACACCATCGAAAAAAGCAAACTGGGCGACATCGATGGAGGGGTCGGCATGTTGTTTTTACTATTGCTGACCTTGGGCGGCGGCATCAGCCTGGCCTTCGACTTTTGGTCGACATTCGATTTATCACCCATGTGGGCCGATTTAATTGCCGTGGCCAGCATCTTTATCTTGATGACGCTGATCGAAATCCCGTTCAGCCTGTATCAAACCTTTGTCATTGAAGACAAATACGGCTTCAACAAAAACACTCTGCCGCAATTCGCCAAGGACCAACTCATCTCCATGGGCCTGACCCTGGGGATAGGTCTGCCGATTCTGGCCCTGATTTTATGGGTGATGTCCAGCATCGGCAGCCTGTGGTGGCTATATGCCTGGGCCATCATCATGTCTTTTTCGCTGTTGATGAGCTGGCTGTTCCCAACACTGATTGCACCGCTGTTCAATAAATTCACCCCGATGCAGGACGGCAGCCTGAAAGACCGCATCAAAAACCTGCTGGAGCGTTGCGGCTTTAACAGCCAGGGCATTTTCATCATGGATGGCTCGCGCCGTTCCGGCCATGGCAACGCTTACTTTACCGGCTTGGGCAATAACAAACGCATCGTATTTTTCGACACCCTGGTCAATTCGCTGGATGAAGAAGAACTGGAAGCCGTTTTAGCTCACGAACTGGGCCACTTTAAATGCAAACATGTGATCAAAATGTTGATCGCCTCTTCGGTGATGACGCTGATCAGCTTTGCGGTATTGGGCTGGCTGATCACTCAGGCTTGGTTTTTCGACGGCCTGGGCGTAGACACTCATTCCAATGCGGCGGCCCTGTTACTGTTCATGCTGGTATCGCCGGTATTCACCACCTTCATGCAGCCGATCAGCGCTTACTTTCAACGTAAATTCGAATTCGAAGCCGACGAGTTCGCCACCCGACACGCGCAAGGCAGCAAAATGATCAGCGGCTTGGTCAAACTCTATGAAGAAAACGCCAGCACCTTGACACCCGACCCGATTTACTCGGCCTTCCATTACAGCCACCCGCCAGCGGCGATCCGAATCGCTCACATCGAAGAAAAAATGCAGACTGCCTGATGACCTCTCTCGGGGAAGGCTTGGTTATCGCCCACCTTGGCAAGGGCATTGCGGTGGAAGTGGGCGAACAAATCGTTCTTTGCCAAACCCTGCGCAAACTGGATACGGTGGTGGTGGGCGACCGGGTTTTGCTGTCGCAGTCCGCTCCGGACCAAGGCCGCATAGAGCAACTATTACCGCGACGCTCGGTGTTGCAACGGCCCAGCCGCGGCGATCAAATCAGGCCTGTCGCCGCCAATATCGACACTATTTTCGTAGTCTTCGCCGCCGAACCGGATTGCGATTTTTTATTGTTGGACCAATATCTGGCCATCTGCGAAAACTGCAATATCGACGCCTCGCTGGTCTTCAACAAAATCGACCTGCCCTATTCGGAGTCGGTCGAACTGGAACTGCAAAACTACCTGACCCTGGGCTACACCCTATACCGGGTCAGCGCTAACCGACAAGTCGGCCTCGACACCTTGCGGCAGGCTTTATCGCAGCGAACCAGCATGTTTGCCGGCCAATCCGGAGTAGGCAAATCGTCGCTGACCAATACCCTGTTACCGGATAAAACCCTCAAAATCAACAGCGTATCCGAAACCACCCGTCACGGTCGCCACACCACCACCGCCGCCACGCTGTATCATTTACCTAGCGGCGGAGACTTGATCGACAGCCCCGGCGTGGCTATTTTCGGCTTGGCAGGCTTGTCGGAGGCGCAACTGGCCTGGGGTTACCGAGAGTTTCACCCCTTTATCGGCAAGTGCCGCTTTAACGACTGCCGTCATGTCAACGACAAGGACTGCGCGGTACGCGAGGCAGCAGAAAGCGGCCTGATATCGAGCAGCCGTTATTATCGCTTCTTGAAGTTAAGAGAAAAAATGCCGCCCGCCAATCGCCTGTAACGCCGGATAAACCATTTTGAAAACTCATCGGCCGCGATAACCTGCTGTCCGGCCGCCACCAACTTCAAGCGGAAATCTTACCCTCCCCACCTTTATCGCGCGCCTATACGGTCGTCGCCCATGGGCTTATGGCTTATTAGCGACCGGGGGGGGGGCAAATCTGCGTCATCAACCCGGCGGCCATGTCATGCGCCGACCGCCGATAACATGCAAATGCAAGTGATGCACGGTTTGGCCGCCGTCATCGTTGCAATTGAATACCGCCCGATAACCCGATTCGGCGTAGCCCTGCTCTTCCGCGATACAGGCGGCGATTTTGAGCATATGCCCTCCCAGGGCCGCCTCCCGCAAGGCGTTCAAATTCGCGATATGCAGTTTGGGCACCACCAAGACGTGCATGGGTGCCTGCGGATTGATATCCTTGAATGCCAGCACTTTTTCATCCTCAAACACCACATCCGGTTTGATTTCACCGCTTACCATTTTGCAAAAAAGACAGTCCGTCATAGCAACTCCCAAAATTTATAAAAAGCATTATCCGATATGAATCGTCGCACGGCGCACGCTAACACGGCCGCCGCACAAATTCCAACCCACCCCGGCAAATCCCGTTAAAATTTGCCGAAAAATTTTAAACCATCCATCAAACCAAGGTTTTGTATCCCATGAGAATTTTGATCGTCGGCAGCGGTGGCCGTGAGCACGCCCTGGCCTGGAAAGCCAAACAATCCGCCCATGTCAGCCAGGTATTCGTCGCCCCCGGCAATGCCGGCACCGCACTCGAAGCAGGCGTGGAAAACGTCGCCATCCAGGCGGACGATATCGCCGGCTTGTTGAATTTCGCTCAAGCCCGCGACATCGGCTTGACCATCATAGGCCCTGAAGTGCCGCTGGTGAAAGGCGTGGTGGACGCCTTCAATGCCGCCGGTCTGGCTTGTTTCGGCCCGACCGCGCAAGCGGCGCAATTGGAAGGCTCCAAATCGTTCTGCAAGGACTTCATGACTCGCCACGGCATCCCCACCGCGGACTATCAAACCTTTAGCGACCCCGAACCGGCCATTGCCTATATCCAGCGCAAAGGCGCGCCGATAGTGGTGAAAGCCGATGGCTTGGCGGCCGGCAAGGGCGTCATCGTCGCCCAAACCAAACAACAAGCCATAGACGCCGTGCGGGACATGTTGTCGGGCAACAGTTTCGGCGAGGCCGGCCACCGGGTGGTGATCGAAGAGTTTTTGGCCGGCGAGGAAGCCAGTTTCATCGTCATCGCCGACGGCTTGCACGCGCTGCCGATGGCCACTTCGCAAGATCACAAGGCCCGCGACAACGGCGACCAAGGGCCCAATACCGGCGGCATGGGCGCATACTCCCCCGCCCCCATCGTCACTCCGGAGATACACCAGCGGGTGATGGACGAAGTCATCATCCCCACCCTAAAAGGCATGCGCGATGACGGCAACGAATACACCGGCTTTTTATATGCCGGCTTGATGATAGGCAAAAACGGCAGCATCAAGGTATTGGAATACAACTGCCGCTTCGGCGACCCGGAAACCCAGCCCATCATGATGCGCTTGCAAAGCGATTTGGTGGAACTCTGCCTGGCCGCCCTGAACAAAAGCCTCGATCAAATCGGCACCGAATGGGACGCACGCCCGGCCCTCGGCGTGGTATTGGCGGCGGGCGGTTATCCGGACGACTACGCCAAGGGCCATGTCATCAGCGGCTTACCCAACGACAGTACCGACTGCAAGGTTTTTCACGCCGGCACCCAACAACAAGGGGCCGACGTCGTCACCGCCGGCGGCCGGGTGCTGTGCGCCTGCGCCCTGGGACAATCGATTGCGGACGCCCAAACCAAAGCCTATCAGCTATGTAGGCAAATCGACTGGCGGGATATGTATTACCGCACCGACATCGGCTTTAAAGCCATAAGCTGAAACTTGTTCTGCCGCTTGACGGACAATACAAACCGCATAACTTGATTCCATTTACGCCATCCGCAATCAAGCGCTTGATTGCCTGGGCAAAATAACCTGAAAAGCTCTTTGATATTGGACATTGGTACGTTTTACCTCGCGGCTGTTTTGTAAGAGAATGCCTACAAAATGGCCGCTATCGATACTCCGCGCATCGATAACGAAACAGCACGCCGAAGCACCACGCCTGGAAAATCAAAGAGTCCGATTCACGTCTTGAACAATACGCTCATCACCCGCCTGCAAGCCCTAAACAAATGGCAAATCTGGCTGAGCGCCGTAATATTGGCGGTCGCGATGACATTGCTGATTGTCGCCGGCATGAATTTCCTGCTGGAGGGCCGGTTAACGGCCAATTACCTGTTGACCGGTCTAGTCGCCTCGCTTGCGGTGGCAACGGCCGTCAGCGGTTTAATTATCTATTTTTTGACCTTACTTGCCCAAATACAGCAGGACAAGCGCCACCTAAACGCCATTATCGCCGCCTGCCCCATCCCTATTGCCTTAAACGACGACGCGCACAATATTGTGCTGATGAACCCGGAATTCAGCAAGGTATTCGGATTTAGCCAAGACGACACCCCAACTCTGCACGCATGGTGGTCGAAGGCATATCCCGATGCGGATTACCGGCAAGAGGTGGTCGATACCTGGCAAGCGCGCTTGGACGCCATGCAAGCCAACGGCGGAAATTTCGAACCTCTCGAAGTCAGAATTTGCTGCAAAAACGGCACCATCAAAACCGCGCTGGCCACGGCCACCCCGCTCGAGCCGGTTTATACGGGGCTGCATATGGTGATCCTGTACGATATCACCGAAACAGCCCGCACGGCCGCGGAGCTGCTGCAATCCCGCAACATATTGCAATCGATCATAGAAACCATACCGATGCGGGTTTTTTGGAAGGACCTGGACTCGCGCTACCTGGGTTGCAACACGGCATTCGCCCAAGATGGCGGCGAATCCGGTCCCCTGGGCGTGATCGGCAAACTGGATTTCGATCTGACCTGGAAAGATCAGGCCGATTTATACCGATTCGACGACCAACAAGTCATGCGGGCCAGCGCGTGCAAACTGGCCTACGAAGAACCGCAAACCACGCCGAACGGCCAAACCATCTGGTTGCGCACCTCCAAAACCCCGCTGCGCGACAACCAGTCCAATGTCATCGGCGTGCTGGGCGTTTACGAAGACATTACCGACCGCAAGCAAATAGAAAATGAACTGTGGCTGGCCAAAGCCATACTGGATAAAAGCAACACCGCTTTTTACAGGGTTAGCTCCGACGGCACCGTGCAATACGCGAATGCCTACGCCAGTCAATCCCTGGGTTACTCGCCTGAAGAATTGACTGGCATGCATCCTTGGGATTTCGATCCCAACTTCCCCGCCTCGGCTTGGCCCGAAGTCTGGCGTCAACTGCAAAACCAAAAGACCTTGCATTTTGAAACCCGCCACCGGCGCAAGGACGGCGGTTTGTTCGACGTCGCCATCACCGGTCATCACATCGTTTTCAACGGCGAGGAATTCAGTTTCACCTTTGCGCAGGACATTAGCGCCCGCAAACGCATCGAAACGGCCCTGGCGCAAAAAGAAGGCTATCAACGCGCGCTGCTGGACAACTTTCCCTTCGGTGTCTGGCTAAAAGACCCCCAAAGCCGTTTTCTGGCAGTCAACCAGGTGTTTGCCCGCTCGTTTGGAGCTCCCAACCCGGATGCCTTGATCGGCAAAACGGATTACGACATCGCCGGCAAAAATTTCGCCGATGCCTACCGGGCGGACGACGCGGCCGTCATGCTATCCAGACGACAAAAAATAACCGAGGAACAAATTGTCGGCGCGGACGGGCAGAAATGGGTGGAGACTTTCAAGGCCCCGGTTATCGAGGAAAGCGGGACCCTATTGGGTACGGTCGGATTTTTCCGGGACATCTCGGAGCGCAAATCAGTGGAAATTCAATTACGCATCGCCGCCACCGCTTTCGAGTCCCAGGAGAGCATGGTGATCACGGACCACGAAACCGTGATCCTGAAAGTCAATCGGGCCTTTACCGACCTGACCGGCTATATGACCGAAGAAGTCGTCGGCAAAAAAATGAATATTTTGCGCTCCGGCATCCATGATGCCGGTTTTTACGACGATATGTGGTCCATCATTGCGAAAACGGGCTATTGGCAAGGCGAAATCTGGAATCGGCGCAAAAACGGCGATACCTATCCGGAATGGCTCACCATCACCGCCGTCAAGGACAACACCGGCCGAATCACGCATTATGTCGGCAGCATGCAGGACATCACCAGCCGCAAGGAAATCGAAGAGGAAGTCAGGCACTTGGCTCATTTCGATGTATTGACCGATTTACCCAACCGCACCCTGCTGACCGATCGCTTGCACCAGGCCCTGGCCCAAGTGCGCCGGGAAAAAGCCAAGCTGGCGCTGATGTTTCTGGATCTGGACCGGTTCAAGCCGGTCAACGACACCCTGGGACACGGCATCGGCGACCTGCTGCTGGCCGAAGTCGCCAGGCGCTTGCAAACCTGCATCAAGCGCGAAACGGACACCGTGGCCCGCCTCGGCGGCGATGAATTCGTGATTCTGCTTTCCCGTATCGATGACGCCAGAGAGGCGACCCTGGTTGCGGAAAACGTTGTGCACACCTTGAATCAACCCTTTATCATTGAACGGCACACCATCAATATTTCCACCAGCTTGGGTATTGCGCTGTATCCCTCTCATGGCATCGACGCCAAAACCTTGCTGAAAAAAGCAGACAATGCCATGTATCAGGCCAAGGAGGCCGGACGCAGTTGTTTCAGGTTTTTCCAGGAAGCGGAAAAAAGCAGCCGCCCGGCCCGCCAATCCGACGGTTGAGCTTGTTTAGCCGCGTCTGTCCGCGCATTCGTCGCCAATAGGTATCCAGGCGGTGATGCGCATGCCGGCGCCGGGCCGCGAGTCTAACAAAACTTCTCCAGCCAGGGATTTAACCCGCTCCTTAATACCGCGCAAACCGAAACCGCGATTAAGGTTTTGCAAGTCGCAGCCCCGCCCATCGTCGGATACCTTCAAACACAATCTGCTCTCGCCGGCCGGCCTGTGCAGATCGATCCGGACCCGCCGGGCCCCGGCATGACGAATAACATTGGTCAGGCACTCCTGTATCACCCTGAATATTTGCCGGGTGATGTTTTTATCCAGGCCGTCCACTTCGTCGCCGCAGTCGATACTTAATTTCAAATCCGGATTTCGTTCGGACCAATGGTTAACCATCTCTTCCAAGGTCGCTTTCAAGCCCAGTTCGGTCAAAATCAAGGGGTGCAATTGTTGCATCATGGAACGCAACACCAAAGTCAGGTGATCACAAATATCGCCTATGGTGGCGGTAATTTTACCGACATCGGCGTTAGGCCGGGCGGCAGTGACGGCCATGACCTTGATGGCGGTCAGGGACTGACCGAACTCGTCGTGCAGTTCCTGGGATAAATGCTGGCGCTCTTCTTCCTGAATGGCCAAGGAATGCTGAGTCAGGTCGCTGTTTTCCCGACGGGTCTTTTCCAATTCCAGCGTCATATGATTGATGGCTTTGGCGATACCGTCGAACTCATCGGTGGCAAAGGACGGCAACTGGTGCTTGTACTGCCCGGTTTCGATGATGCGCAATGCCTCGACAATCACGCCGATGGCTTGCAAAGACTTGTTGAGAACCAGATTGACGACAAGGAAACTCAGCAGAGTCAATAGAGACAAGGAACTGAAAAAACTCAGGCTTTCATGCCAGACTTCGGTAATTTCGTCCAGCGGCTGGGCTTCGATGATCAAGGTCAAGGCCTCCCCGCTTTGCGTCTCGATCCGCTGTTCGACCTTGGGATACTGGCCCTTGACCGCGCGGATGAACCAGGCCGGCGGCATGTCCTCCGCGCGGCTGGCTTGCGGTTCGCCGGCGAAATGCACCAACCGCCCGTCCGCCTTTAGCAATTGCATGCTCAGATGGCGGGTTTGCCGCAGCGCCCGCAAGCGGGACAAATCCTCGGGACTTTGCAACGACGAAATATCGGCCATGCCCAGGGTAACCAGCTGTAGCGCCAAGTGGATGGAAGCTTCGACCTCTTTTTCGACCGCCTGTCTGGCCTGCCAAATCGCAATCGCCCCGCCCAACAGCAGGATACACAGCGACGACAACAGGATGCGAAAAATAATCTGATAACGCAGACTCATGACAAGCGGCCCAAGACAAACCGCCTATTATCGTCGGCTCTCGGCCCGCCGGCCATGGGAAAAAATCATTTTATGCGCGGCCATGCCGGGAAACCGGCGGCAACCGGCATCCCGGCATGATGGTCAGATTTTAGCTGTCCGTTGTTTCAAATAATCGGCAAACTCGGATTTGATTTCCGCATGTAACAGACCATATTCGACGTTGGCTAGCAGGAAGCCGAATTTCGAGCCGCAATCGTAGCGGTTGCCTTTAAATTCGTAAGACAAGACTTGTTCGTCCCGCATCAAGGCCGCAATGGCGTCGGTCAACTGAATTTCGCCGCCCGCGCCGCGGCCGGTGGTTTCGATTTTCTCGAATATGGCCGGGGTCAGAATATAACGGCCAACTACGGCAATGTTGGACGGCGCCACTTCCGGCTTGGGCTTTTCGACGATGGATTTCAGCTTGCCGACGCCGGGCAAGGTCTCGGTATGCTCGACGATGCCATATTTATGGGTTTCCTTGGGATCGACCCGCTCGACGCCCAAAATACTGCTCTGTTGTTGCTCGAACAAATCCACCATTTGTCGCATGCAACCGCGGCTGCCGTCTTCTATCAGGTCATCAGGCAAAATCACCGCAAACGGCTCATCGCCGACTACCGGTTTAGCGCAATGCACCGCATGCCCCAGGCCCAAAGCCTCGGCCTGACGCACGAACACGCAGGACACATGCGGCGGTAGCAATTCGCGCAACATTTTCAACAACTCGGTTTTACCGCTTTTTTCCAGCTCTTTTTCCAGTTCGTAGGATTTATCGAAGTGATTGGGAATCGAGTCCTTATTGCGGCCGGTGACGAAAATCATGGTATCGATGCCGGCGGCGATGGCTTCCTCAACGGCATATTGGATCAGTGGCTTGTCGACGACCGGCAGCATCTCCTTGGCCACGGCTTTGGTGGCGGGCAGCGAACGGGTGCCGAGTCCGGCGACGGGGAAAACGGCTTTGGTAACTTTTCTGGTCATGGTAGCTCTTTGAGTTGGTTTTTTATTTTGACGAATCCATACTGAGGGCCTAACCTTATGCAAAACTTAAATTAAGCTGCAGAAGTATCTGTATTTTAGGCCATAATAGATAATAATTTCATTCTTCCGCACGAGATATTGTAATGACACGAACGTTGGCGACGCTGATCCTGGCATCCATTCCCCTGAAGTTTGCTTATGCCGAAGACCTGATGGAAATTTATCGCTTGGCCGTGCAAAACGACCCCGAAATCAAGATCAGCGACATCAATCAATTGGCTACCGGCGAAATCAAGTCTCAAAGCATAGCGCAAATGCTGCCCAAGTTGGGTCTGTCCGCCGGCAGCACCTGGAATCGTCTGAACAATGAAAAGCAAAGCTTTTTGGGTACCGGCCTGCAGCACTATTTGGACAACTTGCTGACCGTCAACCTGACTCAGCCGGTATTCAACTGGAGCCATTGGGTGCAATTGGACCAAGCGGACAATAAGATTGCCCAGGCGGAAGCGCAATTTCAAGCCAAGCAACAGGAACTGATGACCCGCACCGTGGAAGCCTATTTCAACGTGTTGGCGGCCAAGGATAACCTGGAATTCGTCATGGCGGAAAAAACAGCCATCGAAAAACAACTGGAACAAGCCAAGCAACGCTTCGATGTGGGGATTATTGCCATTACCGATGTTTACGAGGCCCAAGCCGGTTTCGACCGAGCCATGGCAGCAGTTATCGAGGCGGAAAATCTGCTGGATAATCGCAAGGAAGCCCTGCGGGAAATCATCGGCGACAATGTGGTGGATTTGAAAAAACTGCCGGAGGACATTCCGTTGAGCCCCCCCAACCCGGCCGATATATCCGCTTGGGCCAATACCGCCGAAAGCAATAACTTTTCGATTGTGGCGCAGGTCAATCAGGCCGAATTCATCCGCAAAAATATAGAACTGCAACAATCCAAGCATTTACCGACCCTGGACATCGTCGCGCAATACCGGCAATCCGATAACGGCAACCAGTTCGGTTTTCGCGGCGACAACGAAAGTGTCGGCCTGCAATTCAACCTGCCCTTGTTCGAAGGCGGCGGCACCGTGTCCCGCACCCGGCAGGCGGAATTCGAATACGAAGCGGCCAAGGAGGAATTGACCAAGGTCAAGCGCGGCGTTACCCGCGGCGTCAAGGACGCCTACCGCGGAGTGCTGTCCAGCATCGACCAGGTCAAGGCCCTCAAATCGACCACCGCATCCGGCCAACTGGCGGTAGAAGCCGCCGAAGCCGGTCTGGAAGTCGGCACCCGCACAATGGTGGACGTGCTGGCCATTCAACGCAATCTTTACAAAGCCAAAAGCGACTACGCCCAAGGCCGCTACAATTATCTGATCAACGGCGTTAAGCTCAAACAGACCGCCGGCAGTTTAAGCGAACAGGATTTATTGCAAATCAACGAATACCTGAAAAATTAGACCTTGCGCCGCCCCGCATGCGCACCTTTCAATGTCTGATCCGGAGATAATCATGAAAAAACCCTTTGTTTTCTGCCTGCTTTTTTTACCTGTCGGCGCAACGGCCCAAAACATGCCGATGTCGGAAGCGCAAATGCAGCAATTGATGCAGCAGGCCCAAACCATGCAAAACTGCATGGCCAACATCGATGAAGCCGAAATGGAAGCATTCCAGCAAAAAGCCGAAGCCATGGATGCGGAAGTCAAGGCCCTTTGCGCCGAAGGGAAACGCGACGCCGCCATGGCGCGCGCCATGGCATTCGGCAAGGAAACCGCGCAAAGCAGCATCATGCGGGACATGAAGAAATGCGGCGAGGGCATGAAAAATCTAATGCCGAACCTGCCTAAAACCGCGCAAACCCCCGAAGATGGCGGAAAACCCCGGCATATTTGCGATGAATAAACAAAAACCATAAGCATAATAAAGGGCGATTTTCATCGCCCTTTTGCATGACCGCTCAGCGTATTTGTTATGGCAACGGAGCTTCAAGCAATACTTGGTCGTTATCGGCTTGAGAACTGGCTGAACAGGTTGGATGGCCGAATCCCTCGGCACTGACGCCATCCACTATGTCAAATATGATGTTGTCTTTATTGTTCCCCGCCACGCCGGAAGGAACGTAGTCAAGAGCCAAAGTGTGACGAACCCGCCAAGCGATATTATGATCGGCGCACGATGTATCGCCGCTGACGCCAACCGCCCCGACCAATTTGCCGCTTTGGTTGTATAGCGCCAAGCCGCCGCCGAACACGTTAATACCGCCGACTCTGCGCCCTGTCATGGGATCGTCCCGGCGTCCGAATTTTGTGGAATTTCCGGCATAAGCCCAATTGGTATCGACGGGGTTGCTATGTTGCAAGCCATACAAACTACCACCTGGTTGCGTCGCGCTATACAGATTGGCGGTGGACAAGGCCAAGCCGCCATCGATACTGAAGGCATTTGCCGTATAAGCTTTCTGGGCCGAAATGACCCGACTACCCAACCATTGCTGATTCAACTGCGCAGCGGATTTGGCGACGGCACAAACCACGCCTTTTGTATTGACCACGGTGGCCCACATATTTAAACCGAGACCGCCATTAGTTTTACTTTGCGCAGCGATAATCGCACTTTCCAGTTCGGCGTGACTAACGGGGCAAAAATTCTCAGCCTTGCCTTCGCCTTTGTGTTTCAGCTTGTCATCGAAACCTTTGTCATCTTTACCCTTGCCTTTGTCCGCAAAGGCAGCGGATGAAGTCATCAATGCAAAAATCGATACACAGAGTAATAGCTTTTTATTCATAATTTCACCTCGAAGCGGCTTTCGCCGACATAAAAAAATATTTATAATTCATATATTTAAAAAATCCCTCACAATGCTTCGGCATTCTAGAATCTAGTTGCCGCATCGTCAACTGCCTAAAAGTCTGAATGTAATTAAAATTAAATGAAATTAGTAAAAGTAGTTTTTATATCGTCTATTTTTACAGCCATTGCTTATGCGGGCTATAAAAATAATTTTCTCCAATTCCTGATTGACGCTTACCAAAACACGGAAATTACGGCAGTTGACAACCCCGAGCCGTCCAAACAACGACACCCCCCGGAATTCAACGCCAATCAGCAGGCCGATCTATTGATTCAGCAACAATATCAAAAAATTCTGTCGGAACAAGCGGAGGAATTGGAGGATGAATTAACGGACGGCGAGAAATTACAACTCGTGGAAGCCGCATTACGGGAACTTGCCAACGCCGACGATGAATACGACAGGGAGCAAGCCATTATGACCTTGGGAACATTAAGCGGCAGCGAAGCAAAGCAAGGCATCCTGGACGGACTTCGGGACGAATCCGGCATAGTGGTATCCCAGGCGATTCGCCAAATCAACCAATGGCGGAATACCGATGAACGCACCGAGATGCTGCTGATCGCCCTTCGGCACGTTGACGATGACGTTGTCGAACAAACCCTGCTTGAAATCAACGCCGTGGAAGACAAAAAGCTGCTTGCCCGACTGAATCAATTAAGCAAACACCACAATCCGAGCATCCGCGCGGCCGCCGAACTGGCACTGAATTTGGCGCCCTAATGCAGAGTTTTAAAATAGCGTATTCAATACCAGGGCAGCCAACAAACCCGCCGCCACATCGTCCAGCATGATGCCCATACCGCCCTGGACATGCCGGTCCAGCCAGCCGATGGGCCAGGGCTTGACGATGTCGAATAATCTGAACAGGGCAAAACCGGCCAACAAAGTTTGCCAGGAAAAAGGTAGCCAGCACATGGTGATCAAAAAGCCGGCAATTTCGTCCCAGACGATGCCGCCATAATCGTGCACTTGCAACTTTTGCGCGGCCTTATCGCAAATATAAACGCCACCGACAATACCGGCCAAGGTAGCAAACAGGTAGAGCCAGCCGGGACCTTGCAGTAACAGTAAATACAAGGGCACCGCCGCCAAGGTGCCGAAGGTACCGGGCATTTTCCCGCTTAAACCCGATCCGAAACCAAAGGCCAGAAACAACAGTGGATCCCTGACGATTTGCGCCGCGCTCAAACGGCTGTTGCCGTAATGGTCTCTAAGAAAAATGCTCAAAACCCGTCGCCTCAAATGCTTCGATGTTGCCTGCCCGCTGCAGGCGCAGGCCCGGATCCGCCTCTATCATGCCGATGTAATGACAACCCGCGGGCAATTGCGGAACCCGTTCGGCGGGAACGGTGAAACACAGTTCGTAATCGTCCCCGGCCGTCAGCGGCATTTGCCAATCGCCGGTTTGCTCGATGTATTGCCCTACCTGCGCGGACAGGGGCAAACGCTCCCAAACCAGACAGGCACCTACCTGGCTTTGCGCCAGAATATGTCCCAAGTCGGCGGCCAAGCCATCGGAAATATCGATGCAGGCATGGGCCAACTCGCGCAGGACCAGTCCTTCGGCGATGCGCGGCACGGGCCGGTTAAAGCAGCGTAACGGCAATTCCGGCTCCGCGCAGGCAAAACCTTGCTTGATTTTCAAACCCAAGCCGGCGTTGCCGACTTGACCGCTGACGAAAATCAGGTCGCCGGCCTTGGCGCCGGAACGCAACAAGGCCTTGCCCCTTGGCACGGCGCCCATGGCTTGCACGGTCAGGCTCAAGGGCCCGGAAGTGGTATCGCCGCCGATCAGATCGACGTCATACCATTGAGCCAAGCCGATAAAGCCGTCGGCAAACGCTTCCAGCCAGCTTTCATCCACTTTCGGCAAGGTCAAGGCCAGCGTCACAGCAAAGGGCTCCGCGCCCATGGCCGCCAAATCGCTTAAATTGACCGCCAGCAATTTGTGACCTAACAGGTAGGGATCGGCATCGGCGAAAAAATGCACGTTTTCCACCATGGTATCGGTCGTGACGGCCAATTGAGCATCAGGCGGCAAATTCAACAAGGCGCAATCGTCGCCCACGCCCAACCGCGTAAACGGATGTTGCGGCGTTCGCAAGACGAAGTAACGCTGGATCAGGTCGAATTCAGCCAAAGCCATTAGCGTTGCGGCTTGGCCTGTTTGGCGGCAATTTCGACGGCGCGGTGTTTTTGCGACACCTTATCCAGTATGCCGTTGACATATTTGTGACTGCCTTCCGCGCCGAAATCCTTGGCCAGATTGACGCCCTCGTTGATGATGACCTTGTAGGGCGTTTCCAGGCGGTTGATCAATTCATAGGCGCCGATGCGCAGAATGGCTCGCTCCACGGGATCGATTTTTTCCACCGGCCGGTCGACGAATTCAGCCAACGCGGCATCGAGCTCGGCCAGTTGCTTGGGAACGCCGTGAAACAGCTCGCTGAAATAGGTCTTCTGCGCGCCTTTTAAATGCTCTTCTTCCAGAAAATAGCTTTCGATGCGGGTCAGGCTTTCGCCGCTCATTTGCCACTGGTACAAGGCCTGCACCGCGCACTTGCGGGCATTGGTTTTTGCTTGACTCATTAAACGCCCATGGTATTGAACAGACTCACCATTTCGATGGCGGACAACGCGGCTTCCGCGCCTTTATTGCCGGCCTTGGTGCCGGCGCGCTCAATGGCTTGTTCGATGCTGTCCACGGTCAATACGCCGAAACTGACCGGAATATCGTATTGCAGCGCCACTTGGGCGATACCTTTCACGCATTCGCCGGCCACGTATTCGAAATGCGGGGTACCGCCGCGAATCACCGCGCCCAGGGCAATAATCGCATGGTATTTTTTACTGGCGGCCACCCGCTGCACCACCATGGGCAATTCGAAGGCGCCCGGCGCCTTCACCAGGGTAATATCGGCTTTATTGCCGCCATGCCGGACAATGGCGTCGATGGCGCCGGCTTCCAGTTGCTCGACGATGAAGCTGTTGAAGCGCGAGGAAACGATGCAAAATTTGCCGCCTTGGGCGGAAAGATGACCTTCCAGAGTAGTGACTGCTGTCATAGGATTACCTTCGTTAATGGATTAAATACTGTCTATAGCTTGCGGGCCGCTGCAAACGGCGGTGTCGATATGCTCCACCACTTCCAGATCGAAACCCGACAAACCGATATATTTTTTCTGCGTGCCCATGACCTTCAGACGCCGCACGCCCAAATCGGACAAAATCCGCGAGCCGGTGCCGGTGGTACGCCAATCGGCGTCGGCACTGAGATCCCGGCTGTTTTTGATACCGTGGTCCTGCATCTGATAAGCGTGAATCAGCTCCACAAGGGCCTTGTTGTCTTCCTTCTGCCGGATGATCACCAACACGCCGCGCCCGTCGGCGGCAATTTTTTTCATGGCTTCGCGCACCGGCAAACTGCAATCGCTGCGTAGCGAAAAAAACAGATCGTCGATCAGGTTGCGCGCATGCACCCTGACCAACACCGGCTCGTCACCGGCCACGTCGCCCATCACCAGGGCCAAATGTACGTTGTCATCGTTGCGATCTTGATAGGCATACAGGCGGAACTCGCCGAATTCGGTGGGATAAATGCATTCGCTGATGCGTTCCAGGGTGTTTTCGTGCTTGATGCGATAATGGATCAAGTCGGCTATGGTGCCGATTTTCAGATTGTGCGTTTCGGCAAAGGCTTCCAGATCCGGACGCCGGGCCATCGAGCCATCGTCGTTCAAAATCTCCACGATTACCGCCGCCGGCTCGACGCCCGCCAAACGGGCCAAATCGCAGCCCGCTTCGGTATGGCCGGCCCGGTTCAACACGCCGCCGGCCTGCGCCATCAATGGAAAAACATGGCCGGGTTGCACCAGATCGCTGGGTTGGGCAGCCTTGGCTACCGCCGCTTGTATCGTCAACGCCCTATCGGCCGCCGAAATCCCGGTGGTCACACCTTCGGCCGCTTCTATCGATACGGTAAAATTGGTGGTGTAGGGGGTTTTGTTGTCGTTCACCATCAAGGGCAAGCGCAATTGCTGGCAGCGTTCGCGGGTCAGCGTCAGACAAATCAAGCCGCGGCCGTATTTGGCCATGAAATTGACGTCTTCCGGACGGGTAAACGCCGCCGCCATCAACAAATCGCCTTCGTTCTCGCGGTCTTCATCGTCCATGATGATGACCATTTTGCCTTGGCGCAAATCCTCGATGATTTCTTCTATGCTGTTCATTTGATAAAGCCGCTGTTTTGTAATAAGGCCTCGGTGACGCCGGGTCGGCATTGCGCCGCCGCATCGCCCCGCATCAGGCGCTCCATGTAGCGGGCCAACAGATCGACTTCCAGATTCACTTCATGGCCGACTTCGGTACTACCCAGGGTGGTTTCCGCCAAGGTATGCGGCACGATGTTGACCGAAAAATACGCCCCCTCCACATTATTCACCGTCAAGCTGATGCCGTTGATGCAGATCGAGCCTTTCTCGGCGATATACTTGGCCAGACCGTCCGGCGCCTTGAATTTGAACCGCATGGAGCGGCCGTCGGCCTGTTTTTCCACCACCTTGCCGATGCCGTCCACATGGCCGCTGACGATGTGGCCGCCCAGCCGGGTGGACGGGGTCAAGGCCAGTTCCAGATTCACCGGCGTGCCGGGTTTGGCGGATTGCAGCGTGGTGCGCGACAAGGTTTCGTTGGAAACGTCGGCGGCAAAAAAATGCTCGCCGAGTTCCACGGCGGTCAAACAGACGCCGTTTACCGCTATGCTATCGCCCAAATGGCAATCATTCAGATCGAGCTTGCCGGTATCGACCTTCAAGCGGCAATCGCCGCCCCGCTGACGGACGCTGGCAATATGGCCCATGGCTAAAATAATTCCGGTAAACATTCATCCTCGTTGGGTTTTGGGTAAAGTATTCATGGATTAATCCGCGCGTGGCGTCGGGACCCGCAATTCGAGCACGGACTCAACGCGGCCCGGACTCCGGCGCCGGGGCTTTTTGCGCTTCCTTGGCCTTTTTTTCCGGCTCGCGGTAAACCTTAAACGTCTGCATGGTTCCGGTATGGTAATCGTAAACTTCGATTTCGTGCTCTTCGAGTATCAGTTTTCCTTCCCTGAAAATCAGTTTGCGCGAACTTTCGGTTTCAGTGTCGCTGTCATCCCCGAAAGCGGTGCCGAACAACAGCAAACCGCCAACCAAGCAAGCCCAAAGTTTCATTCGATACCTCCCAAAATCAAGCGCGCCGCGGCCGATACCGCAAACGCAAATCCGGTCCGATTTGCCGGGAGTCCAGCAGCTCCAGCTTGACTTTATCTTCCATGCGATGCAATTCGGGAAACCGAAACAGACCGCGGGCGCTGTCGCCCAAAATACAGGGCGCCACATACAACAGCCATTCGTCCACCAGTTCCGTTTGCAGCAAGGCACCATTCAAGCTTGCGCCGGCTTCCACCCAAACCGTGTTGATTTGCTGCCGCGCCAACAACTTGAATGCCGCGTTCAAATCGACCCGGCCCATGCGGCTGTCCACCGTCCAGACCTTGCAACCGGCATCCCGCAGGCGCATCTGTTTGGCATGATCCTCATGACAGGCGATCACCCAGGTTTCGCCGGGCAGTTGCAGCATCCCGGCATTCAGCGGCATGCGCAAATGCGAATCCAGCACCACCCTGACCGGCTGTTTGACGGCAAAATCCACTCGGGCATTCAGGGACGGGTCGTCGGCCAACACGGTATCGATTCCGGTAACGATGGCACTGCTTTCGGCCCGGAATTTTTGCACGTCTTGTCTGGCCTGTTCCGAGCTAATCCATTGGCTTGCGCCGTTGGCCAGCGCGGTGCGGCCGTCCAGACTCATGGCCAGCTTGCTGCGCACGAACGGCAAACCGCTCAGCATGCGTTTGATAAAGCCGCGATTCAATTGCTCGGCGTCGGCCCGCAACAAACCGCAACTAACCTCGACGCCGGCGTCGCGCATTTTCCGTAGACCGTTTCCCGCCACCAGCGGATTAGGGTCCTGCATGGCCGCTACCACGCGGCGGATGCCGGCCGCGACCAAGGCTTCGCAACAGGGACCGGTACGGCCGTGATGGCTGCAGGGTTCCAGGCTGACATAAGCGGTTGCGCCACGAGCCAGGGCCGGGTCGGCCAGTTTGGCCAAGGCATCGACTTCGGCGTGCGCCTGCCCGGCTTGCGCATGCCAGCCCTCGGCCAGAATTTGCCCGTCCTTGACCAACACACAACCCACCCGCGGATTGGGATCGGCGGTATAAAACCCATTCCTGGCCAGTTGCAGGGCCCTGGCCATGAAGCCGGCATCGGCGGCACTCATCTCTGCTTAAGCTGCTCTATCATGTCGGTGAATTCGCTGACATCCTGAAAGCTGCGGTACACCGAGGCAAAGCGCACGAAGGCCACATGATCCAACGCGCTCAACTCCTTCATGACCAGTTCGCCCAATTCATCGGCATGAATTTCGCGCTCGCCCTTACCCACCAAAATTTTCTTGATCCGGTTGATGGCCGCTTCGACCGCATCGACATTCACCGGACGCTTTTCCAGCGCCCGCTGCATGCCGGCGCGTAATTTGGCTTCGCTAAAAGCTTCCCGGGCTCCGTTGCGCTTGATAATCGGCGGCAACGTCAACTCCACCACTTCAAACGTGGTAAAGCGCTCCTTGCAAACCGCGCACTCGCGCCGGCGCTTGACCTGGTCGCCCTCATCGGCCAAACGGGTGTCGATGACCCGGGTATCTTGTGCTGAGCAAAACGGACAACGCATTCGATTAGGCTAAAAACCAAACTGTTACAAAGCCGGACATTTTATTACAGAATGGTTTTTTAATGAAATCGCCGACTTAGCCACTGACCCGAACCGCCTGGATACCGTCCGCCACCGAACGGATGTGTACATCTCGCTGCGGAAACGGAATCTCGATCCCATGGCTCTGCAAGGCGGCGTAAAACTTTTTATGCAACTCATGAGTCACCGCTATCCGGTCGCCCAACTCCCGCACGAATACGCACACTCGAAAATCCAGCGAGCTTTCGCCGAAAGCCATGAAACTGACGGAAGCCTCCGGTTCCGGCAACACCAGTTCCACCGAGGCTATGGTTTCTTTCAATACCCTTTCCACCAGTTCGACATTGCTGCCGTAGCCCACCCCTATCATCAACACCACCCGGGTAACCGTATCGGTCAGGGTCCAATTGACCAAGCGCTCGGTAATGATGTTCTTATTCGGCACCACCAGCTCTTTCATATCCCAATCTATGATATGGGTGGCGCGCATCTGAATTCTGCAGACCCGGCCGGTGACATCGCCCACCGTAACGGTATCGCCCACCCGAATAGGCCGCTCGAACAGCAAAATGATCCCGGACACCATGTTGGCGAAAATTTCCTGCAAACCGAAACCCAAACCCACGCTGAGCGCCGCCACCAACCACTGTACTTGCGCCCATCTGCCGCCCAATTCGTTGGCGACGTATAAAAAACCCACGCTGACCAATAAATAGCGCACCAGTTGAATCAAGGCATAGCGACTGCCGGCCGTCATGGCGAATTTACCGGCGGACAGCAAATCGACCAAGCCGGGAAAGTTGCTGACGAATACGGCTGTCAAACCGACATAGAAAAAACTGATCAGCAGATTGGTCATCGTGATACGGATTACCGCTTCCTTGCCATCGACGAGGTCGTTATATTGCCAAAGCTCGACGCGATCGAAAATGGAAAACGCCGGCAAAATGTCTTTCCAGTTCATCCAGACGCCCACCACCAGAATTACCGCGATCATGGTCGTCAGCAATTTGTTGCTTTGTTGATTGATTTTGGACAGATCCAGCAAGTTTTCTTCCGGCGCGTAAGCTCCCTCGACACCGGAAACAGCGGCGGCCTGATCGGCCTGCTTACGTTTTTGCCGGGCATTTTGCAAGGCCAGCTGTCGCTTGGTCACCGTCAACCAGCGCAACACCAGGGCATGGAATAGGGCCGTGGCAAATACCAACCGCAACGTAATGATCAGCTTGCTCTGCAGCTCCAGCGCGCTCTGATAGTAGCCCATAACCGCAAAGCCAATTACCGCCAGCGGCGCCGCGACGGCGGAAAAGTACCACAGGTAGCGGAAACGGCTGACCCAGCCGTCCGAGTTGGCGAAATAGGTGTTGCCCAGGCCGCTCCGCGGATGCGTCAAACGATGCATCACATAGGACATGGTCAGCATCAGGATGATCAAAACGGATCTGCCCAGCGCATTGCTGTAGCCGGAAAACAGATTGGTATTCGCCATTCCCAGCAGGAATATGCAAGGGATGATGACGAAGCGCGCCCACTTGAGTTGACTGAAAAGCAGCCTCACCGTCCGCCGGTTCCAATGAAACAAAACGTCAGCCACGCCTTCCGGTTTGCTCATGCGATAAAAAAATTGCAATACCGCCAATGAAACGGCGGCGGCTGTCAAGCCGCCGGCCACCGCCCGGCTGAAATTATCCGCCCCCGGACTCAGGGTCATGACCCATGCCATCCAGACCATGACCAGCGAAGCAGGCAAGGAAAGCAGCAACAAATAGCCCAGGCAACTCAAATTTTGATTGAAACTGAGCAAGTATTGATTGCCACTGCTTTTGGTCAGCAGCGCGGCCAAATTCGACTTCAAATCGGTACGCTTGCGCCAATATAAAAACACCAAGGCCACCACCATCGCCGGCAAGAAAAACGGATAAGCCTCCAGGCCCTTGCCGACATCGCTCACGGCCCGCAACCAATTGGCCGGCGACACGATCCATAGCAACGATTGCGACATATTGCCCAGGTAATCTTCGGTAATCACCGGGGCGCTGGGCACCCACAACAGGCGTTGATCCAGATAGGCGCCAAACCGGTCGGCCCCGTTCAACATCTGCTGCAGGACAAAGTCGACATCGCCCAGTACCCGCGCATAGTCGCTATAAGCCGCGCTTAAGCGCCCCGCCAGTTCCTTTTGATCATTCAACAGCATGCGTAATTCGGTTCGGATGGGCAGCGATTCCGCCGCATCCACATCGGCCGGCAATTCCTGCTCCAGCCGGCTGAGCAGGACCTGGTTTACATCCGACAGCTGCTTTTTGGTTTCATCCAGCTTGAACATTTCCAGGCTGGCCGCGGCGATTTCGCTTTGAATGCCGTCGTTCAGGCTGTTGAATTGTTTGCGCTGCGGCAAATTGCGCCGCTGCTCCCGCAATAAATTCCCCAGGGCGGGGCTCAAGCCGGCCAGACTGATTTTTTGTTCCGCGCTTTGAAAGTCCTTCTCGATTTGTTGCGAACGCGCATCCAGTTCGGCTTTCTGGCTTTGATAGAACTCGATGTTCTTGTTGATTTTTTGCAGCTGCCGGTTGAAGCGCATATTTTCCCGGGTCGCATCCCTGATCAAGGGATGCTTGCCCTCCGCCGCCTTCTCCGCCTGTATCAATGCGGCCTGCTCCTTGTCTATCTCCTGCTGCCGTCTTTCCAATAATGCGGTCTCCAACTCGCTGATCAGCAGCATCTGCCGTTCGCGCTGCAGGTTCAACAGACTCATGCGATCCTTCTGATACTGCAATTGCACTGGATTGCTGATGTTTTCCAGGCCCAAGGTTATCAAACTGCTGTTTAACAGTCTGGAGCGGATCTCCAGTTGAATTTGCTTGGCTTCCTTTTCATATTCATTGGCGCCGCTTCTGCCGGCCAATTGCTGCTGTTCCTGTTGGGTGGCCGCCTGCTTGTTTTTTATCTCGGAAATTTTTTCCCGGATTAGTTGCGGACCGTTAGTCAATTCGTTGATCTGCGCTTCATTTTTGGCAATTTCCGCATCCAGGTCGCTGAGGCGGGTTTTTTCCATCACCAGACGCTGTTCAAGTTCGTCCATCGGCACAAAACCCGGCTTTTCAGGCTTGCGCTGGTTTAACGCCGCCTCCATTTCCCTGATCTGCGCCTGCAATTGTTTGGAATCGAAGGGCAAGTTTCTTGACGCGCGCTTGAAGGCTTCGGCCTGATTTTCCTGGGCCTGCAATTGCCTCAGGTTGACTTCGCTTTCCTGGTAAGCAGCTAAAATGCGGTTTTTCAGCTCGTCGGACACGTTTTGCCTTTCCTTGACCGACTGTATTCGCAGCTGAATTTCTTCGATTGTGATACTTTTTGTACTTTGTTTTTGATTCTGGGCCAGTGCCGGGCTTGCGCTGACCAGCAGCAACAGTAATCCGAACCCAAAACGGCATATGCAGCTAATAAAACTCATGTATATGAAACTAAAAGAAAAAATAAACAAGGGAACAACATAACATGTCTGAATCGGAAGGTGTCATCAAATATCGGCTGGAGCACCGGCAAAGCCCGCTACCCGACGCCATCGATACCGGCCCTATCAACGGCTGGCGCTGCCTGCTGTTCCGCCTGGGCCTGATCGGGCAAAAGCCGGAAAGATACGAAGGACTGGGTTACGGCAATATCAGCCAACGACTGGCGCCGGACGGAAACGGATTTTTGATATCCGGCACTCAAACCGGCCAGCTTGCTTATCTTGCGCCCAAGGATTTTGCCGTTGTGACAGGCGCTTCGGCAACACTCAACAGCATACAGTCCCTGGGCCCCAGCATGCCGTCCTCGGAAGCCTTGACCCATGCCGCCATTTACGCGCTGACCCCATCCGCCCAGGCGGTAATCCACGTGCATTGCCCGGAAATTTGGCGACAAACCCGCTGTTTGGGCTTGCCGTTTACCGCCGTTGAAATTGCCTACGGCAGCGTGGAAATGAACCTGGCCGTCGAAGGGCTTTTTGCCTCCGGACAGCTGCATCATTTGCCCTTGTTCAGCATGCTCGGCCACCAAGACGGCATCGTCGCCTTCGGCGACTCGTTGACGTCCGCCGCGCAAACCCTGTTAAGCCAGCTGGCCCGAGCATTGGCTATTGAGCAAAACCGCGCTGCTGGTTAGAATGACCCGTTTATAAGCATTTATTAATTTTAATCATGTCCGAAATCGTAATCTATACCGGCCGGTTTTGTCCCTATTGCACCATGGCCAAGAAATTATTCCAGCGCAAGGGCGCAAGCTATACGGAAATCGATGTCGATGCAAAGCCCGGCTTGCGTGAGGAACTGATGGAAAAAACCAAACGCCGAACGGTTCCGCAGATATTTATCGGTGAACGCCATATTGGCGGTTTTGACGATTTACATGCACTCGATATGCAGGGACAGTTGGATCCCTTGCTATAGAACTGAAGGTCCACTCATCCTATCGAGATGATCTGCAAGCCAACCAGGACGGCACCGGTCTTTTCCTTGACCCAGACCACCTTGCCCAGGGCCACTAAGCCGAACTCCCTGATTTGCAACTTGACCGGCGCATTGACTTTGACGGCGGGGTGCGGAGCCGGCATTCTCACGCACAGGCCCTTGGTGGAACGGTTGATACCTTCCACATGCAAACGCTCTTTATCGACAAACAACTCGGCTGTAAAGGGTTCGGTTTTACGATAACCGCGCCGCTTCAGCCATAACTTGTCGGCGTCATGCACCACGGTTTCGAATTCCAGCCCGGTCAGGATCCGGCCGCGCTCTTCCCGCACCCAGACGATGTTGACTTCGCCGGCCAGCATTAGCTCTTCGATGAACACTTCGGCGCGCCTGTCCTCGACAAGCAGCTTTTCAAAATCGTCCACCGTCGCCAGCAGTTGTCCCGGCAGCAGTTCGACCATGGCACCCTTGACGGAGACGTCGTAACAATTGAACTGCAAGGTTTCACCTCCCACATTCAACTGACCGACGGCGTTGAATTTTTTTCTGTATTCTTTTCGTTCTTGAAACATGGCGAAACTCTCGTGTATATCGATGGGTGCATCAAAGATAGCTTATTTTTGCATTCCGCGCTTGACCCGGCCGGCGCGCCGGCTCCCGCGTCAGCTTGCTTGCGGATTAATAAATTTTGCCGCTTCCAGACGCATCCATTGGTTGAAATCTTCCAACCCAATCGGTTTACTCAAATAATAGCCCTGGGCCAGATCGCAGGCATAGTCATCCAGCATATCCAGGATTTGTTGGTTTTCCACCCCTTCCGCGGTGACTTGCAGCCCCAGGTTGTGGGCAAGGTTGATGGTCGCCTTGACGATCACTGCGTCGTTGTCGCTTTTTAGCACGTCGCCGACAAAGGACTTATCGATTTTCAACTCGGTCAGCGGCATTTTTTTCAAATAAGCCAGGGAGGAATAACCGGTACCGAAATCGTCGATCGACAGCTTATAACCCATGTCGTGCAAGCGCTGGATGATGTCCAGACTTCTTTCCGGGTCGGTCATGATGGAGCTTTCGGTGATTTCCAGCATCATCCAGGAGGGTTGCACTCTGGACGCCGCCGCTACCCCGGCAATGATGTCCGGCAACTCGGGATCGTGCAGGTCCCGCGCGGACAAATTGACCGAAACGATCAAATCCAGACCTTGCCGATGCCATTCCGCACACTGCCTGAAGGTCTGTTTCAACGCCCACAAGGTCAAATGCTTGATCATGCGGGTTCTTTCCGCCATCGGAATGAATTCATCGGGCGGGACAAAACCGTGCTTGGGGTGGTTCCAGCGCACCAGGGCCTCGGCGCCGTATAAACGGCCGCTTCCGACCGCGACCTTGGGCTGGTAATAAATCTGCAACTCGTCTCTTTCCAGGGCTTGACGCAACTCGCTCATCAGGGTCAAGCGCCGGGGACTGTGATCGTCAAAGGCCGAGGTATACACCGCGTAACCTTCATGCGACCTGCCCGCCATAAACAGCGCCACGCCGGCTTTTTGCACCAGCGTGTCGACATCGCCGCCGTGTTCCGGAAAGTTTACGATACCGATGTTGACATGTATGGACAGGTTCAGCCTCTCGGCCTTGAAGGGCGATTCCAAGGCGGCCTGCACGTTTTTGGCCAACATCACGCCGGCATTTTCGTCATCGGTGGCCGGCACCAATAAACTGAAAATATTGCCGTCGATGCGGGCGACGCTGTCGTTACCCAGCACCACGCTTTGCAGGCGAGTGGCGATTTGCTTCAAAACCAGATCGCTGCTGTTGCGGCCCAGGGTGTCGTAAACCTCCTTGAAATTGGCGAACTCCACCAATAAAACCGACAACAGTTTGTTTTGCTGGTTGGCCGAGCGTATGGCTTGCTCGACCCGGTCGTAAAACAACACCCGATTCGGCAAATCGGTGGCAATATCGTGGGTTGCGGAGTAATTGGCCTGCTTTTCCATGGACTCGGCCCGGCTGCGCAGTTCCTGGGTTTGATCGAAAATCATCGCGCCGGCCTGATAGGCGATGATGGCGCTGGAATACTGGCCCCAAAAGCCGAACACAAACGGTATGCTGTCCAACACCCAAAGCCCGTAATTCTCGGACTGGGCCTTGACAATGGCTTCCAGCGTGATGGCGCCGGTTTGGTAATAAGCCACGCAAAGCGTGGCGATGATGATGGCGGAAATTGCTATGGCCACGCCCTGATAAGCGGTTTTGGAAACCTGGCTTTTCAGAATCCGGACATTATCCGAAAGCACGTTCTTGGCAAATTCCATGCAATTCCCCTACAGGCCCCGCAACAAATCGGCCTTGATGTCCTCTATATGCTCCAGACCCACCGAAACCCTGACCAAACTGTCGGCAATACCGGCTTCCGCCCTGGCTTCGGGACTCAATCTGCCGTGAGTCGTGGTGGCGGGATGGGTGATGGTGGTTTTCACATCGCCCAGATTGGCGGTAATCGACAACATGCGGGTGGCGTCTATCAGCCGCCAGGCCTGTTCCTTGCCGCCGCTCAATTCGAAACTGACCACCGCGCCGAAATGGTTTTGCTGACGCTTGGCCAACTCGTGCTGGGCATGAGAGGCCAGACCGGGATAATGCACCTTGGCCACCGCCGGCTGGGTTTCCAGCCACTTGGCCAACTCAAACGCATTGTCGCAATGCGCTTTCATCCGTATGGCCAGCGTTTCCAGACCGGACAAAAACACCCAGGCGTTGAACGGGCTCATGCTGGCGCCGCCGGTGCGCAGATAGGGGTAAATGTCCTTTTCTATCAGCTCTTCGTTGCCTATGACTGCTCCACCCACGCAACGACCCTGGCCGTCTATGAATTTGGTGGCCGATTGCACCACCAGATCAGCCCCCAGGGCCAAGGGTTGTTGTAATACCGGAGTGCAAAAACAGTTGTCCACCACCAGAAGGCAGCCATGCCGGTGGGCAATGTCCGCCAAGGCCCGGATGTCGGCGATTTCGATCAAGGGGTTGGATGGAGTTTCCAGAAACAGGAAGCGGGTGTTCGGTTTGATGGCCGCTTCCCAGGCGGACAGGTCGGTCAAGGCGACAAAGTCGGTATCGACGCCGAATTTGCCGAAATAATTTTGAAAGGCCAATACGGAATTGCCGAACACGCTGCGCGAACACAAAACATGATCGCCGGCCTTCAGCAAGGCCATGCCCACCGCCATGATCGCCGCCATGCCGGAGGCAAAGGCCAGACAACGTTCGCCGCGCTCCATCAGGGCCAGACGGTCCTGAAATGCGCTGACGGTGGGATTGGTAAAGCGCGAATAAATGTTGCCCGCTTGCTTGCCGGTAAAACGCAGCGAGGCCTGTTCGGCGGATGCGAACACATAGCTGGAGGTGGCAAATATCGGAATGCTGTGCTCGTCCTCGTGCGTGCGACTGTGCCCCACTCTGATGGCCTGGGTTTCCAGGGAATAATCCTGTCTGTCGAAATCCGTCATTTCATACTCCCCTTATTTTTGCGCGGCGGCCGTGGGCGCATTGCGTTGTTCCTGCGCGCCGTCGTTGCGCAAGGCCTCGACGCGCGCCAGATAGTCGTCGTCGATATCGCCGGTAATGTATTCATGGCTGAAACAGGAGGTATCGAACTGCTTGATGTTGGGATTGCCCTTGCCCACCGCGTCTATCAGATCCTCCAGATCCTGATAGATCAGTTTATCCGCCCCTATGGCCTTGCAGACTTCCTGTTCGGTACGCCCGTGGGCAATCAGTTCATGAGCGGCCGGCATATCGATGCCGTAAACGTTCGGGTAACGCACCGGCGGCGCGGCGGAAGCGAAATAGACTTTCTTGGCCCCGGCATCCCTGGCCATCTGGATAATCTGCTCGGAGGTGGTGCCGCGCACCACCGAATCGTCCACCAACAACACATTTTTGCCGCTGAATTCCAGGCCGATAGCATTCAATTTTTGCTTGACCGACTTTTTCCGCATTTTCTGTCCGGGCATGATGAAAGTCCTACCGATATAACGGTTTTTCATGAAACCTTCGCGAAATTTGACCCCCAACTCGTGGGCAATCTGCAGGGCGGCGGTGCGGCTGGTATCGGGAATCGGGATCACCACATCGATGTCGTGGTTGTCCCATTCTTTTTGGATTTTCTTGGCCAGCTTTTTACCCATCCGCATTCTGGCCTTGTAGACGGATATGTTGTCGATAATGGAATCGGGGCGGGCAAAGTAGACATATTCGAAAATGCAGGGGCAATGGTTGGTTTTTTCCGCGCATTGCTTGGTATGCAGTTTACCGGCCGCTTCGATGAATACCGCCTCGCCGGGCGCGATGTCGCGGATCAGTTTAAAATCCAGCACATCCAGCGCTACGCTTTCCGAGGCGATCATGTAATCGCTGCCGCCATCGTCGTTCTGGCGCTCGCCGAATACGATGGGCCGAATGCCGTGCGGGTCGCGAAAACCCAAAATGCCGAAACCGGCTATCATCACTACCACCGCATAGGCGCCCCGGCAGCGCTTGTGCACGATGCTGACGGCCTTGAACACGTCGTCGACCGTCAGTGTCAAGCGGCCGGTCTGTTGCAATTCGTGGGCAAACACATTCAACAACACTTCCGAATCCGACCCGGTATTGATATGCCGCTGATCGTCGACGAATACCTGAATTTTCAATTCATCGGTATTGGTCAGGTTGCCGTTGTGCGCCAGCGTCAAGCCGAAGGGCGAATTGACGTAGAACGGTTGCGCTTCTTCCGCGCTGGTGCAGCCGGCGGTGGGATATCTGACATGAGCAATCCCCATGCTACCCTTGAGTTTCAACATTTCCTTGCTGGAAAACACATCACGGGTCAAACCGTTTTCCTTGCGCAAATGCAGACGGGACCCCTCGCAAGTGGCAATCCCGGCGGCGTCCTGTCCCCGATGTTGCAATACGGTCAAGGCATCGTACAAATCCTGATTGACATTTTGATTGGAAACAATTGCGGCAATACCACACATAACAATCCTAAAGCTAACGATAATGAATAGAGCCCGTCAGAGCCGACGGGATGTGATCTTTCAGCCAAACGGCCAGGGCTTGAAACGGCGGAATCGTCAACGATTGCTTCCACCAGGAATCCTCCGGCAGAGGGGTCATTCCACCCAGCAACACCAAAACGGAAACCAACACCGACCCGCGCGCCGCGCCGAACAACATGCCCAACAGCCGGTCGGAACCGGTCAAGCCGGCTTTGTCGAACAAGTGATTCAGAATCAAGCCGATCAGGCCGCCCAAAGCCAGCGTCATGAAAAACAACATGCCGAACGCGGCGGCGATACGCGCCGATGGATGACTGATGACATTTTGCATCAGCAGCGCGAAATCGCGGCAGTAATGCAGACCAATCCCGACAGCCGCCACCCAGCTAAGCAAGGCCAGGGCTTCCTTGACGAAACCGCGCAGCAAACCTATCACGGCCGACACCGTCACCAAACCGGCAATCAGATAATCGACCCAGACCATCTTGTCCCAGGGCAATACATCCCACATGCTCAAACCCGCCGGAGCGGACGACGGCAGCCGCTATTCATCACCCGTGACGAAACTGTTGACATTGATTTGCGACAATTTGGCCTTGACAGCCTGGGCCTGGGCCTTGTCCAGCATGGGCCCGACCCTGACCTTGTAAACCTTGCCCTTTTCGCCGGTCGCTTCCTTTATCGAAGCGGCAAAACCCTGTTTTTTTAGCGAATCCTGCAATGCTTGCGCATTGGCCAATTGACTGAAGCTGCCGGCATTCAGGTACAGACGGGTCACCGCGCTTTCCGGCGCGGTGGCGGGCTTTGCGGGAGCAACGACAGCCGGCGGCTTAACCGTTTTGGCCGGTGCCTCGGCGGCCGTCGTCGCGGCCGTCGTCGCAGGCGCGGGCACGGGCTTTGCCGGCTTGACCGCCGGCACAACCGGCGCCGCTGGCGGCACATCTTCTTCCTCGACATCCGGCTCGACAAATTTGGCCGCTGCCGCCGGCGTCGGAAGCGTATCTTTGGCCGTAATACGCGCGGCCGGCCGCGAAGTTTCCAGCTCCCCTTCATCGTCCGCTTCGTAAACCACCGCGGGCGAGTCGGGTTTTTTCTGTTCCGCCAGCGTCGCCACATCCTCCACTTTCTCCGGCAACGGCATGATTTCCACATCTTGCGCCTTGGCGGGCAATTCCGGAATTTTCAGTTCGTTGATGCTTTTACCCGATTCATCGATGGGGTCGTCGAACAGCATCGGCACAAAAATGGCCGCCAGTGCCGTAATCACGGCGGCGCCAATCAATCGTTGCTTTAACTCTTGATCCATGTTGATCACCTTTAGGCAAATTGCGATAAATACTCGGAAACCAAAAAAAACGAGCCGAAAATCAGGATCAATTCGCCCGGCCCGGCTTGGCGACGGGCCGAGTCGAAAGCGGCTGAAAAGTCGGCGTAGCCCTTGTTCACATTTGTTATGTCTTGCTGCTGAAAATAAGCATTCAACACTTCCTCGTTCGCCGCGCGCGGATTTTTCAACGGCGCCAGATACCAATGATCCACTCTGTCCCGCATCAGCGCCAAAACCCCGGCGATATCCTTGTCCTTCATCATGGCAAACAGTGCGTGAATTTTGACATCCGGAAAGTAAGTCCGCAAATAACTCAACAGGGTTTGCACGGCCTGCGGATTATGCCCGACATCGAGCAAAACCGGCGGTTTTCCGTCTATCAGTTGAAAACGGCCGCTTAATTGCGCATTACGCAAACCCTCCCGAATGGCCGATTCCGCCACCGGCAAACGCTCTCGCAGACAACATACCGCCATGATCACGGCCGAGGCATTTCTGAATTGATGTTCGCCCAGCAATCCGGGCAAGGGCAAGCCGCTCAATTCCGTCCGTTGCGTCCACCAGTCCCAATGGTCGGCATGCTTACGGTAGTCAAAGGCCCGGCCGATTTGAAAAATGTCCGCCCGCTTTTGCCGAGCGCTACTAATCAAGGAAGCCGGTGCCTGTTGATCGCCGATCACGGCCGGCGCGCCGGCGCGGAAGATACCGGCTTTTTCCCGGCCGATGGCTTCCACGGTATCACCCAGCCAATCGACATGGTCAATGGCGATGGTGGTAACCACGGCCACATCCGCATCGATGATGTTGACGGCGTCCAGGCGCCCGCCCAACCCCACCTCCAGAATCCGTATATCCACCCCGGCCCGGCTGAAAATATCCAGCGCCGCCAGAGTACCGAATTCGAAATAGCTCAGACTGGTGTCGACCCGCGCCGCGTCGATACGTTCGAACGCCGCGCAAATAGCCTCATCCGCCACTGGTTGCCCGTCTATCCTTATCCTTTCGTTGTAACGCAGAATATGCGGAGAAGTATAAGCGCCGACCTTATAGCCTTGCGCCCGGTAAATGGCCTCCAGAAAAGCCACGCAGGAGCCCTTGCCGTTGGTACCTCCCACCGTGATGGTGGGGACTTTTTCCGGCTGGGCCGCCAGCCGCGCGAAAACGCCCGCCACGCGCTCCAAACCCAGGTCTATCGGCCTGGGGTGAGACTGCTCTTGCCAGGCCAGCCAATCAGCCAACGCTGAAAAACGCGGCATGCGGATTAATTGACGAATACTTCGCTGTCGGCGGCCGCGCTGGCTTGTTCGGGAACGGGCTGGTTCCGCGGCGCATGGGGAAACAGCATGGACAAAATACTGGCGATTTTGTCGCGCATTTCACGGCGGTCGACGATCATGTCGATGGCGCCATGCTCTTGCAGAAACTCGCTACGCTGGAAACCCTCGGGCAATTTTTCCCGCACGGTTTGCTCAATCACCCGCGGCCCGGCAAAACCGATCAAGGCATCCGGCTCGGCGACATTGATGTCGCCCAGCATGGCCAGACTGGCCGATACGCCGCCCATGGTCGGGTCGGTCATGAAGGAAATATAGGGAATGCCCGCTTCCGCCAAGCGGGTCAAGGCCGCGCTGGTTTTGGTCATTTGAAACAGGGAAAACAGCGACTCCTGCATTCTGGCGCCGCCGCTGGCGGTAAACACGATAAACGGCACCCCGTCTTGCAGACTTTGATTGATGCCGCGCACGAAACGCTCGCCGACCACCGAACCCATCGAACCGCCCATAAAGGTAAAGTCGAAGGCCGCCGCCACAATGCCCCGACCTTTCAACGTGCCTTTCATCACCACCAGGGCATCGTTTTCGCTGCTGGCTTTTTGCGCTTGCTTGATGCGATCCCTGTAGCTCTTGCTGTCCTTGAATTTCAGCGGATCGGAGGGCTTCAGGCCGGCGCCGATCTCGACCCGGCCCTCCGGATCCAGAAACAGGTCCAGCCGGGTTCGGGCATTGATACGCAAATGATGCTCGCATTTGGGACAGACACTGGAATTTTTCACCAATTCCGCATTGAACAGAATGGCGTCGCAGCGCGGGCATTTGTTCCACAAACCTTCCGGTACGGTAGTCTTTTTTTCCGCCGTGTCGGTTCTGATGACGGAAGGGACTAATTTTTCAAACCAACTCATTCGTTGTCTACTCCGCTTGAATGCTTAACTATCCATCGCCGAACGCATGGACTTCAACAAGGTGATAATGTCCCGCCTTGCCTGCTCGGGATCGTCAAGGCTGGCTTCCACCTTGCTGATCAGCGCACTGCCGACCACCACGCCATCGGCTAGATCGGCGACGGTCTTGGCGGTTTCGGCATCCTTCACGCCAAAACCGACTCCAACCGGCAAGGCCGTGTTGGCGCGGATCAAGGCCAGTTTTTCCTTGACGTCGCCGGTATCCAGGTGGCCGGCGCCGGTGACGCCCTTCAAGGACACGTAATACAGATAACCGCTACCGACCGCATCCATTTTTCGAATCCGCTCGGCATCGCTATTGGGCGCCAGCAGAAAAATTTGGTCTATGCCGCGCTCGCGCAACAAGGCCACGCAGCTTTCGGCTTCCTCCGGCGGCAAGTCCACCGTCAGCACGCCGTCGACGTCCGCCCGTTGCGCGGCGTTGGCAAAATCTTCATAACCCATCATTTCGATGGGATTCAGGTAACCCATCAAGACCAGCGGCGTGGTTTGATCGGTTTTCCGAAACTCCATGACCATGCTCAGCACTTTACGCAAACCGACCTTATGCGCCAAGGCCCGCTCGCTGGCGCGCTGGATCACCGGGCCATCGGCCATCGGATCGGAAAACGGCACGCCCAGTTCGATCAGGTCGGCGCCGGCAGCCACCATCTGGTGCAGCAGCGGCACGGTAAATTCCGGATAGGGATCGCCGGCCGTGATGAAGGGAATCAGCGCCTTGCGGCCGGAGGCTTTCAGTTCGGCGAATTTGTTGGCAAGGCGGCTCATAAGCTGATCCCCTCGCGTTGCATGATGGTGTGCATGTCTTTGTCACCGCGTCCGGACAAATTAACGATAATGATTTGATCCTTGCGCAGGGTCGGCGCCAGTTTCATGGTATACGCCAGGGCGTGGCTGGATTCCAGGGCCGGAATGATGCCTTCCATGCGGGTCAGGGCGTGAAAACCTTCCAGCGCTTCATCGTCGGTGATATTGACGTACTGGGCGCGGCCGGTATCCTTCAACCAGGCGTGCTCCGGGCCGACACCTGGGTAATCCAGGCCGGCGGAAATGGAATGGGTTTCGATAATTTCGCCGTCGTCGTCCGCCATCAGGTAGGTACGGTTGCCGTGCAACACGCCGGGCCGGCCGGCACACAGTGGCGCGGAATGCCGTCCTGTTTCGACACCATCGCCAGCGGCTTCGACGCCGTACATTTTGACCGATTTGTCTTCGATAAACGGATAAAACAGACCGATGGCGTTGGAGCCGCCGCCGACGCATGCCACCAGGGCATCCGGCAGACGCCCGGCCTGGTCGACACACTGCTGCTTGGCTTCGCGGCCGATCACGGCCTGAAAATCGCGCACCATGGCCGGATAGGGATGCGGACCAGCCACGGTACCGATAATATAAAAGGTGTTGTCGATATTGGTCACCCAATCGCGCAAGGCTTCGTTGAGGGCGTCCTTCAGGGTTTTGGAGCCGGACTCGACCGCCACTACGGTGGCGCCGAGCAATTTCATCCGGTACACGTTCAGCGCCTGACGGGCCACATCGACCGCGCCCATGTACACCACGCATTCCAGGCCCAAGCGGGCAGCCACCGTGGCCGTGGCCACGCCGTGCTGTCCGGCGCCGGTTTCGGCGATGATGCGGGTCTTGCCCATGCGCTTGGCCAGCAAGGCCTGACCGACGGTGTTGTTGACCTTGTGGGCGCCGGTATGATTCAGGTCTTCCCGCTTCAGATAAATTTGCGCGCCGCCCAGGTGCTTGCTCCAGCGTTGCGCATGGTACAGCGGCGACGGCCGGCCGACGTAATCCCGCAGATCGGCGTCCAGTTCGGCGATAAATTCCGGATCGACCAAATAGCGCTGATAAGCCTCATTCAGTTCGGTTATTGCCGGCATCAGCGTTTCCGCCACAAAGATACCCCCGTACGGCCCGAAGTGGCCCCGGGCATCCGGCATATCGTATTTGTCTGTCATAGTCGTTTTACGTCGTTTGATTAATTTTTTTTATAAAGGCAGCCATTTTTTCTGCATCCTTGATGCCCTTGCCGGCTTCCACCCCGCTACTCACGTCCAGCGCATACGGTCTGACCCGCCGCACTGCCTCTGCCGCGTTGCCGGCCGACAAGCCGCCCGCCAGAATCAAGGGCAATGCCAGCTTACCGGTAATCAGGTCCCAGTCAAACCCGCCGCCCGTGCCGCCTTGCAAGTCGGGATGATAGGCATCCAGCAACAGACCGGCCGCGTCGGCATATTGGGCTTCAATCCCCTCCAGATCGGTGTCCGGCCGCATGCGCACCGCCTTGATGTAGGGCTTGCCGTAAAGCCGGCACTCTTCGGGCGATTCGTCGCCGTGAAACTGCAGGCAATCGACATTTACCTCGGCCAGCACATCCCTGACCCAATCCGGCTCGGCATCCACGAACAGGCCGACCACGCTGACGAAAGCCGGCAGGGCCCGGGTTATCTCGATTGCCTTGGCAATCGACACGTTACGCGGACTCTGGGAATAAAATACCAGCCCTATCGCATCCACTCCCAGACGGGCCGCGGCCCGCGCATCCTCCATCCGGGTAAAGCCGCAAATTTTAACGCGGGTACGCATAAAAAGCCTCACAAAAAAGGCCGGCTAGAATACCACACAAGCCCGTGATTTCACGCTTACAAGCCGCAAAAAAACCCGTAAAACCGCCCTAAAAATCCTCGCCGTCAATGTGCGTGGTCTTGGTGATCGTGAACATGCCCATCGTCCTCCTCGTCATCGTCCGATGCCGGCAAGGCGGCGGCCTCGCCATGCTGGTGCAGCGCGGCGGCGTCTTGATTCATCTCGCTCACCGGCTCTACGGCGACGCCGTATTTATAAACCATCAAACCGCCGAAATCGGCCGTAAAGATCAACAGCACGGCCAATATGCCGGCGGATAACAAATATAAGGTGTTGGCGGGGCCAGATATTTGCCCCTTGGCCAGCCAGCGCCAGCCCGCCAGCACGGCCGACAGCGCGAACACCGAAATCCCCAGGTGCTCATGGGTTTCCATAATCTCATGTACATCGCCGCCATGCGCAACCGAGCCGGCGGCAAGCAGACCGGCCGCAACCGTAAAGCCGGCAAACAAGGCGCCGAAATATAAAAACCAACCCGCCGCCCGCCGCCAGTCGGCTTTGCCGGCCAAGGTTCCGCTCAAGTCCAGCAGGAAGAACACTATCAGCAAGGCGATGGGAAAATGCACCAGCAAGGGATGCGGATTATCCAGCGCGGACAGCCCCGGCATCAGCTCGGCAAACATTTCGGCCGGCGACAAGTTCAGCAAACCCTCCAGGAAACCGAGCAATCCCTCGACGCTGCCGGCCACGCCTCCGCCGGAATCGGCCCCGCCATGCACGGAAAACTGCAAATCATTGGTCAAATCAAACATCGGCTCCCCCTTGAAAAACCCGCCGCCGGGCTGGCGGACGGCAGTTACGGCTCACTCAATCGTCAGACCGCTGGCCTCCAAGGCCCGCGATTTGCTTTCCACCAAAACATCGCCTTGCTGCTGGATGAACAAGACTCGCAAATTTTCCGCGTCCGCCAGTCGCATGCCTTGCTGTTGCCCCACGCACAACAAGGCGGTGGACCAGGCATCGGCCACGGTGGGATCTTCGTGCAACACGGTGACCGCCACCAAGTCATGACTAACCGGCTTGCCGCTACGCGCGTCCAGAATATGGCTATAGCGCTGTCCGTTGACATCGAAATAGTGCCGGTAAGTTCCCGAAGTCATCACCGCGAACGGTTGGTCCCTGGGCGCGGTCAATATTTTCAGAAGCCGTTGGTCGCCCGGCAGCGGCTTTTCCACCGCGATGCGCCAAGCCGAACCGTCCGGCTTGTGGCCGTTTGTTTTCAGTTCGCCGCCGATTTCCACCAGATAGTCGCGCACCCCCCGCTGCTCCAGAATCCAGCTGATTTTTTCCACGCTGTAGCCCTGCGCCACCGACGACACATCCACCGTGACTCCAGCCGGCTTTTGCAGATGGCTATCGTCGACAACCGCCACCTTATCCAAACCCACCTCGCCGAGCGCCCGTTGCAGCACCTCGTCCTCGGGCATGGTCAGGGCATCTCCCCGAAAACCCCACAGCTCGAACAGCGGCTTCACAGTCAAATCGTAACAGCCCTGGCTGGCATGACCGACCTTGGCCGCCACCCGGATCAGATCAACGATTTCAGTACCGACGAACTGGCTTTCGGCCGACGGGTTGGCATTAAAGCCCTCGATCACCGAATCGGGGCGGTAATTGGATAATTGTTTATCGATCTCGGCAAGCGCGGAATTCACCTGGGTTTCCACGGCCTTGCCATCGACCGGCGTTGGCGACCAGTAACTGACGTGATAGGTGGTTCCTTGGGCAAAGCCCTCGAATTTGACTACATCCGGAACGGATTCGCCGCAAGCGGACAAACCGGCGGCAATCAGCAGACAAGCGAGTAATGAAGCGATTTTTTTCATCTGGCAAATCGATAAGCTAGCGCAACAGCGCGGAAATACTTTTAAACTGGGGATGACGGGCGTCGCGCAACCATTCAAACAACACCGACTCGTGACAGACCACGCCGACACCGGCCTGGCGCATGCGCCAGAGGGCGCTTTCCTTGTGCCTGACCGCTCTCGAGCATACCGCGTCCTCGACCACGAACACCTCGAAACCTTGTTGTTGTAACTCGAAGGCAGTCTGCAGCACGCAAACATGGGCTTCCTGGCCGGCAATCACGACTTGGCGCTTACCGCCGGCCCGCAGGGCATGATTGAACTCCGCGCTGCCGCAACAGGAAAACGCGCTCTTTTCGAAATAACCGGCGGCTTCCGGCAGGGCCAGTCCGACCGCTTCGACGCTAGGCCCCAGGCCCTTGGGATATTGCTCGGTCAACAGCACCGGCACATCCAGCAACGCGGCCGCCCGCAACATGACGACCGTATTATCCAGCACGTCTTGCGCTTCCGCCGGCGGCATGGCCGCCAGCAACCAGCCTTGCAGATCGACGACCAGCAACAGGCTGTGTTCGGCGCTCAGCAAACCGGCCCGCTTATCGGCGGCATCAGCCATGTTTCATGACCCGCGCCTTCTCCCGCTGCCAATCCTTGTCCTTGGCGGTGGCGCGCTTATCGTGCAATTTTTTACCCTTGGCCAGACCGATTTTCAGCTTGGCCCGCCCCCTGACCCAGTACATGGACAAGGGAATCAGGGTAAAGCCCTTGCGTTCCACCGAACCGATCAGCCGGCTGAGTTCGCGCTTGTGCAGCAACAGTTTTTTCCGCCGCACCGCATCCGGATTGACATGCGTGGACGCCGACAGCATCGGCGAAACATGCGCGCCGCACAACCAAGCTTCGCCGCGCTTGATGTCGACATAACTTTCCTTCAGCTGTATGCGCCCGTCGCGCAGACTCTTCACTTCCCAACCTTCCAACACCAGCCCGGCCTCGAATTGTTCTTCTATGAAATATTCGTGGGACGCCTGCCGATTGACGGCAATGGTATTGTCGGTTTGCTTGCTGTCCTTTTTGGATTTTTTGGCTGCCATGGCGTTGCGTCGCTTTTTTAGACTGACTGAAAACAATAATTTTGATATTTTACCCGACCAGCCCACAAAATAACGACTTAATCACGGAGCTTGGCAGCATGACGGAAAAAACCCAATCCATTCACGGCCAATGGTCGTCGCGTTTCATATTCATTCTGGCCGCCACCGGTTCGGCGGTCGGTCTCGGCAATATCTGGAAATTCCCCTATATTACCGGCGAAAACGGCGGCGGCGCCTTCGTGATGGTCTATTTGCTGTGCGTGGCCGCGCTCGGCATTCCGATCATGATTGCCGAAATCATGCTGGGCCGCCGCGGCCGGCAAAGCCCCATCAACAGCATGAAATCCCTGGCGGCGGAAGCCGGCGCCGACCCGCGTTGGCATTATCTCGGCTGGACCGGCATGATCGCCGGCTTTTTGATCCTGGCCTATTACAGCGTGATCGCCGGCTGGGCCATGGCCTACATCGTCAAGGCCTTTTTCGGCCAATTCATCAACAGCGACGCCGGCGAAATCAAACGCCTGTTCGAGAACCTGATGGCCAGCCCGGTACAACAAATCTTCTGGCACACGGCCTTCATGATGAGCACTATGTATTTCGTCATGCAAGGGGTACAGAACGGCCTGGAAAAAGCCGTGCGCTTTTTGATGCCGACCCTGTTCGTGATTTTGATCCTGCTGGTGGCTTACGCCATGTCCACCGGCGCCTACGAACAGGGCGTGAACTTTATGTTCAGTCCCGATTTCAGCAAGATAGACGCCGACGCGGTGCTGACCGCCATGGGCCACGCCTTCTTTACCCTGAGCCTGGGCATGGGCGCCATCATGGTGTACGGTTCCTATCTGCCCAACCACATATCGATCGCCAAAACCACCTTCTATATCGCCGGCGCCGATACCGTGGTGGCCTTATTGGCAGGCATCGCCATTTTTCCGCTGGTATTCGCCAACAACCTGGAAGCCAGTGCCGGACCGGGCCTGATTTTCCAAACCCTGCCGCTGGCTTTCGGCCACATGAGCGGCGGCTGGCTGTTCGGCCTGCTGTTTTTCATCCTGCTGTTTTTTGCCGCCCTGTCATCTTCCATCTCGCTGATCGAACCGGCGGTGACCTGGCTGGTGGAAAACAAAAACATCGAACGCCACCGGGCCAGCCTGTGGTCCGGCGCCGCTTGCTGGACGCTGGGCGTGGGCGTGGTATTTTCGTTCAACATCTGGGCCGACCTGAAACTGTTCGACAAAAACCTGTTCGAACTGCTGGACTACCTGACCGCCAATCTGATGCTGCCGCTGGGCGGCATGGCCATCGCCGTGTTTGCCGGCTGGATGATGAAAACCGGCCACGCGGAACAGGAACTGGAACTGCGGGCGGAAGGCTTCCGGGCTTGGCACGTGTTGATCAAATTCGTGGCGCCCGCGGCGGTATTTCTGGTGTTTCTGCATGTACTGGGAGTGCTTTAATGATCTCCGTGGTACAAAAAAGCGCCCTGGTGAAATTTTCCGCCAAGCAGATGTTCGATCTGGTCGACGACATCGAATCCTATTCCAAGTTTTTACCTTGGTGCGGCGGCAGCCGTATCCTGCGCCGCGAAGGCAATATTGTCGAGGGCGAAATCCAAATTGCCAAGGCCGGCTTTCATAAATCCTTTTCCACCCGCAATGTGGTGGACCCCGGCGGCCGCATCACCATCAGCCTGCTGGACGGCCCCTTCAAATCCCTGGAAGGCGTCTGGAGTTTCATGCCGCTACGCGAAGACGCCAGCAAAATCTCGCTGGATCTGGAATTCGAAATCGCCAGCACCTTCGCCAGCCTGGCCTTCGGCCCGGTGTTCAACCAAATCTGCAACACCATGGTCGGCTCGTTCACCCAACGCGCCAAAGCCGTTTATGGCTGACGGCTTGATCAACGTGGAAGTGGCTTACGCCACGCCCGAACGGCAAGCCGTCATCGCCGTCAGCCTGCCCGCCGGCGCCGCCGCAGAACAGGCTATTTTGGCATCCGGCATATTGAGCCAGTTTGCCGAGATCGATTTATCGGCGCAAAAAATAGGCATCTTCGGCTCGGTCTGCAAACCGGACCGGATACTGACCGACGGCGACCGGGTGGAGATTTATCGGCCGTTACAACAAAATCCGATGGATGCGCGGCGGGGAAGATTGCAAAAATGAAACGCTACGCATGCGAGATAAATAGCTGACCCGAAAAACCCGCGCGGGGCGGATTCGGAGCGCTAGCGACAATCCGCCATGGTATTGGCCATGGCGCTAACCACGGCGTGGACCATGGGTCTGTCCTCGACACGGCGGATTGCTTGATCCACTCGGAATAGGTAGGTTCGGTATGCGGCGAATAATGCTTGAGCCGCATGGCGCGGCGAACAGCTTGCAACAAAGACGGCGATTTTGAACTTGACACAAGAGCATTAGCAACTATAGTCAGGCGAAAATCTATTATATAGGCAAATCTGCCCGAATTTATGGCTAATATCGGATTATCAAGGCACATTTGCCCGGTTTGGGTACTATCAGAGCAAAAGTGCCTGAAAAGCCGGGTAATATCAACTTATCGGGCAGATTTGCCTGATAATCAATAGTTAGGCCAGAAGAAGACATGCCATTTACGCCATTTCACATGGGGCCGGGAGCAGCAATTAAGGCTGTAACAGGGCGCTATTTTAGTTTGACAATTTTCGGATTCGCTCAAGTTGCTATTGATCTGGAGCCGTTAATAAGAATTGTGCGGCACGATAGCGTGCTGCATGGTTTTACACACACGTATCTAGGTGCATTCACGATTGGGTTGCTTACTCTTTTCATGGGCAAAATAGTATGCCAATGGTTGCTTCGTTCATGGAATTTCTTACTAAATTTTAAATACTTGAAATGGCTGCAAGTGAATTCAAAAATTTCTTGGTTTGCGGCTTCTACAGGTGCTTTTATTGGTACATTTTCCCATGTGTTGTTGGACAGTATCATGCATGCAGATATGCAACCATTTTGGCCAATTAGCTCAAATAATGCGTTGCTAAATTTTATACCAGGGGCTTGGGTATATTTACTGTGTAGCATACTGGGTGTAATTGGGCTAATGAGCCTATTTGTAATAGGTTTATGGAACAAATGGGCAATCGAAATAGAATGAATGGTGTAAGAAAACCAAGAAGCTCGCAGTTACCAATTTGGCCTAACCAGCGGGTCAACTTGACCGGCAAAAGCTACGCTCCTATCGTCGCTACGCTTTCGCCGTCAAGTTACCCTTAACGTTAAACGTAAAAAGGGAAACCGTGATGGCAGAACAGAAACCTTTGCAACCGCAACCACAACAGCCGGTGTCGCCGGCAAGAGTGCCAACGGGAAACCCTGGTACTCGTGACGATGGGCCTCGCCCACTGACGGGAACTATCCCATTGAAAAAAGAATGAAGAATTCTGAGGCCTGGGATCAGTACAAGTCGTACACAAAGGATATTACAGAAGTATCACGGAAACTTGGGTTCGCCGGAGCAGCAATATGCTGGGTACTTAAAACACCTGAAGGCGCATTTTCATTATGCGTCTTATGGGGGCTTGCTTTTTTTGTGGCTTTTTTCATTGCCGATGTCTTGCAAAGCTTCGTCGGCGCTCTTCTTCTGCGACATTGGCTTCGCGGAGAAGAGCTTAAACAATGGCAGGCGACCAACAGTATTGAAGGGGAGTATCTAAAGCCTGGCTGGCTCGATTATCCTTCATTCGCGCTTTTTTTGTTGAAAGTAATATTTCTACTAATCGGATTTACATTTCTTGCAGTCGAGATACTTTCACGATGAAAACGTTTAACAAACGCATAAACTCGGACATCGGGTCAGAGGGAGCCGCAGATCCCGTCTGCCCACAGAACCGTGCGTACGGGTCCGTACACGGCTCCTCACGCAAGACGAATCCACTGAGAAACATCAAACCAATGTGCCAATTGTCGGTCGGATCGTATTTCCTGGCCCATCAGGTTGATAAACCAACTATTCGGATAGGCTCTTGTCACCGCACGGGTGACTGAAAGCGCCCATCGTTTCTGGTTGGAAAACCCGCGTAAGGCGGATTCGGAGCGGTAGCGACAATCCGCCATGGTATTGGCCATGGCGCTAACTACGGCGCCGTCCTCAACATGGCGGATTGCTATCGCGAATCCACCCTACGCCTAAACCGAAACCACCCGGCACCCAAATGCGTCCTCACAGCCCGACCTCTACCGTAGGGACCACCCTTGTTCTGATCTCGATGGACGCCTCGGCGTCGACTGGCGTAACGGTCGAAGCTTTGTTGTTCACGCTACTTGCTGTCGGCGGAGCCTTCTGGCTTGCCTTCGCCTTCATCGATCCGTTTCGGCGAACAATGTTGCGCATCCCGCGCAACGCTAATTCCCTACTTCTGTTTATCCTGGGAGCCGTGGTGCTTTCGTATGCTGCCGGCTCAGCAGCACTTGGAAAGACTTGGCTTGGTGCAAACGTTGTACTGCGCACCGTTGAACCGAATTGGTTCTGGATGCTCGTGAAGTTCGAAGCGGCGGTCGGTGCCGCCCTCCTCATCCTCGGCTTTCTCTCGCCTCGGCGGCCGAAGTAGGTGAAGACAATCCGCGTAAGGCGGATTCGGAGCGGTAGCGACAATCCGCCATGGTATTGCCCATGGCGCTAACTACGGCGCCGTCCTCAATCAACATGGCGGATTGCTATCGCGAATCCGCCCTACGCCTCTCTAGCCACTCTGCTAGTCTTTAGGCGTTTGAACGGCTTTTAAGGATGACGAGATGCCCAATTATCGACGGAACTTCGTTGCTGGTGGTTGCTACTTTCTTACCGTGAATTTGCTGGAACGACGCCGAACCTTGCTGATTGACCATATTGACTTGCTGCGCGATTCGGTGCGGCAAGTGAAACGTTTGTATCCTTTCCATATCGATGCCTGGGTGGTGCTACCGGATCACATGCATTGCATCTGGACCCTACCGCCCGATACCCATGACTTCTCGTTACGCTGGCGCCTGATTAAATTACTGTTCTCCAAACAAATGCCGAAAACCGAACGATTATCCGCGACCCGGAAACGACGCGGCGAGCGTGGTATCTGGCAACGGCGCCTGTGGGAACATACCATCACCGGTCAATACGATTACAATCGTCATGTCGATTATATTCATATCAACCCCTTGAAACATGGTTACGTGCAGCGGATTTGCGATTGGCCATATTCGAGCTTTCACCGTTATGTCTCCGATGGCTTGTTGCCATTACATTGGAGCGGCGACGTAACGGATTTACCCTCGGCGGCGGAATGACCATAAGAGCCGGGGGTCCGATTTGCGAAGCGTAAGGCGGATTCGGAGCGATAGCGACAATCCGCCATGGCGCCAACCATGGTGCTGCCCTCGACATGGCGGATTGCTGTCGCGAATCCGCCCTACATTTTAATAATCGTTCGCTGAAGAGGTGCGCCATGGACTCCGTTTTTAACCTTGTTGGCATTGCAATTGTGGTGACAACCTCCGGGCTGACGGCTTTCATTGCCAAGCGAAAAGGGCTGAATGTGGCCGGCTGGTTCGCTCTGGGATTATTCACCCAACTACTGGCCCTTGTCGCGATTCTGTTGCTGCCCTCCCGGATACCGACAGCGGAAGCCCCCATAATCGATGACGGCCGACTGATCGCTTTTATTGGCAAGGTGTTCGCCGGCCTATTCGCCGGCTTCATGCTTGTTTTCATCGCGGGCGGCGGAGCCGCCGGCTCATCCGAGTTGAATGCGCCTACCTGGACGGTATTGATCGTTTACCTTGTTTTCTTCATACCCTTGGTGATTCGCTGGGCAAGGCAGATATACAAGAGCCGCGGGTCCGATTAGCGTAGCTTGCCACGGATATCCGCGGCAAGCGTCCGCGCGAGCTTTAAACCGCTTCGATCAGGCTGGGATCGTAATCCTCCGGCGCTTCGAAACCCAGCAGATTCAAGACGGTCGCCGCCACATTCGACAGACCGGCTCTAGGTAAATCCCGCCGTAAACCGTAGCCGGGGTTCTCTCCGGACACCAACACGAAGGGCACCGGGTTCAGGGTGTGCGAGGTCTTGGCCTTGGTGCGGCCTTCGGCGTTGCGGGTCACATTGCCTTTCTTATCCAGTTCGTACATTTCGTCGGCGTTGCCGTGGTCGGCGGTGATGATCGCGGTGCCGTTCATTTCCAGAATCACCGGAATCAGCCGCGCCAGTTGCAAATCCAGGCCCTGCATGGCGGTGACCGCCGCCTCGAAATTGCCGGTGTGGCCGACCATGTCGCCGTTGGCGTAATTGACCCGCAGGTATTTGTACTGGCCGCTGCGTACCGCGGCTATCAGGGTATCGGTGATCTCCGCGCATTTCATCCAGGGCCGTTGCTCGAACGGCACCACGTCGCTGGGGATTTCCACGTAGGTTTCGGAAGCTTCGTCGAATTTACCGGAGCGGTTGCCGTTCCAGAAATAAGTCACGTGGCCGAATTTCTGGGTTTCGCTGATGGCGTATTGGCTGATGCCGTTTTTGGCCAGATATTCGCCCAGGGTACGGTCTATGGTTGGCGGCTCCACCAGAAAACGCGGCGGCAGTTTGGTGTCGCCGTCGTATTGCATCATGCCGGCATAAGTCACTTTCGGCAGCGGGCCGCGCTCGAACGGGCAAAACTGTTCTTCGGTAAAGGCGCGGGAAATTTCGATGGCGCGGTCGCCGCGAAAGTTGAAGAACACCACCGCGTCGCCGTCGACTATGGTACCCAGCGGCTTGCCGTCTTTTGCAATCACGAAGCCGGGCAAATCCTGGTCGATCACGTTTGTTTCGCTACGGAAGGTTTCGATGGCTTCACGGGCGCTGGCGAACTGGCGGCCCTGGCCTAACACGTGGATATCCCAGCCGCGCTTGACCATGCTCCAATCTGCTTCATAGCGGTCCATGGTGATTTTCATGCGACCGCCGCCGGAAGCAATCGCCACATCGAACTCAGGGCCGCGCAAACCGTCCAGATAGACTTCGAACGGATCGACGTAATCCAATGCGGAGGTTTCGCCGACATCGCGGCCGTCCAGCAGAATGTGAATCCGCGCCTTGGCCACGCCTTCCTGCTTGGCGCGTTCCAGCATCGCTTTCAAATGGTCGATATGCGAATGCACATTACCATCCGAGAACAAGCCCAGGAAATGCAAAGTACCGCCCTGCTTGGCGGCGGCGACTACTTCCCGCCAGGCATGGCCTTGCCACAGATGGCCGGAGTTGATCGATTCGGCGACCAGTTTGGCGCCCTGGGCAAACACCCGGCCGGCGCCGAAGGCATTGTGGCCGACTTCGCTGTTGCCCATGTCCTCGTCGCTGGGCATGCCGACCGCCGTGCCGTGCGCAAGCAATCGGGTCATCGGATAATTTGCCATCAAGCTATCCAGAGTGGGGGTGCGGGCGGACTTGACCGCGTCGCCGTCTTCGCGCGGCGAAATACCGACGCCATCCAGCACGATAGTGACCACGGGGCCCGGACAAGGGGAAAAACGGGAAGATTTTGCTAGTTTCATGATAATTTCGAGTGATGGGAAAGTCGGATGCCGATTAAAACCGGGTTTTAACAGCCGTTCAGGCCCATTTTAACAGTTGTGCCGCTTGCACTGAAATCCCGCCGCGACCGGATGCAAGCCAAACGCGAAAAATCCCACAATAAAACTATACTGATTACCCATTCCGCCATTCCCGTCGCGGCAATGGTTTTTCCAACCATTTTTACAGGATAAAGTCATGCAAAAATTAGTGAAGCTGCTGTCCGACCCGGAATTTACTGCCGCCGTCGAGGGCGAAAAACTGACCTTCCCCGCCGACAGCATCATGCTGGATGAAGGCTCGGAAGGCAGGGATTTATTCGTAATCACCCAAGGCGAAGCCCTGGTCAGCTACGAGCTTGACGACACCTTAGAGCATCCGGCCCGCTTGGCCAAGTTGAAGGTCAACGATATTTTCGGCGAGTTGTCTTTGTTCGACAGCGGCCCGCGCAGCGCCGAGGTAAAAGCCGTGAGCGATTGCCAGGTAACTAAAATTTCCGGCGCATCGCTGCTGGCATTTCTGGATGCCCGCCCCGAACAGGGCTATTACGTGCTGAGGGATCTGCTGCAACACCTGATCGAGCAGATGCGCCAGAACAACATGCGCACCAAAATGACCCTGCAGATGTACTTTCACGAGCACGAAGACGATTGAACCGGGATCGCGGACATTTTCGGCATAGGCAAGCCGGCACGGCCTGCAATACAATAGCGGCCCCGATCCGGCGAACCCGGACGAACAGGGTTCCGTATATTATTTGACCTTTAATTCACATGAACAAAGACATCCGCATCCAGCGCCTAAGCGGCGAAGCCTTGATTCAATACATCCCGGAACTGGCGCGTCTGCGCATCGAAGTGTTCCGCGATTTCCCCTATCTGTACGACGGCGATTACGAATACGAGAAAAAATACCTGCAAACCTATATCGACTGTCCGGAAAGCGTGATCGTGTTGGCCTTCGACGGCGATGCCATCATCGGCGCATCGACCGCGATACCGTTGAAATACGAAACCGCCGAGGTGAAAAAGCCCTTTGTCGACCACTGTTACGACCCGGATCAGGTGTTCTACTGCGGCGAATCGGTGTTGAACAAGGCCTATCGCGGCCTGGGAATAGGGGTGAAATTCTTCGAACAGCGCGAAGCGCATGCCGAGGATTTGGGCGGCTTCCGGCATATCACCTTCTGCTGTGTCGAGCGTCCGGCCGACCATCCGCGCCGACCGGCCGATTATGTGCCGCTGGACGCGTTCTGGAACAAGCGAGGCTATTTCAAACACCCCGAGTTGCATACCACTTACTCCTGGAAAGATTTGGACGACAGCGAGGAAACTCCCAAACCGATGACCTTCTGGTTAAAGGAAGATCATGCCTAAAATCGCCAGCGCCCAATACGACATCAGCTTCCTGGAAACCTGGGAAAATTTCGAAGCCAAAACCCGCCGCTGGGTAAAAGACGCCGCCGACCACAAGGCCGACATCCTGCTGTTTCCGGAATATGCCTGCATGGAATTGGCGTCTTTGTTTCCCAAGGAAACTTACAGCTCCTTGAACGGCCAACTGGACGCCTTGCAAACCCTGTTGGCGGATTATCTGGACTTATTCAAAACCCTGGCGGCCGAGCACGGGGTTTACATCCAGGCCGGCACCTACCCTGTCAAGCACGACAACGGCGAGTTCCGCAATCACGCCTATTTCTTCACCCCGCAAGGCGGGGTGGATTTCCAGGAAAAACTGACCATGACCCGCTTCGAGAACGAGCAGTGGCATATTTCACGCGGCCTGGACATCAAACTGTTCGATACGAAATTCGGCAAGATAGCGATCAATATCTGCTACGACAGCGAATTCCCGCACTACGCCCGCCAGCAAGCGGAGCGCGGCGCCACGTTGATTCTGGTGCCCAGCTGCACGGACACCGAAGCGGGTTACTACCGGGTGCGGATAGGCTGTCAGGCCCGCGCACTGGAAAACCAATGCTACGTCGTGCAAGCCTCGCTGGTCGGCGATGCGGACTGGTCGGAAGCGGTTGACATCAACCGCGGCGCCGCGGCGATTTACACGCCGGTGGACCGGGGCTTCCCCAACAACGGCATCTTGGCCATCGGCGAATACAACAAAGTGCAATGGGTATATGCCGACGTCGATTTGGCCGCCGTGGATACCGTGCGCCGGGAAGGCCAGGTGTTTAACTATCGCGATTGGCCGAAACAATTCGATTGCCGCTAGCCGTCCGGCCAGTCGCCGCGCGCCAGCCAATTACCCTACTATCCCTAATAGTTCTGTTCAGGCTGTGTTACAATTCAAGCCCGTTTAAACAAGACTCAAAAGGCTTTAACCATGCGAATTCAAACACTTCCTGTCCTTGCCCTGCTGGTTTTATCGTTTGCGGCGACAGCCGAAGTTGCCCTGACTCAGGCCGATGTCTTGGGAACCTGGCAAATCGATAAAGAATCCGCCAACCGCGACGGCAGCAACGCCAGAACTTCCAACACCACCTGGAACATCAAACCCGACGGCACCCTGGAAGGCATAACCAAGGATTCAGACGCTCACGCCCGTCTCGACAGCCTAAAAGCCGTGCTGAACTATTCCATTCAAGACGGCAAACTGGTCAAACAGGCCGCGCCGGGCCGCTCAAAAATGGAGACCTGCGAAGCCGTCGAAAAAAGCGGCAATCAAATGGTCTTGAAATGCCAGACGGTTTATTACTTCATGAGTAAAAAATAACCATTGCCCGCCTGGCCTATCGTCCCCAAGCCGGTTTTCGCCACGGCGAAACCCGGCTCACTCGCCTCCCCTTTATACCAGCTTCGGCATTTAAACCGCGAAGAATCCGCAAGGCGCGCGGGATAACAATGATTGCCGATATTCTATAAAGCGGAATCTACAATTTACCGGATTGATAGGGATATTCGACGCAAACAGCAATGGGTGAACGTTCATGCTTTTGTGATTTACAACGCTGGAAACAGGAGCATCAAGGACGATATCTATGCAACCATTAAAAATAAATGCGGAATGGGATGAGGACGCTGGCGTTTGGGTCGCGACAAGCCATGACGTTGACGGCTTGCCAGTACAATGGATGCCTTGATAGAGCGGCTGAAGATCGTCATTCCCGAACTGATGGAAGCCAATCACAAAGCGCTTTCCGAACAAAATTTGCCATTTATGCTCGATGGCTATTTTGCACGTAGGACCGGCTCTCACGCTCGCTAATGGGCGACTTCGCGCCGCCATTAAAAAAGGCGCTCAAAGCCCAAGGCTGTTATTTTATCCGGCAAGGTAAGGGCGACCATGAGATATGGTTTAGCCCAACATCTCAAAAGCACTTTGTCGTAGATGGCAAGATCAAGTCGAGACACACCGCCAACGCGGCGTTACTGCAAACCGGACTAAACAAGCAGTTTTAAGCCCCCCACGGATTTTTACATTCATAGAGGGTACCGGCATGGGCGCGCAGGGTCGCGACGCGCAAAACCATCGACGCAATCCCGCGTCTCCGGCACGAAACCGCCTTTAGTTCCCCCGCCCGTCCGGCGGTTTAATCCCCACTTGTATCATTGCTATCCAACGTCTATCTTGAAACCACTCTACCAACGCGTGCATTCAAGTGTGCCAGGATGTGATATGTCATCTGGAAAGCCCGGGCGAAGCGCCTCAAAGCGGTCGTGGCGAACAAAAATAAAGACCGACGGCAGCGCATGCCTGGTATTTGTTCTGGGCCTGTCGATTACCGCCGCAGGCTGGCATTCGGCCCAACGTTCGCTGACACAAGACACCCGCGCGTATTTCGACTTCAGAGTCAAGCAATTATTGGCAACCATAGAAAACCGTATCGACAACTATCAACAGGTACTTCAAGGGACTCGCGGCTTGTTCACGGCTTCCGTGGCAGTCGAACGATCCGAGTTTCAGCGCTATATAGACTCTTTAAACCTTGCTGCCCGTTATCCCGGCATACAGGGGGTCGGTTTTTCCCTGATCGTGGCGCCGGCGCAACTGCCGGCTCATCTCGAATCGATCCGCCGGGAAGGTTTTACCGACTATGAAATTCATCCCGCCGGACAGCGGGAACTGTATACCACCATCATCTATCTGGAACCTTTTGCCGGACGCAATCTGCGGGCATTCGGTTACGACATGTTCACCGAACCCACCCGCCGTCAAGCCATGGTTTATGCCCGCGACATGAACACGGTAGGCATGACCGGCAAAGTGACCTTGGTACAGGAAATCGACAGCGACATTCAAGCCGGTTTTTTGATGTACCTGCCGGTGTTCGAAAACTTTCAAGCCCACGACAATGCGGCCGAGCGGCGCAAGCACATTATCGGCTGGGTATATGCGCCATTCCGCATGCGCGATTTCATGAGCGGCATCGGAGGCGAGCGCAGCGCCGATTTACATCTGAGCATCTACGATGGCGAGGAAGTATCGGACACCAAGCTGATGTATAGCGACCAAATCGATCGCGTGCCGCAAAAGGCCATCAGCAAACGCCTGAACCTGACTGTCGGCGGACATACCTGGACACTGGTCATACATAGCGAAGCCGGTTTGAAAAACTGGCTCAACAATTATCAGCCCCTGCTCATTTTGGTCGGCGGCGGCGGCTTGAGCCTTTTGCTTGCGCTATCGACCCGCCAATACATCACGCGCGGCCAGGCCCTGGCCATGGCGGCGGCCGTCAACCGCGCCTTGCAGGAAAGCGAATCCCGCTTCCGCCTGTTGGCCGACTCGGCCCCCGTGCTGATTTGGCTGACGGACGTCAAGCAATCGGCCATCTGGTTCAACAAGCAGTGGTTGAGCTTTACCGGGCGTCCGTTGCCGGAACAACTTGACCAGGGCTGGCTCAACTTAGTGGAGCCGTCGCAAACGGAATTGGTGCTTAAACTGCTGCAATGGCATTATCAGACCCGTAAGCCGTTTAACGTCGAGTTTCGTTTAAGGCGCCATGACGGCGAATATCGCTGGATACTCAATACGGGCGCGCCCAGGTTCAATAATGACGGCGAATTCGTCGGCTTCATCGGCTCCTGCATCGACATTACCCGGCATAGGGAGATGGAAGAAGAATTATGGGAATTGGCCACCACCGACGGTTTGACCGGCTTTTTAAATCGCCGGCATTTTCTGGTACGCCTGCGGGAGGAATTCGATCGAATCCAGCGCAATGCCGAGTTACAATCGGCCTTGCTGATGTTGGATCTCGATCATTTCAAGCGCATCAACGACCATTACGGCCATGCCGTCGGCGATGAGGTTTTGCAGCATTTCGCCCAAATCATCCGCTCGCAACAGCGCAAAATCGATATTGTGGGACGCCTGGGCGGCGAGGAGTTTGCCATCATCCTGCCCGACACCGAGCTGTCCGAAGCCTATGTACTGGCCGAACGTCTGCTTCACACGGTGGCCGGCACGCCGCTGGCGCATGAAATGTCGCTGATCGAAATCACCATTTCCATCGGGGTTGCGCAATTGAACATAGGCAGCGAAAGCCCCGACGCCGCGCTGAAACAGGCCGACCAGGCCTTGTATCGCGCCAAGAAGGCGGGTAGAAATCAAATAGTTCTCCAATCCCAGCCCGAAACCACCCCGAACCAACCACGTCGTTGAAGTGCCGCGGATCAGTTTTTAATCCCCACTCCCTTGCGCAGCAACCACAGGCTCAGCAAGGTCAGAAACGCGATCAAGCCGAGCGTCATTTCAAAAGCCAGCGTCACATCCACGTCCGTCACGCCGATCAAGCCGAACCGAAAGGCGTTGATCATGTAAATGATGGGGTTGCCTTGGGCGATGACTTGCCAGGCGGGCGGCAACATGGCCACCGAATAGAACACCCCGCCCAGATAACTCAGGGGCGTCAGCACGAAATTGGGAATGATGGAAATATCGTCGAAACTTTCGGCAAACACCGCGTTGATAAAACCCGCCAGCGCGAACAGGGTGGCGGTTAGCAGCAGCATCCCGATGGAGATACTCCAGGACAGCACCCCGACCCGGGTAAACAGCATGGAGATGCCGGCCACCACCAACCCCACCAGCACGCCGCGGGCTATGCCGCCGCCGACATAGCCGATCAGGATCACCCAGTTCGGCACCGGTGCCACCAATAGCTCCTCGATATGGTGCTGAAATTTGGTGGAATAAAACGACGACACCACGTTGGAAAAGGCGTGACTGATCACCGACATCAGAATCACTCCCGGCACGATGTAATCCATGTAAGCCACGCCCAGCACGGAGCCGATGCGGCCGCCGATCAGCTTGCCGAAAATCAGAAAATACAGGGCGGTGGTAATGGCCGGCGGCAGCAGGGTTTGCGGCCAGATACGGGTAAAGCGGCGGATTTCCTTGTACAGGATGGTAAAAAGCGGAACGGAATAATTCATTGCAGCAGATCGATAAAAAGTTGTTCCAGCCGGTTGGATTTGTTTTTCAAACTCAGGACCTCTATTCCCAAGGCGGTCAATTGTTGAAACAGGCGGTTCAGGCCATGGCTTTTCGGCACCGCCACATTCAGCAACTGGGCTTCGGCCAGTTCTATCTCATAGCCCTCGATAAGCGGGGCCGCTTGCAGATGCTGGGCAATGTTCAAAACGAAATGTTCGGTATGGATGCGCCGCAGCAAACTGTTCATGGCCGACTTTTCGACGATTTGGCCGTTATTGATGATGGCTATATTGCGGCACAGGCTTTCCGCCTCTTCCAGATAATGGGTGGTTAAAATGATGGTGGTGCCCTGCCGGTTCGCTTCCCGCATCATTTGCCACATGGAGCGGCGAATTTCGATGTCCACCCCGGCGGTCGGTTCGTCCAATATCAAGAGCCTTGGTCTGTGCACCATGGCGCGGGCAATCATCAGGCGCCGCTTCATGCCGCCCGACAAGCGCCGCGACACCAGATCGCGCTTGTCCCATAAATCCATTTGCTTCAGACAATGCTCGGTTTGCGCCAGCGCCTGTTTACGCGAGATTCCGTAATAACCGGCCTGAATCAGCACCACATTTTTGACGGTTTCGAATTGATTGAAATTGACTTCCTGCGGCACCAGGCCGATGCAGCGCTTGGCTTGTTCGTTGTCCTTGACCAGATCGTGACCGAAGACGCCAACCTCGCCGGCGGTTTTAGTGACCAGGGAACTGATGATGCCTATCAAGGTCGATTTACCGGCCCCGTTCGGTCCCAGCAAGGCGAAGAAATCACCGTCTTCCACTTCAAGATCCACGCCTTTCAAGGCCTGGAAGCCGTTGTTATAGGTCTTTTTTAGATTATGAATGGATAAAGCCTTCATGGGGTAGTTTATAATGCCGACAGACCAGAACGGGCGCGACATCCGTGGACACCGCCTAAAGGTGGCGAATTTTAACAGAATTCCCCATACCGCCCACGCCTAAACAGGAATACAAACTTGCCATATCCGATACCCACCAATGTCGCCGCCGTCGACTTGGGCTCCAACAGTTTCCACATGATTATTTGCAGTCTCAAGGACGGTAAACTGCAAACCATAGACCGATTGAAGGAAATGGTGCGGCTGGCGGCCGGCATGGACGAAAGCAAAATGTTGAATCAAGACATTCAGGAAAAAGCCCTGGCCTGCCTGGAACGTTTCGGACAACGCATCAGCAATTTTCCGCCCAACAGCGTACGCATCGTCGGCACCAATACCTTGCGGCAAGCCGTAAACGCCGGCCAATTCATCAAAAAAGCCGAACAGGCCCTGGGACATCCCATCCATATCGTATCCGGCATCGAGGAAGCCCGCCTGATTTACCAGGGCGTCGCCCACAGCCTGGCCAGCAACGCCAACGAGCGATTTGTGATGGATATCGGCGGCAGCAGTACCGAATACATCATCGGCAAACAGGACAGTCCGCACACCAAGGAAAGTTTGAACATGGGCTGCGTAACGGTCAGCCAAAACTTTTTCAAAAACGGCGCCCTGTCCAAAAAAGCCTTCAGAAAAGCCTGCCTGTTTGTCGAACAACAGTTGGAGCCGTTTCAGGACACCTTCAACAGCCGACGTTTCGACGAGGCGATAGGCGCTTCCGGTAGTCTGAAAGCCGTCAGCAACGTGCTGCAGAGCGCCGGCTTCAGCAACAACGGCATCACTTTGGACGGACTGGAGCTACTGGTCACGCACTTGCTCGGCCTGGAGCATGTCGATCAAATCAATTTCCCGCCGCTCAGCGTCGAACGACGGCCGGTTTTCATCGGCGCGGTGGCTATCGTTTACGCCAGCTTCAAAACCCTGAACATTCAACAAATGACCGTATCCGACGGCGCCTTGCGGGAAGGCTTGATCTACGACCTGCTGGGGCGGATTTACGATCACGACATTCGCTCCCAAACCAGCCGCACCACCGCCGAGCGTTATCACGCCGACCTGCGCCATGCCGATCAGCTCAAGGACACCATCCGTTACATGGCGGCACAACTGGAACGACACCCCTGCTTCGACGACAATCCGGCCAGCCTGCAGTTTCTGGAATGGACGGCCGATTTACACGAGATCGGTTTCGAGATTGCCCACAGCCAATACCACAAGCACAGCGCCTACATCATCGAAAACGCCGATCTGGCCGGCTTTTCCAAACAGGATCAATTGATCATTTCCCGGCTGGTGCGCAGTCACCGCAAAAAGCTCAGCCAATCCCGCTTTGACGATCTGCCGGCGCCCTGGCCCCGGCACGCCCCCATCCTGACGATCATTTTCCGTCTCGCCGCCCTGCTGCACAGAAACCGCCATACTCAGCGGCCGGATTTCCAAATCGATATCGAGGCTAACGACATAAAATTGAACTTTCCGGGACAATGGCTGGAACAGGCTCCGCTGACTCAGGCCGACTTGAAACAGGAGGCCCAATACCTGAAGGAAGCCCGGTTCAATCTATCTTTTTAACCCATGTCCAAATCCCTCGCCGTCCCAAGATCCGTCAAGCTGTTGCTTTACGCCTGCCTGATCGTCGCGCTGCTGTTCAATTTGCTGCTGCTGTTTACCTTGGACGACACCCCCCTGCTACCAATCCACCGGGGCTTCAATCGCGAGGACATCCAACGCGCCAAGCAAATCCTGCATTTATCGCCGGAGGAACGCGACCACATCAAAACCATCGTCCTGAACCAAAATGACATCAATATCGCCGTCGGCTACCTGTTGAATCATTTTTTCGAAAACACGGTGCGTATCGACATCGGCAACGGCGTGATCGTTGCCCAGATCGCCGTGTTTGTGCCGCCGACCTTCTGGGGGCGTTATCTGGATTTCAGTTTCAAGCTGATAGAAACCGGTCAACAGTTCAGTATCAAGTCCCTGAAAATCGGCGAAATATCGATACCCGACCCGGCTGCCAATTACCTGGTTCCGGCCATCGCGCGCATCACGCCGCTAAAAAATTATTGGCAGTTGGGCCAGCAATACATCAAGGACATCCGTTTTACCGCCGAAGGCATCCAAATCAGCTATCTGGGCGCCATCGTCGACGCCGCCAGGCAACTGGTGATCCAGAAACACCGCGAATACCCCAATCTGCATGTATACCAACAACAAATCAACGACATCGTCAGCCGCCACGACCCAAGCTGGCGTTTATCCCTGATGGATTTGATGCAACCGCTGTTCCTGTCCGCCTATCAGCGTTCGACCCAGGAAACCGCCATTCGGGAAAACCGCGCCGTCATCATCGCGGTCGGCAGCTATATCTTCAAATACGATTTGCGGCGCTACCTGCCGCTGGGCCTGGTTTACAGCAAGGAATATTCGGTATTCGCCTATAAACGCATCGATATTCCGCAGCACTTCATCGCCTCGGCCCTGCTGGCGGCGGTGGACGCCTCGATACTGGGCGAGCATTTGGGGGAGGACAAGGAACTGGCGGACGCCGACCGCGGCAGCGGCTTCAGTTTCATCGACCTAAGCGCCGACCGGGCGGGCAGCCGCTTCGGCCGACAGGCCACAGGCTCGCCCGCGCAGGCCCGCGAATTGCAGCGCAGGCTGGCGCAAACCAAGGATTACACCAGTATCATTCCCGATATTAAAGGACTGCCGGAACACCTGGACGAACCGGCTTTCAGAGCCCGCTTCGACAACACCGACAGCGCACTCTATCGCGGCATGCTGGCGGAAATCGATGCCCGCATCGACGCACTGCCCCTGTACCGGCCGCATTGATTCGCCGGCCGCCGCCCAATATCTGTCTGACCGCCGCCTCGACGGCGGGGTATAAACAAACCAACCACGAGGTATCTCATGAGCAGCAGTATCGAAATCAGCGAATCGGTTCGGCATTACTACGGGCAAGTTCTGCAATCCAGCCAGGACCTGAAAACCAGTGCCTGTTGCAGCATCGATGCCATGCCCGACTACTTAAAAGCGCTGTTGGCCGACTTGCATCCGGAGGTTCTGGAGCGTTTTTACGGTTGCGGCTCGCCGCTGCCGCCGGCCCTGACAGGCAAAACCGTGCTGGATCTGGGTTGCGGCAGCGGCCGCGATTGCTATTTGCTGTCGAAACTGGTCGGCCCGTCGGGCCGGGTGATCGGGGTGGACATGACTCCCGAGCAATTGGAAGTCGCCGTCCGCCACCAGGCATGGCATGCCGAGCGCTTCGGTTACGCCAACGTGGAATTTCTGCACGGTCACATTGAAAACCTGCATACGGTCGGGATTGCCGACAACAGCGTGGACGTGGTGGTGTCCAATTGCGTGATCAATCTGTCGCCGGACAAACCCGGCGTATTGGCGGAAATTTTCCGGGTTTTGAAACCTGGCGGCGAATTGTATTTTTCCGACGTATTCGCCGACCGCCGCATTGCGGCGGAACTGCGCCGGGACCCGGTACTGCTGGGGGAATGCCTGGGCGGCGCGCTGTATTGGGAAGATTTTCGCCGCATTTTGCAAGACCTGGGCTGCCCCGACGCACGGACGGTCAAGCAAAACCCCATCAGCATCGACGATCCGGAGCTGTTTGCCAAGATCGGCATGGTCAAGTTCAATTCGGTAACGGTGCGGGCCTTCAAAATGGCCCTGGAAGACCGTTGCGAAGACTTCGGCCAGGTAGCCGTTTACCTGGGCGGCATGGACAGGCATCCGCACGGCTTCGACCTGGACGATCATCATCATTTCGAAACCGGCCGGCCGCTCAGAGTCTGCGGCAATACCGCCGATATGTTGGCCTTGAGCCGTTATGGCGCATATTTCCAGGTCCTGGGCGACAAATCCCGCCACTTCGGCCTGTTCGATTGCGCCCCGGGTCCGCAAGGCAGCGCTACATCCACGGACGGCGCCTGTTGTTGAAGCTTGGCGGACAATGTGGAAACTCGGCGGCGCCTGGTTCCATTCGCCCGTTCTGCTTAAAAATCCCGCCACTATTCAGCGATTGCGAGGCGCGGGGTGGACAGGCCCCGCGCATCCAGCGTGATTACCGAATTATTACAAAATCCCTACCATTTGCTTTTCAAGCGGCAATCTCTACTCTACACTTTCGGTTCCGGATTTAAACGGCATCGGACCCGCGCGGCCAATACCGAACCCGGACGCTCCACCGCCCAGTGAGCGCCATTTCCCGACTCCGGTCGGCCAATAAGAACACCCTATCGTTAAGCATTAAAGGGGGGAACATGAATGCTCACATTTCTCTGATCCACAGCCAGACGGAATCGGCCGGGGAAAATCCGGCCCCCCCCATCGACGTAGCGGATTTATTGGTCGCCTACCTGGAACAACTGGAGATCGAATATGTGTTCGGTGTCCCCGGCGGTGCGATCGAACCGTTTTACAATGCCATCGCCCGCAGCACCCGCCGAGGCCGTATCCGGCACATTTTGGCCCGCCACGAAGCCGGGGCCGCCTTTATGGCCGACGGTTATGCCCGCGAAAGCGGCAAGATCGGCGTCTGCTGCGCCACTTCCGGGCCGGGCGCCACCAATCTGATCACCGGCGTGGCCTGTGCCTACGACAACAATATTCCGATGCTGGTCATCACCGGACAACCCGCCCTGCCGGCTTTCGGCAAAAACCCGCTGCAGGAATCCTCCTGCACCGGCATCAACACCTTGGGCATGTTTCGCCACTGTACCCGCTACAATTCCCTGGTATCCCATCCCAAGCAACTGGAAGCCAAACTGGTCGCGGCCTTGCAGCGGGCGGTGCGAGCCCCCAGGGGGCCTTCCCACCTCACCGTGCCGGTCGACGTATTCCGCGGCCCCAGCCCCAGGCCGGATCCATCCTACGATTTGCAAAACCTGTTGGCGCCCTCCTCCATGGTGGATAACGACGCCATCGAAACCTTGCGCGACATGCTGACCAAGGCCCAAAACGTGGTGCTGCTGATTGGCGGCCTGTGCGGTGAAGCCATAGGCTCCATCCTGCAGTTTGCCGCCCTGAAGGGCACGGCCATCGTCACCACTCCGGACGGCAAGGGCTTGGTCAACCCCCGCCACCCGCTGTTTCGCGGCGTATTCGGTTTCGGCGGCCATGAAACGGCCGAAACCATACTGCGGGATAGATCGACCGATCTGATACTGGCCATCGGCGCCAACATGGGCGAATGGAACAGCGGCGGCTGGAGCGAAAGCCTGCTGAACGAGCGCTTGGTGCATATCGACGAATACGAAGAGCATCTGGCCCGCACCCCCATGGCCAAACTGCACGTGCGCGGACGCATCCAGTCCGTTTTCAGCCGGCTGGTGGAACTATTCCACAACCAACAAAAAGCCGACAACTTCGAATATGCCCGCCAGCGGGAATCCCGCGATCGCAATATCGCCCAGTGGGAACCGCACCGCATGCTGACGGAAGCGGCTAAATTCGACAGCGACGCGGTACCTATCAAGCCGCAACGGCTGATGAAGGAACTGGGCCTGATTTTCCCGCCCACCACCCGCTTCCTGGCCGATACCGGCAACAGCGTTTCCTGGTCCGTGCATTACCTGCATTCCAGCATAGACCGGCGCTTGGGCGAAAGGCGCCTGGGCGGCGGCGGACGCAAACCCTCGCCCGGCCAACGTAAAACCGATGGCGGCTGGTTCCGGGTGACGATGAATTTCGCCGCCATGGGTTGGGCCATAGGCGGCGCGGTCGGCACGGCGGTGGCCAATCGCAAGCATCCGGTGGTCTGCATCACCGGCGACGGCAGCATGTTGATGAACGGCCAGGAAATTTCGGTGGCGGTAGCCGAAAAAGTCAGCATCGTCTTTGTGGTGCTCAACGACCAATCCCTGGGCATGGTCAAACACGGCCAACGCATGGCGGGCGCGGAACAAATCGGCTGCGACCTGCCGCCCAACGACTTCGCCGCGCTGGCCCGCGCGCTGGGCGCCGCCGCATACAGCATACGCACGCCGGACGATCTGGCCAAACTCGACATCGCCGCCATCTGCGCCCGCCAAGGCCCCACGCTACTGGATGTTTACATCGATCCCGACGAAGAGCCTCCGATGAATGTGAGGATGCGGGTTTTGGTCAACCAGGGCGACAGGTAAGCCATGAACAAACTCAACGGTAAAACCGCCCTGATTACCGGCGGCTCCAGCGGCATAGGCCTGGCGACGGCCCGGCTGTTCAAGGCGGAGGGCGCCCGGCTGGCGATTACCGGCCGCGACCGGGAAAGGCTGGCCGCCGCCCGGGCTCAGCTGGGCGACGACACCCTGACCATCGTCAGCGAGGCCGGCTGCCTGAATGAAATCGAAGCCATGCTGGCCCAGGTCGACCAACATTTCGGCAAGCTGGACATCCTGTTTCTGAATGCCGGCATCGCCGAGCCGACTCCGCTGGAGCAGGCCACCGAAGCCCAATTCGACAGCATCATGCGCGTCAATTTCAAGGGCGTGTTCTTTACCATCCAGAAAGCGCTGCCATTGCTCAAGCCCAAGGCCTCCATCATCGTCACCACCTCGATCACCAACCGCAGCGGCACGCCGAATTTCAGCGTTTATGCCGCCAGCAAGGCCGCCTTGCGTTCCCTGGTGCAGTCGCTGGCGTTGACCCTGATAGGCCGCGACATCCGGGTCAACGCCATCAACCCCGGCCCGATCGATACCGAGGGTTTCAACCGCCTGCCGCTGCCCAGCGAGGTGTTCCATGCCATCAAATCCGATATCGAGGATCGTTCGCCGATCAAACGTTTCGGCGCCCCGGACGAAGTGGCCAAGGTTGCCCTGTTCCTGGCCTCGGAAGACTCGGCCTATGTGGTCGGCGAAGAAATCGTGGTTGACGGCGGCATGACTTTAGTCTGTTTACCCTAGGAGAACGCATGGCCGCTCAGCATAATCCGCATGCCGTCCGCAGTGCCATCTGGCGCGAGGAAGCCGAAGCCGACAACCCCTTCGCCGCCCGCGCCGCCTATTGCCGAGGTTACGATGTCTACGGCGAAATGCTGGGCCGGGCCAGTTGGGCGGACATGCTGTTCTTACTGTTTATGCCGGAAGCCCCCACGCCCGCCCAAGCCGGCTTATTGGAAAGCCTGGCGCTGGCGCTGGCCAACCCCGGCCCGCGCGACCCCGCCGTGCACGCGGCGATGAGCGGCGGCGTCTGCGGCTCCTCGGCGGCCTCGTCGCTGATGGCCGCCTTGGCGGTCGGTGCCGGACAACTGGCCGGCGCCCGCGAAGTGTTTAACGCCGTGTCGGGCTGGAGCCGCTGCGGAACCAATCTGCAGGCTTGGCGCGACTGGTTTGCCGGCCCCTTCGAACTGCCCGGCAGCGTCTGGCCGGAACCGGAACACGCGCCCGGTTTCGACCCTCGCGGCATCACTACCGCGACGCCGGTCAAACAAACGCTGACTTGTCTGGCCGCTTACGCCGCCGGCCCCTATTTACCCTGGCTGCAACAGCACCGATTGCAGATGGAGACGGCGGCCGGCCGGCCGCTGTCCTTGACCGGCGTGGCCGCCGCGGCACTGGCCGATCTGGGTTTCGGTCCCGAGCAAAGCGAGATGCTGTATCTGTTGCTGCGGCTACCCGGTGCGGCGGCTCACGCCCTGGAACAGCGTGCCCTGGGTTATAAGAAATTTCCGTTCGGCGTGGTCGAACTGGAACACGGAAATGGAGAGTAAGACGCATGCAAGAACCCGATTTGCCCGCCGCCCCTCTCGGCGTATTGAAAAGCCGCATGGGTACCTTTTACCCCGGCAGCCACGTCATCTTTCGCGGTCAAGATTTGCATGAAGACTTGAAAGATTTGGACTGGCTAGCGCTTTATCTGTTCGGCATCACCGGCCGCCGCTTCGACGCCGCCCAATTAAAACTGCTGAATGCTATCTGGACTTATACCAGTTACGCCGATGCGCGGCTGTGGAACAACCGGGTCGCGGCTCTGGCCGGCAGCTCCCGCAGTTCCGGCGCGCTGGGTCTGGCCGCCGCCTTGGCCGTATCGGAAGCGGCCATTTACGGCGGCGGCATACTGATGCGCGCCATCGAATTTTTCATCCGCGCGCTGCATGAAACGGCCTGTGGAGCAGATCTAAGCGACTGCGTGCGGCGCGAGTTGGAGCTGCATCGCAGCATCGCCGGTTACGGCCGGCCCCTGGTCAACGGCGACGAGCGTATACAACCCTTGCTGAAGCTGGCCGCCGAGTTGGGTTTGGATCGGGGGCCGCATCTGGAATTGGCGCTGGCGGTGGAAATCAAGCTGTTGCACGGGCGTTGGCGCATGAAAATGAACTACGCGGCGCTGGTGGCGGCCCTGGGAGCCGATCTCGGGCTGGACGCGGCTGAATTTTACCTCTACATGTTCCCGGTTTTCCTGGCCGGCATGCCGCCCGGTTACATCGAAGCCGGCGAACGGCCGGAGGGCGGTTTATACGCCATACCCTGCGATCACATTGTATACAGCGGGCCGGCACGGCGAAACTGGCCCACGGCAAACGCCGAACCCGGGGCTTCGACATAAAATGCAGCCATTAGCCCACGGGCTTGGTATCATCCAGCCATCGTCCATCATGAATTAACCCAGAGTTTTTAGCGTGAAATTACCCAAGCCCAAGCCAAGCCTTTCCAGCCGCCTGCCGTGGCTGCTTGGCGCCCTCAGTCTGGCCCCCGGCGCGTGGGCGCAACCGGTTTCGCTCGAGGACGAGGAAAGAGCGCTGTCGCAAATATACGGCGGCGAGGAAATGGTCAGCCTCGCCAGCGGTTACAAACAACCGATCTCCAAGGCTCCGTCCATCGCCACCGTGATTACCGCCGAAGATATCAAGGCCATCGGCGCCACCGACATCGACGAAGTGCTGGAAACCGTGCCGGGTCTGCATGTCGCGCGCAATACCATAGGCTATAACCCGATTTACACCTTTCGCGGCATCTATACCCAGTTCAACCAGCAGGTGTTGATGATGATCAACGGCATACCGATCACCAATTCCTATACCGGGAGCCGTAGCGAAGTCTGGGGCGGCATGCCGATCAAAAATATCGCCCGTATCGAAGTGGTGCGCGGACCGGGCTCGGCGGTTTACGGCGCCGACGCCTTCGCCGGCGTCATCAACGTCATCACCAAGACCAAACAGGACATCGACGGCACCGAAGTCGGCGGCCGGGTCGGCAGTTTCGACACCTACGACGGCTGGGGCCTGCACGGCGGCGAATGGGCCGGTTTCGACGTCGCGCTGGCGCTGGAATATCATAAGACTGCCGGGCAGGACTCCATCGTCGACGCGGACCTGCAAAGTCAGTTCGACAGCATCTTCGGCAGCCGCGCCTCGCTGGCTCCCGGCCCCGTCAACCTATCGCGCGACAATCTCGATGCCCGGCTGGATTTGTCGCGCGGCAACTGGCGTTTTCGCGGCGGCCTGCAGCACCGCGGCGACTGGGGTAACGCCACCGGCGTCGCCCAGGCCCTGGACCCGGTCAACCGCTTCGGCAGCGACCGCTGGAATGCCGACCTGACCTACCACAACGATGAAATCGAGAATTGGGATTTGACTTCTCAAGTCAGTTATTTCGAAACCAGCCAGGAAGTGCAACGCAATCTGACCCTGTTTCCGGCCGGCAGCGTGTTGCCCATAGACGGCAATGGCCAGATCGGTCCCGGCGCGCCGGTGACTTTTCCCAACGGTTACATCGGCAATCCGGAAGTCTGGGAACGCCATGTCCGCATCAGTCAATCCCTACGCTATACCGGCTTCCAGCAGCACCAGATTCTCAGCGGCCTGGGCTTCAATTACGACAGTCTGTTCAGGGCCCGTGTCAGCCAAAACTTCGGCATCGATCCGACCAGCGGCGCCCCGATTCCGTCGCTGCCGGGCATACCGCTGATCGATGTCTCCGGCACCGCGTCAACCTTCATTCCGGAAGTGGACCGCAAAGTCGCCTTCCTGTTTCTGCAGGATCAATGGAATTTCGCCAACGACTGGAGCTTGACGGCCGGCGCCCGCTACGACCGTTATTCGGATTTCGGCAACACCTTCAACCCGCGCGCGGCACTGATCTGGGAAGCCAGTTACGACCTGACCGCCAAGCTGATGTACGGCTCGGCCTTCCGGGCGCCGTCCTTTCAGGAAATGTATATCATCAACAACCCGGCGCAGTTGGGAAACCCGTCGCTGCAACCGGAAACCATGGAAAACATAGAACTGGGTTTCGACTACCACCCCACCGGCAACCTGCGATTGGGTTTGAATTTCTTCGGTTATTGGTGGAAACAGATGATCCGCTTCGTTCCGGACGCCAACGCCCCCACCGCAACGGCGCAAAATACCGGCACCCAACAAGGTTACGGCAGCGAGCTGGAAGCGGAATGGCAGGCTCTGGAGTCGCTGAAAATCGTCGGCCATTACGCCTACCAGCGCAGCCGCGAGGAAAGTCTGGATCACGATGCCGGCTACTCGCCGGCCCATCAGATTTACCTGCGGGCCAATTGGGAATTTCTGCCGAATTGGAATTTGAGTCCGCAAGTGAAATGGATAGTCGGCCGCGACCGCGCCTTCGGCGATTCCCGCCAGCCGGTGGCGGACTACACCTGGGCCGACTTGACCCTGCGCCGGCGCAATCTGATCGACCGTGTCGACATTGCCTTTTCGGTGCGCAATCTGTTCGATGTCAGCGCTCGGGAACCGAGTCTGGGCGGTAACCCGCAGGCCGCCATACCCAACGATTTACCACTGGCCTCGCGTAATTTTTACGGCGAGATCAATATCAGGTTTTAACCGCCCGCCGACATGGTGTCAGTCATGAATGTTCCAGGAGTCATTTTGATCAGTCGAGTCATTGTTCCGCTTTTTCTGGTGCTATGGATGTATGGCGCCGCCGCGCTGGCCGCCAGCCCTTCGGTAGCCATCGTTTATCCGGAAGTGCGCGAGCCTTATCTGTCCGTTTTTCAGGAAATTGCCCGCGGCATGGAACAGGAGCTGGGCCGCCCGGTCGGGCATTACTTGCTGAACGAAAAGGATACGGCGTCCGCCGAACGCTTGATCGGCACTTTGAAAAACGACGGCATAGACGTGGTGGTTACCCTGGGCCGGGCCGGGCTGGCGGTTGCCAAATCCCTGTCATCCACGTTTCCGGTGGTGATAGGCGCCACCATCATTCGTCCGGACGAAGTACCTCAAGGCTTGGCCGGCATCAGCCTGACTCCGGCTCCCGAGGCCATGTTCGACCATCTGAAGCGGCTGGTGCCGGACATCAAGAAAGTCACGGTAATCTACGATCCGCGGCAAACCGCCTGGGAAATCAGCCACGCCGAACGCGCCGCCCAAGAGCGCGGCCTGCTTTTGGTGGCGCAACCCACCGAAAGTTTGCGCGATTCGTCCGAGATATTCCGGCGCATCCTGATGGAAATCAAGGACAACTCCATCGCGCTGTGGTTGCCGCGGGAAAATACCGCCATGGACGAACAATCCTTGTTGCCGGAAGTGCTTAGGGAAGCCTGGGAGAAAAACTTCGTGGTGTTCTCCAGCAACCTGGACCATGTGCGCAAGGGCGCGCTGTTTTCCTTGTATCCGGATAATTTCGGCATGGGCCGCAGCTTGGCCAGCCTAGCCTTGCAACAGGTGCAAGCGAACGGCAAATTCGAATCGATCAAACTGTTACGGGACTTGTTGATCGCGGTCAACCTGCGTACCGCCGATCATTTGGGCCTGCGTTTTTCCAATCAGACTCGGCGCGAATTCGCCATGGTTTTTCCAACCCGCTAAGTCTGATCAGCGAGATGAAGCGACTAAGCCTGACCCGCGTCAAGGGAGCCAGCTTTCAGCAACAATTGACAGTGACTTTCCTGTTCGGTTTGTTGATCATGTCGCTATTATCGTCTTTCGGCATATCCGCGCTGTCTTACCAAATCGTGCGCGACAAATGGGTGGCGCAAGGCCGGCAGTCCATCGAGGCCTTCGCCGCCCAAAGCGCGCTGGCCTTGTTGTACGACAGCCGGGAAAACGCGGAGGAACCGGCCCGGCGCTTTCTGGCCTTTCCCGACGTGCGCGGCGTTGCCGTCTACACCGCCGACCGCCAACCCTTGCTGGAACGCGGCGAACCGCTATCGCCCGCCGACGATGCCGCGCAATGGCCCGAGTCCGGCACGATTACCCAGGAAACCGCCCAGGAGTGGTATTTCACCGCGCCGGTATTCGCCCGCAGCGGCGGCGAGCAGGACAACTCGCCGTTCGAGGCCCAAACCCCCGAACCGGAGCTGATCGGTTATGTGCGCATGGGCATAGGCAAAAAATCGCTGAACGTCATGCAGAAGCAGATTTTATGGACCACGGCTACGGTTTGCAGCCTCTCGGCGCTGCTGTTCCTGCTGTATTTGCTGGCCATGTCGCGGCGCTTGACTTCGCCCATCAAGCAACTGGCGCTACGCATGGGGCGGGCTTCGGCCGGAGAAAAAAAAGTGCGCGCCAAATTGAGCGGACCGCGCGATATCACCGATATGGGAAACGCCTTCAACACCATGATGGAAGTGTTGGAAACCCGGGAAAAGCAGCTGGAGGCCGCCCGGGATTCGGCACTGGACTCGGCGCGTCTGAAGGGCGAATTCGCCGCCACCGTCAGCCATGAATTGCGCACGCCGCTGAATGCCGTGCTGGGCATGCTGGAGCTGCTGCAGGATATGGGGCTGACGCCCAAGCAACTGGAATATTCCATGATTGCCCGCAATGCCGGCGAAGCGCTGTTGAAACTGATCGAGGAAATCCTGGATTTTTCCCGCATCGAAGCCGGCATGCTGAAGCGCCAGCCGGTCGACTTCGTCCTATACGAAACCCTGGACGAAGTGGTGGAATTGATGTCCGCCCAAGCCCAGCGCAAAAATCTGCAACTGGATTACGACATCGTCGACGACATTCCGCTGGTATTGAACGGCGAAGCCTCCAGGGTGCGGCAAGTATTGATCAATCTGGTCGGCAACGCCCTCAAGTTTACCGAGCAGGGCTCCATCTACATCAAGATCAACGCCGAACCAAGCGACGCCGCCGACACCTTGCTGCGTTTCAACGTCATCGATACCGGCCCCGGCATCCCCGACGAGGCGTTGGCCAACATCTTCGACGCCTTTGTGCAGGCGGACAATTCCAGCACCCGCCATTTCGAGGGCGCCGGTCTGGGCTTGGCGATTTGCCGGCAGTTGGTAAAGCTGATGGGTGGACAAATCGGCGTGGAAAGCCAAGTCGGCCAGGGTAGCCGGTTCTGGTTTACCGTGCCCTTCGGCCCGCCGCGCGGCACGCGTGCGTTGACCGAATCAAAGCAGGCTTATTTCGCCCATTTGCGCATACTGATAGTCACCGAAAACGACAAAATGCGCCAGTTTCTGGCCCACAGCCTGGATCATTGGAAAATCCATCACGCCCATTCCAGCTTCGGTATCCGCGCACTGGACATGCTACGCTCCGCCAGCGTGCAGGATGCGGCCTACCAGTTTGCCATCATCGATCTGAAAGACGGCGCCGATACCGGCTGGATAGATATGCTCGCCCACGACCCGGCCTTGACCGAGCTCAAGGTCATTCTGCTCTCCAACCCGGGCAACTCCGGCAGGTTGACCAGCCTGCCGAATGTAGCAGCCAATCTGACCAAACCGGTACAGGCCTCCAGGTTGTACGATTTCATCCTGACGGCCGGCCAGAATTACCAGGAACCGCAGCCGGCCCCGGCCGTGGAGAACCCGCCGCCCGAACCCTTGGGATACCATATCCTGATCGTGGAGGACAACCGGGCCAGCCAGATGGTGGCTGCCGGCATGCTGGAACGGCTGGGTTGCCGCTACGAAATCGCCGCGACCGGGGTCGAAGCATTGGAATGCCTGCAACGCCGGAACTACGATCTAATCCTGATGGACTGCCACATGCCCAACATGGACGGTTTCGAAGCCACCCGCCGTATCCGCCAGTTGCCGGAGCCGCTCGGACAAACCCCCATTGTGGCGATGACCGCCAATGCCCGCCAGGGCGATAGCGATTTATGTCTGGCGGCCGGCATGAACGATTATTTGTCCAAACCCATCAAGCTGCAGCCCTTGCGGGAGAAACTACTGAACTGGGCCGGTGCCGGGCAGCCCGTCCCGGCGGCAGCCCATTCGGCGGCCGACACCCCCGCGGACGCGCTGGAATCCCTGGATCAGCGGGTGCTAAACCAGCTACGCGAGGAAATCGGCCAGGGGTTTGCCAAAATGCTGGGCTTTTATCTGGCGGACGCTCCGCGGCAGATCGAGCAGATCGAGCAGGCCCTGCAAGCCGAGCGGCGCGCGATTGAAAACGGCCCGGAGTTGCTGGACCGGCTGCGCGACGAATATCGCCGCATCGAATATTTACTGCAACGGGAAAACGGCGGCGAGATCGCCGTTAAAGCCGCCGAACGGCTGGGCCCTAGAATTCTGGTGGCCGACGACGACAGAGCCATGCGGTTTGCCTTGCAGGACGTGCTGGAAAAAGACGGCTACGTGGTCGATGTCGCCAGTACCGGCCAGATGGCGGTGACGCTGTGCCAACGTCAGATGGCCGACCTGATTTTAATGGATGCCATGATGCCGGAACTGAACGGCTTTGAAGCCTGTAAAAAAATCCGCGCGCTGCCCAAGGGCGCCGACGTGCCGATTCTGATGATCACCGCGCTGGAAGACGACCATTCGGTGGAGCTGGCGTTTTCCACCGGCGCCAACGACTTCATCCCCAAGCCGATTCATTTCGCGGTCCTACGCAAGCGCATTGCCCTGTTGCTGGAATCCAGCCACAGCCAGCGCACCTTGAACCGGCTGGCCTATCACGACCCGCTGACCAATCTGGCCAATCGCGCGCAATTCATGGATAGGCTGAACTTGCTCATCCAGAACACAGCCGAACAAAATCATCTGCACGCCGTGCTGTTTCTGGATCTGGATAGATTCAAGCTGACCAACGACACCATGGGTCACGACATCGGCGACCAGATGCTGAAAGCCGCCGCCGAGCGCATCCTGGGCTGCGTGCGCAAGGAAGATTTGGTGTCCCGCTTCGGCGGCGATGAATTTACCGTGTTGCTGGAAGATATCGCCGGCCCGCAAGTTGCCGCCGCCGTGGCCGAAAAAATCTGCAAAAATATCGCCATGCCTTTCGTCCTGATGGATCAGGAGTTTTACATCAGTTCCAGCATCGGTATTTCGCTGTACCCGGCCCACGGCAGCGATAGCGGATTATTGATCAAGCACGCCGATACCGCGATGTATCGGGCCAAGGAACAGGGTAATACCTACTGTTTTTACGAAGACGACATGGAGTTTGCGGTGTCTTCCAAGCTGCGGCTGGAAAGCGACTTGCGCCGCGCGCTGCAGCGGGACGAGTTTTACCTGAATTATCAGCCGCAAATCGATCTGGACAGCGGCCGCATCGTCGGCGCCGAAGCGCTGATACGCTGGCGGCATCCCGAACTGGGCCCGGTCCCGCCCGACATCTTCATTCCGGTGGCCGAGGAAATCGGTTTGATAGAAGCGATTGGAGACTGGGTCTTGCGCACCGCTTGCCGGCAGAACCGGGCCTGGCAACAGGCCGGCTACCCACCCTTCACCATGGCGGTGAATGTCTCGGCCCGCCAGCTGGATCAGGCGCATTTCGCCGGCCAAGTCATCGAAATCCTGCGCGAATCCGGTTTGGCGGCGGAATATCTGGAATTGGAATTGACTGAAAGTCTGTTCATTCGCCACCCGGAACAAAAGCGCGCCGTGCTGGCGCAGTTGAAGGATGCCGGCCTGCAAATCTCGATAGACGATTTCGGCACCGGCTATTCCAGCCTGGATCAATTGAAACAGTTCGAATTCGACAAGCTGAAAATCGACAAATCCTTCGTCGCCAACATTATGCGCGACGCGGACGACGCCGCCATCGTACTGGCCATCATTTCCATCGCCAAGATCCTGAAGTTCAAGGTCATAGCCGAAGGCGTGGAAACGGAACAACAGGCAAACTACTTGCTGCAACACGATTGCGACGAAGCGCAAGGCTATCTGTTCGGCAAACCCATGGCGGCCGAGGACTTTGCCGGCTTGCTGGCGCAAAGCCGCCCGGCGGACAAAAAGGCCGGCTGATACGGTCCGTTACACCTATCGCGGATCTAATTTCGGCATTGACGGCGTCGCCTGGCCCTCACCGCGCCGCCGAAAACCGACTAGCAATCGGGCTAAATCCCTAGCTCGACGAAAAGGACCCTACCACCTTAATCTTGGCCGACCTTGCATGATCAGGAAAAGCGCTAAACTTTTGCTCGCCGCGACAGCGGTTTACGCCTGCTTCAGCGGCGGACGGCAAGCGGCTCATGCCGACACCTACCGCTTGGCGATCAATGAAAATACCATTGCTTTGATCGGCCGCCCGCAAGCGGCGGTGCTTGCCGACGGCAGCCTGCCGGCACCGACCCTGCATTGGCGGGAAGGCGAACAGGTGACCTTGCGGGTCACTAACAATATGCAACGGGAGACATCGATACATTGGCACGGCATCGTGCTGCCCTACGATATGGACGGCGTGCCGGGCATCAGTTTCGACGGCATCGCTCCCGGCCAGACCTTCACTTATCGATTCCCCGTCAAACAAAGCGGCACCTACTGGTATCACGGTCATTCCGGCATGCAGGAGCAGCAAGGCTTGTTCGGCGCCATTATCATAGAGCCGATTCACCCGCGGCAGCCGGTCGACCGGGATTACGTCGTGCTGCTGTCCGATTGGCCGGAAGCCGATCCGCACCGCACCCTGGCGCGTTTAAAAAAACAGAGCGACTATTACAATTTCCAAAAACGCACCGTCGGCGATTTTTTTCTCGACATCGAACGCTTGGGATTTTGGGCCACCGTCGCCGATCGCCTGGCCTGGGGCGAAATGCGCATGGAGCCGACGGATATCGCCGACGTTACCGGCGCCACCTATCATTTCCTGGTCAACGGCCAAACCCCGGCCATGCACAAGACCTATCTATTCCGCCCCGGCGAAAAGATCAAACTGCGCTTCATCAATGCCTCGGCCATGACCCATTTCGATGTGCGGATGCCGGGTTTGAAAATGCAAGTGATAGCCGCCGACGGCCAGCCGGTGGCGCCGGTGGCGGTCGAGGAATTTCGCATTGCCGTGGCGGAAACCTACGATGTGCTGGTCGAGCCGCAAACCGAACGGGCCTACGGCATCTTTGCCGAAGCCATGGACCGCAGCGGCTATGCGCATGCCTCGCTGACCCCACGCAACGATGTGATAGCCGAGGTGCCGCCGCCGCGCCCCATGACCTTGCTGACGCTGGCGGAAATGGCTGGGGCGCATGCCGGGCATACGGGTCATGTGCTGGCGGAACAGCCGCCTTCCGAGCCGGCGAATCCGCATGCGGGCCACGACGCACACGCAGCTAAAGCCGACCCGCGCGCCGGCCATGCCCAACAGGCCGCCGAGCCAGGGACGCACGCCATTCACCCGCTCCTGAATTACCGGGATTTGCAAGCCGTCACGCCCGAGCACGCCCTGATGGGGCCGCCGGATAGGGAAATCACCCTGCGGCTGACCGGCAACATGAATCGTTACATCTGGTCGTTTGACGACGTCAAATACAGCGACGCCGAGCCGATTCGGGTCAAATTCGGCGAACGCATCCGCTTTACCTATATCAACGAAACCATGATGAACCATCCGATACACCTGCACGGACTTTGGCAATATCTGGATAACGGCAACGGCATGTATAACCCTAAAAAACACGTCATCAACGTCAAGCCCGGCCAAACCGTCAGCGTGGAGGTGCTGGCCGATGCCGAGGGCGAATGGGCCTTTCACTGCCATTTGCTGTATCACATGGATACCGGCATGTTCCGCAAACTGATCGTCGAACGGGCAGCGGATCATGCCAGCCACCATCATGAATAAGGTCGCCCGGCTATTGCTGCTGGCCGTGCTGGCCAATCCGGCCCAAGCCCAGGACGACGACGGGATTTTCAGTCATTTCAAGGCCGAGCGGCTGGAATACGAAACCAACGGCGGCTTGCAGTTGTTCAAATGGGACGTGCAGCACTGGATAGGCAACGACGAGCACAAGCTGTGGTTGAAAACCGAGGGCGATTACGCCGGCGATCAGGGGATCTTCGGCCGCGCCGACCTGCAATTGCTGTACAGCCGCAATATCGACAGCTTTTGGGATTTCCAGTTCGGCGCCCGCCGCGCCTTCGAACCCGAACGCACCTACGACGCGGTGATAGGCTTTCAGGGCTTGGCGCCGTATTTTATCGAAGTCGACAGCGCGCTGTTTATCAGCGAGAACGGCAACGTCTTGGGCCGCTTGACGCTGGGTTACGAAATTCTGTTGACCCAGCGCTTGATCCTGGCTCCGCGCATCGAACTGAATCTGTCCGCCAGGGATATGCAAAACCGCGCCGTCAAGGCCGGCATTACCGAGTTCGAGGCCGGCCTGCGTCTGCGTTACGAAATCGAACGCGAATTTGCCCCCTATATCGGGGTGGATTATGTCGAGGAGCAGTCGCTGTTGGAACACCAGCACAGCCTGCGCGGCGTCATGGGGATTAGAGTATGGTATTAAAAACATAACGTCACCGGGACAGGCGGACGGAGCTCGCGCCTTGGGCTAAAAAGCCACCCGCAACATTTCGATCAACGCGCCAAGCTCCGGTTTTACAACTCCGCCGACGGGGTATATCGCCCTCACCGCGCGGCGTATGTCCGGATCGGACAGATAACGAAATTTAAGCGCGCCGGCCGGCCTGGGCATGCTGAATTCCGGCATCAACGCCACGCCTATGCCTGCCCGCGCCATGCTCAAGATCCATTCCTCGCTATTGCTGCGATAGGCTGCGCAGGGTTTCGCGCAACTCGCAATTCAGGCGGTCGAGATAGGGCTCGGACCGCATGGCGGCCAAATCGATTTCCGCCAGTTGATTGAATCGATGAGCGTCATTGAACACCACGCCATAACGCTCTTCATAAAGCGTCAGGGATTGCAGATGCGCCGGCGGCGGCGCCGTCGGCGCGCCGATAATCAAGTCCAGAGCATCCTGTTCCAACTGCCCCAATAAGGAGCTCTCGCGATCGACCACCAATTCAATTTCCACCAGAGGCCGTTCTCGCTGAAAATCGGCGAAAAACGGGCTCAAGCGCCCGGCGGCAATCGTGTTCAGGACGCCGATGCGCAAGGGAACCTTATTCAAGCGGTTGAAACGGATAGCACCGGCCTTGACGGTTTGCGCCTCGAGATAAATTCGCCGCAGCGAAGGCTCCAGCAAGCGCCCCAATGCCGTCAACCCGCAGCCGCCGCGACCGCGCCTGAACAGTTCCCCGCCCATTTCCTCCTCCAGTTTTTTGATGGCTTGCGTCAAGGACGGTTGCGAGACGAATGCCGATTGGGCGGCGCGGGTAAACGAAGCCTTATCGCACACCGCCAGAAAGTAACGAATTTGTTGCATTTCCATGCTCGGATCCAAATTAAATAGGAAAAACCTATTTTTTCATAGAAAAGCGGTATTTTACATCCCGGATTAATAGTTGTTTCATAGCATCTCCTTTTAACAAAACATTGGTATATCCTATGAAAGCAGCAAAATTAATTGTCATGTACCCCGTACCGTCCGACCTGGAAACCTTCGAACGCCGCTATGCGCAAGAGCATGTCCCCATGGCTGTCGAGAAACTGGCCGGCAAGACCCGCTTCGTGGCCTCGTTGGTGCTGTGCAATGCCGACAAAAGCGCCGCCGGCTTCCATCGTATCGCCGAAGTTTATTTCCCGTCGCTGGAGGATTTGCAGACCTGCCTGAACTCGCCCGGCGGCCGGGAAACCGCCGCGCACGCCGTGGAAATTTCCAGCGGCGGCGCGCCGCTGTTCATGATCTCCGAAGTGGAAAGCTTCGATTTTTAGCAGCGAGTATGCAAGAGGGAAAGCCTGCCGGGTTAAACCGCTTGCCAAGCGACGTCATGGCGACGCGGCGGGAATATTTTGCGGGCGACCAACCGCCAAGCCAGCGGCGAATCCGTTTCAAATAGGCGAAAAAAGCCCGGATTCGCTGGAAACCGGGCTTTTGGCGCTGCGAAGGTTCGAAAGGCGGCGCAAGATGCGCCCGCCCTTCGCCGATTATCAGTAATTGACCTGCAATTGGGTGCGTATCAAATCGCCACCGGCTTGCTTGAGATAATCCGCTTTTGTTGCGTCGGCAATATTGGTTCGACTCATGGAAGCGTAAGCCACCGTCAACTCCAAAGCCTTGTTGATTTGATACTCCACCCCGGCTTCCACTTCGTCCACCTGAACACGCGGCGCATTGGTCGAACCTTTCCAGGCGCCATCGTAGGTTTGCCATTTGACGTAGGGAATCATGGTGCCCTTGGTGCCGAAGACCTCGTCTATTTTGTACATGGCTTGCACATAACCGCCGCTCAAGTGCTGTCTTTCGACGGTTCGGGTTTCCGCATTCAAAGTTGCGCCGGCACCCCAGTTCCATTCAGCCTGCAAGCCAAACGGCTGCGGAAACAAAACGGCATGCACCCCGACCCGGTCTTCGCTGTTGTTTTTTAGACTATCCGAAGACTTGATGCTGCTGGTGACTTTTTCGCCATTCAGATAGCAGGGCGTGCCCGCCGAACAACTGGAGGTAGAGCGGTTGAATTGACCCGATATGGCGTCCGCGCCCACTTCCAACACCTGTCCGCGCATGGCTTTTCCCATGAAATCGAGTTCAAGCGGATAAGTCGAATGCGCCACCAGATACATGCCGTCATTGCCCTCGGCTTTATTGATGCCCTGGCCGTTATAAACACCCACGCCCAATACACCGTAATCGCCGGAGGTTTTCAGACCTTTTTTGCTGAGGTTTTTCCAGAGTTTCTGTACATCGGTTGGTGTCCAGTATGCCATCAGGCCCAAATCCCGCTCGCTGGGTACCGCGCTGTTCAAAGCGTCGGCACGATCCAAGGTCAAACGGTTTTGCGAGGACTGCAGATTTTCCCAACCGAACGGTATTTTGGACTGGCCGGCCCGAATCCTGTATTCATGCGCCTTGTCAAAGTGCAAGTCGAAATAGGCGTCGCGCAGCTGGGCAAAGTTTAAATCCCCGTTATCGGTGGCGAAATCCGGCTGCAAGTACATGGAGATGTAATCGTTGATGTCGCCGGAGAACACCAAGCGCACCCGGCGCAGGAAGAAATTGCTGTTGTTGCCGATGGACTTGTCACCCACCGATTTCAGTTCGGGATCGCCCGCCACTCTGTCGCCGGACAGCGGTTGGTTATAACGCAGCTGAGTGTAGCCGCGCATATTGATCTTATTGAACCATTTTTCGTCGTTCTTGGCCTTGTCTTCGCGCGAGGCTACCAAATGCTCTTCAATCGCTTTCAGTTCATTGGTTTTAAGTTCCAAATCCTGTTTGATGTCGGCCATTTCGGCTTTTTCCTTGGCCAGTTGTTTGGCCACTTCGTCGGCAATCGCCGCGCTAGAGGCTTCCTTGGGTTTGTCGTCGACCTTTTCGAACGCCCCCAACTTGACGCGGCCCTTGCCCGGCTCGGCAAAAATCTGCTGGGTTTTGCTGTCCACGTACAAATCCAAGGCCAGCGCATCCGCGGCAAGGCCCGCGCCCATGATCGCAGCCATGGACAGACCCAGTTTGGTTAACTTCATTCTTTAATCTCCAAAGATGTTTATGCAATTGATAGGACACAAACGGTTGAGCGCGCGGGATACCCGCGGCGAGGGATTTGATGATTTAAGGGCCAGCAAATCAACGCCGTTCAGTTGGCGCGAATTGTAGGTGGCTAATATGACAGTTTTATGACAAACGGCTTTGTGCGCGGCGCGCCGTTGTTATTTTGCTACAGTTCACAAAACACAAGGGCACAAAGCCCTTGTTAGCTTAGGCTTGACGGAAAGAACCGATGAGAAAAATGTTGCTTATCGACAAAAAAACGCTGTTGAATGACGAACGGAAACTCGGCGGGCGGCAACCCTTGGGTCCTGAACTCGTCAGAGGGAGGGGAAAAAAAACTTGAAAATAGCTTCGAATTCGTCGTGAGTTTTATCCATGATCTGGCTGATTTGTTCCGCCGACAGTTCAAAACCGTTGGCAACCAGTTCATCGTAATGGTTATCGACACGACTGAATTGATCGGCAAGCCTGATCAGATTGGCGATTCCGGCATGGCTGCCGACATAATCGGGGTATCGGTGCAAGCGAATGGACTCTACAACCATGGCCGGCAGTTTCCATAAACGGCAAAGCTCGGCACCCAATTCGTAATGATCGAAACCTATGACCTGCTGCTCGACCAAGGCCAGATCGACATCATTGCGCGGGCGGGATTGCACCAGCAAATCCACTTCGCGCGCCAGGACCGGGATGCGCCGATACAGCACCAATTGGCCGACGTCATGCACCAGACCGCACAAAAATGCGCTATCGGCATAATTTTTCCCCAACTGGGCGTCCAGCGCCCTGGCAATCAAGGCGCAACGCAGATTTTTCGCCCAAAAATCGTGAACGGAAAATAACTGGCCCGGCAAGTCGGAAAACCGCTCTATGACCACGGTAGCCAACACCAGATTTTGCAACTCGCGCAAGCCTACCAGGGTAATGGCCGTGGATATGGCGCTGATCCGGGCGGGAAACCCGTAAAAGGCGCTGTTGACGATTTTGAGCAGGCGCATGGCCAGCGCGGCATCGCTTTCTATCACAATTGCGGCATCCTTTGCCGACTTGGTCGGGTCCTCGATAATTTTTTGCAACGCCAAGTACACAATCGGAGGTGAGGCGAGTTTGATATCACCTTTCAATAAGTCCGCAACGGTCAAACTGGGAGTAGAAATTATCATCGAAGATTACAAATAAGAAATTGTCGCCTATACTGACTTTAACGCGAGCAGACGGGGGTTACACGCAAATTAAGCCTAACGGGTTTTACCAGAATTACAAGTACAGTGTAAGTATTTGATTACACAGACATTTAAACCAAACCCCACCACTTTTGTTATTTATAACTCAAAAATACCGGGCCGGTATATGACTGTTTGCGACCCCACTAAAGAAAAAATCATTATTGTTGCCGATCACGACAACGAATCCGCCAATCAAACCACTTTAACACTACGGAAAAACGGCTTTTCGGACATTCGCCATGCCAGCCGCGGCGAACAGATTTACGAGATTTTGCGACCCTTTCACGATCAACCCGAGAAAATCGGCCTCATCGTCCTGAACAACAGCCTGCCGAATTGTCAATCGCTGGAAATGAGCCAAAGCCTGTCCTGCGCAACCGACGGCTCGGTGATTCCCTTTGTGATTCTGGACACCGCCAGCCCCACCGCCGCCGAATTGCGGACGAGTCAACTTCAGCCCGACAACGGACATTGCCTGATTTATCACATTGCCTTCCCGGCCGATCCGGCGATATTGATGCTGGCCGTGCATTTTCTGCTGCAACTCAAGCATGAGCGCCATTTACGGCAACAACAGGAAGAACAACTGATCAACGAACTGGCCTCGAAGAGCGTCATCGAAGCCAAATTGAAATTCCTGGCCGCCCACGACGAACTGACCGGACTGGTCAACCGCAATACCTTCGAGCGCCAGTTGCGGTTGATCATGAATCTTAGCAACAAGCTGAAAAAAGAAGGCGCATTATTGTTCATCGATGTCGACCGCTTCAGCCTGATCAACGAATTGGAGGGATTTGACGTCGGCGACCGCCTGTTGGTTGAGCTGACCATACTGGTACGCAAGCTGGTACCGGCCAGCAGCCTGTTCGCGCGTATCGGCGCCGACGAGTTTTGCCTGTTTCTGGAAAACAAAACCAAGAAGCAGGCTCAAATCATCGCCGAAACCATACGTACCACGGTCGAGAATTTCCGCTTTTTTACCGGCGAGATTTGTTATAGCGCCAGCGTTTCCATAGGCATCACCTCGCTGGATAACGCCTCCCCCACCCAGCATCCCGGCGAAATGATTTTGCACGGTCGCCAGGCCTGCAATTTCGCCAAAATCAACGGCCGCGACAAAGTCAAGATATATAACCCGGAAGATGTCGCCATCAAGGAACGCCGCCGCGATATCTATTGGGTACCCATCATCCGCAAGGCCCTGCGGGAAAGCGATTTCTTTTTAATGTTTCAGCCGGTCGTACAATTAAACAACGGCAATATTTCTCATTACGAAGTCTTGATACGCATGCGCGGAGAGGATGGACAAACCATTACGCCGGATCAGTTCATACCGGTGGCGGAACGCATGGGCTTGATTCACGCCATTGACCTTTGGGTGGTGGAAAATGCCATCGATTTTCTGGCCACCCTGCCCTCGTATATGTCCCGTATTTCCCTGGCCATCAATTTATCCGGCAGCGCGTTTCAATATCCCGATTTACTGCGGACTATCCGCGAAAAACTGGAATTGACCTGGGTGGACGCCGGCAGACTCACCTTCGAAATCACTGAAACCGCCGCCGTGGACAATTTTGAGCGCACCCGCGACATGATCAATAAAATCCGCGATTTGGGCTGCAAGTTTGCGTTGGACGATTTCGGCGCCGGCTTTTGTTCCTTCAATTATTTAAAAACATTTCCGGTTGATTATGTAAAAATCGACGGACAGTTTATTCGGCATCTGGATAATAATGAAACCGACCGAATTTTGGTGAAATCCATGGTGGAAATTGCCGGCAAACTGGGCAAAAAAACCATTGCCGAATTTGTCGAAACGCCGAATATAGCCCTGAGACTGAAGGATATCGGAGTCAATCTCGGCCAGGGTTATGCCTTCGGCCGGCCGGAGCGGAATTTACTCGAAGGCCATCAGGTATCGTTGGCCATACTGTTGAATTCACAGAACCCGCAAGTAGTGGACAATGAATCCATGGAAAATAACTCCTTTTGAAACTCCGGGGAATTTCCCGTTCGTAAGAATATCCCCGAATTTCGTCATAAGGGCCCGGGAGTTTACCGCCTCGACCGGCTCTGGTATATTCGGTCCGGATGTCATTCGTTGCAATAACATCGATTTATCAACTTTAAAATAAAAAAAGCGAGGGGAAGAGTTATGGCAGAGTTACTTTTTATAGCAACAACCGTTTTTGTTGCCTATGTTGTCTATACGGCGATCAACGGCGGAAAGGATCAACCGGAGGACGCCAGCCAACCAAGCGCAACCCCGGAAAGCACGCCAGAGCCCGCCGCAACAACCCCAGACACCCCGCCCCCGACCAAACCCGAAGCAGCCAAACCGGTAGCCGCCAAGCCCTCAGGCAAACCCGCCGAAACAAAACCCAAGGCAGCGAAAGCGGCGACGGCCAAAAAAACCAAACCCGAAAGCATTGCCGCTGACAGCGTCAAGAACCCCAAAACCGGGGAAATTGCCAAACTACCCCCGAATTACTCATTCGCCAAACGATGGATCAAGGAAGCCCTGGTTGAAGAAGGCTTGGTGGACAAAATCTACAAGAACAGCGAATTGAATGACGACACAAACGCAAAAATCCAAACCGCGTTAAATGCCTTGAAAGCCATGAAAAAATATCAATAAAGCCATTCGGTCACGCATTGGGGGTGGGTAATCCCCCACCCCAACCCTCGCCGGCTCATTCCAATCCCAGCTTTTTCAAGCGATAGCGAAACGACCTGAATGTCATACCCAATTGCTTGGCGGCGGCGGTTTTATTCCAGCGGTTTTCTTCCAAGGCGGCGGCCAGAGCCTTTTTTTCCACATCTTCCAGATAGCTACCCAGGGACATCTTGTCGGCATTGAAATTGCGTTGCGGTTTAGTGCTCTCGTCTTCCTCGATCCGCAGGTTCAGGTCGCCGACATCGATCCGATCGCCTTCGTGCAGAGCCAGCGCGCGCTCCAGGATATTCTCCAGCTCCCTGACATTGCCGGGAAATTCATAGCGTTGCAAGGCAGCCAGGGCTTGCGGACTGAAGCGCGGCACCGGCATCTGATTGGCTTTTGCCAGACGCGCCAGCAAATGTTCGGCGATTTGTACGATATCGGCGGCTCTGGCGCGCAGCGGCGGCAAATTCAACTCAATCACATTGATACGGTAATACAAATCCTGCCGAAAACTGCCCTCCCGCACCATTTGCGCCAGATCCTTATGAGTGGCGCTCAGCAGCCGTACATCCACCGCTATTTCATGTTGCTCGCCCACCGGGCGAATTTTTTTTTCCTGGATGGCTCGCAACAACTTGACCTGTAACGCCAACGGTAAATCCGCCACTTCATCCAGGAACAGGGTTCCACCGTCGGCCGCCTGAAACAAGCCTTGCTTATCGGCAATGGCACCGCTGAAACTGCCCTTTTTATGTCCGAAAAACTCGCTTTCCATCAATTCATGCGGTATGGCGCCGCAGTTGATGGCGACAAAGGGCTTTTCGGCCCGCGGACCCTGCTGATGGATCAATTTGGCCACCAATTCCTTGCCGGAACCGGATTCGCCGCTTATGTAAATCGGCGCCTGATTGCGCGCCACTTTTTGAATCTTGGAACGAATCTCGCACATCATGTCGGATTCGCCCAGCAGGGTCTCGCGGGTACGCCGGTCTTTTTCCAGCACATTGGGCGAAACCCGCAGCGCATTGTTGACCAGTTGCCGTAGCGCCGCCAAATCGACCGGTTTGCTCAAAAAGTCGAAAGCGCCCTTTTTCATGGCGCTGACGGCGATATCCATGCTGCCGTGCGCGGTAATCACGGCCACCGGCAATTGCATGCCGGACTCCTGTATATATTCGACCAGCGCCAGCCCATCGCCGTCGGGCAGGCGCATATCGGTCAAACACAGATCGAAATGCTGACTGGACAATAACTGTCGGGCCGCCTTGATATTTTCCACGCAGCAGGCCCGGATATTCATGCGGCTCAAGGTAATATCCAAAAGCTCTCTGATATCGGGTTCATCGTCAACCACCAAGGCAACAGGCATATTCATATTTCAATTACAACGTTATCGGCATTGCTCAGCAACAAACTAAAACAGGATTTATTCCGGTATTTAGCATAGCTTAATTCCGCCTGATTGAGTTCGGCCAACTCTTTGGAAATATAAAGCCCCAGCCCCGTTCCCTGCCTGGAGGTCGTGAAGAACGGTTCGAACAAATGCTGCAAGCCCTCGTTGTCGATACCCGGCCCGTTGTCGATGACCCGGATACAGGGTTGCCCGTTCTCCATGCCGGCCGCCAGCTTGATGCCGCCCGATTCCGGTTTGCCGTACTTCAGCGCGTTGGCGCACAGATTATCCAGTATCTGTTTTAAATGGCCCGGGTCGATATAGGCATTCAGCTCGGCTTGCTCGCAGACCAAGTCGAAGATTTGTTCACTCCCGGCATGACAGAGATTTTGTTCCTGCACATATGCGGCCAACCACTGATTCAACACCACTTTTTGCTTTTGCGACGGATTACGCCGGGATAATTTGAGGATGTCTTCAATGATGCTGTTGACCCGTTGGCAATGAGTCTGGATGATGCGGGTCAGACGCAAATCCTCCGGTTTCAATTCGGCCGCTTCCGACAGCAACTGGCCGGCATGACTGATGGCGCTCAGGGGATTGCGAATCTCATGCGCGATGCTGGCCGTCAGCCTGCCCAACGAAGCCAGTTTACTTTGCTGCAAGCGTTGGTTGTACAAGCTGATATCCTCGAACAGCAGCATATGCAAACGCTCGTTTTCAACCAATAACAGCGAGAAACGCACCTGAATTTCTTCCCCATCGGCCAACTGGATAATGGCGAAATCCTGTTCCGGATTCTCATTCCAAAGTAAAAAAGCCTGTTGCAGCATATCCGACACGTCGGCCAGATGGGTGGGCGATGCGCCAACCCCCAGCAACCGCAAGGCCGAATAATTACTCAATACGATGAATTGTTGGGCATCCACGATCATGATGCCGGATTGCAAATGCTGAATGATGTAGCGATTCAACTCTTCCAGCCGCACTATGGTTTGCGCATGGCGTTGGGCCAGACTGGTGGATTGTTCGACCCGCTGCGCCAGAATCAGCGATATCAGCGCAATCGCAAAAAACGTGATGCCCAACAAACCGGAATAATTCAAGGAGTTTGCGTTAAAGGCGTGGGTCTGCATGTCGTAAACTTCTTCCGCCAGTACCGCCAGACTGGCCAGGGCGGCAAACAACAATGCGCAACGCCCGCCTATCAACAAACCGGCGGCGGCAATGGAAATCGCCAGCAAGCCGCCCACGCCGCTGGTCACGCCGCCGCTGGCATGCATCAGCACGGTAATGAACACGATGTCGGTAAAAATGAACAGCTGCGCCAAGCGGTTATAACTGGCCAGCCGTCTAAAGATAAACGGCGCGTTAAGAAGAGAAATCCCCAGGTAAGCCAAGCTGGTGAACTGATACAATTGCGCATCGTGCGCATCCAGGCCCCTGGGCCCGAAGCGGAAAAAAAACAACATGACAAACAAGCTGGCGCTGATGAAGCGATAGATAAAAAATATCTTCAGCAACAACCAGGCTTGCCGGATTGGAATGCCGTAACCCTTGGAAAACGGGCAGGGATAAATGGTGTCGACTTGATTGGGCGGCATCGGGCGGATTCTTTCGGCTGGGCTGAAAGCAGGATGATAACAAACTCTGTTTAAACGATTACAAAAGCCATTACAGTGGAGCCACAAGATGAACATTCACGAATATCAGGCCAAGCAACTGTTTCGCGAGTTCGCGATTCCGGTGCCGCAAGGCGGCGTGGCCGACACGGCCGCCCTGGCCGAACAGCTTGCGCATTCCCTGCCGGGGCAAGCCTGGGTGGTCAAGGCCCAGATCCATGCCGGAGCGCGCGGTAAAGCCGGCGGCGTCAAGCTTGCCGGCAATGCGCGGGAAGTCAGCGAGTATGCCGCCGGCATGCTGGGCTCGCGCTTGGTGACCCATCAAACAGACGCCAACGGCCTGCCGGTCAATTGCGTTTGGGTGGAAGAAGCTTCCGCAATCAAAAACGAGTTTTACCTCAGTCTGCTGATCGACCGCGACAGCGAGCGCCTGATATTCATCGCCTCGGCGGCCGGCGGCATGGACATCGAAGCCGTGGCGGCCGAAACTCCGGAAAAAATCGTCCACGTTAAAATACACCCGGCATCCGGCTTGCAGCCCTATCACTGCCGCCAAGTGGCGGCCGCCTTGAGCTTGGCTAAGGAGCAACAAAGTCAATTGCAAAACATCATGACCGGCGTCTACGAGTTGTTTCTGGCCAAGGATTGCAGCCAAATCGAGATCAATCCGCTGATCGAAACCGCCGACGGCAGACTGGTGGCGCTGGACGCCAAAATCAATTTCGACGACAACGCGGTGGCCCTGCATCCCGAGATTGCCGCGCTACGCGACGCCAGTCAGGAAGACGCCAAGGAAGCGGAAGCCAAACAATTCGACCTCAATTACATTACCCTGGACGGCAACATCGGCTGCATGGTCAACGGCGCCGGTCTGGCCATGGCCACCATGGACATGGTGAAGCTGAAGGGCGGCGCGCCGGCCAATTTTCTGGACGTCGGCGGCGGCACCAACAAAGACAAGGTCAAGGCCGCTTTCAAATTGATTTTGTCGGACGGCACCACCAAGGCGGTACTGGTGAATATTTTCGGCGGCATCGTCAAATGCGACGTAATTGCCGCCGGCATCCTGGCGGCGGTCGAGGAAATGCATCTGAGCATACCGGTAGTGGTGCGCCTGGAAGGCACTAATGTCGAACTCGGCCTGTCCATGCTGGCGCAATCCGGTTTAGGGTTACATACAGCGGAAGACTTGAACAGTGCCGCCGAGCTGGTGGTGAAATTGGCGGAGAAAGCCGTATGAGCATCTTGATCGATAACAACACCCGGGTAATTTGCCAGGGCTTTACCGGCAAACAAGGCACTTTCCATTCCGAGCAGGCGCTGGCTTACGGCACGAAACTGGTCGGCGGCGTTACGCCCGGCCGCGGCGGCTCCACCCATCTGGAACTGCCGGTATTCGATACCGTGCAACAAGGCGTGCAAGCCACCGGCGCCACCGCCAGCATGATTTACGTGCCGCCGTTTTTTGCCGCCGACGCCATCCTGGAAGCGGTCGACGCCGGCATTCGATTGATCGTCTGCATCACCGAAGGCATACCGGTGCTGCAAATGCTGCGGGTCAAGGCCGCCATGCAAGGCAGCGGCGCATTATTGGTCGGCCCTAATTGCCCCGGCGTGATCACCCCCGGCCAATGCAAGATCGGCATCATGCCCGGCCATATTCACACACCCGGCAAAATCGGCATCGTCTCGCGTTCCGGTACACTGACCTACGAAGCCGTGCACCAAACCACCCGCCAGGGCCTGGGGCAAAGCACTTGCGTCGGCATAGGCGGCGACCCTATCCACGGCATGAATTTCATCGACGTGCTTAGCCGCTTCCAAGACGACCCGCAAACCGAAGGCATAGTCATGGTCGGCGAAATCGGCGGCAGCGATGAAGAACAGGCCGCCGAATTTATCAAGGCCCACGTCAGTAAACCGGTGGTCGGCTATATTGCCGGACAAACCGCCCCGCCCGGCAAGCGTATGGGCCATGCCGGCGCCATCGTCACCGGCGGTGCCGGCACGGCGGCGGGTAAAATCGCCGCCATGGCGGCCGCCGGCGTGCAGATGGTCAGTTCGCCGTCGGATATTGGCGCGGCGATGCGGGGATGTTTTTAGCCGGCGAATCCAGTCAAACAAAATGAAGAGGCGAATAGATGATTAATGTTGCATTAGAATCATTGAGCGTGGAAGAAAAACTCCGGATGATGGAGTCTCTTTGGGATAGCTTATTTTACGCGGCCGCTACCATCGACTCACCGAACTGGCGCGGCGAGGTTTTGGCCGAGCGGGAACAAGGCGTCAGCAACGGCACCGATCAGTTCGAATCCTGGGAAATCGCCAAGGAAACGCTACGTAATCAATTGACATGAGGATAGAAATACTTCGGTCGGCGCGGGATGACTCGGCCGCGGGGCGGCGTTTTTATGAAGCGCAAGGCATGGGCGATTATTTTCTGGATAGCATGTTTTCGGATATTAAATCATTATTGATCAATGCCGGTGTCCATCCTATTCATTTCGGCAAATACCATCGACCGCTGTCCCGGCGCTTTCCTTTTACGGTTTATTATCGCGTTGACAGCCGGATTATTCGCATCTATGCAGTAGCGGACTGCCGCCGCAGTCCAAATGGCACAAAAAAATTCTATCCCTGACTTCCTAATGTCCTTAAAAATCGCTCTCGCCCAACTGAATTTCAGCGTTGCCGACATCGCGGCCAACAGCGCCAAGATAGTGGCCGCCGCCGAACAGGCCAAACGGCAATTTGCCGACATCGTGGTCTTTCCGGAACTGTGCATCACCGGCTATCCGCCGGAAGATTTATTGCTGCGCGAGGATTTTATCCGGCAAGCCCAACGGGCTGTCGACAGCTTGACCGAGCGATTGCCCGGCATAGACGTGGTGATCGGTTACCCGCAAAGAATGGGTCAACATCTCTACAACACAGCGGCGGTACTGCGTAACGGCCAGGTGATCGCGGAATATCATAAATTGGCGCTGCCCAATTACGGCGTATTCGATGAACAACGCTACTTTACGGCCGGCCAACACAGCTGTTTGTTCAGCATCCGCAACACCCGGCTGGCACTGTCGATTTGCGAAGACATTTGGCGGGCCGGCATCATCGCCCAAAACCGCGACGCCGGCGCCGACATTTTGTTGACCCTGAATGCCTCGCCGTTTCACGCCGGCAAGATGCAACAGCGCGAGGACGTGATATGCGCCCAAGTCAAGGCCAGCGGCTTGCCGCTGGTATACGTCAACCAAATCGGCGGCCAGGATGAACTGGTTTTCGACGGCGCCTCGTTCGTGGCCGACAGCCAGGGCCAAATTGTGTTTCGTGCCGAGGAGTTCGCCGAACAACTTAGCATCGTGGAATTTGTCGATAATATCCCGCAAGCGGCGGACATCGCCCCGCTCTACCAACCCGTGGTTAGCGAATACAAAGCCCTGGTGCTGGGCATCCGCGATTACGTGCGCAAGAACGGTTTTCAAGGCGCAATTTTGGGCCTGTCCGGCGGCATAGACTCCGCCCTGGTTTTGGCTTTGGCGGTGGATGCGCTGGGTGCCGACCAAGTTGAAGCGGTACTGATGCCTTCCCGCTATACCCAGGACATGAGTAACGAAGACGCCGCACAGGAAGCCGAGGCTCTGGGCGTCAAGTACCACGTCATCCCGATCGAACCGGCGGTGACCGCCTTTAACGACATGCTGGCACCGCTGTTCGCCGGCAGTAAACAAGACACCACCGAGGAAAATATCCAGGCCCGCTGTCGCGGCGTGTTATTGATGGCACTGTCCAACAAACAGGGCAAATTGCTGTTGACCACCGGCAACAAGAGCGAGATGAGCGTCGGCTACGCCACCCTATACGGCGACATGGCCGGCGGCTTTGCGCCGCTGAAGGACGTATCCAAGCTGCTGGTATACCAGTTGGCCGAATACCGCAACACGCTGGCGCCGGTGATTCCTCGGCGCGTCATCAGCCGGCCGCCGTCGGCGGAACTTGCGCCGGACCAAAAAGACGAAGATTCGTTGCCGCCCTACCCGGTGCTGGATCCTATTCTGGCCTTGTATATCGAGCAGGATAAATCCGCCGCCGAAATCGTCGCCCTGGGCTATCCCGTGGCGGCCGTGCAACGCGCCATCGGCTTGGTGGACCGCAACGAATACAAACGCCGCCAATCGCCGCCCGGCATTCGCATCACCCCCAAAGCCTTCGGCCGCGACCGCCGTTATCCGATATCCTCGGCTTATCGCGGCACCGCCACCCTTGTTGAGGAGTAAATCATGTTGTCATTACGCCCCCTGTTAATCGCCGCCGGCCTGTTGCTGTCCAGCAATACTTTCGCCCGCGAAATCAATGTCCCGGTACCGCTGGATTACCGTCTGATCCGCAATGTGCTGGTCCAGCAATTGTTTACCGGACCTGAGCAAACCGCGCGGGTTTGGAAGGATGGCAAGGAATGCAGCTTTCTGGACTTATCCAACCCGCAAATTAGCGGCGTCAACGGTCAGGTAAAAATCGACAATAACGTGCGCGCGCAATTCGGCGCCAAAATGGGCGGCAAATGCATGACCCTGGTCAAATGGAGCGGCATTCTGGAAACGCTGCAAAAACCCGTATTGGATAAAACCGGCAATGTATTGAGTTTTCCGGTCACCAGTACCAATGCGTTTGACGGCAACGGCCAAAAGCTCAACATCGATCAACTTCAGGAATTGCTGCAACAGGTAGTCGCACCGCGCCTTGCGGGATTAAAGATAGACCTCAACGAATCGCGCGATGACATCGTCAAAATCCTGCTGCCTTACGTTGCGGCGGAAGACAGCGAGCAATTACACGACTCGGTCGCCAGCCTGCGCTTTAACAGTGCCAAGGCTGACGCCCAAAGCATAGTGGTCAATCTGGGCTTCGTCGCCAACATCAAGCCCGCCAACAATGCTCCCGTGGCCGCCTTGAATGCCGACGAATTGCAACAATGGCAAACCGTTTGGCAAAAATGGCAATCTTCCCTGGACAAAAGCATCGACCAAATTCCGCTACCCGACGATTTGACCGGCAATCGCGACACTTTACATGAAGTGTTACAGAAAGCCGGCCGCGCCTTCGAACAGGGCTTGAGCGGCGAACAGCCCGACGGCAACGACCCGGTGCGGGTTTTTATCAACGAATCCTGGGATAAATTGGCCCCGCTGCTGCGAGCGGTGTCCAAACAGTTGCCCGGTGCCGAAGGCCTGCGCTACCTGACCTTGATCGCCGCCACCGATTTGATGTACGAACTGGAATCGATAGGCTCGCCCTTCGGCCTGGAAATTTCCGCCAACGGCTTGCGCAAGATCGCCCGCAGTTATATCAACCATAAAACCGGGCAAAGTTGATCGGTTTCAGCCGGCAAGAATTAGGCTGGCTGCTTGATACCCTGAAGGTCATGCTGAGACGGCACATGGTCGCGATTCGCAAGGCCGGTCGAGACCATGCATCGCTGCCCCGGGACGACCTCGGTATTTTCTCGGCTTGGTTTACAGCTCAATGACCTGAATGCGATGTCGGTTCCGAGGTAACATCGGTTCTGCGCAGGATATAGCGAGCGGCCTGTTCGCCGCTAATCAGCTTGCCCTTGCCGTCCAGTTCGGTGAGCGTGTTGTCGCCGATCAAAAACTGTCTGCTGGCATTCCCCTTGCGCGGGGTCAAAATGATGGTATTATTTTTTTCGCCCCAGCTAAATTTTCCCTTTTCCACGAAGTCTTTGGGTGATTTTCCGGTGTATTGGTAAATCAGGATGTAGGTGTTGTTTTTGTTCAAAGCCAACGACGTTTTGACTCCGTAGCAATCCGCGCAAGGCAGCAAGCCGTTATATATACCGGGCCAGTCCAAGCTTTTGTGTCCATGGTAAGAGTCGCCGTCCGCTGTTTTTTCCGCTTCGGCCGAAACCTGACCATGAGCCGAGATGAGAAGCAAAAACAACAAAAAGCCCGGCACCTTTTTGAATGCTTGTCCAACTGTACGCATATTTACTCCTCGGCAAAGCCGCAATAATTGAAAAAACCAGATGGGACGTTAAGCAGACAAGCGCCGACGAATCGTGCACCGTTTGCATACGCTTCCCGCTGTTCAAGCCCCTTCTCCACTATCGGGCTCCCGATGGCCGGGGAAGTCGATGGCCGACGCTTATTGTGGCATATAGCGTATTTTGCAAAAACAATCGTTCAACAATTTATCGGCTGTTTCCACCCGAGCCGAGTTCAGTCGGCTCTTGAAAAGGCATAACGGAATGGCTTTACGCCGGTCAGAAATGTACCAGTGCATGTACTTCATAGTCCCGCAAAAGCTGCCTGCCGGCCAAAAAGTCCAATTCCACCACAAAAGCGCACGCGACCACGCTGGCGCCCAGTTTTTCGATCAACTCGCAACTGGCCTTGGCGGTTCCGCCGGTAGCCAACAAATCGTCGATCAGCAGCACTTTATCGTTTTCATCGACCGCATCGATATGTACTTGCAGTTCCGCCGAGCCGTATTCCAAATCGTAGCTGACGCTTTGCACGTCGTATGGCAATTTGCCGGGCTTTCGTAGCGGCACGAAGGGAACACCCAGTTCCCACGCAACCAGCGCGCCGAAAATGAAGCCCCTGGCTTCCATGCCGGCCACGGCGGTAATTTCGCGCCCCAAGAAAGGGTGCAGCAATTGATGAACCGTCAATCGCAGGGTCGCCGGGTCCTTGACCAACGGCGTGATGTCTTTAAAGACGATCCCCGGTTTTGGAAAATCGGGGATATCGCGAATCTTGTTTTTTAATCGTTCCATTGTTGCTCCGGTTTGTCAGGCGCAAAAA
>NZ_JANIBJ010000019.1 GCF_024505185.1 Methylomonas subterranea
CGGCAGCCTCCCGCAAGCTCCCGGCTGCGCCGAGCCATGCAACGCGGATTTAGTCCGACACTAAACCAGAGGCCGCCGCGACAATCGCATTTTGTGGAATGGGTTTAGGTGTTTTCGGTTCGCCGTGCTTATGACAATCGCGGCGTACGATCTTGGACGGGGAATCGAGAACAGCGGCGCAACGACTAACAAATGCGCTATTACAGCCCAGGCTGAGGATTGAACCGTCAGGGGCTATTAACTTGATGTTACATAGCCCATAAACCGACACGCGAACGCCGGCCGCGAACAAATCAGAGAAGGGCAAAGTTTGCAGACCGTCGACCGAGTCGGTCAACAACGTCAAAAACTTATTATCCGAGTCGTCGGACTGCTGTGATGTAACTTGTAAAACTCGGAATCCTAGGCGATCAAAAAAACCGCCGCCTTGCTGAATAGATACATTGTCGCCAGAAACACCACCAAGCGAAGAAGCAGAACTTTTGCCAGATACCAAAGCGCTTGCCGAATCTGTCGAAGCAGGCTTAGAGCCAGGTTCAAGAGCGGGCGAAACTTTCGGCTTATCGCCATGAATAGCGGCAAACTGGATTGCAGAATAGACAAACAAACCGAGAGACAGAACAATAACAACCATAAGAAGCTTAACCTTTGGGTCGCCAAGGATGCTTTGGTTCGCTTTGCTTTCTGTATGTTCGCCCGTGGCGGTTGATTGGTAGCAATTAAAGACTCTCTCATCGGCTTTATATTTCCTTGGTTTACCAGAGATATGGGATGTCAATTTGCCGCTGTTTTCCGGGTCATGCTGAAACTCATACCAGGTATTTTTAAAGAAAAGCGGCAGTAATTCGCCTAGCGATTTATGCCTGTACGCTGTTTGCGCAACTTCGCGGATAAAATCCTTTACTTTAGCGATATTCGGCGTGGATAAATATATATCCCATTGGAAATGCCGCTGCATGTCGAATGCGGTATCGACATCTCTGGGGCGGTGTACCGTATATTGTGCCCCGGTATATTCGTCATTGATTTGAATATTAAATTCATCGGGTACAAAACCCATTAAATCACATTTATCTAAGTCTTCTTTTTTGAAATCGCGGCGATTAGGATAAACACGTTGACACTCATCAATAATGATTAAGGCTTTAAATGGCGCCCAATGAAACCACCTTGCCATAAATTGCCGGTATTTTTCCTCATCGGTATTAATAAACCAAAGATCGGCGGTATCGGGAAATTTGAAATCAGGGAATTGATCTTGAATGCGATCAATAGAAGTCAAGCCGCGTATGTTAGTGATTACTACCCTGCCCTCCTTTAAGGCGTCGATAGCAAAGCGCTGGACGAGAGTAAACGATTTGAAAGAGCCGGGCGGGCCGTGATGAATACTTGTTGCCATGCCATTAGAACCCTATAAAACGCATAACAAACTTGGTAAAACCAGCGGAAACAATGAGATTAATGGCTTCGGGAATTCTAAAATAAACGAACATAGAAACCATGCGACTATCAAGATAAGACCATGCTTCGTTAATAAATGCGCTGATATTAAGCGATGTAATCAACTCTTGAGCCACATCCCAGGAAAACGCAATAGCCGCGAGTTTCATTTTCCAGTATGCAATAACAGAATGCTTAATTAGCCAGGCGGTGAATTGAGTCAATAAATTGTAAATTCCGGTAGTGATAAAGTCCGACACTGTCTGGCCAACTTCCACAATTGCATTAACAACATCAACGAAAACAGACATATTCAAATATCCAGTATGATTCGAACTGCGATAAATCCGGCAATGAATAGAATAAGATTACCGATGGAAATTAAATCAGTAAATCGAGATAAATCGCTCACAACGTGAACGCCTTTAATTTCGCCGAAATCAAAAACAGGTAAAGCACCAGTGCCCGATAATTCAAGGTTTAGCAATTGCGATGCTTGTGTTTTGATTTGATTAACTTTATCAGCATAAGCAGACTTGGCGGCTTGGGTTTCGGAATCAATGAGGGAATCATCAAAGCCGCCTGGCGTACCGTGATTGATGGTATTGGCCGTACCGGCTTTAAATGATTGCAGTGTCGATTCTTGAGCGCAACCGGGACATGTGCCCATATCCTGGCCGGCAGATGAACTACCGTCCGGCGCCTGGCCTTGAATTGCTCGCAACGAGTCGCCAACCGCTAAACCGGCGGAAGCGGCGGCGCGACCGGCGGCATTGGTGGCCCTGCCTGGCGGATAGTCGGGCGTTATTTCGTCGCGGTAACCGGCAGCATCACCGGCATGACCGGCGGCAGATGCGGCAGAGGCGGCGGCGTTTGCTGCTTGGGCGGCGGCGCTGGCCGCCTGTGCGGCGGCACTGGCGGCAGCGGCCAAGGATTCTACTGTAGGGTTTGCAGTCGCGGCGCTTTGCGCGGCGGCGTTATTTTGTTGAGCGGCAGCGCTGGCGGCTTCCTTAGCTGCCTGTGCTGTTTCGGCATCAGTTTTGGCGTTGTTGGCGGTTTGGGCGCTGGCTTCGGCTTCCGCTTTTTTGGCCGGGGTGACAATGGGTTGTAGCGCGTTATTGGCGGCTATATCGGATGCATTATTACTGCATATATCAGACGACTTTTGACAATCCGCGATAGGGGCACAATACTTGGGATTTTCGCCGATGCAAATAGTCATTGGGCCGGTGTATTCCTTACACTCCTTATCATTGACATCAAAAAAGGTAGACTCAGGACCAGGATTCTGAGCCCAACAATTCGGTGTAGTAACGCATAGGTTTGAAGTGTTGCGATATTGGCCGGCGGGGCAATCTTGAATGATTGGGACCTGGCAAGACCCATTAATGACAGTCTGCCCAGAGGGACAATCACACAACCCGTTAGACCCGCGAACCTGACCGTTAACCGGACATGCCGCCGTGCCAGCATCAACAGGCCATGAGTTTACCGACGCAGTTGCACGATACTGAACAACCGCATTTGTACCATTCCAGGTGCAATATTTAGGATTCCAGATAGTGGGATACAGTGCGTTAAACGCATTGGCATCATTTTGGCAAGCAGTCCAGGCCGCGTCGAATGTCAAAGCGTGAGCAGGACCGGCAAAAAACAAAAGCAGGAATAAATACCTAGCGACTACCGACATCCAAACCAACCAGGAATGCAAATACAACGAGGGAAGCAAGGATGACGGTAGTCAACATAGTGCGGGCCTTATTTACGCAACATGGACACAATAAAGCCAATGCCGGTTACAACCGCAACCATAGAAATGACACCGGCCGCAGCCAAACCCAAGTTAATACTGCCCGATGCGAAAGCGGCCGTAATGTCTTCGCCAATAGTCGCATGTGCCGCCGACACACCTACGATAGACAACGCAACAACGGGAGCAACAACGCGAGTTGCCAGGGCTTTGGTTTTTTCTTTTACAGATTGATACATGGATTTTCTCCAGAAGGTTAAAAATGGCGGCTAACGCCGCCGATCAAGTGCGCCGGATGATCGCAATAATCGCTCCAGCACCGTGGCCTAACGCATAGGCAACTAACGAGCCGCCAATGATGATTTCGAATATGGAAGCATCGAAGGCGAGAAACTGAGTCAAGAGCGCTTCAAGCGCCGTTGTGTCGCACATCTACTTCTTGCCAAAAGCGAGCGCGGGTTTTTCGGGCTGTTTTTCGTCGATTGCTTCAACAGCCGGCGGCTGATCAGCCGCCGGCGCTAGATCAACAACGTTGACTAGCGGTAAACCGGAATCGGGTTTGTCGGTCAGTGAAAAAGTGGCGACTACGTCGCTATCGCGGAATATATGACCGTCGGCAATGCTTGTGAATGGTCGTCCGTTAATTTCGCCGCGACGAATCGGCACCATAATAATGTTGCCCACATTATCGTTAAATTTCTGGAGCCTGGCGGCATCCAGGCGGGACAAATTCAAGTTAAATTGTTCGGGTTGCACGGTTTGACATACTGCTGATTTTCTAATTTCGCCGTCATCAGTTTTTCTTTCTGTTATCTGGATAACTCTAACGGGTAAATAATCGGCCATGGGTATTACTCCTATTTAATTTAAGCGACTAAGCGCAAGTGGTTTGGGTGTTTATAGAATGCGGGCGGTTGTAATTCGCGTTTTTCAATTTCTGTGACTTTCTTGATGACTACCGGGCTAAAGGTGTGAAGGTTGCAGGGCTTGGCTATGTCGATGCCAATTTTTCGAAGGCGAGCGCGGTGGACTTTGACTTGACTCTTGGATAAATCAAATTTTGTACCCTGCATCCATTGGTACGCATAAAGAGTGGTCAGATTAGCGGCCTTGGTATTATCAACAATATGTTGACTCAACAAGGTCTGGGATATTGTTTCTAATTCCATATCGTTCACCTTTAATTTTTCGTCTAAATTTAAAAATTCGCTGTGTAATTGATTGAGTATTGAATAATCGGATAAACCGAAATATTGAAGATTATGTTTTTTTAAGTAAGGCGAATTTAGTTTTTGTTCGAAGCGGGCAACGCCCATTTCTTTACAGTATTGATATAAATCATGGTAATAACGGTACTCTTCGGAATGTTCCCCGTATTTCTTTTTGACCCTGGCCAGGGTGCAGCCACGGCCGTTAATCATTTCGTTGGCTTTGTCGTAAATGCTTGGGTACATCTCACGGGCATTGCCCATGTTCGATAACCAGTCGGCGGTTTTGCCGTCAGGATGGAGACGGCCGCGGCGGTTCAGGTACGACAAGCCCGACACGGCGCGGATATAAGTATCGATACAGGTGCCGGCACCTACGGCAATATTGGTTGTTATGTGAAAGGTAGTAATGATGCAACCGTCAACCACAGGCACAAACTTGATTGCGCCGCTTTCTTGCTTAACTTCCATGAGACCCAGACGAGTACACTTTGTAAGCATGGGCAGGCCGAGAGATTGCAGAATCGTGTTGTAAACGCCTACGCATTTGTCGACTGTATCAAGGCCGAAGAGATTATCGAGACGGTTAAACCTGGACGGATTGCCGGAAACGCACAGACGGCGGCCTTTGACGTGTATTTGGATGCTGGTCGAATAACTACCTTCATGCTGGTGTTTATTCTGCCGAGGGCTTTTAATCTGTTCATCATCTGGCGCGGTGTAATCGATAAAGCACCAGCCTGATTCGGAAATGATCGGTAAATCGAAATCATAATCTTGGTAACAGCTCAACCAATCGTAAAACATGGTTACAACCCGAGCAGGTAAGGCACAGGACCGCCGGGAAACATATTGCGGCGGGTGCGGGTGCAAAAATACCAACGACGGTGCAAAGAACGGAGATGACGATTAACAAAACCGAATCGAACGATGCCGAATTTTGTATATAACGAAGTGGCGCGAAGGGCTTGTTCAGTGGTGGCGACTGTTCGTTCGGAATCGTCTACGGTGTATGTGCCGTTTAATATTTTGTGACGGGTGACGAAAGCCCGAGGGCTTTCGACTTGGGACTGTACAGCAAACGTTTTTAGTGGCTTATCGAGACCTTGAAAAAATTGGCCGAACAGCAAACGCTGTTTGTCGTATTCGGCCATAGGAGCGGCAGGTAAACAGGGTAGACCATCGTCGGATGATAGTTGCGACTGTAACGCTTCGATCCGTGGGCGGTATTTCAATACCACTTGAGCGAAGGCGGATTGTAGGGGCTGGAATTCAATCACAAGACCAACCCCAGAACATGGGTATCCAGCATTGAACGCATGGCGGCACAATCCGGGCAATGGCCATACAAATCCAATTCGTCGAACGATTCGCCGCAAATGCTACAAGTGCCGCAACGGCGCTGAAATGAGCGGACGAAATGAATGCCGGCCAAATAATCGTGGCGAGGGCGACAGGCGTCACACTCGCAAAAATCGTTAATAAATGGTTCGTCCTTGCGGCATTGTGTGCCACCCTGCCCCACTCTCACGGGTTCCGCTTCGACAGCGCCGGGAGTAGTTGAGACCGGCGCGCCGGCAGGGTGGCGCGCAGAGTCGCCGGAATTGGTGGAGTCATTAGGCAATGACTCAGAGTAAGGATAAAGAGTATCGGGATCCCAATCGCTAAAATCTGGTGTATTAGATTTTGCTAATTGACCAGTTTTAGAGACAGATTCGCCGGAATTAGTGGTTTCCACTTGTTCAGAAGAAAATATATCAGGACGTGATTCTTTGAACGCTCTAATCTCCGCAATCCATGCGGCATGACGGCGACAATCACGTTCAAAGGCACGATTTTGAACACGAAGCAACTTTTCAAAATAAGCGGCATTTTCGGCGGTGCGAAAACGAAAAGGAACTTTCTTCATGAATTGAGCATGAAGGCGATTCAATAGCTGGGTGGACTGGGTAAGTAATTCTGATTTTTTCATGGTCTGCGCTCCATGGTGGGTGAAAATGTTGAATCAGTTTCAACATGTTGGAGTCATTTCAACATAGAAAACAAAGCGAGTCAAGCGTATAGTTGAAATAAATTCAACGGAGTTAACACTATGAAATCAATAGAAAACTACATGGACGAGCTAAAAGAAAAAACAGGAAGCGACAACAAAACGGCGCTATTGCTAGGCGTAGACAGATCGGTTATTTCAAAAATCAAAAGCCGAGGAGCTATATCGGACGAGAACGCGGTAAAAGTGGCGGAGTTGCTGGATATAGACCCCGGAGAGGTGCTATTAGCGGCGGCCATGGCGCGGAGCCAAGGCGCGGTTAAATCGGCGTGGGAAAGTGTTTCAAAGCGTGCGGGAATAGCGGCCAGCCTGGCGCTGGCCTTGTTGATTTTTCAGCCTACAAATGATGCGGCACAATTTGACAATTTATACATTATGCGAAGTCATGCCGCCGGGTGCGCCTGACTGAACCTGTCCCGTTGTGGCGTCTGGCTGGCCATTCGGGGCGCCGCTGGAGGCTGGTATATCAGATTCCGACCATAGCTTGATAACTGAAAACCTGGGACCCGGGCGCCGGATGAAACTCAGATCACCCGCGAAAACTGCTGCTGTTTTTGCGCCAGATATTTGTCGAACACCATGCAAATGTTACGAATCAGCAAACGGCCGGCTGGCTGAACCGTGACGCCGGTTTCATCCATACTGATCAAGCCGTCGTCCCGCATGCTTTTGAGATTATTCAATTCGGTAGCGAAGTAATCCGCAAACGCGATATCGAATTGGCGTTCGATTTTGCCGAAGTTCAAATCGAAATGACAAATCAATTGCGTGATGACGGCGCGGCGTAGAATATCGTCGGCATCCAGTTCCACGCCCTTAAAGACGGGCAAGCGGCCGGTGGCCATGGCCTGATCGTATTGATCGAGTTCCTTGTAATTTTGTATATAGGCATTGCCGACCCGGCCGATGGATGTCACGCCCAGTCCGACCAAATCGCAATCCGAATGGGTCGAATAGCCCTGGAAGTTGCGATACAGCTTGCCTTCGCGCTGGGCCGCCGCCAATTCGTCGTCCGGTTTAGCGAAATGGTCCATGCCGATATAAACGTAACCGGCATCGGTGAGTTTTTGGCCGACCATTTGCAAAATTTGCAACTTTACCGCCGGACTGGGTAATTCGGCTTCATTGATCCGGCGCTGGGTTTTAAAGCGGCTGGGCATATGGGCGTAATTGAAGACCGAAAACCGGTCCGGTGCATAAGCCAAAATTTGTTCCAGGGTTTTGGCGAAAGTCTGTTCGGTTTGCAGCGGCAGGCCGTATATCAGATCGATGTTGGTGGAGCGAAAACCTTCCTTGCGGGCGGCTTCCAGCACGGCAAAGGTTTGTTCCTTGCTTTGCATGCGGTTGACGGCTTTTTGCACATCCGGATCGAAATCCTGTAAACCCAGGCTGATACGGTTAAAACCCAGTGCGCGCAATTGGGCGATGGTTTTATCGTTGGTTTCGCGCGGATCGACCTCGATGGAATATTCGCCGCTGTCGTCATCGTGCAAATTGAAATGCTCGCGGGTGGTATCCATCAAGCGCTTCATTTGTTCGTAACTTAAAAATGTCGGCGTACCGCCGCCCCAATGCAGTTGATTGACCTTGCGCCGTCGATCGAACAAGCCGCCCTGCAGGGCAATTTCCTTGCACAGATTATCCAGATACGGCGCGGCATGGGCGCGGTTTTTGGTGACGATTTTGTTGCAGGCGCAGTAAAAACACACCGTGTCGCAAAACGGGATATGCAGATACAGAGACAATGGCCCGCCGGCGGCATTGGATTGCGCGATGTGCCGGCGATATTCGGCATCGCCGAAACCTTCGTGCAATTCCAGCGCGGTGGGATACGAGGTATAACGCGGTCCGGATTTGTCGTAGCGCTTGATCAGATCCAGGTCAAATTTGATTGATTGATCCATTATTCGACTGCTTGATTGATTAATATGCGGGCCGTTTGCGCGGCGAATGGCTGAGAGATTTCGACACTGCCGATCAGATCGCCGGGTTGAGTCGCGGCTTGACCCGATTGCGACACCCGGGCAACGATTCTGAGTTGCTGGTAGTTGCCCAAATGCGTGTCGGCTTGCATGGCCATGCTGTCGTTCAAAACCAGCTCCAGCGGTAAATCGGCCAGTTGCTTACGCGCGATGGCCAGCGGCATTTTGGGGCCGGTCAAGGCCTGGGCATAGATAAACACCGTGCTGTCGGCGGCCGGTAGGTTTTTCAATGCCGGATCGAGTTCGACCCGCAGCGGAATCTCAATGGCGGGAACGGCGCCGGCCTGCTTGGCCAACTCGGCATCCAGCGCGGCCAGCATTTGCCTTACTTGCGGCAGGGATTCCGAACCGGCCGGCAGCAGCCCCGCCAGTTTTTCCCAATATTGCTTGGCTTGCCTGTATTCGCCCCGCTCGGCCCTGGCGACGCCGGCCAACCACAGGGCGTTGTCGTCGTCGGGGTGCTTTTGTAAAACAAGGTCTATCAATTGTTCGGGTTCGCCGCTCATGCGGCCACCGCGCGACATGGCCAGACTATTGGCGTACTGCAATTGCACGTCGCTATCTTGCGGTTGGCTAGCGTACAGCTTGGCATAGACCTCGGCGGCCTGTTGGTATTGCTGTAAATAGCTATAGGAGCGGCCCAGCATTTTCCAACCTTCGATATCTTCCGGTTGTTGCTGCAAACGCTGTTCCAGCTTTGCAATCATCTGGGCCACGTTTTCCGCCGCTTTGGTTTGATTGGCCTGTAATTCAATTTTATTCAAGGCATTGGCATCGCCGAGCATTAAATAGATGAATAAACTCAGGCACGGCAGCAGCAGCGCCAATAGCGGAATCACCCACCTGCCCCTTGATTTCGAAGCCGGCGTATGCACGGCGGACTCTATGTCGTCGCTCAAGATCAATTGCAGTTCGGCATATTGTTCGTCGAACTGGGTTTGCGTCAACGCACCCTCTTGTAACTGTTGTTTCAGCTCCGTCAGGCGCTGGCGGGCGATTTTGATATTGCGTTGTTGATGGCCGTCGTCAACCGGCAACTGTTTTGTCAATAAGGCCGGCACCAGCATTGCCAGCGCTATCAGGATCAGGCCGGCAACGATTAACCAAAATAGCGTATTCAATCCTCTTCACCTTGTTGCAGTATTTCGTTGAGTTTGCCTAGCTGCTTGCTATCCAGGCCAGTTTGCGCCGCGACCTTTTTTTGCCGCGCCAGCACGACTACCGTGACGATGCCAATCAATAAAAAGACAATGGGCCCCAACCATAGCAAAGCGGTTTTGATACCGAAGGCGGGCCGATACATGACAAAATCGCCGTAGCGCTGGGTCATGAAATCCACTACGTCCTGTTGCGATTTGCCTTGCTGCAGCATATCGTAGACTTGCTGGCGTAAATCCTTGGCCAAATCGGCATTGGAATCGGCGATGGTTTGGTTCTGGCATACCAGGCAGCGTAGCTCCGAGATCAAGGTTTGGTAGGCTTGCTCCCTGGCCGGGTCGTCAAAGGGATGGTATTCCACCACCGCCGTCGCCGGCAGCGCCAGTAAGCATAAAATCAAGATTATGACTTTATTCATGCCGGCTCCAGGTTAAGCGTTTGCAACAAGGGTAGGAAAATACGTTCGATATCGCCGGGTTCAACCGGCCCGGTATGCTTGTAGCGGATCACGCCGCGTTTATCGACGACAAAAGTTTCCGGCACGCCGTAGACGCCGTAATCGATACCGACCCGGCCGTCGCTATCCATGATACTGACATCGTAAGGGTTACCCAATTTTTGCAGCCATTGCTGGGCGGCCGAGGCTTCGTCTTTGTAATTCAGGCCGACGATGCTCACCAATTTACGTTTGGCCAATTCCAGCAACAAAGGATGTTCCTGCCGGCACGACACACACCAGGATGCCCAAACATTCAATAGCCATACCCTGCCCTTTAAATCCTGCTGAGACAGGGTTTTTTCCGGTGTTGCCAGTATCGGCAGACTGAAGGCCGGCGCCGGTTTACCGATTAGGGGCGACGGTATGTCTTTCGGGTTCAGGCGTAAGCCGATGGCCAGAAAAACCGCCAGCACCACAAACAACAGCAGCGGCAACAAATATTTCAATTTAAGCATGCGCGGCCACCGCTTTTTTGTTGAGCATTCGATAGCGTCTGTCCATGGCGCCCAGCAATCCTCCCAGCGCCATGAATACGCCGCCCAGCCAGATCCAGCGGATAAAGGCTTTGTAATACACCCGCAGACTCCAGGCGCCCTCCTCGCCCAAGGGTTCGCCTATCGCGACGAACAAATCCCGAAACAGACCGGCATCGATGGCGGCTTCAGTCATCGGCATGGTTTGCACCCGATACACCCGTTTTTGCGGCGACAATTCGGCCACGGTTTCGCCTTTATGCGTGACTGTCAGATAGCCTTGCTCGGCCCGGTAATTGGGGCCTTCGGTCGATTTGACGCCGTGAAAATTGAATACATAACCGAACATGTCCAGATGATCGCCCGGCGCCATACGCACGTCGCGTTCCATGCTGTAGACGGAGGTCATGGTGATCCCCACCACAAACACCGCGATACCGATATGCGCCACGGTCATGCCGTAGAAACCGGCCGGAATTTGCCTGATGCGCTCGAGCGACCAGCTTTGCAGGCGTTGCTTGAAAGCAAACCCGGTGACCGCCAAAGTCCATAGAGCCAAACTTAAGCCCAATACCGCCGCCCAGGAATAAAAAGGCATCAGCAAGGGCAAGGCGGCGGCGAGCGCCAGACATACCGCGGTCATCAGCCAAACCGGTTTGCCCAGGGTTTTCAGGTCGTCGCGCTTCCAATGCAGCAACATGCCGAAACCCACCGCAATGCTAAGGGGCGCCATTAACGGAATGAATACCGCATTGAAGTATGGTGGACCCACCGACAACTTACCCAGACCCAGGGCATCAATGACCAAGGGATACAGGGTGCCCAGCAAAATACTGGCGGCAGTAACCACCAACAACACATTGTTGATCAGCAATACCGATTCGCGCGAAACCAATTCGAAACTGGCGCTGCTTTTTACCCGCGGCGCCCGAATTGCATACAGCAACAACGATCCGCCCACTACCACGCCTAAAAACACCAGAATGAATACCCCACGGGTTGGATCGCTGGCAAAGGCGTGCACCGAGGTCAACACGCCGGACCGCACCAGAAACGTGCCCAGCAAGCTGAGGGAAAAGGCAAAAATCGCCAACAAGACAGTCCAGGTTTTAAACACGCCGCGTTTTTCGGTGGCGGCCAGGGAGTGAATCAGCGCGGTACCGACCAGCCAGGGCATAAATGAGGCGTTCTCGACCGGATCCCAAAACCACCAGCCGCCCCAGCCCAGTTCATAATAGGCCCACCAACTGCCCAAGGTGATACCCAGGGTCAAAAACAGCCAGGCTACACTGGTCCAGGGCCGCGACCAACGCGCCCAGGCCGCATCCAACTTGCCCTCGATCAATGCCGCAATCGAAAAGGCAAAGGCCACCGAAAACCCCACGTAACCCATGTACAGCATGGGCGGATGAATCGCCAGACCGGGATCCTGCAATAGCGGATTCAAGTCCCGCCCCTCGGCGGGTGCCGGAAACAAGCGCTCGAACGGATTGGAAGTGAACAGCAAAAACAGCATAAAACCGACGCTGACCAGCCCCATCACGCCCAATACCCTGGCGCGGGTAGCATCCGGAATGTGCTTGCTGAACATGGCCACCAAGCCGGTCCAGATCGACAAGGTCAAGGCCCAGAGCAATAAAGAACCTTCATGCGCCCCCCAAACCCCGGATACCAGATAAATAAACGGCAAGCCGGTGTTGGAATTTTGCGCCACATAAGCCACGGAAAAATCGTGCACGATAGTGCTATAAGTCAAACAGCCGTAGGCAATCGCCATAAAGAATAATTGCCCGAAGGCCGCCGGCTTGGCAACATACACCCAGCCCGCGATGCCTTTTGAGGCTCCGGCCAGCGGCAGCGTGCCTTGCACGACAGCCATGCACAAGGCCAAAATTAGGGCAAAATGGCCGATTTCGGGAATCATTCGGCCTCCGGGGCTTTTTTCAGGCTGTCGGCCACTTCCGGCGGCATATAGTTTTCATCGTGTTTTGCCAGCACTTCCTCGGCCACGAATACGCCGCGGCCATCCAGGCGGCCCATGGCGACTATGCCCTGCCCTTCGCGGAACAAGTCAGGCAAAATGCCGCTGTATTCGACCGTGACTTCCTTGCTGAAATCGCTGAGTTTGAAACGTACCAACAGATCGGCACCGGGCCGCTCCACGCTGCCCTTAACCACCATGCCGCCCAAGCGGAATAAGGCGTCCCGGGGCGCCTTGCCTTCGGCGACATCCGTGGTCGAGAAAAAGTACATCAGATTTTCGTTAAAAGCCTTCAGGGCGAAGGTTGCCGCCAATCCAATCCCAATCAGCATCAAGCCGATCAGCAACAAGCGTTGTTTACGGTGTGGTTTCATTGTTGTGCGCGTTTTTGTTTAAGGGCCAGTTGTCTGAGTAATTGTTTACGCTGCACGATGGGTGCAAACAGGTTCCACAGCAACACGGCAAGCGTGATGCCGTAGGATGTCCAGACATAAAAGGCGTAACCGCCCATGGCAAAAAAATTCTCAAGACTCATGCGTTTTGCTCCAGCAGGTTTTTCACCCATTGCGCGGAAGGCTCGCGTTTAATCAATTCCAACTTGGCGGCCTGCAACACCGCAATGGCGTAATACACCTTGAAGGCGCCAGCCATCAGCAACAACGGAATCAGCATGCTGATATGAATGGACGGCTTGTCCATTTTGCTGACCGTGGGTCCCTGGTGCAGGGTATTCCACCATTCCACCGAGTAATGAATGATGGGAATGTTTACCACGCCCACCAAAGCCAAAATCGATACCGCCCTGGCCGCGCTACGTTTGTCCTCGATGGCGCCGTACAAACTGGTCACCCCCAGATACAAAAACAGCAGGATAAGTTCCGATGTCAGGCGCGCATCCCACACCCACCAAGTGCCCCACATCGGTTTTCCCCACAGGGAACCGGTCACCAGCGCCACCAAGGTAAAGCCGGCGCCGATAGGCGCGCTGCTGATCAACATTACTTCGGCCAGTTTCATGCGCCAGACCAAGGCAATACCGCCCATGACGGCCATCAGCACGTAAATGAATAAAGACATCCAGGCCGCCGGCACGTGGATGTAAATGATACGGTAACTGTCGCCCTGCTGATAATCGGCCGGCGCCATCACCAAGCCTCCGTACAAGCCCGGAATCAGCAGCAATAAAAACAAAACCGTCAACCAGGGCAGCAGTTTGTCGGCCAGCGTATAAAAATGCGGCGGCGATGCGGTGCGGTGAAAGAAGCGGCTGATGGGGGCGGGAATAAACGACATAGGCTTAATTAACACTCATTTTCAGCGCCGCCGCGGTGGGCAGCGGGGTTAACACCAGGGCCAGCAACAACATGGCTGCCAAAATATTGATCTGGGCGCCCGTCGGCAGACCGCCAGCGGCTCTATCGACGGCACCGCTGGCAAAGATCAGCACCGGAACGTACAGGGGCAGTACCAACAACGACAGGATCATGCCGCCGCGCCGCAATCCGACCGTCAAGGCCACGCCGATGGCGCCGATCAGGCTCAACAGCGGCGTGGCCAGAATCAGGCTCAACCACAGGGTGGGCATGGCTTGTTCCGGTAGACCCATGAACAAGGCCAACAGGGGCGCGACCAGCAGTAAGGGCAAGCCGGTTACCAGCCAATGGGCGAAGACTTTACCCAGCACCAGCACCGATAGGGGGTGCGGACTCAGCAGCAATTGCTCCAGCGAACCGTCTTCAAAGTCCGAACGAAATAAGCCGTCCAGCGACAACAATGCCGCCAGCAGCGCGGACACCCAAATCACGCCCGGCGCCATGGCCCGCAATAAATTGGGCTGGGCACCGACGGCCAGCGGAAACAGAGTCACCACTAGCACGAAAAAAAACAAGGGGTTGGCCATTTCGGCGCGGCGGCGAAAAGCCAGCAACAAATCACGGCGCACAATGGCGAAAAAGGCTTGAATCAAGGGCATGAATCCAGGTGAATGCGTTGCAGACCGAGGTGCGGGAATGTCAAATCGTGGTGAGAAGTCAATATCACCATGCCGCCGTTTTTGGCATGCTCGTCCATTAATGTTTCAATCAGCTCTATACCCTGTTTATCCAATGAGGTAAACGGTTCGTCCAGAATCCATAAGATACTGTGCGTCACCAGTAGGCGCGCCAGCGACAAACGGCGCTTCTGTCCGGCGGACAAGGACTGCACGGGACTGTCGTCATACCCGCTCAAGCGCACCTTTTGCAGAGCCAGATCGATGCTGTATTGGCCGGGATGCCCCAAAGCCAGGGCAAAACGAAGGTTTTCCAGAACCGTAAGCTCTTTTTTGGTGCCGTCGGCATGACCGACATAGGCCATATCGGCAAAATACCGGCTCTCGGCAATCCGCCGACCGGCCCAAAATATTTCACCGCCGTCGGCCTCGCGAAAACCGCATAAAATTCTCAATAGCGTTGTTTTACCGCTACCGTTGCTGCCTTCCAACAATAAAACCTGACCGGGGCGCAAACCAAAGCTCAAGCCGGAAAACAGCAGTCTGTCATCGCGACTGCAGGATAAACCGGCCACTTCAAGCATTGCCGAGGACGAATGTTCCATCAATCTCTATCCGATTCCATCTCAAAGCTCGGCATTTTAGCAATAATTCGGGCCCGATTGGCGAACAGAACAAAACACCGCATGCTGCTCATCGAAAATTGACGGACGCACGCCTCACCGATATTCTGCTCAACTGTTCAGATACAATGAACCAGCATTACCCGACAAGACGCTACAAGTCGAGGGAAAGCCGGACACAAACTTTTATTTTCGCTAATAACTATTTTTATGGTATGAATATTCGAAAGAATTGGTTTGCTTCACTCTATCAAAATACCTGTCGGAGACTGCGATGAAATATTCCACTAAACATCGATTTTCTATCGGTCTGCTTCTCAGCTTTACCTCTCTAACCACCCAAGCGGCACTTCATGATCGCGGCGGCGGCCTAATTTATGATGACGTACTCAATGTTACTTGGCTTCAGGACGCTAATTACGCCGCGACTCAGGGTTACAGTTTGCTTCAGAATGGACGGTACCTGAGTTGGTACGACGCATTGACTTGGGCTGAAAACCTTACTTATTTCGACTCTGTACGTAATGTTACTTGGACTGACTGGAGGCTGCCAAAAATCACGCCTCTAGATCCGACAATTGGCTGGCAGATGCAGATAAGTACCAACGGTGATCAGGATGACGCGTACAACGTCAGCGCCCCCGGCACTAAATATGCCGGTTCAACCGCCAGCGAACTCCCTTACATGTTTTTCAATAACCTCGGTAATACGTCGCGTTGCCCAGTAGGCTTCGGGTTTGCTGACTGCAGTACGGACAGTTATCTGAACTATACGCTCAATACCGGGATATTCATCAACATGGAAAAAGGCGGTTATTGGACTGGTAGCGACGAGAATTTGCCATTTAAAGACGGTTGGGGCTTTGACATGGGGGCTCAGTGGGGCTTGCAGGGCGCTTTCAATGCCGGTGTTCCCCGTATCGCATGGGCTGTACGCGATGGCGACGTTGCCGCCGTACCGTTGCCAAGCGCGATTTATATGTTCGCCGCAGCGATTACTGGATTTTTGAGTTTAAGGCGTAAACATCATGTTGGAATTTGTCAACAGCCGCACCAAGAGTCAATGTAATTTTTATCGCAATATATATTGCTAAATTTTGAAACATTTCATGTTGTTTTTTGGTTCTTTCTGCCCAAGGACAGAATTTAAAGCAGGTATAAAAATTAGATGTAAAAGAAATTTAAGCATACTATCGTTCCTTGACTAGTCTAAATCCGCCTCATAGCCATAAAATTTGGCTCACAAAGCCAAAAGTGGTGGATTTAGCTCCCATTACAATAACAGAGGTTGGCTCATGAAAATCAAAACCATATTTACCGCCGGCGCATGCAGTTTCTTGTTTTTGGCGGGTTGCGACAACGATTCCGCTACCGAAACCCCGCCCCCCGCGCCAGCGGCGGCGACCAGTCCTCAACCCGGCATTGCCGCGCCAATCACAGAAACAATCGAGTCCGTCCAGACCCAAACCCAGGAAGCCGCCGACAACGCGGCGGAGCGTCTGAACGGCGCGATTGAAGGTGCTGTCGGCGAAGCCGCAACCGCCACTACCGAAGCCGTGGATGCCGCCGCGGCGGCTCATGATTCCGCCGCACAGGCGGTCGACGCGACCGTTGATGCCGCCCAAACCGCCGTTACAGCCACCGGCGATGCGGCCAATGCCGCCGTGGAGGGCGCTAAAGCCGCCGTCGAAGAAACCGCGGGAACCGCGACCGAAGCCGTAAAATCCGCCACCGAAGGCGCGACCGAGGCGGCCGACAAACTGGAGAAAGCCGTGGATGCCGTCAAAACTCCTCTTCAGCCGGCTCAGTAAGCCCATCGCGATTTTTATATAGCAACGTTTTTATCTGACCGGGCGCGGCAAGGGATAAATCTTTGCCACGCCCGCCTTCTCGATCGATTTTTCCTACCCCGCAATCAGGCAAACCCTTGGTCGATTTTCGCTTGTGCGGTAGCAAACACTCCGAAACTGCTCAACCGCGCCCCGCTTAAGTCAACAACCGTCCTTGCCATCCGCTATTTCGGTTGCGGGCTTAAACCGACAACAAGACTCTCCGCCCTCGAAAAATCGGCCAAGCTCGGCTTGGCAAGCTTGTGTAAAAGTCTTGCGCAAGCATATAAAAACATTCGTAGTTTCTTTTGGATTAGCGGCTTCTTAGCTGTATGATTACCTCAGCAACGAAATGGTAAAGTCATCGCCAAGAATGATTTGCTTTAAGCCGCTCCCGCCGTTTCTTGCCAGTTGATTCTTACTTATCACCGCATACAAGAGGAAAAGCTATGAATTCAGTTAGCGAAGAAGAACGCAAGAAAATTCTGGAAAGCTCGCCGGTCGGCACCTGGGCATTGATGTTGATCGTGGGAGGCGGCATGGTCATCGCATGGCTGCTGATGTACTACGGGGTATTTTTACCTCGCGGCCATATCGGTTAAGGGGGCATCATGCATATCGATCAACTGGAAAAAAAATGGGCCACGCTATCGCTGGGAATTGCCGGCCTGTTTGTGGCTATCATCCTGGGCTCCGCATTGTTCCACGGCATCCATGCGCCGAGTAACGTCGAAACCATTGATTCCGCCCGCCTGCACCTGTCGGAAGAGTTTGCCGAAGACAATCTGGGGCTGCAACGCAATCCGGACGGCAGCGTTACCGTGCGTCTGGTGGCCGGCCGTTACGGCTTTTACCCGAAAACCCTGACTTTACCCGCCGAAACGAATCTGACCTTTCGCTGGGTCAGCCTGGACGTCATCCATGGCGTGCATATTCCGATGACCAACATGAGCACCATGATAGTGCCCGGCTATGTGGCACAGGTCAAAACCGTGCTGCGCCATACCGGCGATTACCCGCTGTTGTGCAACGAATATTGCGGCATGGGCCATGCGCACATGTGGAGCAATATCAAAGTGGTCAGCAGATCGGAGTGGGACAAATCGAATAAATCAGCGGGAGTCAGCCATGAGTAATACCGAAGAGAAAAAATTGGCGCTCACCCACTTGTGGGTGGCGTTTGCCGCCTTTGCCCTGGCCGCCGTGATGGGGCTTTATCAAGTCGTCGAGCGTAGCGGCTTTTTCGGCTTTCTGGAATCGCGGGAAGTTTATTACGCCTCGGTCAGTACGCACGGGGTATTGATGGGCTTCGTGCTGACCACCTTCTTTATCATGGGATTCGGCTACTACGTCGCCACCAGCAGTCTGAAACTGCCGGTATGGAATAAAAGCTTCGCCTGGGCCGGCTTCGGCGTGTCCTTGCTGGGCGTGGTGTTGGCCGCCCTACCCTTGCTGGGCGGAGCGGCATCGGTATTGTTTACCTTTTACCCGCCGATGAAAGCCCATCCACTATTTTACATAGGCGCAACCTTGCTGGTGGTGGGTTCCTGGTTTTGGTGCGTTTCCATGATAGTAATGTACATGCAATGGAAAAAAGCCAATCCCGGCGCGCCGGTACCCTTGGCGATGTTCGCCACCACCGGCAATGCCATGCTGTGGCTATGGACGAGTGCCGGCGTGGCGGTTGAAGTGCTGTTTCAATTGATACCGTGGTCGCTGGGCTGGATAGACAGCATAGATCCCGGCTTGGCTCGCACCTTGTTCGCCTGGACCTTGCACCCCATCGTGTATTTCTGGCTGATTCCCACCTACACAGCATTTTATTGTCTGGTCCCCAAACAAGCCGGCGGTTATTTGTTCAGCGACGAAATGGCTCGGGCGGCCTTCATCCTGTTGATCGTTTTCAGCCTGCCCATCGGTTTCCATCATTTGTACATGGATCCGGAACAGGCACACGGCTGGAAAATCCTGCACGCCATCGGCACCTTCGTGGTAACCCTGCCCACCTTCGTTACCGGCTTTACCGTGATTGCCTCGCTGGAAATCGCCGGCCGGCTGAACGGCGGCAAGGGCCTGTTCGGCTGGATAGCCGCCCTGCCGTGGACCAACCCCATGGTGCTGGCCATCATTCTGGGTTTGTTGATGCTGATCTTCGGCGGCTTCGGCGGCCTGGTCAATGCCAGCTATGCCATGAATGCCATGGTACATAACACCGCCTGGGTGTCCGGCCACTTTCATCTGATTTTCGGCGGCACCACCATCATCATGTACTTCGGCATCGCCTATTATTTCTGGCCGATTCTGACCGGCAAACCCTTGCATAGCCCATCCTTGGCCATCACCCAGTTATGGAGCTGGTTCATCGGCATGATCATCATGACCACTCCCTGGCATATCCTGGGCTTGCTGGGACAACCGCGCCGGATCGACAGTGTCAATTACAACAACCTGCTGACCTTGTCCTGGGAGCCTTATGAAGTCACCATGATATTCGGCGGACTGATTCTGTTGGTTTCTTCGGGCTTGCTGGTCTACAACCTCTACAAAACCCAGATCGGCGGCGAGTCGTATCAAGGTGAAGTCGAATACGCCGAGCCGATTCATGCCCCAAGCGATTTACCCGAATACTTAAACAGTTTCAAAGTGTGGAACATCATCATCGCGGTCTTCATGCTGATTGCCTTCGGCTATCCGATATTGCAATTCTTCCGGATGGAAACCTTTGGTTCAGGCGCATGGGGGGTCTGATCATGAAAAATATCATTTTAAGCCTAGCCATTTGTTTACCGGCCTTCGCCCAAGCGCAACCGTCCTCGCAAGTCGCCTGGACTCCGGAACAGCTGAATTTCGCCAAGGCCGGCGATCCGGTAAAAGGCCAGGAAAAGGCTAAACTGTGCGGCGGTTGCCACGGCGAAAAAGGCATTAGCGCATCGCCCAGTTATCCTTCGCTGGCCGGACAATTGCCGACTTACCTGTACAAGCAACTACAGGATTACAGCAACGGCAGCCGCCAGGATCCCATGATGGATGGGGTTGCCAAGAGTCTGACGCCGCAAGACGCCGCCGACTTGGCCGCTTGGTTTGCATCCCTGCCGCCGGCTTTTCAGTCCCGCAGCCCCATGGTGTACGAGCAAGCCGGTAATTTGGTGAAAAACGGCGACCGCGACCGCATGCTGCCGCCTTGCGAGGTTTGCCACGGTAGCGCGGGTAAGGGTCAAGCCATGGATATCCCGGCCTTGTCGGCTCAAAATGCGGCTTACATTTCCTTTACCCTGAAAGCCTTCAAGTCCGGCCAGCGTCACAACGACATCTACGGCCGCATGCGCATATTGGCGGAAAGTCTGAGCGACCAGGAAATAGAAGAGCTGGGTTTTTACTATCAAAACATCAGGAATTAACGCCCTCCGCCGCTAAACAACAAGCGGGTCGCCGTTGGCCCGCTTGTCCTGTTCCGATTACCACCCCTTACACGGATTTTTATGTCTTCTGAAAACAACGTCCCAGTTAAATATGCCTACAAGGGCGCCAATTTGATCAGTTTCGGCACCTCGATCAAATTATTGTTCACCGGATACCTGACCACCATAGCCGCCGGCTACCTCATGGCGCTGATTCAGATTTTGTTTACCCATGGCATGGCGGACGGCAAGTTTGGTCTGTCGTTGAATGACGTAGTCTACAGTTATTACGGAGATCGTTCCGGTTCGGTTTTGGAATCCAAACTAAACGGCTCCATGAAATTCAACGCGCCGGAAGAAGACCGCTTCAAAATCATCCAATGGGTACGCGACGGCGCGAAACAAACCGAATACGACGCCGATATCAAACCCATCGTGGAAAAAAACTGCCTGATGTGCCACAACGCCGGCGCGGGCTCGATACCGGATTTCGCCGACTTTACAAATCTGCAAAAGCTTTCGGAATCCAGCGAGGGCGCCACCTTTCAATCCTTGACCCGCCTGTCTCACATTCATTTGTTCGGCATCAGCTTTATCTTCATGTTCGTCGGCCTGATTTTCAGTTTTAGTACCGGCGTGCCGTGCTGCTATAAATACCCTGCCATCATCATGCCCTATTTATTCTTGCTGATAGACATTGCCTCCTGGTGGCTGACCAAACTTAATCCGCATTTTGCCTGGCTGGTGATAGTCGCCGGTATCGGCCTGGGCATTTCCTTTGCCTTCATGTGGTCGGTGTCCATGTATCAAATGTGGATACTGGGCGGCATACGCAAGCAAACCGACCGCCGCAATGCCATCATGCGGGATTGAATGCACTATTCTTATCACTTTAGCCCAACCTGATCGCGAGCCATCATGGACAACCCCGCCTCCATTCAAAGTAAAATTCTGTTAAGCATTGCCAGCGTGTTTCTGGTGTTGATGTCCGTCAGCATGTTGTTCATGGTGGACAGACAAAAACAAATGGTGCTGACCCTGGCCACCGAAAAAGCCCGCGACATTGCCAACAGCTATTTCGACGGCCTGAACGCCATGATGCTGTCCGGTTCCATGGCGCAAAGCCGGGTTCTGCGGGAAAAAATTCAATCGCATGACGATGTCATCGAAGTCCGCCTGATTCGCGGCCAAGCCATCATCGACAGTTACGGACCGGGTTCCGGCGAACAACGCCCGCTAGACGATCTGGATAGAAGCGGCTTGTCCGGCAAGGCCGCCAGCCGCTACCCCGACGGTACCAACGGCAACAGCGTGGTCACGGTCGAACCCATCCTCGCCAGCGCCAATTTCAAGGGTACCAATTGCCTGACCTGCCATAATGTACCGGAAGGCACGGTGCTGGGGGCGACCCGGGTCAGCTATTCCTTGACCAGCCTGCACGACAAGATCACTGGTAATTTCGCCATTGCCGCCGCCATCGCCGGCGCTTTGTTTATGGCCGGCATGATCCTGATTACTTGGCTGATGCGCAAAATCGTCGTCACCCCGCTGGAAGAAATCCGCGGCACCATGAACACCATCAGTCGCGATGCCGACTTGCGCAAGCGCTTGACCATCAACTCGAATGACGAAATAGGCCAGCTCGGCAGTTCTTTCAACGCCATGTTGAATAATTTTGCCACCAGTCTGAGCCATGTCTCCGATACCAGCCTGCAACTGAGCAAGGCCACCTCGCAAATTTCCAGCGTCGCCCGTCAAACCACGGAAGCCGCCAGACAGCAACGCCATGAAACCGAATCGGTCTTGCGAGCCATACAGCAATTGGAATCGTCGGTGCATGAAGTGCGCTCGGGCGCCGGCGGCGCCTCGCAAGCCTCCATAGAGGCCGACCAACAGGCGGCCACTGGCGCCGCCACCACCAAAAATGCCATTGACGGCATTTACGAGCTGGTTTCGCAAATCGAGCGGGCCTCTGAAGTCATCAAACGTCTGGACGAAAAAAGCAAGGGCGTCGGTGCGGTATTGGATGTAATTAAAGGTCTGGCGGAGCAAACCAACTTATTGGCGTTGAATGCCGCCATCGAAGCCGCCCGCGCCGGCGAACAAGGCCGCGGCTTTGCCGTGGTGGCCGACGAAGTCAGAACCCTGGCCACCCGCTCGCACCAAGCCACCGAGGAAATCGAAAAAATCATTGCTCAATTGCAGCGCGAAGCCAAGGATGCCGTTGCCGTGATGGAAAACGCCAAGGACAGCGCCGAACAGCGCCGCTCGCAAGTGCAAAGCGCGGACGAAGGCTTGAATCTGATCGCCGAGCGCGTCACCCATATCCGTCAATTGAATGCGCAAATGGCCGAGGCGGCCGACAATCAAAATCAATTGGCGCAACATGTCAGCCAAAGCGTGTCCAACATCAGCCGCCTGACCGACCGCACCGCCCACGACGCCGAGCAGACCAATCTCGCCAGCAATGAACTGGTGCAACTGGCCAACCGGCTGAATCAACTGGTGGAACAGTTCAAGCGCTAAGGATTCCGCTCAAAATAACTTCCGTATTCCGTCCCCTCTTCCTCCGGGAGAGGGCTAGGGTGAGGGATAAAACGAGGGAAGTTATTAAGAGAGGAACTCTAAATACCCGATCATGCCAACCCGCGCCGCACTCCAGGCAAGGCTATCGCCACCGCGAACAAGCCGTCAGGCGAAAGTCCAGCCGCGTAATTTGTCTTTGCGAATCCGGCCTAGGGCAATACGATCCGCTCTCCCGCCTGCAAACCGGCAATGATTTTAATTCGGCCGTCCGCATAGCGTTGGCCCAAACGCACAAAACGCCGCGTGATTTGCCCGTCATGCAGCAGCCAAACCGCGTCCAGTTGGCCGGCCTGTTGCAGATAGTTTTGCGGGATCAGCAATACCTGCTCTTGCCCTTGCGGAATCCGCAGGCGGGCAAACTGGCCGGGAAACAATCCGGCCCGCTGTTCGGCACGGGTTTTGATCAGCACGCTACGGGCCGCGGGTTCCGCCGCCGGCACTATCTCGGCTATCGTCACCGGCAAGGTTTTATCCAGCGCGTCGATACGGGCCTCCAACTGTTGACCGGGTTGCAGGCCGACGGCAACGGATTCCCGCACATGGGCTTCGAAACGCAGCGACGCCGGGTCGTAAAGGGTCAATAATTTTCCGCCGGGCAGGGCGATGTCTCCAGGTTCCGCATGGCGGTCGATCACGCGGGCGGTAAAGCCGGATTTTATCCGGCCGTAGTCCGCCACGTGCCGGCTTTCATTCAGGGCCTGCCGGGCGGTGCCGAATTGCGCATTTAGACTTTCATAATCCGCCTTGGCGCTTTCCAGATCGGCCAGCGTGGCACTTTGTTTGGTATAAAGACCTTGGGTTCTGTTGAAGTGGCTCCGGGCGCTTTGCAAGCGGGCGCCGATGGCCGCCAGGTGGGCCGCGGCCTGGGCACTGCGGGCCTTGATGTTTTCATCGTCCAGCGAAATCAACAGTTGGCCGGGTTTGACCGTATCGCCCGACTTGACATGAATAGCCTGGATGCGGGCCTGAATCTGCGCCGCCACCTCGGTGGTTTGCCCAGACTGCACCGTGGCGGCAACCTCTTCGAACAGCGGGATGCTCTCCAGGGCCAAAGTCAATGCGGGGCCGGTGTAACTATCGCCGGCTTCGGCAAGGCCCGGCCGGATTTTATGTTCAAAGGCGCCGGCCATCCACAAAATCATCAGCAGCAAACCCGACAGCGTGACTGCCGATGTGACGAGGGTTTTATGGGACCTGGACAACATCATGCCTCCGAACCTGAGTAAATGAGGTAGTAAACCGCCGGTATCGCGAACAACGTAAACAGGGTGGAGCCGATAATGCCGAAAATGATGGCAATGGCCAAACCGCTGAATACCGGATCCAGCACGATGACGATATTACCCAACAAGGTGGTGCCGGCCGTCAATAACACGGGCCGCATTCGAACCGATCCGGCTTGCAGCAAGGCATCGCGCAAGGCCAAGCCTTCGTTTCTGGCCTGGGTAATGAACTCCACCAGTATCAGCGAGTTTCTGACCACGATGCCGGCCAGCGCAATCATGCCTATCATGGCTGTGGCCGTAAACAATACCGGTTCGGGGCTGCCGTCTATGCTGCGTTCGCCGAACTGATTCAACAGCCAAAATCCCGGCATGATGCCGATCACGGTCAAGGGTATCGCCGACATGATGATCAAAGACAAACTGGTCGAGGCGGTTTGCAGGCGCAATACGAAGAAAATTCCCAGCAGCGCAAAGGCGAACGCCAAGCCCATGTCGCGAAACACTTCCACGGTGACCTTCCACTCGCCTTCACCGCCCCAATTCAGGCTTACGCCATCCGGTAGTTGCCAGGGAATGCCGCCGCCGGAATTGAAAAAGGTGCGTTGCGTCCAATGCGCCGCACTGGCGTCCGCTCCGTGCAGATCGGCGGCGACATCGGCGATGACTTCCGCCGGCGTGCGCCCTTCCAATTCCGCCATGACGTAGACCACCGGTTTCAAATCCTTGTGGTAGATGGCTTGGTCGGCCGGGGATTCGACAAACTCGCCGAGTTCGGCCAAGGAAATCATGGCCGGCCCCGCCCGACTTTGCACCCTGAGCGGCAATTCGCCGAAGGCCTGTCGGCTGTCGCGCGCGGCCGCCGGCAGACGCACCTGTATCGGGACCGGATGGATTTCCCGTTCCTGATTGAAATAGCCGGCTGTAGCCCCCCGGTTGGCCAAACTTAGGGTTTGCGCGATATTTTGGGTATCGATGCCGGACAGCGCCGCTTTTTCCTTATTGGTCACGAAACGCCAGCGGGTCTGGGCCGATTCCACGCTGGAATCGATATCCACCACGAACGGCTCTTGCGCCAAGCGCCGCATCACGACACCGGCGGCCTGTCTCAGTTGCGCATAGGGGGTCAGAGTCCGGCCGTAAAGCTCCGCCACCAGAGTGCTGATGACGGGCGGTCCGGGCGGCACCTCGACGACTTTGACCGAAACGTCGTCGGTATTTAGCGGCGCCAACAAGGCCCGCAGCCGCATCAGAATAGGGTGCGATTGGTGCTCGCGCCGCGCCTTGGGCGCCAAGGTCAGGCGAATGTCGGCCAGATTCGGCGCCAGCCGGTAATCGTATTGGCGCACCAAACCGTTGAAGTCTATCGGCGACGGCAGGCCGACATAAGCCGCCCGTGCGGCGATTTCCGGCAATTGCGCGGCCAGTTGCGCGGCCTGTCTGGTCACGGCGGCGGTTTGTTCCAGGCTGGCCCGTTCCGGCATATCGATGATGATCTGCATTTCGTCCTTATTATCGAAAGGCAGCAGTTTCAGCGGCACCATGCGCAAAACCGGCAACATGGCGGTGATCACGAACAACACCAGCATCAACAAAATCAAATACCAAGCCGCTCTGCGATTGGCGATGCAGGGTGCCACCATGCGGGCGTATAAACCGCTGGCGGCATTATCCTCCGCCACTTCCCGGCTTGGCTTGAGCGCTTTTGCGGCCAGCCAGGGTGTGACGATAAAGGCAACCACGGTGGATAACATCACCGCCACCGGCACGTTAAACGCCATCGGCGCCATGTAAGGCCCCATCATGCCGGTAATGAAGGCCAAGGGAATGAAGGCCAGAATGATGGTCAGGGTCGACATCAACAGCGCCGGACGAATTTCAGCCATTGCCGCCACAATGCGTTCATGCGGAATGCCGCTACCCTGCCGCATAAAGCGTTCGATGTTGTCGATGCCGGTAATCGGGTCGTCGACCAATAGACCCAAGGCCAGAATCAGCGCAAACAGGGTCACCCGGTTGATGGTGTAGCCGAATGCCATATCCAGCAGCAGCGTGGCGCCGTAGCAAATCGGTATCGCCAATCCGACCACCAAGGCCGGCCGCCAGCCCAAAAAAATGCCGATGAACAACACTACGGTGGCGATGGCGAATCCCAAGCTGCTGACCAGATCATTGACTTTGTCGTTGGCCGTCTGTCCGTAATCGCGCAGCACTTCGACATGCACTTCAGGCGGCAACAAGGTTCGAGAGAGTTCGCCCAGCTTTTTGTGAATGTTTGCCGCCAAGGTTACCGCGTTGGCGCCGCGCTTTTTGGCGACCGCCAGCGTGACCAGCGGATAATCGTCTTCAAACTCGTTCGCCAAGGGGTGGGCCGGCGCAAAGCCGAGCCAGTTGTAATGGTCCGGTTCGGCCGGACCGTCCTGGATGTCGGCGACATCGGTCAGATAAACCGGAACGCCATCGATACGATTGACCACCAGTTTGCCCAATTGCTCGCCGGCGGTCAGAAAATCGCCGGCCTCCAGCCGAATGGTCGTGTTATTGGCCGAGACTATGCCGGCATCCAGCAACTGGTTGGCCCCCCGAATGGCCGCTACCACATCCAGCGCCGTGGTATGCCGTGCCGCCAGACTCTGCGGATTCAGTAACACCCGCAGGCTGCGCAAGCGTCCGCCGATCACGTTGATCTGATTGGTGTCCTTGATTTGTTGCAATTCGACGGTGAGTTCATCGGCAAAGCGTCGTAATTCGTAATCGCCGTATAAATCCGGCTGGCTGCTCCACAGGCCGGCGATCACGATAGGCACGTCATCCACTTCCACCGGCTTGACCAGCCAGTTCGCCACCACGGCCGGAATCTTGTCCTGATTGGAATACAGCTTGCTGTAGACGTTCAACAACGCATCTTCCCGGTCTTCGCCGACAAAAAAACGCAAGGTGACGATGGTTTGGCCGTTGACGGTGCGGGAATAGACATTCTCCACGCCGCTGATTTGGGTGAGTAGTTTCTCCAGCGGCTGAGTCACCTGATTTTCGATCTGCACGGCCGACAACCCCGGCGCGGACACCAACACATTCGCCATCGGCACCACAATCTGCGGCTCCTCTTCGCGCGGGGTCAACAGCAATGCCAACACCCCCAGCGCGATGGAGAGCACGAACACCAACAAGGGCAAACCGCCTTGCAGCGAATAGCCGACCAGACGATCCAATACATGCGGTTTGGGGTTATCGGGTAAGTTTGGCAAGGCGGTGGCCGGTAATTGGTTTCAGTTACCGGGCTTAGTGTAGCGTTTCATGAAGCTCGCGTCACCCCGACCAGTCCCGTGACACATATTCGTAACATTGTCCTGCTATAAGCAAAAGGTTTATGCCAATTTCCCGAAGAGTCAATGTATGTCAAATATTACTGAACATTTGGTGCGCGGTTTCGACGACGAAATCAATCATGCCCGACAACTGGTCATTGAAATGACGCAATTGGTCACCCGGCGGATGGAGCAAGCCTTACTGGCCCTGGAAGCGGGCGATGACACCGTGGCTCGGCAGGTTGTGGCCGGCGACAAGCAGGTGGATCGATACGAAGTTGCCATCGACGGCGCGGTGCTGAAGATTCTGGCCCGCCGCAATCCGGTGGCCGGCGATTTGCGCACCGTATTGTCGATTTCCAAAATAGCCGTCGAGCTGGAAAAAATCGGTAACGACATTGCCGATTTTGCCGGCTTGGTGGCTTATCTGTTCGGCCCCGACACCAGTAATCCAAACCATGCACTACTGTTGGAAATTTCCAAATTCGGCAATTTGATCAAAAGCATGCTGGATAGGCTAACCCTGGTCTTGGAAAAAAACGACATCCAACCCGCCTACAGCCTGCTGGAAAACGAGCGGGATTGTCAGGAAGAGTTCCGCGACGGCATCAGGCAGCAACTGGATTTTGCCATTCAGGACGCGCGCCGCATCGGCCGGGCGCTGACCCTGATGCGTATGATGAAAGTGCTTGAGGGCTGCGGCGAACATTGTTGCCATATCGCCGAATACGTCATATTCATGCAGGACAGTATTGATGTGCGCCATCAGATGCCCAAATAGGATTTCGTTACAAACAATCTTCCCTTTGAAAAAGGTGATGGCGGGGAATTGCTTTAAAAATCTCCCCAGCCCCGCCGCTCCATCGCGCCGGTTGATTTTGCACGGCGCGCAGTGATTGATAACCTTATTCCATCAGTAAAATTCAGGCACAAAAAAAGCCTCTATCTTGAGCAACGATAGAGGCCATAGAGTGCGCGGTCCAGGAGTACCGCTTGACAAGCAGGGAGGTCACACAAAAACTTTACGCACGGGCGGTTTGAGCCAAAATCCGGGTATGGGTTAAAAATGCCATGCTAAACAGCATGGTGGAGGCGACGAACTGAGCCGACAAAAAACTCGAAATGCCGGTAAGCACAAACAGTCCGGTCATTACGTTTCTATACCAATGTTTCGATGTATTCATTCGCGCCACCTTGAAAGTATTCCGCCGTTGTTAAGTACGGTTTCACTATATACCCCTGAATATTATTTTCAATCAGGCATTTAACGATTTGTTTGTTTCAAAATACCAAACAATAGCGGGTAAATTTTTCCTATATACTGAGCGGATTAGTCGGCTTTTGCTTTCATGGCTCGTGGTTCGGCCGCGCTTATGTCCGACGCTCCTTGAAGATCAAATCCTGCATCTGCCGCGTCACATTCCGCCCATCGCTATCCTGCTCCAAGGCCATAATAAACAAGCAACGCCCTTGGCTGGATTTCGCCCACAACTCGCCTACCGCGCGCTTTTCCGCTGAATCGTCGTTGCTGGCGTAGGCTTCGCCCTTGTACTCGACGACCAGCATCCGGCCGTCTTTCAATTCGCAGACAAAATCCGGGTAAAAGCGGTTATGTGCCAGCGGCAGCCAAAACGAGGCATGATCCCGGCGAACCAGATTCCGAATCCAAACCTTCACTTCCGGCAGGCTATCAATGGCTTTGGCGCATTCGTATTCCTCGCCTTGAGCTTTCAAATCCTCAATGATCGGATAAAAATGCTTCTGGAATTTGTAGCGGCCGGCGTAATACGGTGGCCGTGCCGGGTAGTGTTGCGGCGAAAAGCGATAAACAAACTCATCGCTTAATAAGACCTGGGCATCGTCGCCGAACAAGGTTTGCTGGTAACCGGTTTTTTGCGCGCGTTTGCGGTATAGGCCAATTAAATCCCTGACCGCTCGTAACAAGGGGTATTTATTGCGGACCAGCGCCGTCAAATTGATGTTGGCTGTTTGCAGCAAATCGTTGATCAACAAGGAACTGAATTTAATCAGGTCGCGCTGCATCACATCGGCTTGCTTGCATTCTCGATCCAGCCAGCCGATCAAGTCTTGTTCGGTGACCTCCAACAAATCGTCATTGAGATTGATCACCTCGTTTTGCCGGGCAATGTGGTAACTGATTTCCTTGCCATCCATGTCGATGGAAAAACTGTTGCTGGTTTCCTGTATGCGGAAGTTATTCAATTTGGCCGGATAATCGAGCAAGTTCAACTGACCATTTTCCAAAATGGTTTCCGGTTCGACCAGTTCCAATTCGTCTTGAATGACAGCGCACAGCAACGGCAAACGACCAAAGCTTTCGCCACGCTCCGAGGGTGATTGTTGCGCCTGGATACTTTGATTGTGGATGCGCAAATCACGGGCGATGGCTTCTTGCGCGGGCTTTTTACCCACCGCTTTCAGCAAGGCTTGCTGCAACGGTTCGGACACTTCACCGCTAATGCGCACGACATACGCGCCGTTATCCTCACTAATGGCCAATTGGCGTTTGTCGGCCTCGTCCAAATGTTCCAGATTCGGCATGGTAGGCAATTCAATCACCAAAGCAGCCGGCACCGGTTTGGAAACCTCGGCACCGTTAGGTCCAAATAAATCGGTTTGCCCGCCGCCCACCGGCGCTTGCTGCCGCAAAAACGCCGCAACTTCCATTTCCTCAAAGCCCATCGCAATCAACTTGTCGGTCAATTCCTTGGCGGCATTGGCAAAGCCCTTGGTGGCTAGATGCGCATAGGCCCGGTTCAGATCTTCGATCATCCGTCGGCGGGCAAACGGCATCCGCAGCACCCGGCCCAGCAATTGTTCGGCGTCCTTGCTGGAACTAACTTGCTTGACCGAGCAAAACACATAGGCAAACGAACAATCCCAGCCCTCTTTCAAGGCTTCGATGGTGATGATGTATTCAATCGGGCAAGCGGGATCGAACAAATTCAGGCCATCCAGTTCGCGTTGGTTGCCGGTGGCAATGGCGATGGTGTCGGCTTCGATGTGCAAATCATCGGTTAGATAGGCTTTCAACACCTCAACCGTGACTTCACCGTTTTTGGCTTCGGCTTGCAGCAAGGCAAGCGGGCGAATATAAGCCTCGTCCTTTTGCGCATCCAGAGCGAGTTTATTGCGAGTGATAACTGTATCCCGCACCGCATCCTGCCAGTTTTGATGCTCGGTCAAAATGATCGGCAGCTTAATCATCTCTTCGGCTTTCAATTCCGCCGCCGAAACGTGGTAAAGAATGTTGCTGCCGTTGGTAGTCGAGGTGTTCGGCGTGGCGGTAAATTCGATAATCGCCGCCGGATGCACACGCTGCAAGGTGTCGAAGGTCAATGAGGTTCTGGCGTTATGCGCCTCGTCGACTATCAACAGCGGACGGTGCAGGGCCAGCAGGTTGGCAAACGAGTATTTGATTTTGCCGAGTTCTTGAGCACTTAAACCCACTTCCTGAATATCGGCTGCGCCGACTTTTTCCAACCGATCCAGATATGGATGGTTGGGCGGCAACTTGGCGAAATGCGGCTCGAAGTTTTCGTGATAGGCATACACCTTGCGCCCCGAGGTATCGTTAACGCGCAAATTAGCCAGCGTCGACACCACCACAATGGCTTTCTGTCCGATGTCTTGCGGCCTGATTTGCGTGACTTCGTCAATGTCCAACACCAGCACTTGATGGTTAAAGGCAAAATCCAGTTTTTCCCGATAGGGATGACCGGGCTTTTTCAAGGCTTCAACGGTTTGTTGCCGAATGGTATTACTGGGAACCAGCCACAAGGTGATCGGAAAATCCACATCCAGATAACTTTTAGCCGCCGTGACGATGGCATGAGACGCCAGCAGGGTTTTACCGCCGCCGGTGGGAATGCGGAAACACACATAAGGCACGTCGGCAAAGCCGTAATCGCGATAAGCCAACGGCGGTAAGCCTTGTCCTTGCAGCGTTTCGGCGTAAGCTTCAGTGATGTTTTGCCGGTCGCGAGCCTTGGACAGAAAACTGTCCAGCGTATCGATGGCGCGTTGTTGGTAGCCTTTCAGTGTCAGCATGGCAATTCTTGCTAAGTGCTAGTTATAAACCGACGAACGGTGATCCAGCGAAACCACCAGCACGATCAATGTGTCATCGATAATCCGCGCCAATATTCGGTAATCACCCACGCGGTAGCGCCACAGCTCGGACAAGGCGCCGTGCAGGGCTTTACCACTGGCGCGCGGGTTGTCCAATCCTTGCAATTTCAGCAAGAAATCCTGTAGCCGTTTTTTGCTGGCGTTATCCATTTTGGCAAACTGTTTGGCCGCCTTGGGAGTAAACTCGACTTTATACCCCATGTTCCGCGATCACTTTCTCTAATGGTAGCGAGGCTTCGCCGCTATCGATGAATGCCTGATAAGCCGCTACGGCGTGTTCCGCGTCTATCTTGTCTTCTAAATAAATATCGAGAAGCCGATCCACAAATTCAGCCAAGTTTCGGCCTTCGTCCTGGGCGGCGTGAATCAAACGGTTTTCGGTGTTTTTGGGTAGATCAATCATGGTGTTTACTCCCAAGTTAAAATAGTTTTTCGTCTCTCGTTCCCGCGCGGCGAACTTATCGATAAAAATCCCCGTAAAAACGGGTTAACCTATTCCCCCCGTAACTATTCAGTGTTGAATAACTATCCCTTCTCCCTCCGGGAGAAGGTTAGGATGAGGGGATAAAACAAGGCTTTTTGCCTTTCTTTTTCTCCCTCACCTGCCCTCTCCCGCTGGAGAGGGGCTTTAGTGCTTCGCGCTGAATAGTTACTTCCCAGGGGGTTAGGGGGATTCTTACGCCCCTGTATTGTGGCATTTATGATTGCCAAAACCGCGTCTGTTTCCAGTAATACCTGCCCGTTATCGAAACGCAGTACCAACAAGCCTAATCCTGCCCGCAATTCATCGCGTTTTTGGTCTTTCAATTTATGCGTTGTTTCAGCATGCTGGCTACCATCAATTTCTATAACCGACTTTGCCGCCGGACAATAAAAATCGACAACAAAATTTAACAATGGCTTTTGCCGATAAAATTGCACGCCTTATATTTGTTTGCGGCGTAGTCGATACCACAATATTTGTTCCGCATCGGTCATATTCGTTCTCAGCGAACGAGCCGTTGCTTTTAAATGTTTGTTGTATTTTTCCAATGTAAAAATCCCCCCCACCCCCCTTTTTGCAAAGGGGGGAATGGCCGCGCCAATGCCGTTAAGTTAAACATTTCACCATTCACCCCCTCTTCGAATTCGCTCTCCTCTTTGAAAAAGAGGGGTAGGGGGAGATTTTTTAAAATACCCCTTTCAATCCCCTTTATGCCCTTGGGTACTTATTCAAAGTGGAAGTACGCTTCACTTTACAGCACTGCACACATCACAACGCCTTCACATCATACGGAATTTGTTTGAAGGTGATGTTGTGCTCGGCCAGACGGGACGGGCCCAGGCGGCAGCTTTCACCGTAGATCGTGACCGGGCCGGCGTGGTCGGCTATGCCCTGCAATTCGGCCAGCACACGCGAAGTCAGCACGTTGCCGCCTTGCGGGCGGCGGTCGCCGAGAATGCCGTTGTACAGCAGATAGTAGGCGGTGCCGTCGTCAACGCCCAGCAACGGCGAATACCCCGGCGGGCACAAGTCGGCCGGTTTGGCCAGCGGCGTTTTGGTTTCCGCGTACCAAATGTGCGCGGCCAGCGCGGCGAATTGGATGTCGTGATTGAGTTTGCCGTAGGCGTCGAACACCGGTTCGCCCAGCTTGAAGAAGCGAAAGCCGCCGCCACCCTGCCAGTTGACGGCCTTGGAAATGCCGCCTTGTTCGCCATCGACAACCTTGCACAAACGGGTTTGGCAATGGCTTTGCGCGTGGTCGCCCATTTCAATGCCGATGTAGCGGCGGTTCATTTTGTGGGCCACGGCGGCGGCGGTGCCGGAGCCGAGGAAACTGTCGAGTATTAAATCGTTGGGGTTGGTGGCTATTTGGAGAATGCGTTCAATTAATCTTTCTGGTTTTGGTGTTCCGAAAACATCTTCAGCAAATAAGCCAACGATCTCTTTTTTTGCGTCCTGAGTGTGTCCAACATCCTCATAAGACCAGAATGTTTGTGGCACAACGCCTTGTTTGACTTCACTTAAATATATCTTTGGTGCAGGCACATTGTTTCCATCTTTGCCCCACCAAATTCGTCCAACTTTATCCATGTCCCAAAACTTTTCTTCTGAAACACGCCAATACGAGCCAGCCGGTGGCCCCTCAATCAATCTTCCGCTCGGGCACCGAATCGAATAAGTCCCCTTACTATAAAAATTTCTTGCTGCGAGGTTATTCGGCCTCCAAAGCCCTCGCGGATCGTTGTCAGGATTTTTATAAGCTTTATCCTGTTTTTCAGACCGAGGCATGGGATTGGGAACCCAATTGTTACCATTTTTGGCATAAACAACGATGTAATCGTGGTCTTCTGAAAAATGGCGTGCGCTGGACTTCGGGGCGTAATTCTTTCTCCAAATCACTGAGGTTACAAAATTTCCCCGCCCAAACACCTCGTCCATCATCACCTTCAAATAATGGGCTTCGTTGTCGTCGATGGAGACCCAGATGCTGCCGTCCTCGCTGAGTAATTCCCGCAGCAGTTCCAGACGCGGGTACATCATGCTCAACCAAATCGAGTGTTCCAGATTGTCGTCGTAATGGCTGAAGGCCGAGCGGGTGTTGTACGGCGGGTCGATATAAATGCATTTGACTTGGCCGGCATAAAACGGAATCAAGGCTTTCAAGGCTTCCAGGTTGTCGCCTTGAATCAGCATATTGCGGTTGTCCATGTCGCCATATGACAATCCCTGCACTTCTTCCAGCAAACGGTAAGTGCATTGGCTAGCGGTTTTGACGGCTTGGTTTTTATTGAGCCAGTGCAGGATGGGCACGGTAGGTTCCTTTGGCGGTGTCCTTGGTTCGGTGATTGAGGCTGAACAGCGTGCAGCCCCTCTAACGATCATCGGCTGATGAATGGCCGGGAATTATATAGCATCGTCCAGCTTGCCAGCGGAGGGCGGCAATATTGCCGTCGTTTTCAATGCTAGTTTGGCCTTATTTCCGGCCCATTGACGTCTAAAAGACATTTCCAGCCCTCCAGGGCGGTCGCGGCAAAATTGGCAATAACTTGTTTCATGCGGGGAAATAATGACCTATACTCCAAAACTCCTAGTATCGGATGGAGATTTAGCATGAAAAAACTGGTATCAATTCGCGCGCTGACTGCAAGAATCAATCGGAAACTGGCCAAGGAATCCAAGAGGCTGATGAAATACAAGCCGAGGCTGGAAGAAAACCAGCCGATTGTCGAGTACGCCGTCGTCGATTTGAAGACGAACTCCATCATCAATTTTCACATGGCCAGCGAAATACAGGAGTTCGCCCGCGGGCTGGGTTGCCTGGCTTCCCTGGAAGACGTTTCACTGGAAATATAAATCACGCGTCAACCGATGATCAAAGCCGGGGCAACCCGGCTTTTTTGTGCCTAACGCTCATGAACCCGGCGCATCCCCCCGGCAAATGAAAGACAGTCGCGATGATGAACTTGCGAATCGCGACTGTGCGTCGCTCCTAGCATATCTTTCAGAGTAACGCTCATGAACCCGGCGCATCCCCCCGGCAAATGAAAGACAGTCGCGATGATGAACTTGCGAATCGCGACTGTGCGTCGCTCCTAGCATATCTTTCAGAGTAACGTTCATGAAGGTCTGGCGATCGCCCCGGCAAATGAAAGTAGTGCAGCTGGGTACGGTTCCTCGCCGGACAGGACGCCGTAAATACGTCCGTGTAGGCTCGACGGCAGCATCCTTGCTGCCGACGCCTGTCCAACAAGCAACCGTACCCGCCCGATTTTTTACTTTCAGAGTAATACCGGCAAAACGCCGCTTCAATATCGGGTCAGGGTCTGATAATCATCCCGCGGCAACACATAAAGCGGGCTGGCCGAAATGGTCAACCGCGCGTGTCCGCTATCGTCCACCGGCAATGGGCGACTTTCTCCCACCACGTCGACTACCAGCCAGGTTTTGCCGGGATCGAGCTGTAACGGCCATTCCGATACGCCTTCGTCATCGCGCCATACCATCAGGGTGGAACCGAAGCTGGCGGCTTGAATCTCGCCATCGCCGCCAGCCACGGCTTGATACGGCAAGCCGTCGATCAGGGCGCCCGCCGTATACAAGGCCGCTTCGCCGGGCTTATGCCCCATGGAATAATCCCACATGCGGCCGTAAGCCAAGTCGTATTCGTGGGCGATACAAAAGGCCAGACCCAGATAATCCGCGCGGCTGTTGACCCAGGCTATCATTTTTGCCGCCTGCTCGGCTTGCCAGCGCCGGCCGTTGAAACCGTGCATGGCCTTGGCGCCGGTTTCGCCCAGCCAAAAAGGCAAACGATTTTGTTGGCCCAAGCTGTCATATACCGCCAACACGCCGCGTTCGTCTTCCGTGCCGCCGTTGCCCAGGGGACGGTCGAAGCGGGGAGCTTTTTGCGGATAGGCGTGTACATCCCAGGCGTCCTGGTAGCGATCCAAACCCAGTTGCAGAACTTGCTTAAACCAGTCGCCCTCGCCCGGCCGCACCAGACTGCCGCCCACGTAATGAGCATCCGGGCGGGCTTGATGGGCCCTTTGATATTCCGATTTGACCCGCGCCAGCCAATGTTGAGGTTCGCGCAATGTTTGCCATTCGGCCTCGTGGCGTATGTCGATTTCATTGCTGGCCTTGAAATAGCGGGTAAATCCGGCGGCGGCATCGATGAAATTCCGCCCGGCTTCCATCTCGTCGTTCAACCAATGGCTGTCGCCGGCCGAATCGGCAAACAGCTGCAATCCCAATTGGCGGGCCTGTTGCCATTGGGGCAGATATTGGCTGTCGAAGCCCGGATAGCTGCCGTAACTGTTGAATATGCCCATGCGCCGCAGCCATTCGAAGTATGCGCCGGTTTGGCGAAAGCTGTTATCGCCGTCGGCCAGCGCGTAATAATCGTTATTCCAGAGTTTCTTGTCGGCCAAGCGCTGTTTTTGCGCCGCGTGCCCCGCCACCACGCTAAAACCGTCGGCCGGATATTGCATGATCAGCCGGCCATCCGGCGTATACAGGGATGGGAAAACCGCGTAATAACCGGGCTCGCTTATCGGCCCCAGATCGACGTCGACCTGCCCCGGAAATACGCCATCGATTTCCCGCTCGGCCATGCGCTTGCCGCTGTAATTCAACACGCGCAGGCGCAGTTTGGCCTGAAAACGCGACAAGGGCGCCGGCAAGGCGTTTTGTTCCGAAATCGGCTGCCAACGCATATCCAGCGTAAGTTTGACCGCATCGCCCGCATGCGGCAGATTGGCTGGCGCATCAACAAACACCAGCGGCCTGATCAGGCCGGCAATCCGATTTAAGGCCAGATCGGCGCTCGGGTCGCTCAGTTGGGTTTGCAAGGCTTGACTGGGCTGGCCGTCGGTGTCGGTGAACAGGGTCTTAAAGAAAAATCGCTGGCCTTGCTCATGCCGCATTACCAGTTTCAACAGCAGGCTGTGCCAGCCCGGCGCAAAGTCCAGTTCGGCCAGTTGCGGGGCTTCCCGGGCCGGCGCGGTCGAACCTTTCAGCAAACCGGCGCCAGGTTCGCCGGCGGATGAAAAGCCGGCGGGCGGCTTGGGGTTGGCTTGCAAGCGCAGCGTCCGCCCATCCAGCCAAGCCGCAGAGCGAATGCCGGATTGGGCCAAATGCAATTGCAGCCGCGCCGACCCCGGGCTGTGCAAATACAGCTGCGCGTAGCCGGTGCCGCGCGACCAATCGTAAGTGTGTTCGGCCGAATCAAATATTTCCACGCCGGCGTCACTTTGGGTAACGGCGGCGCGCCAGAGTTTCATTGCACCGCCCATCATTTGCTGGCTCAAATACGCCTGATCGGGATTGGGTCGCAGCACGGTTTCGCTGTCCAGGCCATTTATCGAAACGCCCGCCGGACCGTCCTGCAAACCGCCCACTAGCCAGGCCGCGGGCATGCCCCGCCGCAACGGTTGCGGCACGTCGGCATAGACCGGCGGCGGCGCTGGCATATGGCCGGCTTTCGCCGGATCGGCCAAAAACGCCGCTACTTGCTCGGCACTGCGAGGCCTATTCAACACCCCCAGCAGGGTAAATTTGTTGTCGCTGACCACGGCGGCCGGCAACAGCGAAACATTTAAGGCCTTGGCCATTTCAAGAGCCGGTTCGCCCAGCAGGTACTCGACGGACATCGGTTGCAGATGCTTTTGCGCTTCGCCGGCGGCAAGGCCGGCAAACAGCAATTCACCGCCCTCCCCCTTGCCATCCAACACGTACAATCGGCGTTGCGCATTGGCTTTGATCGCGGCCGAGGACAGAAAACGCTTTCTGGCTTCGGCCTGCTCCGGACTCATCCAGTCCCCTTGCGGAGTTTCCAGTTGCAATAAAAAGGCATCGAATACCTTGGCGCCGTCCGCCCGGCCGCTATTGCCGATTTCCAGCCAGCTATCGCCCGGCAGCAAGTTAATGCTGTCTGATGCGGCCAACCATTGATATTCCCACGGCGTGCTATTGCTGGTGGTCAAATCGGCTCGCATGGTCAAGCGCTCCGGGCTGGCGCCAGCCTTGACGCTGAAACGCTGGCTCACCTGAGAAGCTTCTCCGCCGCTTTTATAGCGGGCAAAAAAACGGTAGCGGCCGGGGACCAGGGCCGGCTCAGCATGAAAGGCAAAATTCGCTTGCCAATCCCCAAACCCTTGATGAAACACCTGTGCTTCGTCGTCCAGCATCAACAAGGATTCGGCACCCCGCCCCGCTTTGGCGTCGCCGGTGATGACCCGCAATCCGGCCGGCTTTTCCAGGCCGGCCCAGTGCGGAGCCTTGCCCAATTCCAGCAATACCGCCGGTTTATCGGGCAGTAGCGAAACCGGCAAGGTCGCTTTAGCTTGGGCCAATAAAAAGGCGTCGAAAGCTTTGGCGTCCTGGCCGGCACCGCTATTGCGCACTTCAACGACACGGTCGCCGGAGCGTAAATTCAGCATGCCTTCCGCGCCTATCCAGGCCGGCTGCCACCCCTTGGGTTTCAGCGCAAATGTCGCGCGTTTTTCCAATTGTTCGAGCTTCGGCCCGGCCCAGATTTCAAAGTTCTGTATGCATACATCGGGCTCGCCGCCTTGCCGCCAACGGGCCCAAAAACGGTAAGCCCCGGCCTCGGGCGCCGCGGCCAGTTGGAAACGAAACGCCGTTTCCCAGTCGCCAAAGCCGGGATGCAGACTGACTATCTCATCGTCAGCCACCTGAACGGTAGCCTCCGCCGCATTCAACCGCAAATCGCCGCTGACGAGGGTTAACGCCGGCTCCGCCATCCGCATGGGCCGGGAACCCAAATCCAGCAACAGCGCGCTGGCGGGTGTCGAGCTTACAATGGGAAAGTCGGCGAATGCCGGTGCGGCATACAAAAGAACCAAGGCGAAAACGAATTCCGCAACAAAAAAAACTGTTAACTGCGACAATGTTTTAATCATGAGATTATCCGAAAGCAGCGAAACAAATTCGCAAAACCGCAGGCATGCTAGAATTTGTTCGCATGGTAACGCCATAAACTTCAAACCTGCCAAACACTTTTAGCACCAAACCATGCCGGGCCTAAAAAAAACGGTTTTAAGTCTGCCGCCTCATCGTATCGATACCAACATCAAGTTCCGGTCAAGCTCAATTTTTCTGTTAAATTTTCATGAATTCCGAATTTGTCGGCGGTACCGCCGCTTTTTTTCCTTAGTTGTGTGTGGATGAAATATAAGACTCTGTTATCTTTGAAATCGCTGATCGTACTCGGTTTCGCCACCGCGGTGATTCCGCTGTTTTTGGGCGTCATCTACGCGGCATACGGACTGAGGGAAACCGCCGAACTCGGCAGAGTCATCAATTCGCAGGTATTCGAACAAACCAAAACCATACGCTTGGTACTGCAAAAATCATCGGATATCGAGCGCAAGGCTCGCTTGTTCGTGTTGTTGTCCGACCCCGGCTTGCGGCAACCCTATGAACGGGAGTCCTACGAAGCGGCGCGGGCATCCTTTAAACAGGCCTTGAGCGACCTGCTGAAACTGCACGTGGACAACAAGATAGCCCTGCTGGTGAACGAATTATCCGAAAAGGAAAACCTGATTTATCAGCAAATCATCGGCTCGGAAACCGAACAAACCTTTAAATTACCCATCGATGAAGCCTTTCAAGGCTTTCGGGAATCGTCCACTGTTTTGTCGCGCGAATTCGAAAACCACGTCGAACACACCTTTAACGAATTGCGCCAGTTATCGGAGGCGCTGGAACAGGGTTTATTGATCAAGGGCGCGGTTTTGCTGTTACTGTCCTGCGCTTTGGTGACCGGCCTGTTGGCGGTGCTGTCCGGTTCCATGCGACAACTGGACGCGGCCATACGCCGCCTGGGCTCGGGCGAACTGGAGCAAGCGATAGAAGTCACGGGACCCGCCGATTTGCATTCGCTCGGCGAGCGTCTGGAATGGTTGCGCACGCATTTGATGGCGCTGGAATCGTCCAAGCAACAACTGATGCAAAACCTGGCCCGCGAAATCGAACAACCTCTGCAACATATCCGCGAAGGCGCCGAACACTTGAACGCGCCGGACGAGCAAATGCCCGGTAATCCGGAAACCGACCTTGCGCAACAGGTGGAAGCCAGTGTCGACAAGCTGCAAACCGTCTCCGAACAGCTGTTAAAATACAGCATGATCCAGGCCGCCCCGTCGGCGCAAGACATGAGTCTCGTCGACATGCGCGAACTGTTGGAAACAGAGCTGGAAAGTTTGCACACCGCCTTGCAAGCCAAGGCCATCAGGGTGAGAAAACTGCTCAAACCGCTAAAAATTACCGGTGTGGCGGAGCAATTCCGAGACTTCACGCGGGAATTGCTCGCCAATGCCATTCAGTTTTCGCCGGAAAACGGTGAGATTCGCGTCATGCTGCGGGATAGTGGCGATTACATGGAATTGGAAATAGAAGATGACGGCCCCGGTATCGAGCCCGAGCTACGCCTGCATGTTTTTGAGCCATTTTACCGCTCCGGCTCCGGCGACCGCGAACGCCACGGTTTGGGATTGGCAATGGTGCGCGAGTACGTCGCCCACCATCAAGGTAAAGTAGAATTTATCGACCCCAGACTGGACTATTTCGGCGCCCGGGTCAGAGTCCGGATTCCGCTGGATATTGCCGAATGAGGCAAGGAATTTTTATGCTATTTTCATACCCCGCGCGTTTATTCTGCTTAGTGTTAACCATGTTGCTGCTGGCCGGTTGCGCGGGCTTTAATTCCCGTTCCGATCGAGACGCGCAAAACCGTTACGATCCCTACGCACAATCGGGCATTGACGAACTGCTGGCTTTCGGCGCCAGCATGGCCGGCATGGCGGAAGCTGACAGGGCCGAGTTATGTAAATCCTTGCTTAACACCCAAAAAATATCGCCGTCCGACGGTAAACAGTTACATCTGATGGTCGGCAGGTTGTTGTCGGACACTTGCGGCGATATTCCCGATATTCTGGAAGGCGTCCAGACCATGGCGCCGGCTTATGCGTCAGACGTCCGGGTACAGCGGCTGATCGCCATCCATGTCCAGGCACTCAAACGTCTGCAGCGCCAATCCGAAAAAATCGGCGCGGTGCAACAAAAGCAGAAAAAAGCCAAAACCGCCCTGGAAGCCAAAGATGCCACGGAACCGAAACAAACCGAAAATCGCTTGTTGCGGGAAAAGCTCGAGGCCATCCGCTCCATGGAAAAACAACTGGATGAAAGCGTGGAAAGCAACTAAGGACTCCGTCCTTAATCCCTTATCTATTGATATCCCACACTCTAACCCTCTCACGGAGGGCGAGGGAACGGAATACGGAAGTTATTTTGGGCGGAATCCAATCTTTTTTGCAGTGAGCGCTTAAACCGTATGTTCCGCTTCCGTCTGGCCTTGGTGATTGCAATTTCGTTCTGTTTCGTGTTGCTGTTGGACGGCATCATGTATTGGGGTTCCAATCAGGTAGCCGGCCATTTTCAACGCAGTCAAACCGCGTTTGAGGCATTCGACCGCTACGAAAACCTGTCGCAGGAAGCCTACCGTTACTTCAAGCAACAAATGGACAGGCTGGTGACCAGCGGCGGTAAGGCTGAAGCCGATCTGGCTAGCTCCAAGCAAGGTTTACTTGAAGCCATGCGGGCGCTCAGGGAGCACGCGGTAAAAGAGCCGGCGCCGATAGCGGACAAACAAGCCATGGACCAGGATAAGGCGGCGGAACTGGAACGGGTAGCCAATCTGACCGCGTTTCTGGATGCCAGCGAATACCGTTTCAACGAAGTAGGCCACCTAAGCGAGCAAGGCAAAAGAAACGAGGCCTTGCAAGCGTTATCCAAATTTTCCGACGAAGAAATCGACAGCAAATTTCAGCCGCTGATCGATGCGGCCATTCACGTCGAGCGTACCAAGGCCGCGCAAGCCAAGCAGGAGCTGGAAAACCTGATCGTCCAATCGCGCTGGGTGACTGCTTTGGCAGCGGCGGTTGCGGCGATTTTCAGCCTCACCGGCGGCATATTCCTGCTCAGGCGGGTTAAGAACCCCATGGAAGCCCTGATGCAAGGCACCAACGAAATCGCCTCCGGCAATTTGAGTTACCGCATCATTTTGAACAGCCGGGATGAGTTTGCCTATCTTGCCAGCCATTTCAACAAAATGGCTATTGAGCTGGGCGTACAGCAGGAAAAACTGCGCCAAGGCCGGGCGGAGCTGGAAAACCGCGTCGCCGAACGCACGCATGAATTGCAACAATTAAATCAAGCCCTGAAACGCATGGATGCCGAACGGCGCGAATTCCTGGCGGATATCAGCCATGAACTGCGCACGCCCATCACGGTAATCAGGGGCGAAGCCGAAGTAACCCTGCGCGGATCGCAGCGCGACCCGGACGAATATAAGGATACCCTGCAACGCATCCTGGACTTGTCCATGCAGTTGGGTAAATATGTCAACGACCTGCTGTTTCTGGCCCGCTCCGAAACCGCCAATCTGCAATTCGACTGGCATGAACTGGACCTTTCCGAGTTACTAGCCAGCAGCCTGGAGGATTTCCGGGTAATGGCGGAAGAAAGCGCCATCAGCCTGTCGTTCACGCCCCTCGATCAATCGGTCTGGCTGTTCGGAGATAAACTGCGTCTGCGTCAGGTACTGTTTATCTTGGGCGATAACGCCTGCCGCTATTCAAAACCGGGCGGACGGATCATAATTAACACCTGGCTGGATGAAACAGATGTTTACATCAGTATTTCAGACCAGGGCATAGGTATCCCTTCCCAGGATCTGGAACGAATATTCGAACGCAACTTTCGCAGCGAGAACGCCCGCCGTTTACACGATGACGGTTCCGGACTCGGGTTGCCCCTGGCCAAATCCATTTTAAAGGCGCATGGCGGACAAATCAGTGTCGACAGCGGCGAAAATGCCGGCACCACCTTTACCATCAAGCTGCCGTTAATTTCCACAGACGAGAATCAAGATTCCAATGAATGAGCTCCCCGCCAAATCCAACCAGCACAGCGACTTCGGTTTTCTGCGCATCCTGTTAGTGGAAGACGATAAAAGGATTGCCGATTTCGTCGAACGCGGCCTCAAAGCCGAAGGCTATGCGGTGGAAGTCGCGCGTTTCGGCCAGGATGCCATTGCCATGGGTTGCGAAAGCCAATTTCAGGCAATTATTCTGGATTTGGGATTGCCGGATATCAGCGGCCGCGAGGTGTGCGAACGCCTGCGCAAACAAGGCGTCGACACGCCGATTCTGATGCTGACCGCCCGCGACACGGTGCAGGATAAAGTCACCGGCTTGCGCTCCGGCGCCGACGACTACATGACCAAGCCCTTTGCCTTCGAAGAATTGTTGGCGCGAATCGAGGTGTTGATGCGCCGGCGCAGCGGCGAAATCAAGCTGGACTCGAAGGAATTGCAATTGGCCGATCTGCAACTGAACGTGGACACTCACGAAGTCCGCCGCGGCGACACCAACATCGAACTGACGCCCAAGGAATTCGCCTTGCTGGAATGCTTTATGCGCATGCCGGGCAAGGTGTTGAGCCGCACCCGGATTTTGGAGCAGGTATGGGGTTATAGCGCCGATCCGCTGACCAACGTGGTGGATGTTTACATCCGCCAGCTGCGCCGCAAGATCGACGACGATTTCGAACTGAAGCTGCTGAAAACCGTGCGCGGCTACGGCTATAAAATGGACGCCACCTGACGGCCCGATCTAACCAGTCCGGGGCCGCCGCGCCCGGCTTATTCGGCGGCCAGATATTGCCCGGGATTCAACGGCGCCTCATAGCGTATGCCTTCGCGAAAATAAGGCTCAGGATTGTTGGCGATTTCCCGCGCCGCCAGAAACTGCGCATAGTAATTCCTGGAGGCAAACCCGAAAGCCGGGCCGTCGTACTGATCGACTATGCGCATGAAATCCTCGCCCATACTGTCCTGAGCCCGCTTCATCCCGCCTATGCCGTGATTGTAGGAAGTCACGGCGGCCGGCCAGTTCCCCAGTTTTTTGTAGGCATGGGTCAGATAGCGGGCCGCGCCGTTGGCCGAGGCAAACGGATCCAGGCGCTGATCGACTTTGTCGCTACCCGGCATAAAGGTTTGCGCGGCGGCCTTGGTAAATTGCCACATACCGACAGCGCCGGCGGAAGAGCGGGCCGCCGGCTGAAATGACGACTCCACATGCGGCAAATAGGCCAATTCCTCCGGCAAGCCGGCATTGCGAAAGATTTGCCTAAACTGCAAATCGTATTGACCGCTGATTTCCAAACCGCGCTTGAAACGTTCCCTGGTACCGCGCTGGGCTCTGACTCTGTCGGCGGCTCCCGGTAAAATGCTGTTTAAAGGCCGGCCGCTGCTCTCCAGTTTGGCAATCAACTGCCGGTCGGCGGCGTTAAGGGCCGCGTTATAACGCAGCTTGCTATCCAGTTCGGCCAGACGGGATTTCCAAAAATCGCGCCGGCTATTCATCGCCAGCTTCTGTTCCGCCGTCAAGCCTTCCGCCACGTAGCCCGGCAAGGGCATAACCTCGTAGACCACATCCAGAAAGCGGTCGTCGTGATAAGCCACTTCCGAGCGTTGCCACACCGCGTAAGTTTTGCGCCAAAAATCCACCGCCGGTTCCAAACTGGCCGGCTTGGGAAAAATCCCGGCGTAACTGGCCGTCGGCGCTTTGTTGACATTAGGCCGGTAAGCTTGGGTTTGCGGCGGACTGCTCCGGTAACTGACCGGCTTATCCCGCTTATAGTTGGCCTGATTGCTGCCGCAACCATTCAACAGGAGCAACAGAACAGGTAAAAACGATACTTTTAAAATCAGTCGATTCATGGTCTTGTCGTAGCGGCTTCGGCGGCATGGGGTGATTCGGGATCGGATGAGGATAATAGAATAGCGCTCATTTAATCGTTCAGCTTAGAACAAGCGTGAAGACCATCACATTTGTACTTGTATTTGCAGCGCTTATTTTAACCCGATCCCGGCAATCGACAAGGCCGGCGTAGGTCTAGGCCCTTAATTGAATTCGACTCGCTCAATGCAGCCATGCATCGATTGCGGGCGGCTGGGTATTAGCGCGGAAAAATCGCCCGTGAATTTTGCCTTGCCGGCCGGCCTGCCCGCGGACGGCATTGCGTGACGCAACGGGGGAATGCGGATTGCTTGAACTTATTGAAGCCGCATGACGGCACGCTTTACATCGCCACGTAAGAGGCCAGGAAGAAAATACCCGCCGTGGAAATCAATTTCAACTTATTGCTTAACGGCAAGGACAACCAGTAAATCAAGCATTCAGTCTTGCGGCGTTCCCAGGCTTGGCGGACAGAGCCTGTAAATTGTCGCCAAAGCCCCGGCAACAATCGATACAGCCAAAGCAACAACAAAGCGCCTATCGACAGCAAAATATAAAACGTGATTATTTGACTGCCGTGGCGGGAGGTATGAAACAAATGCTCGACGCCGTGCTCTATACCCAACTCCAGCCATTCGTAGAGGATGTGGAGTATGCCGAAAAGCAGGTGTAGTAAGTTTAAACACAGATCCATTACCGCGTCGTACATGGCGATGGATAACGCAAGCAATGCAACAACAAGCAAATCAAAATTTTCTTTAATCATGCCAATCCCCGAAGATTCAGCTTTATGAAGCTGCCAAAAACAAGCAATCGGATTGCCGGCTTGGATTGAGATGGCGATTATTGAAATCGCCATCGCCAAAAATCCGCCTGGAAATGTTCCCTTGGGGTGTGAAAATTATCCGGCGGATTTGAGATGATTATATATAAATATCGAATCGATACAAGTTATTTTCACCGCCACTCCTATTTTTCGATATTTTTGTACCTCACCAATTTGAAGGGTTATACGGCAAGCAGCCTACCTAGTTTCTAATCGATAGCTTGCCTTGGCTCAAGCGGTCCATTTTCATAGAGGCTTGCTGGTAGGATTTAAGCATGTCGTCAAATGCCTCCGAACGCCACGCCTTGGCATCCGCCACCGTTTGCTCTTCGGAGCCGCTCACGCTTATGTCCTCGCTGCCCTCGGCCTTGGCGGCCGCCGTATTATCGTCAACCTCGTCCATGGCCACATCGGCCTCCCATTCATAGTGGCCCTGGTCGGTTTTGCCGTCATTGACCAAATGGCGACGGTATTGCATAAAGGATTCCCGGGTAAACACGTAAGGATCCAATGCCGCCTCATTGATGAAATTCAAGGCGCCTTCCGCATTGGCGCGGTCGCTGATTCCTTCGAGAACACTGGTACCCGGAACATAAGTACCCGGGTTCGCGGCCTTGTCTAGGATCAAGCCACCGCCGTCGCGCAACGTTGTGGGACCGATGATGGGCAGTACCAGATAAGCCCCTTCATCCACTCCCCAAACCGCTAGCGTTTGTCCAAAATCCTCGATATTGTTTTCCAAGCCGAACTGGCTAGCCACGTCGATCAAGCCGCCGACACCAATAGTGGTATTGGTAAGAAAGCGGCCGGCATCGGCGGCGCCTTGTTGAAATTTGCCTTGCAAAAGATCATTCAACACAACGTTAATGCCCTTCAAGTTGCTGAAAAAATTACTCACGCCGGTTTCCATAAAGTCGGGCGTAACCCACTTGTAGCCGTCGGAAACCGGTTTGAGGAAATATTTATCCAATCCGCTGTTAAAGGCGTACATGGAGCGGTTGAAGCCCTCAAACGGGTCGGCCCGACCGGTCATCGCGGCGGCCTGTTCCGCCGAAGTTTCCGCATGATTTCCGGTGCTCGCGCAACCGGCCATCGTCAATGCGCCCGCAACTAAAAACATTCGGCCCGATAGGGATAGGCCTTTGTCTGGACAAATTCGGTTAAACATTTCTTACAACTCCTGCTGATTAAGTGTTTTGAGTAGTTAAAATTTTACGCAAAGACATGACGGCAAAATACGCATAAAGTTTCGATTCGATATTTTAAGGTCGGCACTTTACCCTTTTCATGCCACTTTGTCAGCCGGGTAAAGGCATATCGCCGATTTAGAGGTTTACCAACCGACTTGGCCGGCGGTTCGCGGGAAAGAATAGACGTTTATCCGATGTCGGTATCGTGAAAACTTTGTTATAAACTCGCCAGACCGACATGACCTCCCTTTTATTCTATCCTGTTTAGCCATGACCATGATTGACTGGAACACCACTTATGCCGCCATCTGGCGCCAACGCCAGGCTTTTTTGCGCCCCGTGCAGCAAACCGATCCCATACGCCTGGAACAACTTTTGGGCATTGAATCGCAGAAACAGCAATTGATTGCCAATACGGAACGCTTTATCGGCGGGCAAGCGGCCAACAACGCCCTGCTATGGGGCGCCAGGGGCACCGGCAAGTCTTCGCTGGTGAAAGCCTTGTTGAATACCTATCGCGATCGGGGCTTGCGTATCATAGAAGTGGACAAACAGGATTTGCTGTATCTGGCGGAAATTGTCGACGAGATTCGCGAATTGCCGCAACGCTTCATTATTTATTGTGACGATTTGTCTTTCGATAACGGCGATACCCTATACAAACCGCTGAAAAGCGTGCTGGAAGGTTCCATCGAACCGCCGCCGGCAAACGTGCTGTTTTATGCCACTTCCAACCGCCGGCATTTGCTGCCCGAGCAGATGCGCGACAATCTGGATACCCAATTGATCGACGGCGAAGTGCATTATTCAGACACCATCGAAGAAAAAATTTCGCTGTCCGACCGCTTCGGCTTGCGGCTGGCGTTTTATCCGCAACCCACCCCCACCTACCTGGACATCGTGGACAGCTATTTTGCCGATTTTGCCGGCGACCGGGCCGTATTGCATAAAGCGGCGCTGGATTTCGCCCATCAAAACGCCGGCAAAAACGGCCGCACCGCCCGGCAGTTTTTCAATAGCTACAATCAAAATAACTGATTTGGAATAAGCAACCAAACCTTTCGGGCAAGCGCGGGTAAAAGCGCTCAACCCGGAGGCGGCGAATCGAGGACGCCGACTCCGGGTTGAAAAATGCATCAGGCGGTATGGAAAGCGGCAGCGCACCGAGGACAGGCATTGACGGGTTTAAACTTTTCCGCGGCTTTTTTCAGCGCGCTGCCGCAACTGGCGATAGACCCCAGATAGAGTCTGGCTTCCTTGGGCGGCAGCGACTCGCAAGTCGCAAAATGCACGATGTGTTCCCCATTGCCTTGGGCGGTAGTGTCTACATAAAACTCGGCCATAATGAATTCCTCTTGATTGAATTGGTTTAGCCTCGAATCGCGGCGAACCCGGCTCCCGCATCTGTCGCTCATCACACATTGCGCGGCAATAATGTGGTGAAAATGACAGAAAAACCGCCGATTCAGCCGATTTTCCAAGGCAAAAAACTACCGGGCAAAACGCGTACCAACCTAAAACGCTAAATACCAATCGTCCCGCGCGGGACGCGGTAGGCAGCGGATCGTCTCCCGGCCCTCGCAGTGTGTCGCAAAGTTCGACACCGGCCCTTCTCCGTTCGGGATAAGGCCAAAAAGAGGGCGTATAAAACGATAACTTGCCAAGGATTCCGCCCCTAATAACTTCCCCGTTGATATCCCGCTGGCAGAGGGAGCGGAATGCGGAAGTTGTTGTGGGCGGAACCAAAGTCATCCGCTGGCAGCATCGCTCCGCCACGAGCAGCGGAGAGGTTTACGGCAAGGCCCGGGCTTCCGCCGCGAGCGTTGCGCCCTGCCCGCCCGCAAGTGATGGTGTGTTATTTGCAGGTAATTGCTTTTCCAAACCACACAAAGCAATCGACCATGCGCTACGAACCCTATCAAGACGAATACGACGCAGTCCCGACCATGACGGATGAAGAGTTACTGGAATATTTTTTGTACCGCATTCTGGAAACCGACGAAGTCTGGGGCTTGAAAGACGGCCCGCAATGGATGACACGAAACATCGATGGCATGCAAACCCTGCCGGTATGGCCGTTCAAGCGCTTTGCCGCCGAAGCCGCCATCGGCGAATGGCAACACCTTAAACCCGCCGCCGATGCCATGGAGTTTTTTATCTATCGCACCCTGAATAATTCGGCCCGCCAAGGCTTGACGATAGAAATCATGCCCAGAAGCACCGGCAAGGGCTGTCTGATTTCGCCGCAACGCCTGCTGACTATTCTTGAAGGCACCATGCATTCGGGGGAATACACCTTGGAGGATTGAGGACAGGCGTTGGCGGCAAGGACGCCGCCTTCGAGCCTACACGGACGTATTCACGGCGTCCTGTCCGGCATGCAATCGCACCTTGTTAGTGCTGCTTTCATGGGCCGGGCGATGCAGCGGCTTCATGATCGTTAGGCGGAAAAATTGCGCTCCGTTTGATCCTGCATATCCCGCATTTCCCTGGATCAAAATAGGTCATATGCCATGGTTTTTCTCCAAAACTTGCCCGTCTCACCTGGCGGGCCGCCCGCGCACCTGCTGTATAGCGCTTTTCAATGCATGCCAAATTATTGATTTAATAAGATTGTTATCACAGGCAAGCAGAAAGGCGCGAGCACATCCCGGCAATTGGTACTTTAATTGCTTTAAAAGTCCCCACTGAGAACAACCTATTTGAGGGCCGCAAGGTCGGCAAGCCAAGGGAGTGATCGGCAACCCCATTCAAGATCAACAAACAACAATTGCGGCGCTCCAGGCATTATCGATATGCATATCAATGGCTTGTTGGACAATTTGTTCCGGAAACATAATAAAGAATTACTCCACTATGCCACGCAACGAGCCGGTAACGTCGCCGACGATCTGGTTCAGGAGTCGTTTTTACAACTGCTGAACCATCCGGAGCCCGGCGGCATCGGCAACCATCGGGCCTATCTCTATAAAATCACCAACAATCTGCTGAACGCGCATAATCGAAGGCTGGAGATCATCGCCAAATACCACGAGGACTGCGAGGAACTGGACAGTCTACCCTCCAAGACTCCGGGGCTGGAAATGGCCCTGCATCATGAACAGATTCTGCATCTATGCCTACAAGTGTTAAAACAATTGCCGGCCATGCAACGAAACGTGTTTTTTCTGCACCGCATCGATGGGCTCACTTATCCGCAAATTGCCAAAATGCTCGGTATTTCCAGAGCCACGGTCGAACGCCACTTTGTTGCGGCGATGGAAAGTTGCGTGGCGGCTTCCATGCGCCGAAGAGGCAATACCCCGTCACGCTGAGTCGCTTGAGGAATCGCATGTCAGACACCGCCGCATTGTCCAAGGCACAAAAACAAGCCATACGCTGGCAATCCCGACTTGGCGAACGCGACTGCCCGCCGCAAGTCAGGCGGGATTTTGAACAATGGCTGGCCTCCTCTCCGGAAAATGTCGAGGCCTTCAATACGATTCAATATTTTTGGGATCAATTCGGACTGTTGTCCTCGGTCGGCGAATCGGAAATCAAGGAGGCCCGGCGCTTTGCCAAACAAGCGCAATCCGGTCGCCGTATACGGAATGTGTCGCTGTTGGCGCTTGTCGCGCTGGTCGGCTTGAGCGCGTTTCAACCCGATTGGGCACTCAAACTGAGTTCGCGGCATTACCAAACCGCCAGGGGCGAAACGACCGACATCGAACTGAGCGACGGCGGTTCGATTAAACTCAACACGGATAGCGACATCCGCGTGGCCGATCTGTTCGGTTGGCGCAAGGCCTGGCTGAAGCGGGGAGAAGCCTGGTTTACTATTCATCACAATCCCGGGCAACCGTTCGAAGTCGTGACGACGCATGCACAAATCAGGGACATCGGCACTCAATTCAATGTGTATTCCGATGCCAATAAAACCACGGTCAGCGTGCTGGAAGGCGAAGTGGCGCTCGCTTCGGCCAACGGCGAAGCGCTACGCTTAACGGCTAACCAACAAGGCAGTATCGAGAATTCAGGTCGTGCCGGCGAAAAGACCGAGATTAACGCCGAAACGACCGGCTCCTGGCGTTCCGGAGTTTTGATCTTTCAAAATCAGCGTTTACACCAGGTATTGCGGGAACTTGCGCGCTATCACCTTGCGGAATTCAACGTGCTGGAGCCGGCGGTCGCCAACTTGGTGATCAGCGGCCGCTTTTCGACCACCGATCTGAATGAAACGCTGAACACCTTATCGCAAGGCATGCATCTCAATATCAAACAACAGCGAGCCGGGCAGTTTCTAATCAGCAAGGCGAAATAGCGCCGCAAGGCTTTGGGGTGTAGGCCTAAAGCCATGGGCCGGCAAACATTTTCATACCGAAAAGTCAGGCTGGAACCGACGCATGTTCGCGCTTCGCCAGGACAGGTTCGCGACTACGCATCGTTCCTTGACGCCGCACTGTCGGCAATCGCAAGCAAATACCAAACTGTAGCAACCTGCAGTCAAAAACCCGTAAACCAGCGATCAGGGCAATTTTAGACCAGGATTAAACGCAAATAGCGGGCGTTCAAACCGACATTATTTGCAAATGAAATATGTCACTGGCCATCGGCGGCAGCCGGCCAATTTGAGACATTCAAGAATTTCCGGTTATGTCGCTATTTAAGCAGTAAGCAGTCCTTCAATCATTAGTTCGGTAGTCCAATGAAATCAAAAGCGATTCTAACGCTACCAGCGATACAATCCCTATCTGCTTTATTAAGCCGCAATCCGATTAGTAAGTTTAGAACTAACTCGTCCATAGATATAAATCAAAGGCCGATCTTCGGTTCCATTAATACGTTCAATTACGCCAGCAACTATATCGCTATCCAACCAACGAACGAAGGCAGGACTCTGAACTTTATTTACATATCCAATTTTTCTGCCTGTAACCTCGATTCTCACAGCTTGATGATCATATTCATTTTCCGGCTCGACAGCGAAAACAACAGGCATTCCAACTGAAATATCTTCTAAAGAAATGGCTTTCTGATAACGGAAGCCAGCCACTTCAATATAAAACTCATGCGGCGCACTAACACCATCAAATGGATTGATTAGTGAGAAGCCATCGTTAGGCAATTTTGCTCCTGTGTGACCAAGCAACGCAAAGTCAGATATAACTGCATCGGGCGCCAGTCGCCATTGCTCAAGATATTTATTAAAATCGCCACGTCTTCTAGGAGGTATTCGACGCAAAAATGTCTCTAAAATATTCTCGCTGTATTCTTGATTTAGCTTGCGAAATGCGGGATAGCACATAAATCCTTCGGCACAAGCATTGGTAAAATCGTCGGTATTGGGCAAATAGCGAAACACACAATTACCATTGATCAGGCATATCTCACCAATGACAAATCTTTTCCGAGATTTGCCTTCTGGCGATTGCCAAACCAATAACAAACGGCTTGGTTGGTGAATATGGCGTATCAGATTCATTACAGTTGGTTTACTTCTGCTTCAATAGTTCTTTGTCTCGATATAACTAAATGACTAATAAAATCAGCACGTTTTTGGGTTAATGGAACCGGTAAGGAGTATTGCCTGCAATTTTCCATGATAGAACGTAATCGATCAGGATCAAATAAAGCCAGTTTTTCTCTGATACGACCTTTCAACGTTGGAAATTTTACTGCTAAGTCCAGTATGAGGTCCACGTGCCGGCATTGTAGTTCGTCTTTTGACTGCCAGCGAAGGTGGTGTCTACCTCTTCTGATGTAGGCCGCCATTTTATCTGGTTGGTAGAAGTCATCCATTTTCGATTCCAATATTTCATAACCAAGGCTCGTGCCATTATCAAAAACAGGCGACATTCTGACGTGTCTAGCTAGCACTTGGTTCCATAGCAATTCCCAATTGTCCTGATGGCGATCTGTGTTACCGATTATGGCGTCAAACAAGAGCATATCGCACCAGAAAATTAGCCAATTGTGTTCAAATGAAAAATTTCTATCTACAACCGCTAAATAACGAGCTATGGTAACAAAATTATGCTCCTTACCCCTTTTACGGTCATAACCTGGAATCATGTCCACCATGATATCACCACCAGGAACCCGCCTCTCTTCTGGCTGATCGGGGTAATTCAAAAACCATTCTATTAAGGCGCCACAAACGTTATTGTCACTATCATAAGCAACAAAAGCCGGTGGCACGGGCACATCCAACATACAACCAATTCGATAGGCAACGATTTCCGCCCAGTATTGATCCGGATGACACCGCTTTCCCTTCTGAAAAGAATGCTTGAATAAATACCGATGACCCGGAATCAGAAAATCATATCCAGGTTGACTCGGACTTATCAGAAGTGACTTATCACGTGCACCCTCTGGATAAATTTCAAATTCATCATCCCCCTTCCAGTTAGCAATGTCGATTGTTTGATTGACCGGCTGATCAATCCATTGACCTTCACGTCCCATACAAGCTTAATTTTCTAATTCTTAAAACTAACGGACTTGTAATACACTTTATTCGATCTTCAAAAACAATAAGCGCCAAAGCTCTGATTATGTTATTAATTGTTAATAATACGCATTGAGAATGAACAGCAGTGCAAAATCCATCAAACCTAATCGTAAGGGTGCACTGCCTCTTCAATTTTCCTAAAAAGCGATCTCTCAACATTTCGGTAATTATCTGCCAAAGTAGTAGTGGACGAAATCAAGCGAAGCGAAGACAAAGGCTTTGGATGCTGAGCAGGTAGTTTTGCAATTACGTCCTCTACAATCACTGCTCGGACAGACTTCACACCCGAAGCCAAACAATGGAAGAACCTCGTATTGCCGTCAATCAGAACTAGCGTGTCTGCGTTCAAACGCTCTAGTACTGGCGGAGTAACTATTGTACCCGAATCATTGAGTAGCTTAACTTGGTTGACTTCAAACAGGTCACAGCTGTTTGCCCTTAAATCCTGAATATGCTGTTTTATCTGGAGAAGCTTGAACTCCTTCACCGCCTCCTGCAAAACTAAAACCTTGTCGGATACCTCAACATCGGCAAGCTTAAACTTTGCTTGAGCGTACTGATGGACATTCTTAAGTCGGTTGAATAGTTCTAGATCTGATATCCTTTCGTAGGGTAGAGACCTTTTGGAGTTTGGCTTCTGTGTCCAATGACCAGTGAGACTCTCTGCCAGCATTTCTAGAATAGCAGGGTCGCCATCATGAGAGTAGAAACGAACCGACTCCTGAGCATATGAATTAGGGGTATCGACATTGCTATCAAAAGTGGTCAAAATCGCACTCGCCTTATCTGTGCCCACATCAAAGACGAATCCGTCGAATCTCGGCTTGAGCTCCCCCAGCCTGTATACTATATCGGCTCCCAAACCTGACAATAGCCATTGTCGACGCTTTTCATCCAGCTTCTCGGGTTGTGATGTCACGCAAACAATTTGAACACCACGCCTTGCAACGGACAAGAGTGTTGGGAAAATAAAATCCACCCAATACATCGACGTTCCGACTGCGAAAAAAACCTGGCTACACTCTTGTAGCTCCTGTACCAACATCAGCATCTTTTCATCGAAACCCCGGAATAACGGTGCTGACGTACTAGAGCGAACGTAGATACGCTCGTGACTTACGAAACTCCTGACTGCATCAATCCCTGCTTTATGTAGTTGAAGTTTCTCATTTTCGCCAACACCCACAAAATCGGTCGACTTTATCGACCCAGTAGGTATTGGAATGACATATGTGTTTTGTTGAAGGATCGCTTGAATGTAGGACGCACCATCAATTACAGCATTTGATAAACGGCCAGCAAAATCAGCTAGATCTGAGATACCCTTGCGAGTATTTGCATCCTCAATCAAACGAAAAGCGAGCACACGCGAGAGCACCGAGCGCCCTTCTCCTGAATTAAGTAGCTCAGTGAAGACAAATGAAGGGAGGTTGCTAACAGCTCCACCATCCACCAATACAGACTGCTTGTTATCGACCGCTTGATAGAAGAAAGGGATGCTGCAAGAGCAACGCACTGCAAACGCTACCGCTTCATCCGGTGTCTTTTCTTTAGACCACTCCTTTGGTTTGCCGGTCGTCAAATCAGTCGCGACGATATGAAGTGGTAAGGTGAGTTCATGGAATTTTATTGGTCCAGTCTCGCCAGGTGCTCGCAGATGAGCTACCAAATTTTTCAGATTATCTTCCATCCAGTCTTCGAGAGGCTTTGAGCTGTAGAGTCCGGAATTTAGTGCCACCTTAGCAAAGACTCTCAGCTTGCCCCAGGTAATGCATTTCAAAAGCTTAAGCTTCCAGGTACGCTCGGCAAATACAGAGTCGCGAGAATCAGCCGCAGACTGGAACCGGGACAAATCCGTCCTCAGTAAAAGATCACTGAGGTACTTAGGAGATGCATTGGCAGCGATCAGTGCCGCTACGATGGAGCCACCAGAAGTCCCCGCCACTCGTCCAAAAGCTATACCAGCTTCGCGTGCTGCCTCATAAGCACCTGCGTGCGCCGCAGCTCGAACGCCACCGCCTTCGAATGCTGCCCAACAGTGTGTGAAGTATGTGGTAATCATGGGACCACGATCGTAGCCTGAATCGGTCACTGGCTGTCCTCCATAACTGATTCAAAAAAGGAGATGGCTGAGTCCGTCAAATCTAATATGCAATAAGTACGAATACCGTCTACCACCACTTGCCTTCTTTCGTTTGTATTGCACACTGAGACGAGGAAATCTCGTACGGTATCGGAGAGTTCGCACTGCAGTCGCACCGCCAATATAATTGCTCTAGCCGCCTGAAAAAGTGGTTGCGCGACCTCGTCTGCAACAAAGTCGAGCACCCGTGTCTGTAGTGAAGAAACTGCTCCGGAATCCAGCAAACTTGCATGATGAAAAAATTGCATAGGCTTAAATACGACCGCGTTAACGTTGTAGTCAGCTGTTAAAGGTAGTTGTTCAAATGTGACGGGAAGTCGATGCCGCCTAATAAGAAATGTTTTGGGTAAGTCCCACGAATCGAGATGGATACTGGAAGCCTCTGTTCCAAATCCGCCAAATGGGTTACGAATCGCTGAACTGGGTAACGCTTGTTCAACCGATACCGAGCCATGCGTTACTAAGTCAATGTCTCGGGAAGTATGGTGGCGATTATTAATAAGCTCAGCGAGTCGATCACGAGCCCAGCCACCAAATATGACCGCCTCTAGTCCGAGAGATTGCATCTGGTGAATATAGTTGGACAGCAACTCGTCTTTACATAACAAATCATCGAAACATTCTTGCAAATACTGGGCTGCGGAGATCAAAAATCTCTCGTTGTCACAAATATCGAGATGTAGATCGCGCCCTGTGGGGAGTCGATAAACTTCAATGGCTGGCAAACCTGAGCATTCTGTCATGTCAGTTGCTGTTATCAATAATCTGAACTAACTTCACCTCATTGTGCACGAGCAAGAAAGGAGGTAGTTAAGCAATAAACCGGAAAGTTCACTTTCACATAAATGTTTATCGATTGGTGAATATTTGAGCATTTTGCATACCATTGGTTAGAGGTATTAATGGCGGGTTATGTTGAAACTGCAGTCATTGAACCAGATGGGGCGATTGCGTGCAATGGGTCGTCAGCAACGATTCGCGGAGCATGAAAACAGACATTCCGGAACGTCTTCTTTCAGAAGAAACCAGTATCCGCAGAGGCTGATTAGGTCAAACGCGCATTTCGGGATTGTGTGGTACCGAACTTCCCAATGATTAAATGGCGACTGGTGGCACGACTGCTTGTTATAGCCAATCTTCCGCATCCTGATGACCTAAAATAGTCATGATTTCGACTGTGCCACCATTGATCCGGTAATAAATGCTGTCGGTGCCGCCTGTATCCGGCACGGATAGAGTCAACCGCCTGATATAAATATGGCTGTTCAGCGATGTGTGCAAAACGATATAGCATCCCTTGATGATATTGATCGGCTCGCTGATTACCGTGCGTTTTAACGCCGTATAACCAGATTCTCTTCAAATCGGCGCGGGCTTTTTTCGAAAGTTTATAAGAGCCCATCTTGCCGAGCTTCTTCCTTGAAGTTGGCCAATAATTCGTCCGGCTGCTCGTCGATAAAACCGCTCTGTTCCGCTTTAATCAGTTCAGAACGAATATGCTCGATTTCAAGCTGCCGCCGCCGTGCCTGCCGGATAAGATCGTTAATCGCCTCGCTCTTACTGCTGTACTCTGCACTGGCCACTTGGGCTTTCAACCATTCGTCGTTGGGTTCCGATATGGATATGCTTTGTCTTACCATGGTCTGACCTTTCAAAAACAGGTTATGCACCAATATAGCACCAATTTCGCACCACATAAAACAAAATACAGCGTCCAAAAAACCTACGTTTTCTGGTAGCTATCTCCTGCCCGTTACCGATATACAAGGCTTTCTGAGTCGATAAACCTATTCCACAATACAAGTTCCAGCTCGCAGGGTGGATAAGCCCCGCGCATCCGTCATGATTGCCGAACAATTACAGCAATACCATTAATTATCAGAGCATTACAAAACATTTCCATGAGCCGGCGGGGTTATGCGAAAAAAGTTTGCAACTTTTTGAGGTGTTTTAAGGGGGTAAATCGATCTTATACGGGCGACCATTAAAATTTAAGGAGAAATGATGCTCTCGTTACGCCCACTGTTGCTTGCCACTCCATTGCTCATCGGTTCCAGCGTCGGTATCGCCGAGGAAAAAAACTTTGCCATCCACATACCCGCTCAGCCGCTGCCGGCGGCCCTGGAAAGCCTTGCTGAACAAACCGGCTTGAAGCCTTTTCTGGTCAATGAAGTGGCGAAGGGCAAAATCAGTCATCCGGTCAACGGCCGATACAGCGCGCACCAGGCACTCACCATATTGTTGCAAGGTACCGGCTTGAGTTATTCCTTTTCTTCCATGGATTCGGTGGTAATCAAGGCTCCCGAACAGGAAGGCGACGCTTCGACATTACCGGCCGTCAAGGTAATAGGCAAGGCGCAATACGATGCCGACGATCCGTACAACGTTAATTACAACCGGCCGAACGCCTCCACGGCCACCAAAACGGACCTGCCCATCATGCAAACGCCGGTATCGATTCAGGTCGTGCCTAAATCCGTCATGAACGACCAACAGTCTATCCGCTTCGAGGACGCGGTCATCAATAACGTCAGCGGCATACAACGTTCCTACGGCACCGCCGACATGTACGAAAGCTTTATCGTGCGGGGCTTCAGTTCCGGGGAAAACAATTACCGCAACGGTTTCCGCCGCTCTATGGGTAAATTCGACGTTTCCAACATGGAACAAATCGAGGTTTTGAAAGGTCCGGCCGCCGTGCTTTACGGCCGCTTGGAACCGGGCGGCATGATCAACTACGTCACCAAAAAAGCACTGGATGTGCCTTATTATTCGCTGCAACAACAGTTCGGTTCCTACAGCGAATTTCGCACCAGCGTGGATGCGACCGGCCCGCTGGACCGGGATAAAACCCTGCTGTATCGATTCAATGGCGCATTCGATACCGGCAACTCATATCGGGACATCGTCGAGCATGAACGTATTTTCATCGCCCCAAAACTAACCTGGCGCCCCAGCGACCGTTTCGAAGCCAATTTCGAATTGGAAAAACGCCACGACAACTATATGGACGACTACGGCGTGCCGGTATCGGGCAACCGACCGATTAGCGGTCGGCGCACTTTATTCACCGGCGATCCGGCTTTCAGACCCAGCCAGGATAACACCCTGGTTTACGCGGACTGGAGCTTCAAATTCAACGACGACTGGGCCATCCGGCATAAATTCCAATGGGACGAAACCGACATCGTATTCGGCGGCCCAGGCCCGAACGATAGAGTGAACGGCGACGGCCGCACACTCGGACGCTGGGTCATCACCGGCACCGCCAACCGCCGCTCATACGGCACCAGCCTGGATCTAAGCGGCAAATTCGACACCTTCGGAATGAAACACAATATGCTGGTGGGCGGCGACTGGTTCTTCTTCAACCAGGACATGCCGGACAATATGTTCGCCTCCAGCGATTGGGGCGACCCGATCAATTCAAACTTCGACATCAACAACCCGCGCTACGACACCATAGACCTCGCCGCCGTCCGGTCCATCGCGCCAAACTGGTTCTGGCGCTCCAGGGACGACTGGTATGGCGTCTACTTCCAGGATCAGATTACCCTGTGGGATAAATTGCATATCATGGGCGGCGGCCGTTACGACATGGCGGGTTACGGCGGCTTCGGCGATACCTCCTGGGAAGCCACCCAGGCCGGCTTTGCCATGCAGCACGAAAACAAATTCACCCCCCGGGTAGGCATTTTGTACCAGCCTTGGGAATGGCTGTCGGTATACGGCAACTACGTCGAATCATTCGGCTCCAACAACGGCCGCAATGCACTGACCGGCGGCACCTTCCAGCCGCAAACCGCCGAGCAATACGAAATCGGTTTTAAAACCGAATTTTTCGACCAACGCCTGTCCACATCGCTCGCCTACTATCATCTGACCAAGGACAAACTGCTGACGGCGGATCTGTCCACGCCGGATCCGCAGGATCAAATCGCCATCGGCGAAGCGCGCAGCCAGGGCATCGAAGTGGATATCAAGGGCCGGATCACCGACGACTTTAGTCTGGTAAGCACCTATGCCTACACCGACGCTCGGGTCACAAAGGACGCCGGCGGCCTGGAAGGCAAACGCCTGTTGAATGTACCCGAACATCAGGCCAGCCTTTGGGGCACTTACCAATTCACCGAGCAATTCAAGGTCGGTCTTGGCGGCGTCGTGGTCGGCAAGCGCGAAGGCGACAGCGGTAACAGCTTCCAATTGCCCGGCTATGCCAGGCTGGATGCGATGGCGGCTTACGTGATTTCTCTCGGTAAAACCCGTCTGACCGCGCAAGTCAACGTATACAACCTGCTCGACAAGGAATATTTCACCGGTTCGACATCCTGGCTGCCGACAGCCAACGTCGGCGCGCCGCTGTCCGCGTTGGGATCGTTGAAGTTGGAATATTAAGGCCGATGGTCCACGCCCCCCTTGAAAAACATGGGGCGATGAACCGGCCAATCCGCCATGCAAACGAATCACTCGCGCACCGTGAACGGCTTGTCCAGCGCTATCTTTAACCCGACGATTAACTTAATTTTATGAAAATTCGCCATTTTTGGGTGCTTGCGCATCGTTATACCGGCCTGGCGCTCACGGCATTCCTGATCGTGGTCGGCTTAAGCGGCAGTATGCTGGCCTTTTTCAAGGAACTGGATACCGCGATCAATCCCGGTTTCTTTGTCAGCGCCCAATCGGGCAAGCCGGTAGATCCGGCAAACTTGCTGGAAACCGCCGAAAATCTCGACTCGGCGGTCAGGGCCGATGCCGCATGGATCGGCGATACGGCGGCGATAGTGACGGTATCGCCCAGATCGGCGGCCCCCGCGGCTTACGACCAACTGATATTCAACCCCTACAACGGCGAATTGCTGGGCCGAAGATCCAGCACCGATCTGTCGCACGGAATCGACAACCTGATGCCTTTCATATACCGCCTGCATTACGCCTTGGCCCTGGATGAACTCGGCGGCTGGATTTTAGGCGTAAGTGCCTTGCTCTGGACGCTGGATTGCTTTGTGGGGTTTTATCTGACCTTGCCGGCAACCGGCAGCCATCGCGCGGCACACAATCCGCCGGGAAAAAGCTATCGGCGGCGGTGGCAAGCGGCCTGGCTGGTCAAGTGGTCGGCATCCGGAACCCGCATCAATTACGATCTGCACCGCGCCGGCGGCTTGTGGTTCTGGCCGATGTTACTGATATTCGCCTGGTCCAGCGTCTATATGAACCTGAGCGGCGTCTACGACAAGCTCATGAAATCGCTCGGCGAGTACCATCAGCCTTGGACCGACTTCCCCGATCTACCGCAACCCCTACAGCAAGGCCGAATCGGCTGGCGACAAGCGCGGGAGATTGCTGAATCGGCGTTGAATCGCTTGAGTCTGGAGCAAGGCATAATCGTGCATGGCCCCAGCGGTTTCTGGATCAACCGGGCCAAGGGCTTTTACGTTTACGATGTCAGAAGTAGCGCGGATATTCAGGAACGCGGGGGCAATACCCGCGTCGTGGTCGATGCCGAAAACGGCAGCGTCAAACAGGTCTTGCTGGCCACCGGTCAATACAGCGGCAACACGATTACCAGTTGGTTGTTGGCTCTGCATACCGCCAATATCTGGGGCATGCCCTACAAAATATTGGTCTGTCTGTTGGGCATGGCGATAACGATGCTGTCGCTAACCGGCCTGTTGATCTGGTTGAAAAAACGCCGGCGTCATCGGTCGCCGCTTTCCTAATGCGGAAAAAATATTGCGGCTTTTCCGGTCCTCGTTCGTCTTATAGGTCTGAAGGCAAAACCGATCCGCTCCACACCCGACAGCGAACGCACACCCGGCATCTTTAATGGCATTACAACTGCGCAACTCCAAGACTTGGCTGTCAATGGGATTGTCGGCCTTCTTAACCGTCGGCTGCGGCTCCCCCGCATCCAGGGACCCGCAACAATTGAACCTGCCCCTACCCGGTCAATGGCAATCCGCTTCGGCCCTTCAGTCTCGGGTGTCGGCGCATTGGCTGGATAGCTTTGCCGATCCGGACCTGACGCTACTGGTCCAACGCGGCTTAAGGGACAACTTCGATCTCAAAAGCGCGGCCGCCCGCGTGTCGGCGGCTCGCGAACAGGCGGCCATCGCCGGTTCCGCGCGCGCGCCGCAACTGTATTTCAGCCCAGGCTATCGAGGTGGCCGCGATGGGGCCAACGATGAAAGCGGCGGTTTTTCGGCTCTGTTCGAACTGCAATGGGAGCTGGATGTCTGGGGCCGCATCCGGGACGCCCGTCAAGCCGCGATGGAAGACGCGGTTGCGGTCGGCGAAGATTATCAAGCCGCCCGCTTATCGCTCGCCGCCCGCATTGCCCAGGTCTATCTGGCGTGGCGAGAGGCTATTTTGCAGGCACGGGTTGCGGCGGAATCGGTCAAGGATAGGGGCGTCATCGTCGAACTGGTGCGCGGCCGCTTCAACAAGGGTTTGACCCGAGGTCTGGATTTACGGCTGGCCCTGACCGATCTGGCCAACGCCGAGGCACAAGCGGCGGAGACGCAAAATGCCGAGCAAGCCTTGCAAAAACTGCTGACGACCCTGTTGGGCCGCTACCCCACCGATTCGGCGGCATTACATGCGAAGGTAAACGAAACGGCATTCGCAACATCGGCCCTGCCCCAGCCGCCCCCTGCCCTGGCCGCCGGTTTGCCGTCCGAGTTGCTGACGCGGCGTCCGGATGTGATAGCCGCCTTCAAGCGTCTGCTGGCGGCCGACCAACGCCTGTCCAGCAGCGAAAAGGCCTTGTTGCCGCGAGTGACGCTAACCGCAGCCGGCGGTAGCGTGGGCACTGCCTTGGCCGACATCGTCGATCCCCGCGCCGCCGCCTGGCATCTGGCCGCCGGCTTGTTGCAACCCTTGTTCACCGGCGATCGCCTGCAAGCCGACATCCGCTTGCAACAAGCCAACATCGAGCAGGCCTATCGGCAGTACCAAAGCGTGGCCTTGAATGCCTTCCGCGAAGTCGAACAGGCCTTGGCGGCGGAAAGCCGCTTGCGCGCTCAGGAACTGGCCTTGCGCGAAGCCGTGGCGCAAACGGAAGCCAGCCGCAAACTGGCGGTGTATTCCTACCGGCAGGGTTTGATCGAAATTTTGACCTTGCTAGACAGCTATCGCAGCACCTTGAATGCGCAAAGCGCCCATTTGGCGGTGCGGCGGCAATTGCTGAACAACCGGATCGGCCTGTATCTGGCCCTGGGCGGCGGCGCATGAGCGAAAATCACGGCCGCCGCCTCGCGGCCGCCGGGCATAGTTTCTTGAAAATACTGCTGCCGGTGGCCGTCATGCTGATTGCCGGAGCGGCCAGTTGGGCCTTGTTTGTCTTGAAAGCGCAAAGCGGGCCGCAAGCCGAGCCGGAAGCCGCGACCGAAGTCAGCGTGACGCGAGTCGAACCGGAAAGCCTGCGCCTGAACGTGCTGTCCCAAGGCGTGGTGACGCCGCGCGAGGAAATCGATCTGGTCAGCGAGGTCAGCGGTAAAGTGGCAAGCATGCATCCCTCGCTGGTGGCCGGCGGTTTTTTCAAGGCCGGCGAGCGGCTGTTGACCATCGATCCCCGCGATTACGATTACGCCATTACCGTGGCCCAGGCCGGGGTGGCCGAAGCCAGGCGGGCGTTGATTTCCGAACAGGCCCAGGTCGAACAGGCTCACAGCGAATGGCGAGCATTGGGAGAAGGCGAAGCCAGCGAGCTGACCTTGCGCAAGCCGCAACTAGCGGAGGCCCAAGCCAAACTGCAAGCCGCCCGGGCCGATCTGGCCAAGGCCAAGCTCAACCGGGAGCGCTGCGAACTTAAGGCGCCGTTTGCCGGCCGGGTGTTGAGCAAACAGGCCGGTGTCGGTCAGTTTTTACCGGCCGGCGCGCCGGTGGCGCGCATTTACGCCAGCGATCTAGCCGAGGTACGCCTGCCGATAGGCGCCGAACAACTGGCTTTTTTGCGACTACCCTTGACCGTGCCGCCCGCCGATTCAACGCAGTGGCCCAAGGTGACGCTGAGCGCCGATCTCGGCGGCCGTCGGCGTTTTTGGCAAGGCCGGATCGTCCGCGTCGAAGCGGCGGTCTCGGAGGATAGCGGCCAGTGGTATCTGGTGGCTCAAATAGCCGATCCTTTTCGCCCCGGCGCCGATGGTCCGCCGCTGTTGAAAGGGTTGTTCGTCGAAGCCGAAATCGAAGGCATTCGGCAAGACGGTCTTTATCGTCTGCCGCGCGCCGCCGTCAGCCCCGCGCAAACCGTTAAAACGGTAGACAGCCGACAAACCCTGCAAATCAAGCCCGTGGAGGTATTGCGCGGCGATAGCGATTCGGTGGTGATCCAGTCCGGTCTCAATCCGGGCGATCGCGTGATTGTGTCAGAACTGCCGGTCGCCGTGGCCGGTACTCCGGTCAAGCTGCGCAATGACTGAGCGCCCGCCCACCCGCAACCCGGTAGCCTGGTTTGCCGCCAACCCGGTTGCCGCCAATCTGTTGATGTTGCTGATCGTTTGCGGCGGCCTGCTGGGCTTCGCCCAGGTCGACAAGGAAGTGTTTCCGCGTTTCAGTCCGCATCGGATCGTGGTTGAAACCCAATATCCGGGAGCCGGCACGGCGGAAGTCGAAGAGTCGGTGTGCGTGCCGATTGAAAATGCCATTTACGACATTCCCGGCGTCAAGCATTTGCACGCCGACATTCGCGGCGACGATTGCAAAATCGAACTGGAAATGATGCCCGAGGTCAGCCGCGAACAGCTGGTGGCCAGCGTGCAAGGCAAGCTGCAAGGCATTGTCGGTTTACCCCGGCAGCTGGAAAAAATTCGCGTGTCGCCGGCCGAGCGCGAGGACGACGACGGCGTGATCTGGGTGGCGCTGCACGGCAACACCGATGCTTTCACGCTGCAACGTTTCGGCGAGCGGATACAACAGCGGCTGGCCGCGATTCCCGGTGTCCGCAAGGCCCGCAATTACGGCGAAATGGCCTACGAACTGGCGATTGAAGTGGCGCCGGAAAAACTGCGCCAATACCGGTTGACGCTGGACGAAGTGGCGCAAGCGGTGCGCAAGGCTTCGATCGATGCGCCTGGCGGGCTGATCAAAAACCCGGATGGCGAATTGTTGTTGCGGGTCAACCGGCGCGCCAAGGATGCCGACGCTGTCGGCGCCTTGATCATAAAAACCCTGCCTGACGGGCACAGGCTGCGCCTGGACCAAATCGCCAACATCAAGGACGGTCTGGAGGAGCGTCTGTCGGAATGGCATCACAACGGCGAGATTGCCCAAGGTTGGGAAGTTCACAGCGCGCGGGACAGCGTGGCGGTCGCCCGTCAGGTCAAGGCCGAGGTCGAACGCTTGCGCCGGCAATTGCCGGCCGGGCTGCGGCTGATTACCTGGTGGGACGATTCGCAGGCTTACGACGAGCGCATCGACACCTTGCTCGAGGACGGTTTGAGCGGCTTTTTGCTGGTCTGTCTGGTTTTGTCGCTTTTTTTGCGGATCAGGGTGGCGCTATGGGCCGGCGTCGGCATCTTTACCTCCGTGCTGGGAGCGTTCTGGCTGATGCCGGCCCTGGATTTATCCCTGAACATGCTGTCGTTGTTCGGCTTTTTATTGGCGATGGGCATACTGGTCGACGACGCCATCATCATCGGCGACAGCGTGCACAGTCGCCAAATGGAAAACAGACTGCCGCCGTTGCAAGCCACCATTCAAGGGGTGCAAGACCTGGCGCTGCCGGTGATTTTATCGGTGTCGGTTGTGTTGGTGGCGTTTCTACCCGGCCTGTTCCTGCCGGGCTGGGGTGGCCAAATGATGAAACCGATTTGTCTGGTGATGATTTTGACCTTGGTGTTTTCCCTGGTCGAGGCCTTGCTGATTTTACCGTCGCATCTGGTCGGCGAATCGGCATCCGTGCTTCGGCCCAATCGCTTGCAACGCATCCGCGCGGCCCTGAACGACGGACTGGACCGCTTCGTCCTGTATCGCTATAGGCCATTCCTGGAAACCGCCATCGCCTGGCGCTATTTGACTGTCTCGCTGTTTCTGGGCCTTATCGTATTTTGCCTTGCCTTGGTCGCCAGCGACACCGTCCGGCAATCGTTCAGTCCCGACGTCAGCAAGGACAGCTTCTGGGTGTCCATGCAATTGCCGCAGAGCGCGCCGTATGCGGAAGCCAAGGCCCTGGCCGGCAAGGTTGAGCAGGCCTTGTTCGAATTACGCGACGAGCTGGACCACGGTCATGCCGACAGCGTAATCGTCGGCGTGGAAACCATGATTTGGGAACATGGGGCCGGTATCTGGCTGGAGTTTTCGCCCGCCGGCCGGCAACGCTTGAAAGTGGAGGATTTCATCCGCGCCTGGCGCCAGCGCATGGGCGATATCGGTCGCGGCAAGGTGGATTTCATCTACAAGGAAGGCGACGTGCCCTACGATATCGAGTTGCTGCTGGGAGCCGGCGACGCCGGACTGTTGCCGGAAGCGGGCGAACAGCTCAAACAGCAATTACGCGCGCTGCCCGGCGTCTATGACGTGGTCGATTCCAGCGAACCCGGCAAACCCGAAATCAAACTCAGTCTGAAGCCCAATGCCGAACGCCTGGGCTTGCGTTTGGAACAGCTGGCCGAACAAGTGCATCACGGCCACTACGGCGCTGAAGTGCATCGCTTTGCGCGCGGACGCAGCGAAGTCAAGGTGATGGTGCGTTATCCGCTGCAACAGCGGCAATCCTTGGACCACCTGAAACAACAGCCGATCCGCCTGCCGAATGGCGCGACGGCACCGTTGGAGGAATTGGCCGATCTGCAATCGGTCCCCGGATTTTCGCGCCTGGTGCGCGAAGACCGGCAACGGGTATTGAAAGTTCAGGCCCGCGTCAATCCGACGTTGGCGGACGTCAATGCTTTATATACCGAGTTGGAAAACAACCGCATACCCCGGTTGCAAGGGACTTTTCCCGGTTTGGACGTCAAAATCGGACAGCAACGCCAGGAGCAGGAAGCCATGCTGACGGCATTCGCCCAAAACACCCTGCTGGCATTGCTGGTGATTTACGCGCTGATCGCGGTGCCGTTTAAATCCTATTCCAAACCCCTGATCTTCCTGCTGGCGGCGCCGGTAGCCTGGTGCGGCGCGGTGCTGGCTCACTGGGGTTGCGGCTTGCCTTTGTCGTTGGAGTCCCTGGTTGGTATGATCGCCGCCAGCGGCGTGGTGGTCAACGACAGTTTGGTGCTGCTGGATTACCTGCGTCAACACGGCGATGACGGGCAACCGATGGAGCGCCTGATCGCCGATGCCTGCGGTTCGCGCTTTCGCGCCATTTTGCTGGCCTTTTTGACCAACTTTGCCGGTTTCCTGCCGACCCTGTTGGAAACCAGTCCGCAAGCGCAGTTTTTGATTCCCATGACCTTATCGCTGTCGGCCGGTCTGTTGATGGGCATGAGCGCCAGTCTGATCTTGACGCCGGTCTGCTACGCCATATTGAGCAAATCCGCGCCGCTCGGGCAAAAATCGATGGCCCTATAAACATTTGCCGTCGGACCGCGGGCTTATTCGCGGCATCGCTTGTGGCGAGTAGATCAGTCGTCCAAAACCATCGCGGTAAGCCGGTCAACAGCCGGCAAGGGATGAATACCCGGAAAGGCCTCCTGATCCTCGAAACCGGCATCGTCGGCAAATAATATATGTATATGGGCCGTTCCGCGCTCCGCTTGCCGATACCAGGGCATCAGACCTTCGGCCTGATGCCGCATGGCCCCGCTGGCGCCAAAATCCAGCTTGCCTTGTTCGTTGCAATATTTCATCAGCGTGTAGGCATTGGCGATGAAGTTCAGCCGTTTCCAGCCGGTCAGTTTGGCATGCCAGCGGGTTTGGTCCTGGCGGCGGTTTTCCATGAAGGTCGGGTATTTATTGCTGGACAAGGCCGATTCGACTTCGTAGGCAAAGGTCAGGGCCTGGCTGAAACTCCAGGCGCCGGGGATGCCGGCGTGTACCAGCGCGGCGTTGCGCTTGCCGTCATGGTGTATCAGGCCGCGTTGGCGTAGCCATTTCAACAGTTCTTCCCGGTCAGGCGCGTTGAGTATGTCGTCCAAACTATCGTTTGGCTTAGTTTCGGCGACACCCGCGGCGCGCTGCAGCAAATGCAGTTCCGCGTTACCCAGTACGGTGACGGCTTTTTTGCCCAGAGCTTTCACCAGCCGCAGCACCGCCAGGGAGTCCGGCCCGCCGCCAACCAGATTGCCGCTAAACCACAGGCTGTCTTTGTCGGGATTGAAAGCTATTGTTTCCAGCAGCGATTTCAGCGCTTGATGATCGCCGTTGACACTGCCTATGGCGTAAGTGGTCATTAAAAGCTCGCGTTGTGGAAGTTTACGGCCAAACCGATCTAGGTTTCTTCGGTTTCGTTAACGCCGTCCAGCAAGCCTTCCCGGCGTATCATGGCTTTAAAGCCTTTCATTACCGGCCGGGAAAGCGTGGTTTCCGCCAGCAGGCGTTGTTCGTAAATGCGGTTTTTCAGACCATCGTCAGGGTTTATAAGCGCCTCGGCGATCAAACCGTGCAGTTCGGCGGCCAACACTTCACCGGCTTGGGTTTTGACGGCATCGTACAACAACGCCATCACCTGCTTTTCAGCCGTCGGCATTTTGCATTTGCCGTCCAGAATCTTCAGCATCACGGCGGTGGCGCAATCGACATGGATAGGCGACAGGGGATGCAGCAGCAACCATTGTTGCACCTGGGCAGCATTCATGTCGCCGCCAGCTGTTCGGCAAGCTTTCCGGCATACGCCAACAGCGAGGCTTCGATGGCTTCGTAGGCGTATTCGGCAACCGCCCGCACGCCGATGTTGTTGAGTCTTTCGGTGGGGCCGTCGCCTATTTTGGCCACAAACACGGCGTGGCAATCCTTGATCGCCTCCAAAATACCGGCCATGGCCGCTTGATCGCCCTGCTGCCCCAGGCAGTAATGCGCCACTTCGCGGGTTTCGATATATCGGCACTGCTCGGGATCGGCCTGATAAATGCGAAATTGCTTGGCATGACCGAAATGTTCGCTGATGGCCATACCTTCCTTGCTGGCGACAGCCACCAAGAGCGGAAACCCGCTCATCGGCGGCACTCCGGCCGGCGTTGACGAAACCGGTCCGCAAGCGGATCGAACGTGTTTAGAAATAATCGGTGCATCATGGAGCCTGACTGCTTAGGAATTACTAACAGCAAGCAAAACAAATACCAATTTATGGATGTAGCGCCGCGCCTGACTTGCAAGGCACGGGCCGCCGAAGGGAATTAAAAAATTGTAGGATTGACGACAAACGGAGTGTTTGACCAAGTGCATGGAAAGTCATTTCGTCCCCGCCTTGTCGGGTCGGCAGCAAGGCCGGCAAGCGAATGCTACACAATCAACCCATCTTCCATATGCAATACATGGTCCATGCGGCCGGCCAGTTCCGGGTCGTGGGTGACTACCAGAAAGCTGACTTGCAACTCCTGGTTCAATTCCAGCATCAGTTGATAAATCTGATCGGCGGTTTTACTGTCCAGGTTGCCGGTCGGTTCGTCGGCCAGCACGCATTTGGGTTTATTGATCAGTGCTCTGGCCACTGCCGCGCGCTGGCGTTCGCCGCCGGACAGTTCGCCGGGTTTATGCAGAATCCTGTGCCCCAAGCCGACCCGTTTCAACAACTCCGCCGCCTGCTCCTGGGCCTGTTTGATCGGACATTTGCCGATCAGCAAGGGCATGGCCACGTTTTCCAGAATACTGAATTCGCCCAACAGGTGATGAAACTGATAGATAAACCCCAGAGAGCGATTGCGCAATTGGCTCAATTTGGCCGAGCCGACCTTATTCAAATCCGAACCGTCCAGAATCACGCTGCCCGAACTGGGTTTTTCCAAACCGCCCAACAAATGCAGCAAGGTACTTTTGCCGGAACCGGAGGCGCCCATGATGGCCACCCGCTGGCCGGCTTGTATGGATACGTCCACGCCCTTCAATACCTCGACGTTCAAATCGCCTTGCACGAAGCGCTTGGTGAGCTGACGGCATTCCAAAATCACGGAATTACTCATAACGCAGCACCTCGGCCGGATTGATACGCGAGGCCTGCCAAGCCGGATACAGCGTAGCCAACAGCGACAGGAAAAACGCGGTGGCGGCAATCCAGTACACATCGCCCCAGATCAGCTTGGAAGGCACTTCGCTGATGTAATAGACGTCGGCCGCCATGAATTGCACGCCGAAGGCTTTTTCGATGGCCGGCACGATGGTTTCCACATTCAGCGCCAAAGCCACGCCGCCCGCGGTTCCGATCAATGTACCGACGCTGCCGATCACGCAGCCCAGCACGATAAAAATACCCATCACCGAAAGATTGGTCAGTCCCTGGGTTTTCAAAATGGCGATATCGCCGCGCTTGTCGGTCACTACCATTACCAGCGTGGAGACGATATTGAAGGCGGCCACGGCCACGATCAGCAACAGGATGATGAACATGGCGCGCTTTTCGGTCTGCACGGCGCGGAAAAAGTTGCTGTGGGCCTTGGTCCAGTCGCTGACCCGGTAGTCGTTGCCCAACGCATCGGCGATATCCTGGGTGATAAGGGGTGCGTTGAATAAATCATCCAGCTTCAGGCGCAGGCCCGACACGGCCGGCTCGATACGGAACAACTTGCCGGCGTCATCCAGATGAATCATGGCCATGTTGCGGTCGTATTCGTACATGCCGACCTGAAACACGCCGACCACGGTAAAACGCTTCAGGCGCGGCAATATGCCGGCCGGGGTCGAGTTGACCTGCGGCGTGATGATGGTGACCTTGTCGCCCATGAATACGCCCAGATGGCTGGCCAGTTCCGCTCCCAAAATAATGCCGAATTCGCCGGGCTTAAGGTCGCCAAGCGTGCCGTATTTCATTTTGTCACCCACCTCGGATACCTTGGGCTCATAGTCCGGCAAAATACCTTGCACCAGGGTGCCGCTGACCTGGCGGTCGGCATTCACCATCACTTGGCCTTGGATAAACGGCGCCGCACCCTCCACATGCGAAAGTCCGTGAGTGCGTTCGGCCAGTTCCCGCCAGTCGTCCAACTGTCCGAAACGGCCAGTAATGGTGGTGTGCGAGGTCATGCCCAGAATACGTTCGCGCAATTCGGCCTCGAAACCGTTCATCACCGACAACACGGTAATCAAGGCGGTAACGCCCAAGGCAATGCCCAGGACGGAAGTCAGCGTGATGAAGGAAATAAACTGAGTGCGGCGCTTGGCGCGCGTATAGCGCAGCCCGATATAAAGAATCAGAGGTTTAAACATGCAATAAATGATCAGGGGTTCCGGCAGTCGGCGCAATAACCGTAGAGATACAGGCTGTGTTCCACCAAGGTGTATCCCAGCCGCTGAGCGATTTCCACCTGGCGTTTTTCGATGAATTCGTCGGAAAATTCATCGACCTTGCCGCATTTCATGCAGACGACATGATCGTGGTGGCTGCCTTTATTGAGTTCGAAAATGGAGTTGCCGCCCTCGAAATGATGCCGGTTCACTAACCCGGCGGCCTCAAACTGGGTCAAAACCCGGTAAACCGTGGCCAAACCGATTTCCTCGCCTTCCGCCAGCAATATCTTGTAGACCTTTTCCGCCGATAAATGCCGGTCGTCTTCCTGTTTCTCAAGAATTTCCAGAATCTTGACTCTGGGCAAGGTGACTTTCAAGCCGGCGTTGCGTAATTCCTGTGTTTCCATAGTCTTTACTCATCGTTCATAGTAGCAGGCCATTGTAGCGTTTTTTGCCCCGAGCCGCTGCGAGAATTATGGGATAATGGCCTTCCATTTTCGGCCGAAAGCTATCCCATCTCATGAAAAGAACCGTTTTCCTGCTGGCCGTTGCCGCCCCCCTGGCGCTGACAGCCTGCGAAACCATTCTCAACAATCTGCCCGGCGTCTATACCATTGATATCGAACAGGGCAATATGATAGATCAATCCATGGTGGATCAGTTGCGCCCAAACATGAGCAAGCGCCAGGTACTCTACATCATGGGATCGCCGATGTTGACCGACGCTTTCCACGACCGGCGCTGGGATTATCTGTACTCCGACCAACCCGGCGGTGGGGCCCGGCTGCAAAAACGCCTGTCGCTCTATTTCGACGGCGACCATCTGATCGGGGTACAGGGCGATTTTCGGCCCAGCCAGTTACCGGTAGTCAAAGAGTCCACCGAAACCACCGTCGACGTTCCCAAGCGCAATTTGGACCGAACCATGTGGGAAAAAATCACCGGTCTATTCGGCGGCGACGATACCCCCGCCGCGCCGGTCAAAACCGAAAACAAGCCGGTGGAAGCGGCAGCGGAATAAGCGCGCTTATCATTGCGTCCGCCCTTGCAAATTCGACTCGAAATCGCACACTGGTGCCAATACCTGAGTAAAATCGGGCTTGAATCCCATCCACAAAGCCCATGATCAATTTGTTGCAGCGCCACCCCCTGGGCCTCCCATCCCTAATCGCCGCATCGCTGGGCCTGCTTTTCCCGCTGCTGGCCGTCGCCCTGATGTTCTGGCACGAAAACCTGAGCCCCAACTGGCAAAATCTGGTGGCCCTGCACAACCGGAACTTCTTGTTGTACATCATTTGGAGCGCACCCGTGGTACTGGGTATTTTCGGCTTTGTGCTCGGCAAAACCAGCCAGTTGTTAAAACTGCAAATGGATACGCTAAAGCACCGAACCACCGAGCTGAATACCATATTGGACACCGCCGCCAGCGCCATCATCACCATAGACACCACCGGCGGCATCACCAACGTCAATAAAGCCACCGAACTCATTTTCGGTTACAAGCCCGCGGAGTTGCTCGGCAAGAATGTCAATGTCCTGATGCCCGCCGCAATGGCGGCGGAACACGACCATTATCTGCAACGTTATTTGCAAACCGGACAAGCCGTGATCATGGGCAAGCGCCGCGAAGTGGAAGCGCGCCGCAAGGACGGCACCACATTCCCCGCCTTGTTGCGGGTAAATCCCATGCGCATGGACGGCAGGATTTTTTTCTCGGGCGTCATAGACGACATCAGCGATACCAAAGCCTTGCAGACCCAATTGATACAGGCGCAAAAACTGGAAGCCATCGGCCAATTGGCGTCGGGCGTGGCGCATGAAATCAACACGCCGATTCAGTATATAGGCGACAATTTATTTGCGTTGAATCAGAACTTTATCGACATACTGGCCTACCTCCAAGCGCTCGCCGAACTGATACCCGCCGAATCGAGAGCTCGGGCCGATCAGCTTGCGGAAGACTACGATATCGAATTCATGCTGGAAGACAGCCCGAAGGCGATACAACAATCGCTGGAAGGGGTGGAGCGGGTCGCGGAGATCGTCCGGGCCATGAAAACCTTTTCGCACATTGAGTCGACCCAGGGCAAACAGCGCATCAATTTGCACGATGCACTCAACAGCGCGCTCACCATCAGTCGCAACAGTTACAAATATTTCGCCAAGGTGGAAACCGATTTCTCCAACGAGATCGGCGACATCGAATGCCATGCCAACCAACTCAATCAGGTGTTTCTCAATCTGATCATCAATGCCGCGCACGCCATAGAAGAAAGCCATGGTGACGCGGGATTGATACGCATAGTCACTCGCAAGCTGGCGGGATATGTTGAAATCCTGATCCAGGACAACGGCGCCGGCATACCCAAATCGATTCAGGATAAAGTGTTCAACCTGTTTTTCACCACCAAACCGGTGGGCAAGGGTACCGGCCAGGGACTCAGCCTGGCCCACAGCATCGTAGTCGATAAACATCGGGGGAAATTATTTTTCGAATCCGAAGTGGGACAAGGCACCACGTTTCATATTCAATTACCGGTAAATCCGGCCCAAGGCCAATGATGGAGTTGAAAAAACACATCCTGATTGTCGACGACGAGGAAAACATCATCAACGGCCTGCGGCGCCAATTGCGCCCCTATCGCGATCAATGGCGGCTGAGTTTCGCTCTCGGCGGCCAGCAGGCCTTGCAATTGATGGCGCAAAATCCGGTCGATTTAATCATCAGCGACATGCTGATGCCGGAAATGCGCGGCGACGAATTATTAAAGCGGGTCAGCCAGCTTTACCCGGCCACCATAAGAGTGATTTTGAGCGGCTACGCCGACGAATCGGCCATACAGCGCGCGCTGGAAGTGGCGCATCAACATCTGGTCAAACCCTGTGGCGTCGAAACCTTGCGCGAAACCATCACGCAGATCTTTAAAATTCAAGCCTGCGTGAAAAATCCCCGCATCATCGCCGGCATCGGCGACCCCGGCCAATTACCCAGCCTGCCGAAAATTTATCATGACATCAATGCCGCCATTGCCAACGAAAACACCACGGTCAACGACTTGGCCGAGATATTCGCCCGCGACATGGTGCTGTCCGCCAAATTGTTGCAGCTGGTCAATTCGCCGTATTTCGGCTTGCGCCGGATAGTCTCGAATCTCAGCGAGGCTATCAACATGATAGGAATCAAAAAGTTGAATAACCTGGTGTTGTCCGTGCATCTGAAAACGGCCTTTCCGGTCCTGGATCCCGCGACGGAACGCCACATGCAATATCTCTGGAAAGACGCCGCCAGAGTGGCCGAATTGGCAAGGTTGATTTCGCTGTCGGAGCGGCAACAACAGGACAGACCCGACCAAGCCTATCTGGGCGGCCTGCTGCACAACATGGGTTTATTGATATTTCTGTCCCGTGGCGGCAATCAACTCAAAACCCTGATGGAGCAAGTGGTCAATACCGACACGCCCGTCAGCGAGCTGGAGACGCAAATTTTCGGCTTTACCCGCTCCGAGGCTTCGGCCTATGTGCTGAGTTTATGGAAAATTCCGCCCCGCATCATCGAAGCCATACTGCTGCAAAACACCCCCAACGAAGCCGCCTACGACGGCGTCAGCGCGCTGACGGCGGTTCACGTGGCCGCCTGTCTGTTAAAGCCGGCCGTCATGGCCGATTGCGACCGTCTGTTTGACATCGCCCTGGACAGCGCATACCTGCTGCGCATCAACAAACTTCAGCGTTTGACGGAATGGCGAACGCTGGCGGAGCGGGTCATTGCCCAGTTCGACGCCGCGGAAACCTGAGCATGACTAAGCTACGTAGCGATACCCTGCTTTGCGTGGACGACGATACCAACATGCTGCGCATGTTCGAACGCATCCTGGGGCGCAAACACAAGGTGCTGACTGCCTCGTCCGGCGAACAGGCCCTGGCCGTGCTGGCTGAAAGCTCCGATATCGCCGCCATCGTGTCCGATTACAACATGCCGGGCATGGACGGCGTAGAGCTGTTTAAACGAGCACTGGATATATCGCCCGATAGCGTGCAGATCATGTTGACCGGCAATCTCGACCTGGAAGTTTCCATCAAGGCCATCAACGAAACCGCCATTTTTCGCTATCTGCCCAAGCCCTGCCCGACCGCCGTGCTGCAAAAAGTCGCGGAAGACGCGCTGAAACAATATCAGCTGCTCAGGGATAAACGCCGTGTCGAGCTGGAGTTGAAACAAAAAAACCGGGAATTGGCGACCAGTAACGCCACTCTGGAAAAACAAAAATATCTGCTGGAACTCGAACTGGACATGGCCAAAACCGTTTACGGCAATGTGGTATCGCATCAGCACGAGCAACTCGACGGCCTGGATTATATTAGCGTCCCCAAGCAGGAAGTCGGCGGCGATTTCCTGCTGACTTATACAGGCAAGCACAGAAAATCGTTTTACCTAATGCTGGGGGATTTGACCGGACACGGTTTGCAATCGGCATTAGCCGTTTTATTGGTGGCCGAATGTTTTGAACTCAACTGCCAATCTCAGCCCGACCTCGAATCATTGGCCATGAACATCAATGCCAAAATGCGCGCCAAACTACCCATCGGTTTATTTTGCGCGGCGACCCTGATCAAACTGGACTTGATCGAACAACGCCTGATGCTGTGGACGGGCGGCATGCCCGAGGGCTATTTTCTGGATGCCGGCGGCCGCATAGCCGACCGCATGGCGTCGGCCAATCTGCCGCTGGGCGTATGCGGCGAACAAAATTTTGCCGGCACCTCGTTCAGTTATCCGATAGCCGACGTGCACGGCCTTTTCCTGTACACCGATGGCGTCAGCGAACAAATAAACCTTGTCGGGCGCCAATTTGCTGAACCGGGCTTGCAAAATGCCATCAAAGATACCCCAGCCGAATTACGCAGGGTGGATTTTGTGATGACACGATTGAAACAACATCGGCAACAGCAAGAGCAATCGGACGATATTTCGCTGCTCGAATTAAACCTGCCGCGAATTTGCAAGGCATTGGAGCAGTGATGACCTCTTCAAGCGATATTAGCCGGAAAATCCTGTTTGTCGACGACGAAGTCCTGGCGCTGAACAGCATGAAGCGCCAGCTCAGGCGCAAATTCGACGTCAGCGTGGCGGAAAGCGGCGCCGAGGGGCTGGCGTTGATCGCCGAGCAAGGCCCGTTTGCGGTGGTGGTGTCCGATTACAATATGCCCAACATGGACGGCGTGCATTTTTTAAACGCCGTCCATCAATGCCAGCCCGAAACGGTCCTAGTCATGTTAACCGGCTTGGCGGACTTCGATCTGGCCGTTGAAGCGCTGAACAATACCCATATCTCCCGCTTTCTGAACAAACCCTGCCCGCAACAACTATTGCACGATACCCTGACCGACGGTCTGGAACAATACCGTTTGCGCATCTCGGAACAGTTGCTGCAGGCGCAATTACGCCAAGCCAACCAGGAACTCAAGCTGTTGAACGGCGAGTTGGAGCAATTGGTGGCGGAAAAGACCCGCGCGCTGCAATTGCAATACCGGCATGTCGCCAATCTAGCCCGCATGACGCATTCCCAGGCGGTCATAAGCGCCTTGATCAGCGCGGTGACCGAACTGACCCGGCTTGACAGCATGAGCTTGTGGCTGAGTCCGCAAATCGATCAACGTTTCAGCCGCCACCACCCCTTGACCTCGGCAGCGGACGAATTCGATATTTCCGCCTGCCCGGCCGGCGTGATGAGCGACATGTTGCACAACCGGAAAATCTGGTTGCACAACGCCGTGTCCGGCGCGCGACTCAACGACTTCGACAAAACGCTGTTTCCCGGCCACCCCCTGATGTCGATCCCCTTGCACGGCAAGAAGGGTTTATTGGGCATATTGAATCTGGCCGGCGCGCCAAGAACCTTTTCGACCGATATATTGGAAGCCTTGTCCGGCATAGTCGACGTCACTAGCACGGCGATACAAAGTCACTGGAACCGAGAGGCTTTTGAAGAAGCGCAGGATGCCATCATCACGGCATTGGCCAAATTATCCGAATATCGCGACCCGGAAACCGGCGCGCATTTACTGAGGCTAAAAAAATACTGCGGACTGATTTGCCGGGAATTGGCCAATAACCCAGCCCACAGGGAAAGCGTCACCCAGGAATTCACCGAAGATTTGATCCGTTCCTCTCCCTTGCACGACATAGGCAAGGTGGGTATACCCGATGCCATCCTGAAAAAACCCGGTCGCTTGACGGCGGAAGAATTCGAAATCATGAAAAACCATGCCGCCATCGGCGGCGATACCCTGCGGGCGGTCTACGAACGCTATCCATCGCAAAGCTTTATCAAGCGCGGGATGGAAGTGGCCTACTGCCACCATGAGAAATGGAACGGCAGCGGCTATCCGATGGGTCTGAAAGGCGAGTCCATTCCGCTGGCGGCCAGGATTTTGGCGCTGGTGGACGTGTACGACGCCCTGAGCAGTCGGCGGGTGTATAAGCTGCCGTTTCCGCGCGAACAGGTAAAAATCATCATTCAGGAAGGTTGCGGAACGCATTTCGACCCCGATATCGTCGCGGCTTTTTTGGCCGCCGAAGACGCCTTTAATCAAATCGCCAAGCAATATGCGGATATCGTCTAAGGATTCCGCCACTGATAATTTCGCTATTAATATCCCCCGGAAGCTGTCGTAAAAGCCCTCTCTCCTCGCGGGTTGGGGTGAGGGGGATGAAAACTAATAAACTATTGTTTTATATACCCTCATCCTAACCTTCTCCCCGTGGGAGAAGGGACTGTTTCGATTTTTACGACAGCCTGCGGAGGGAGATGGTACAGCATGCGGAGTAGAGATGTGACGGCCTATCGATCAATAAACCGTGCCGACCGCTCTAAATATCAGCACCGCCCCGACTACCTTACCGTCGACGCACATCGGCTGGGCCGAACAGTCCGCCGCCAGGGCGCTGCCATCCTTGCGGCGGAAGGTATCGGAACCGCGGCGGGCATTGCCGTGGCGAAATGCATGATAAGTACAACATGTTTCATCGGCACCGGTCGTACCGGGATGCAGGGTGGCGCAGACGTCCCGGCCCAGCAGTTCCTCCTGATCGTAGCCCAGCATGTTCAGGGCCGTCGGATTGACGAAGGTGCACAGGCCTTCGCCGTCCACGCCGATAATGCCCTCGCCGGCCGATTCCAGCAGCAGCCTAAAGCGGGCCTCGCTGGCGCGCAGGGCCGCTTCCGCCCGCTTGCGTTCGCAGAGTTCGTGGTCCATGCGGGCGTTGGCGGATTCCAGTATTCCGCTCTGCTTCTCCAATTGCTCTGTGCGTTGGGCAACCAGTTCTTCCAGGCGGCGGCGGTAATAATACAGTTCCTGGGCGTTCTCCTTGTCCAGCGTGATATCGACCAAAATCCCCTGCAGGCACAGGGCGCCGCGATTTTCGTCCTGCACCACGTTGGCCTCGTCCAAAAACCAGCGCGCCTGTCCGCTGTGCGTAATCAAACGGTATTCGCAACGCAAGGGCGCATGGTTATCATAGGTGGCGGCATAGGCTTCGATGGCGGCGCCCCTGTCCTCCTCGTGCACCCGCCGCAAAAAGCCCTCGCATCCGTCCAGCCAGCTTTCCGCCGCAAACCCCAGTTGCTGGATTTGCGGACTCACGTATAGCAGTTTTCCGGGCGTATCCAGCGAGGCGATGTAGGTAATCGCCGGCATTTGTTCCACCAGACAGCGGTATTTGGCTTCGGCCTCGCGCAGTTGCGCCAGGGCCTCCGCCTTGTCCAGCAGGGCCTGTTGTTCGCGTAGCGCCCGCATCACCACGGCCGGCAGCCATTGCATGGCATCGCCGCCGGAATCGGCGCCCTTCACCACATAATCGCGCGCGCCCAGTTTCATGGCATCCACCGCCACCATGGCGTTATCGGAGCCGGTCAGCATCACCACCGGCATAGGCAGATCGCCGGAATCCTCGGCCAGTTCGGAGAGAAATTCCACTCCGGACAGATCGGGCAGATGATAGTCCAGCAAAATGCAATCTATTTTTTCATCCCGGGCCACTTTCAGGCCCTGGTTGCCGGTTTCCGCCTCAAACAGGATAAACTCGTACTCGCCATGCTGGGCCAGCGCCCGCTTGCAGGCCATGCGGTCTATCTGATCGTCTTCCACCAGCAACAGGCGTATCACCGGCTTGGCGCTTGACTCGGTCATAGCGGCGACTCGCTGATGGTCCAATAGGCGTCGATGGTGCGAATGATTTCGACAAATTGCTGGTATTCCACCGGTTTGCGCATGTATCCCGCCACGCCCAACTCGAAACTTTCCACCTTGTCTTCCTGTTCGTCGGAGGTGGTTAAGGCAATGACCGGAATACGCTTCAAATCGGGCAAGACCTTGATGGCGTGCAGAAATTCGATGCCGTTCATAACCGGCATATTAATATCCAGCAGTATCAAACAAGGTTGCGCGGCTGGGCTGTTCCGCAGGTAGGCCAGTCCTTCCTCGCCGTTTTCGACGTGCACCAGCGGATTGGCCACCCGCAATTCCTTCAGGGCTCGCCTGACCGTCATGGCGTCCACGCTGTCGTCTTCAATCAAAAGTATGGGGTTGCTGTTTATTCTCATGCCGCGAATTAGGTTACAGGTTTAGGGATATTTTCGGAACGCTGAAATAAAACGTGCTGCCTTGACCGAGTTCGGATTCCAGCCACACGCGGCCGCCGCTCTGTTCGACGATTTTCTTGACGATGGACAAGCCCACGCCGGTGCTTTCCACCCGGTCGCGCGGATGCAGGGTTTGAAACAATTGAAAAATACGCTCGAAATGGCGCGGTGCTATGCCGGGCCCGTTATCGGCGACACTGAGTTGCCAACAATCCGCCAGTTCGACGCAGGCTATGTCGATGCGGCCGGCCGGTTTGTCAAGATAGCGGATGGCGTTGGACAACAGATTCTGCAATACCTGATAAATGCAGGTTTTTTCGGCGCGAACGGTCGGCAGATCCGGCGCCACCGAAACCACTATATCCGGCGGCGGCGCCAGCGAATCGATGACATCCCGCGCCAGCTCGTTCAGGTCGATTGCACTGACGGCCTCGTGCACGCGGCCGATGCGCGAATAGCGCAACACGCCGTCTATCAGGGCGTCCATGCGCCGCACGCGCTGGATCAACAGCCGCAGATGTTCCTGGCCGTCCGCATCCAGACGCTCTTGCTGATCGGCGGCTATCCAGTCGGCCAGCGAGCCGATGGCGCGTAGCGGCGCTTTCAGGTCGTGGGATACCACGTAAGCGAAGTTTCTCAATTCCTCGTTAACGGCCTCTAACTCATGAATCATGCGCTTTTGTTCCTCTTCCAACTGCTTGCGGTCGGAAATGTCGTACACGGTAACCAGTACGTGACCGTCTTCGAACGGGCTGATACTGACGTCCGTGGCAAATTCGCCGCCGTCCTTGCGTAAGCAGTACAGTTCCAGACCGCTGCCCATGCGGCGAAACTCCGGATGGTGGGCAAAGTCGGCGCGCTTTTCGCCATGCGAGTCCCGAAAACGCGGCGGAATCAGATCTTCGACAAGCAAGCCGCTGAATTCGGCCAAAGAATAGCCGAACAGGCGCACCGCCGCCGGGTTGGCCAACAGAATGCCGCCGTCCGCGCCAACCACCAGCATCGCGTCGCCGGCGCAGTTCATCAGCCAACGGGCATCGTGTCCATGCAAAATGTCTTTAGCGGGAATCATGCGGGAATCCTTGACTTACCAACAATATCGCCGGGGATCATACAATAAAAGCACCGATAAATGATTTTTCCGTCGAAAAATGGGATAAGCGCACGGCCGGCCACAATCACGGCAAATCTGAGCTCAGCTTGTCGCGTCGCCGAGCGCGATAATCCTCCTAAACGTCAGATTGATACGCGGCTGTTTGGCTTTGCGGGTTTTGGGCAATTCATGCCGCCAGCGGTGTTGCAGCTCGCCGGCCATGATCAACAAATCGCCGTTTCGCAATTCCAAGTCCAGTTTTTGCCCGGTTTTTAGATGTTTAAAACGCAGCAAGCGGCTATCGCCGAAGCTGAGCGAGGCAATCAGCGGATTCAGACCCAATTCCTTTTCATCGTCGGCGTGGCTGCCCATGGAGTCGCCGCCATCCCGGTAAAGATTGGCCAACACACTGTTGAAACCCGCCTTGCAAGCCGCTTCGACTTCACGGCGCAGGCATTGTAACGCCGCCGTCCAGGGCAAGGGCAGGTGGTCGACGCCGGAATATTTATAGTGCGCGCAAGGGTCGCCGTACCAAGCCGTCAAGCGCGGTACGTTTACCCATCGGCCGTGGATGAAGACCTGCTCCCGCCGCCAAGCCAACTCGCGATACAGGGTTTGATAAGCCGCATCGGCTTGCCCGGCGCTGTAAAACCCGGGCAGGTGATACAACTCGCCGTCAAACGGCGCCAAATTCGGCAATTCGAGCAATTGCAAACTTAGCCTTTCAATTGACCAGCACGATAATCAACTGCGCCGCCACTATCCGCAGAAGCATGACCAGCGGATATACGCTGGCATAGGCCAGCGAAACCGCCGCCGAGCCGTGCAGATTGTTGGCAAACGCCAGCGCCGGCGGGTCGGTCATGCTGCCGGCCAGCAAGCCGCACAATGACAGGTAATTCAACTTGAAGACGATGCGGCCGAACAAGGCCACGATCAACAAAGGCAGCAAGGTGATCAGACTGGCGCAGGCCATCCAGTAAAAGCCGCTGCCGTTGAATAGGGTCTCCAAAAACTCGTCGCCGGAATGCAATCCCACGCAAGCCAGAAACAATACGATACCGATGTCCTTCAGGATGATGTTGGAGCTTTTGGGTAAGTGCCAGGTCATGGTGCCCCAATTGCCGATCCGGCTCAGCATGATGGCGACCAGCAAGGGGCCGCCGGCCATGCCGAGTCTTAATTCGGTAGGCACGCCGGGCAGATAAAACGGCCAACTACCCAGCAAGACCCCCAGGCTGATGCCGATAAAAATCGGCATGACTTGAGGATGGTCAAGCGCTTCCAGCGAATTGCCCAAGGCTTTTTCGATGTTGTCCAACGCCTCCTGACTCCCCACCACATTCAATTCGTCGCCGAAATGCACGTGCATGGCGCTGGTCGGGGTAAATTCGACATCAGGCCTATGCACGCGCGAAATAGTCACTCCATAACGCAGACACAATTTGCCTATGGTCTGGTTGATGGCCGCCTTATTGGTGACCAATAAGCGCTTGCCGAGCAAATTTCCGGGAACTTCCTGCAGATTGATATCGGCATCAGGGCCGATGAGGATTTTCAAGCGCCGAAGCGGTTCCGCTTCGCCCACCAGCCGAATGGTATCGCCCGACATCAAAGGCGTATCCCGGCCGGCGATTTCCACTTCGCTGGCACCCTTGCGCAGAATGCGGGTTATCACCACTCCCATGCCTTCGAAGAAGGGAATTTGCGCTATGGTCAAGCCGTTCAGATTGGGGTTGTCCACCACCAGATCCTCCCAGACCGGTATTTGCGCCTGTTGCCGTTGATGGCGGGCAAAATCTTCGGCCTCCTTGTCTACCTGAACGTTAAACAGGCGCTTGACCAGCAGCATGGACAAAATAATGCCGACGATGCCGAACGGATAGGCCACGGCATAGGCCAGACCGGGCATTTTCAGGGTTCCGCCGTCCACATCGGGCAGACTGCTCAACACCTGTTGCGCGGCAGCCAATGAAGGTGTGTTGGTGGTGGCTCCGGAAAACAAACCGACCGCCACCGGCATCGGAATCTCGCCGACCACGCTGATCGCCACCGCGATCAAGGCACCCAACACCACGATGGCGGCCGCCATGCCGTTGAGTCTCAGGCCGTATTTGAAAAACGAGCTGACGAAACCGGGCCCCACCTGTAAACCGATGGCATAGACGAACAACACCAAACCGAATTCGCGCAAAAAATGCATCACCTCGGCGTTGATCGTCAAATCGTAATGCCCGAATATCAAGCCGGAAAACAGCACGCCGGCTATCCCCAAGCGAACTCCCGCCACTTTCAGTCCACCCAATACCAAGCCGCTTGCCACGACCAGACTAATTACCAACATGGCATGGGGCACGGAATCATGCTGAAACAAATCGGCAATCCAGGGCATCGGAAACCTTTTGGCAAGTTATGGGAGAATTGGAATTACTGTTTGCCATATTGGCGGCCGCCTGCTTATCATGAGGCCCGGCCAAGGCATTAACAGCCTTGAATTGTACAACAAGCCCATGAGGTGATCATTATGAACGCAATTGGTAAAACCGCTATCGGCCTTGTATTCGCACTTTTACTTTCGCCCGCCCGGGCCGCCGACATCAATGCCGGCAAAAGTCGGGCGGCCGCCTGCATGGGCTGTCACGGCAGTGCCGGCGTCAGCAACAGCGGCCTGTTCCCCAGTCTGGCCGGGCAGAGCCGTACTTACCTGGAAGCGCAACTGAAACATTTCCGCTCGGGCGAGCGCGTCAATGCCACCATGAACGCCATGGCCAAGGATTTAAAGGATGAGGAGATACAAAATCTGGCGGCCTACTATGCCGGCTTGCCGGGCAAATCAGCCGGTGGAGACGCCAAACTGGCGGCGGCGGGCAAGGAAAAAGCCGCCATGTGCATGGGCTGTCATGGCAACGAACTGCGCGGCAACGGCCAATTCCCCAAACTGGCGGGCCAGCATCCGGACTATATCGCCCGCCAATTGACGGATTTCAAAAGCGGCGCCCGTAAGGCCGGCCCGATGAACCCCCTGGCGCAAAGCCTGTCCGAAGACGACATCAAGGCCCTGGCCGAATACGCCGGTTCGCTGCACTAAGGCTTCTCGTCTGCCCGCCCACGACAGGAGGCATGGCCCAAGGATTCCGCCCAAATTGAGAAGTGATTAAGGTCGGAGTCCTTAACTCCTATCGATTATCTTGGTGGCGGCGGCGGATCGCCCGGTGGGGGAGGCGGAATCGGCGTACTTGCCCCGTACGCCGGTACCGGGTATGCATCGCTGAAGCGACCGGACACCGGCACCCGATGCCCCTTGCCGTACATGCATTGAACATAGGCGTTGTCATAGCCATCCTGCGTGGCATAAGCGGCTTCCCTGCCCTCGCCCAAGCCCACCATGCTGCCCGCCACCAAGCCCGTGCCGGCACCGATCGCCGCGCCGCCGCCACCTCCCAGGGCCGCGCCGGCCGCCGCCCCCAACGCCGCGCCTACCACGGCGCTGCCGACTCCGCTGTCGGCGGCGGCCTGATTCGGCGTCGCGCCGACTCTGGCGGCCGCATACTGTTGGCAGACATAATCGTCCTGCTGAAATTGTTCGAACGACATTCGCGACCCAGGCAAGGCCATCACGCTGGGACCGCTTGGCATCTGAGCGCAGCCGGATATCAGCAGCAACATGCCGCAGCCGACTATCTTTAATCCGCGATTCATGGCTGTTTTTACTCAACGTTGAGGAACGGGATCGACCTGCCGCCAGCCGGCCGGACAATCCGTTACATAGGGATAATAGCCTTCCGGATTGTTGCAGTAATACCAATAGCCGGCCGGAAATTGTTGCCGCGCCATGGGCGGCGCCGGCCGCTCAATATACACTGGTGGGCTGGACGGCACGGTCACCACGGTGGGCGGATAATAGGGTTGATATGGGTAGGGATAATACGCCCGAGGATATAGCGGCAAACCAAAGTAGAAACCGTAGCGCGGATAAGCGTGAAACCCGCCGCCCCAATGACCGCCATGACGGTGCCGGTGGTCAGCCTGAACCGCGCCGCCGGCTAAAATCGAACCAACCAACAGCAAGAAAACAATAGGTTTTAGCATTTTAACGACCCCCAAATTCGGATAAGGCAATGCGCCGACTCGACTGATACAGGCAACCGGGGCGTTTGAACCCGCCCTATAATTGCAAACGCGAACGCGCAACCTTATCGCCGGTCCCTTACCGTTGGCTTAACATATTTTCGCCGTAGCCTATATGGATCGGCGGAAATATGTTACTAAATATGGCTTGGTATCAATCAAGCAAGAAGTCCGCAAAGCCGATTCAATATTCCCGACGCATTAAACTGGCTGAAACATGGTTACTTTTAATAAAGACGCTCAGAATTCGCTTCCGCCGGCCGGCCGGCTACTCGCGCTTACGCTGTCACATAACGGGGCGGCGGCGTGATCGGGCAATTCGGAACCATAGAGTTTCATAGCTCGCTGAGCCGGAAAAAAATTACTCGCCGGATGAATATCCGGGAAAACCTGACGGCCGGCAGCGGCGGCGATCTGGTTCTTGACGGGCCCGACGTGGGAAGAACCCATCTGAGCATTGCCTTCGACGATAACGGTTTTCAGATTGCCCCCATCGGCAACGCCCCGGTATCCATCAACGGCAAACCCATCCATCAGGCCAGTACAGTGATCGATGGCGATTGGCTTGCGCTGGGAACCACGTTGTTTCAAATCCGACTACCCGAGCAATCCGCAACCACCCGGCCAACCTCGCCGCATCGAACCGAGCCCGTGGCAGCCTATCCGTCTAAGTCCAGTATTCTGACCATGGGACGTTCGCCCCAGTGCGATTTCCCCCTGCCCTCCCCGCTGGTTTCGCGCGAGCATGCGCGTATCGTCTCAAGCTCGGATAACATCTTTATCGAAGACCTGGGCAGCACCAACGGCACCTTCGTTAACGGCAAGCGCCTGGAGCGGCGGGTCGCCCTGCATAAGGGCGACAGAGTGTGCATAGGTTCCTTCGCCTTTGTTTTCACCGGCGACGAATTGAAACCGTCTGATTTGTCCGGGCGAGTCAGGGTGGTGGTTAAAGGGTTATACAAAGAGGTGATAGATCACGCCAGCCGGCAGCGCAAGCGTCTATTGGACGATATCAATTTGGTCATAGAACCCGGCGAATTCGTGGTTTTGTTCGGCACCAGCGGATCTGGCAAATCCACCTTGCTGGATGCCATGAACGGTAGGCGTCCGGCCACGGGCGGACACGTGCTGTACAACGATACCGATTTATACAGCTCGTTCGATAGCTTCCGCGCCTCTATCGGCTATGTGCCGCAGCAGGACATCGTGCACCGGAAGATCGTTACCGACCGGGCGCTGACCTATACCGCCAAGCTAAGGTTGCCGAAAGATACGGACGCGACTGAAATTCACAATCACATTCGGCGGGTGTTGGAAAAAGTCAAACTGACCGACAAGGCCCGCGCGCCCATCGATACACCGGCGCCGCTCAGCGGCGGTCAACTCAAGCGTGTCAGTCTGGCCGTCGAACTGGTGGCCAATCCAAACATCCTGTTTCTGGACGAGGCCACCAGCGGTTTGGATGCCGGCACCGACAAACACATGATGAAGCTGTTTGCCGAACTGGCTAATGATGCAAAAACCGTGGTCTGTGTGACCCATAGCCTGGAAAATATCGACGTATGCGATTTGGTCGTACTGCTGCATAAGGGACGGCTGGTGTACTTTGGGCCGCCCCGCGAGGCATGCGCTTATTTTGGCCTTGAGCGTTTGAGCGGAGTCTATGATTTATTGGAGGACGAATCGGTAAGCCCGAGCGAGTGGGCCGAACGCTACCGCGCATCCGATTTGTACGCGCAATATGTGGCCGGCCGCATGCGAAAATCAGCGGATTTTCCGGATGGCGCCGGCCAGACCACGCCAAAAAAATCCTGGTTTGGCTGCGATTTCAGACAGGCGAGCACCCTGACCCTGCGCTATGTAGACCTGGTTTTGGCCGATCGCAAAAACCTGATGATTCTATTGTTGCAGGCCCCCCTGATCGCCGTTTTACTGGGTCTGGTGTGTTCGCTCGAGGGAGACGAGGTGGTCAGGGCGCGCTTGGAAGGCACCATTGCCTTTTTATTGATTTTGTCCGCCATCTGGTTCGGCACCCTGAATTCGGCCCGCGAAGTGGTGAAGGAATTACCCATTTATTTACGCGAACGTTCGGTCAACCTGGGCATAGCACCCTATTTACTGAGCAAATTGTTGCCCCTGGCAATCCTGTGTCTGCTGCAATGCCTGATGTTATTGGGTATCGTGCACGGCATGCTGTCGCTGTCCTTCAGTTTGCCCGGCAGTCTGGCCGCGCTGTTTCTGGCCGCGTTTTCCGCGACCTGCATGGGGCTGGCGGTCAGCGCATTCGTCGACAGCAACGACAAGGCAATAGCGATCGCGCCCATTCTATTGGTGCCGCAGGTGGTATTATCGAACGCCGTGGTACCGCTTGGAAAAGTCAGCCTGTGGGTGGCAAAATCCAGCATGATTTCATTTTGGGCATTGGATGCCATGAAAAACACTCTACCGGAAAAAACCTTGGCACTTAAAGATTTGGCCGGAAACACGGCCGTAGCGTTATCGGAAAACTTGCAACACGACTTGAGCATGGTCGGTCTGCTTGGCTTGGCCTTCATCGCCGTTGCCGTCACGGGCCTGAAACGGAAGGATCGTCCGGCATGAATGACGAAACCGTACTCAGACCCACCAGCCAGACCCAGGCTTCCTATCGGCTCTGCCCCATTTGCGGCGGCTCCAACGAACTTGGCCAGTTAATTCGCGGCGCTTACAACTGCAGCCATTGTCAAAAGGAAATCGCCCATATCGATTACGCCCAAAACGGTGCAATCCGGGGCATTTTCGGCTGGTTGCTGTCGCCCGGCGACGTGGTTTTTTCCCGTTATCAAATCAAGTCCGTGTTGGGCAAGGGCGGTTTCGGCGCGGCCTATCTGGTTGACGATCTGGAACTGAGCGGCAAGCATCGCGCGTTGAAGGAAATACCCGTGCAGATGTTTGACGAGTATGAAACCGCCTTGCTCAGCCGTCTTGATCATCCCGCCATCCCGGACATTATCGACCGACGCATCATCGACGGCATGTGCTATCTGGTGCTGAAGTTCGGCGGTAGCAGCACCTTGGCCAGCGAGCGTAAAAACTATCCCGGCAATCAAATACCGCTGGCAAAACTATTGCCGTGGATGCAGCAACTCTGCGAAGTGCTGACCTACCTGCACGAACAAAATCCGCCCATCATTCATCGCGACCTCAAGCCGGGCAATATTCTGCTGGATGAAAGCGAAAGGATCATGCTGATAGATTTCGGCATTGCCAAGGAAGTGGTCGGGGAAGACATGACCCGCACCTTGGGCAGAGCGGCCAGTTTGCATTTCAGCCCTCCCGAGCAGGTCATGGGCACGGGCACGGATGCGCGGGCGGACATATTTGCCTTGGGAGCGACTTTTTATGCCTTGCTGACCGGCTGCAATCCGCCTCCCGTGCACGAGCGCGTGGCGGGCAAGGAGTTGAAAGCGCCTTCGCAATTCGTCAACAATCTGCCGCCGGCCATCGAGGACGCCATCCTGCGCGCGCTCGAGCTGAACATGAACCATCGCCAGCAGACGATTCGGGAATTTGCCCAAGCTTTAAGCGTCCTAGGCGATGCCGACCTAACCCACCCCCCCCGGCAAAACGATTACGCCGAGCGCACCGTGTTAGGCAACGCTGCGCCCCAGGCCGGCAACGTCCCATCCCGCAGCATCAAATTCAGCAACGATGGCATTGCCGTCAGTCAGGAACCGCTATCGGTCCGCACCGGCAACGCCGCCTCCAGGCAAACGCGCAACGTCGTCATGGCGTTGGGCGCGCTGGCCCTGGTTCTGGCGGCCGCGTCGAGCTGGTTTATTTTGCAACAATCCAAGGACGCGCCCGAGCCCCCGGCGGAACCAGTCGCATTAACGGAACAACCCGCGCCGGTCTCGCCACCGCTACCGGAGCCGGAGCCGGAGCCCAAACCCGTGCCGGCCGAAACCGCCGAAACCCTGCTGCAACCTCAGCCGCAATCCGCCAGCGTAGAGCCAGCGGCGCCTGTCCCGGCGCCATCCACGGATGCGCAATCACCGCCCCCCCCGGCCGACGCCATTAACGCACCCATCACGGCCGAAGAGGCCGTGAAACCCGCCGCGCCGGCCGAACCGCCGCCGGCGCCGAAGCGGGTGGCGAAGATTCCGCCCAAACCGGCCGCCAAGCCCAAGGCAGCCAAAGTAGCCCGCGAGGAAATACGTTCGGCTCCACAGCAATCGTGGGTTATCATCCCCGGCGGCACCCAAAAAACCGATTGATAGCACGATAAAAAATTAAGATGGCGCTTGCCGGGCAATTTGTGGCTTATCGATACTACAATTACCCCCAACCTTCCGCTTGGTTATTTGAAGCGACAGTTGGCGACCGGCGGTATTGGCGGCGCCGGACAGCATAAGCAATACACCATAAATCAAGGAGATCACATCAGATGAAAAAATTAATCAGGGTTACCCCCGTTTTATTGATCGTTTCCAGCCAGTTCATCGTTTCCGGTTGCGCCACCACGGAAGGAAACGACTTATTGAAGGGCGCCGGCGT